>CALVEZ010000017.1 GCA_944326695.1 Candidatus Bilophila faecipullorum | reverse complement strand
GCTTCCTCCTCCCCTCCCCCAGACCCCCACCCCTCCTCTTCCTAAGACTTTTGACTGGTGGGGAGGCCGCGCGGCGGGAGTCCGTTCCGGCGGCTGGTGAGGGGAATGTGAGAGGAAATGGAAGTGGAGAGCGGGCGCCCGCCGTCGGGCCGCGCCGCCCTCCGCTGAAACGGAAAGGCTTTTTTCCGTGCCGGAGGTTGTCCATGCGGGCCGAACGTTTACTGGCTACCCTTGAGGAATTGGCGGGCTGCAACGCCACGCCCGGCGAAGGCATCACCCGTTTTTCATGGTCCGAGGCCGACCGCGCCGCGCGCCGCGTTCTGGAACGCGAGCTGCGGGCCATCGGGCTTGAGCCGTGGAGCGACGGCATGGGCAATCTCCACGCCCGCTTGAAGGGCAGGACCGACGCCCCGGCCCTGCTCACGGGTTCGCACCTCGACACCGTGCGTCACGGCGGACGCTATGACGGCACCTACGGCGTGGTTGCCTCCCTTGAGGCCCTGCGTTCCTTCCACGACGAAGGGTTCACGCCCGATTGCGACGTGGAGTTCATCGCCTTTGCGGAAGAGGAAGGCTCGAATTTCGGTCCCACCTGCCTTGGAAGCAAGGGGCTGGCCGGGGAAATCGGGCCGGATGATTTGCGCGCCCTCTCCAATGCCGAAGGGAGCGCCTACGACAAGCTGCGGGCCTTCGGGCTCGACCCGGACCGCCTGCCCGAGGAATGTCTCGATCCGGCCCGGGTCCGCGCTTTTCTCGAAGTGCACATCGAGCAGGGCGGCGAGCTTGAAAAGGCGGGCGTGCCCCTCGGCATCGTCACCGCCATTTCCGGGATGCGCCTGCACCGGCTCACCCTGCGGGGCCGTTCCGACCACGCGGCCAGCCCCATGCAGGGACGCCGCGATCCCGCCGCGGGCTTCGCGGAGATCGCCCACCGCATGGAGGGCCTGTGGAAAGACGGCGTTTTGCCCGAAGATTTTTCCTGCACCGTCGGGGAGATGGCCTGTAGCCCCAACGTGGGCATCGTGGTCCCCGATACGGTGACGTTCACCATCGACATACGCCATGTGGACGTGTCCGTGCTGGAGGAAGGCTGGAAGCGCATCGAAGCGATGGCGCGTTCCGTGGCCGAATCCCGCGGGCTCGTTTTGGACCTTGTCCGGCTTTCCGCGAGCGGCGGCGTGCCTATGGCCGCCGAGATCGGGGAAGCGTTCCGGCTTGCCGCCGGGAAGCGGGGTGTCCAGCCGCTTTTCATGAAAAGCGGTCCCGCTCACGACGCCGCAAGCATGGGCCGCCGCGTGCCGGCGGGCTTGCTGTTCGTTCCGAGCATCAAGGGCCTCAGCCATTGCCCGCAGGAAGACACCGCGCCCGAGCACCTCGCTTTGGGGGCATCGGTGCTTGAGGACGCGTTGCGCTTCCTCGCGGGCGGGGGCCGTCCCTGAAAGCGATCCGCGAAACCGATCCGCGGGAGCCGCGGCTTCCCGCCGCAGGGCCCGGCGGATCAGGGCGGGGGAAGCCCTGCCGTAACCCCTTCAAGGAGGTTAGTATGAAAAAACTTTTCATCCTTTGCCTTATGTGCGCGGCCCTGTGCGGCCTCGTGGCGGGACAGGCGCAGGCCGCCGCCAAAATTCCGGTCATCGTGGCCTCGTCGGTGGACACCAGCGATCAGAACTACATGAACGTCACCTATAAGAAACTGGTGGAGCTGGCCCAGCAGTATTCTGACAACGCCTTCGAGTTCCAGCTTTTCCCGAGCATGCAGCTTGGCGACGAGCAGGAGACTGTGCGTGCCATGCAGCTTGGCACCATCCAGATTTCCATGCTCGCCACCAACAACTACGCGCCCTTCGCCCCGTCCTGCGGCTGGGTGAACATGCCCTATCTCTTTGACACGCTTGAAGAGTTCCGCGCCCTCGTCGACGCCATGTGGGACCAGAACAACGAATGGGCGGTCAAGGAAGGCGGTTGCCGCATCCTCTCCATCCTTGACATCGGCTACCGCCAGTTGACCACCAGCGCCAAGCACCCAGTACGCAAGCTTGCCGACGCCAAGGGCATCAAGATTCGTACCCCGCAGAATGCGCTGATGGTTTCCACTTTCAAGGCGCTTGGCCTTGAGCCCACGGCCGTGGCCTTCTCCGAAACCTTCAACGCGCTCCAGCAGGGCGTGGTGGACGGTCAGGAAGGCTGCTTCAACAACGTGGTCACCCTGAAGTTCTACGAAGCGCAGAAGTACGCCACCCAGATCAACTACTCCGTGCACAGCGCCAACATCATCGCCGCCGAGCGCTGGCTCCAGAGCCTGCCCGAAAAGGCCCGCGACGCCCTCGTGCGCGCCAGCCGGGAAGCCATGTATTACGAGCGCACCAAGGTCGCCGGGATGCTCGAAACCGACGACAAGCTCATGCAGCAGCACGGCATGGAACTGCTCGGCGTGGTCGAAGACCTGCCCGAGTGGGTGCGCCTTGGCCGTACCGCGTGGCCCAAGTGCTACGAGGTCATCGGTGACGGCAACGCCGAAAAGGGCAAGGCGGTCATGGACGTCGTGCTCGCCAAGAAGGAAGCCCTCGCCAGGAAGTAGGGCGGAATTTCCGCCGCGCTTGGGCCGCTTTTCCGGGAAGGGCCTTGCGGGACGTGAACATCGCGGCCCTTCCCTTCAACCTGTCAAGGAGGATGTCATGAAAAAACTTTTCGTCGCCTGCCTGCTCGGCCTCGCCGCCTTCGGGCTTACCCTCGCCCCGGCGCAGGCCGCTTCCAAAATCCCGGTCATCGTCGCCTCGTCGGTGGACGCCAACCCCCAGAACTACACCAACGTCTTCTACAACAAATTCGTGGAACTGGCCCAGCAGTACTCGGACAACGCCTTCGACTTCCAGTTCTTCCCGAGCATGCAGCTTGGCGACGAGCAGGAAACCGTGCGCGGCATCCAGCTCGGCACCATCCACATCTCCAACCTCGCCACCAACAACTACGCGCCCTTCGCGCCTTCCTGCGGCTGGGTCAACATGCCCTATCTCTTTGAGTCGCTTGAAGAGTTCCGCGCCCTCGTCGACGCCATGTGGGAACAGAACAACGAATGGGCCATCAAGGAAGGCGGCTGCCGCCTGCTCTGCATCCTCGACATCGGCTACCGCCAGTTGACCACCAGCGCCAAGCATCCGGTGCGCAAGCTCGCCGACGCCAAGGGCATCAAGATTCGTACCCCGCAGAACGCGCTGATGGTCTCCACCTTCAAGGCGCTTGGCCTTGAGCCCACGGCCGTGGCCTTCTCCGAAACCTTCAACGCGCTCCAGCAGGGCGTGGTGGACGGTCAGGAAGGCTGCTTCAACAACGTGGTCACCCTGAAGTTCTACGAAGCGCAGAAGTACGCCACCCAGATCAACTACTCGGTGCACAGCTGCAACTTCATCGTCGGCGAACGCTGGCTTCAGAGCCTGCCCGAGCAGGCGCGCGAAGCCCTCATCCGCGCCGGCAAGGAAGCCATGTATTACGAGCGCACCAAGGTGGCCGAAATGCTCGAAACCGACGACAAGCTGATGCAGCAGCACGGCATGGAGTTGCTCGGCGTGGTCGAAGACCTGCCCGAATGGACGCGCCTTGGCCGTACCGCGTGGCCCAAGTGCTATGAAGTCATCGGCGACGGCAACGCCGAAAAGGGCAAGGCGGTCATGGACATCGTGCTCGCCAAGAAGGAAGCCCTCGCCAAGAAGTAGGGCTCAACCGGCGGGAGGGCTTTTCCTCCCGCCCTTTCCCCGGGAGGTTTTATGAAATGCTTGCAATGGCTTGACAAATGGGGCGAGGAGTTTGTCGTCTCGATCATGCTTTCCCTGCTGATCCTCTTGCTGGGAACGGAGGTCTTCTCGCGCTTCCTGCTCGGCAAATCCTTTTCATGGATCGAAGAGCTGTGCCGTTACCTTTTCGTGTGGGCCTCCTATCTGGGCGTGGCCATCGCCGTGAAGCACAAGGAGCAGTTGCGCATCCTCATGCTCATGGACCTGCTGGAGAAGCGTTTCCCCAAGGTGGTCAAGGTCTGCTACATCGTTTCTGAGCTTTCGTTCGCGGGCTTCTGTATCCTCGTGTTCTATTACAGCATCGGGATGCTCGAAAACATGACCCGCTTCAAGCAGGTTTCCGCCTCGCTTGAAATCAACGTGATGTACGCCTACCTCATCATCCCCATCAGCATGGCGCTGACCACCTTCCGCGTGCTTCAGGGGCTTTTGCGCGACATCCGCAACCGCACGCTCCACTTCCAAGGCAGGGGGGACTAATCCATGCTGCTCGTCATCTCGTTCGTCTTTTTCATGCTCCTCGGGGTGCCGCTTTTCGGCGTCATCGGGCTGGCGTCCATCATCTCCATGATCGGGATGCCCTTCCCGATGGAGTTTATCCCCCAGAACCTCTATACCGGCATGGACCAGTTCCCGCTCATCGCCACCATCGGCTTCGTCATGGCGGGCTTCCTCATGGAACCTGCCGGGATTACAGGTGAAATCATCGAAGTCGCCAAGAAGGCCGTAGGGAACCTGCGCGGCGGGCTCGCGATGGTGACCATCCTCGCGTGCATGATCTTCGCGGCCCTGAGCGGTTCCGGCCCCGCCACCACGGCGGCCATCGGCAGCATCATGATACCGGGGATGATCGGCGCGGGCTACCGCAAGGACGACGCCGCCGCCGTTTCCGCCACGGGCGGCACCCTCGGCATCCTGATCCCGCCGAGCAACCCCATGATCATTTACGGCGTCGTGGCGAACACGTCCATCGCCGGGCTGTTCATGGCGGGCTTCATCCCCGGCTTCGTGCTGACCACCAGCATGTGCCTGACCGCCTACGCCATCGCCCGCAAGCGCGGCTACAAGGGCACGGGCGAAACCTTCTCCATCCTCGGCCTCTTCAAGGCCATCTGGGACGGCAAGTGGGCGCTGGCTACCCCGGTGATCATCCTCGGCGGCATCTACTGCGGCGTTTTCACCCCCACCGAGGCCGCCGAAGTGGGCGTTTTGTGGACGCTGTTCGTGGGCCTTTTCGTCTACCGCAAGCTGAGCTGGAAGAACATTTCCTCGGCGCTCATCCGCACCTCGGCCTTTGCGGGTTCGGCTACGGTTCTCGTGGGTGTCTCGATGGCCTTCTCGCGCCTTTTGACCCTCTACCACATCCCGCAGAGCGTGGGCGCGTTTTTGGCCTCCATCTCCACGGACCCCTCGATCACCCTGCTGCTCATCGCCTTCTTCATCTTCCTCTGCGGCTTCGTGGCCGACACGCTGGCGATGGTCGTGGTGCTCGCCCCGGTCTTTTTGCCCATCACCAACTCGCTGGGCATCCATCCGATCCAGCTCGGCGTGCTCTTCGTGGTGTGCTGCGAAACCGGCTTCCTGACCCCGCCCTTCGGCGCCAACCTGTTCATCACCATGAAGATCACCGACGTGAAGCTGGAGCAGGTAGCGGCCAAGGCCCTTCCTTATCTGGGCACGATCTGGTTGCTGATCTTCATCATCGCGGTCTGGCCGGACTTCGTGATGTTCCTGCCCCGTCTCCTGATGTAGCCCCTCCCGGGGAGCCCCGCGCGGCGGGTTTGCCGTACCCGCCGCGTGGGGTTTTTTCCCGCGGTCCCCTCGGGGGCTTTTCCCGGAAGGAGTCCGGACGCCGGGACGGACGCGCCTTTTCCAGCAGGATCGCCGGGCTTCCCGGAAAGCCGGGGGCGCTCGGCGGCCCCTTTACGTGGCCCTTTAACCCTTATGAACCCTTGCGGAGCATTCGCATGATCATACGCCGTATCAAGCCGCTTCTGGCCGCGTTTGCGCTGGCCGCCGTCCTCGCCTGCACCGCGCAGGCCGAGCCCGTCAAACTCTCCAGCGCGTGGATGGGCGAGCATGAAACCTTTGTCGCGTGGTACGCCAAGCAGCAGGGCTGGGACAAGGAGGCCGGATTCGATCTGACCATGATGCCTTTCGATTCCGGCAAGACCATCATGGAAAGCCTTGCGGCCTACGACTGGGCCGTAGCGGGCTGCGGGTCCGTGCCCGCGCTGACCGCGCCGCTTGGCGACTATCTCTACATCATCGCCGTAGCCAACGACGAATCGGCGGGCAACGCCGTGTACGTACGTCCGGACAGCCCGATCCTCGGCGCGCAGGGCGTCAACCCGGCCTATCCCGGCGTGCACGGCTCGGCGGTCACCGTGGGCGGCACCGAAATCCTCTATCCGAAGGGCACCTCGGCCCACTATCTGCTCGACGCGTGGCTGAACATCCTCGGCCTTTCGGAAAAGGACGTGAAGCTGCGGGACATGGAGCCCACCCCGGGCCTGAGCGCCTTTACGGGCGGCGTGGGCGGCGCGGTGGCGCTCTGGGCCCCGCTGACCTACGAGGCGGAGGCCAAGGGCTTCAAGCCCGCCGCCACCTCTCAGGACTGCGGCCTCGCGCAATTCGTCCTGCTCGTCGCCAACCGTCAGTTTGCGGATGAGCATCCCGAACAGGTGCAGGCCTTCCTCAAGATGTACCTGCGGGGCATCGACGCCATGCGTCGCACCCCGGCCAAGGAGCTGGCCGCCGACTACGTGCGTTTCTATAAGGAATGGACGGGCCGCGATCTGGCCCCGGAAATGGCCGCCGCGGACATCGAAAGCCATCCCGTGTTCACGCTTGAGGAACAGCTCGCCCTGTTCGCCCCGGGCGGCAGCGTGCAGAAGCACCTCAACGACATCGTGGACTTCGCCATCCGGCACGGCTCCTTCACGCCCGAACAGATCGACAAGATGAAGGGCAGCCGGGTGACTCCCCGCTTCCTCGAAGCCCTGAAGTAAACCTTAAAGCGCTTCTTTAAGAAATCCGACCAGCCCCCGCCCCGGCCAGCCCTCAGGCACCGTGGCCGGGCGCTGGGGAGACGCAGGAAGCCGGAAGGCGTGGCCCGGAGGCGGGGATTTCCCCGTTCCCGTCCGCCTTCCGGCTTTTACGTTTGGCCCTGTCAGAGCAGTGGCTTGATATGTTTCCCTTGTGATTTCAGAAGCATGCGGACGAGACTTTTCGCATTGTGGATGCCTCTTGCCCGAACAGGGGTGAAAACCTCTGCAATGCCGGGGAGCTAAACGGTCCATCCTTTCCCATGACGGAGCCTTACGTTTCCTTCCCCGGACCGGATGCCTTTTTCCTCCCGGTGCGGCTGGTTCCGCCGCGCCCTTGCCCGGCACCCGGCTTTTCGGGCGCGGCCCTGTGCGGGGCCGGGTTCGGGGCGTCTCGTCCCATGTGTACCAGGATAGTGGTTTTATTACGCAGACACCGTTCACGCCGTCTGGAATGCCCATGATGATCGCGATGGTGTCCGCATGGGCGGCACAATCTGGAGCGGATGAACGTTGATTTTTTACAAAAGTCAATGTTGGCATTCTGCCAAAAAAACGTCGTTTTTGGCAGAATCTGCGCCATGTTGTGGCGTGCCCACGCGTGTGGCCGGAGCCGTTTCAAAAGGAAACTGTTCTAGTATGCCTTCCGGCACACGGCGTAGTGGGCGTATTCGACGAGGGAATTGATGTCGTAGACGGGGAGCCCGGTCGCCTGCTGGATGGGCCGGGAGAAGGCGGAGAGGTCCGTGCATTCGAGGACGAGGGCGTCGAGGGCTTCCTCGCGGGCGAAGTCGGCGGCGGTACCGACGATCTCGGCTTCAAGGCGGTCCATGTCGAAGTCGTGGCGCTTGCCTTCGATGATGGTTTCCCAGAATTCCGGCTTGCCTTCCATGCCCCGGATGCGGACGGCGTCCATGGGAGTGGCGCAGTTGGCGAAATGGGCCTCGGTCAGGGCCTGACGGCTGGCCGTGAGCACGCCGACGGTCGCCTTGGGGCCGTGCATGAGCCGGACCAGCGGCAACTGGAGGAGGCTCGACAGGAAGACCGGCACGGTCAGCTCGGAAGCGATCTGATCCTGAAAACGGGCCATGAAGCCGCAGCTTCCGGTGATGGCCTGCACGCCGTCGGCCTCAAGCTCTTTGGCGGCGCGGATGAAGGGCTCGATGAGGTCCGGCGTGGGGTTGAAGAGCAGGCGCGGGATGTCCACGCCGCGCAGCACCCGCGTCACCGTGGGAAAGCTGTAGGTCAGGGGATTGCGCATGTGGCCGCGCGGTTTGGGGAAGAGCGACTCCAGACAGAGGATGCCGACGGGAATGTCGTAATAGAGTTTTCCGCCTTTCAGGATGTTGTCTCCGTGCATGGTCTTGTCTCCGTGGTTTGCGTGTGGTTGATCCATACTCTTTTCGGAATGTTTGCGCCATCGCCGGGGCCGCTCCCCTCGCCGTCCTTTCCTCCGCCGCCCGCCGTGCCCTGCGGATGCTGGCCGGGGGCAGCGGAGGCGGCCCTGCGCCCCCGCTCCCGCACCGGGGCGAAACGCGGGGAAGGCGCGCCCCCGCACCAAGGGCGGCCCCTGAAGGCCCTGGCGCTTCCCGGCACCGGAGAAGGTCCCGCGTCATCGGCGGCGGAGGCGCAGGGGCGTGAAGCCGGCCAAAGCTTCCTTGGCGCAATCTCCGCATCCTGGAGCAGATGAACGCTGACTTTTTACAAAAGTCAACGTTGGCATTCTGCCAAAAAACGTCGTTTTTGGCAGAATCCACGCCTTGTTGTGGCGTGGCACACCTGCGTGTGGCCAGATTCCCACGCCACGCGATCCCCGTAGACGATCTGTGGAGGGTCACCCCTGCGTGTAGCCAGAGCCGTTTCATTTTGAAACCGCTCTGGCGGCGGATCGGACACCTTGCGCGTATCCCCTTCTCCAATCAGGAAAAGAGCACGCCCTCGGGAAGGATGATCTGCATGAAGTGGAAGGCCGCGTAGTCGAGGGCCAGCGTGAAGGCCACGTAGCAGATCAGCGCCGGGAGCCAGCGGCGCAGGCCGAGCATGAGCCCCACCGCGAGCATGGCGGGCGGGGTGGAGATGACGAAGCCGACGTAGTGCAGCCCCGCCAGATAGAGGAACATCACCGCCACGTAAGCACAGAGGGCGAGCATCCGCCCGGCGTCCTCCCCGGACTCCTCCTCGTCCTCGCCATCTTCTGCGGCTTCTCCGTCTTCGCCTGTGGATGCGTCTCCGTCTCTCTTTTCCGCTTCCTGTGCGCCGCCGTTTCCGTCAGGCAGGCTTTCCCTGTTTTCGTCCTTCACTCCGTTTTCATTGTTTTCCGCGAGGCCGCGCCGCAGCGCGCGCAGGCTGAGGATCACGAGCGAGGCGCTGAAGGCGGTCAGAAGCATGGCCGTGAGCCGGGGGAAGAAGACCGGGCTCACCGTGGCGGGCATGGCCTCGATGACCCAGTCGTCCATGCGCAGGGAGGCCAGCAGAAAGAGGCCCGTCAAAAAAACGCCGATGCCCAGATTGATCCATAGATTCCTCAGATTCCTTTGTGATGCCTTCATCATGTTTTCTCCGCGCATCTTGGCCGAAACCAAGGGCCTGAGCCGCCCGGCGCGCCGGGAGGCGTTGAGCAAGGGGCTTTTGCCGTCGAAGGGGCTCAGGCGCGGGGAGGGGCGGCGGGCAGGGGAAGCAGGCCGCGAAAGCCCCTGCGCCGCGTAAGGTGCACGCGGCGCGGGAGCCCGCCCGGGAAGGAGGCGTACGGAGGACACAGGAGGAAGAGCAGAAGTGGGAAGAGGCATCCCCAGCTTGCGGCGGTCTTGCCGGAGGGGACGGGGCCAAGGGAACACAGGGAAGGATCGTCCGGCGAAATATGGGCGTCGGGAAGCTGCGGCCCCAGCGCGGGGACGGCCCTGTGCGCCCTGCTGTTTTCGTCGCTCGCCGTCGGTTGCGGCCCCATCGTGGAGACGGCCCGCCCGCCTTCGCCCGCGATGACGTCGGCCATCGCCTCAAAAGCCCCACCGCAGAAGCAGAGGCCGTAGCAGAGGGCCAGTGCGAGGCAGAAAAGGCGGAAGGGGCGCGTCGTCATGGGGGCATCCCGATGGGGAAAACGGTTCAGGCGTGAGCGGAAAAGCGGGTTCCCCCTCCGCCGCGGGGGGAGCGGCGGTGGGGGAGGCCCGCGGGAGGGGGGCTATTTCGGTGCGTTCAGATCGCAGTAGTTTTCAAGGGTCACGGGGCGGAAGGGCTGGCGCATCTGCAACGAGCCCACGGCCTCGGGGGACTTTGACTGCGCCGCCGCCGTGATTTCCGCGAGCGCCGGACCGCACATGCGGCCCTGACACTGGCCCATGCCGCAGCGGGTGACGCGCTTGACTTCGTTGACGTCGCGGAAGCCTTCGGCCACGGCCTTGCGGATGTCCCCGGCGGTCACGCATTCGCAGCGGCAGACGAGGGTGTCGTCGGGCACGCGGAAGATGGCCGGGTTGGGCGCGAAGACGTAGCGCAGGAAGCCGCGCGCGACGCGCAGGCTACGCAGTTTTCTGCGTGCCGGGCCGCTGCGGTAGGCCGCCTCCGCGTCGCTCAGGACGCCGAGCCGCCGGGCGGCCTCGATGCCCACGAGCGTGCCCTTGAGCAGGCTCGCGTCGCCGCCGTGGACGTAGGAGGCATCCCCGGCCACGTAGATGTCGTTGATGCTCGTGCGCCCGTCCTCGTCGGCTGCGGGATGCCAGCAACGCTGCACCCCGTCCCAGACGAGCTTCGCGCCGAGGGAGTTGAGTATCTGCGTGCGGGGGATGATCCCCTCGTGGCGCAGCAGGATCGAAGCGGCGATCTCGTGCGTCTTGCCGCCCGCGTCGTAGATGACCTTTTCCACATGGCCGTCGCCCACGGCGCGGATGTTGGTGACGTTGCGGATGATCGGCACCTTGCCCTTGAGCACGCGCAGGGCCATTTTCATGCCCTTGGCCACATAGGGAGCGTCGAGCACGCCCGCGGGCATGAGCCCGGCGGACATGATCCGGCGCGACCAGTAGCCCGTATCAAGCCACGCGGCGATGTGCACGCCCGCGTCGAGCAGGTGCCCGGCCAGCAGGAGGAGCAGGGGGCCGTTGCCCGCCAGCACCACCGGGGCGTTCCTGTCGGCGGCGAGCGTGCCGCCGGAGCGCAGGAGGATGTCCGCGCCGCCCGCGCCCATGACGCCGGGAAGCGTCCAGCCGGGGAAGGGGACGGGGCGCTCCATGCCGCCGGGCGCGACCGCGATGCAGGAGGCGGAAAGGCTTTCGGCCTTGCCGTTCAGGGTGCAGGAGACCTTGTGCGGTTCCAGACCCCAGACCGTGGCGCCGGGGTAATAGGTCGCGCCGCTTTCGCGGAAGCGTTTGACCAGTTCCAGCCCCGTGGCGCGTTCCTTGGGATCGAGCAGAGCCTGCGCGAGGGGGCTTTCGACGTTGCGGAAAAGCTGGCCGCCGGGCGCGGCCTGCTCGTCGACGAGGGTCACGTCGAGGCCGCAGGCGCGGGCGGCGCAGGCGGCGGACAGGCCGGCGGGACCGGCCCCGATGACGATGAGGTCCATGTTTCTGTCCATTATTCCGCCTCCGTAGGCCGGGCCTGCCGCTTGATGTCCATGCCTTCCCGCACGGGGACGAGGCAGGACTGGACGTTGGGCTCGCCGTCGATTTCCATCAGGCATTCAAAGCAGACGCCCATGAGACAGTAGGGCGCGCGGGGGCTGCCGTCCACGGGGTGCTCGCAGGTGTGGCCCGCGTGGGCGTGGCCCAGCACGGCGGCGACGCTGATCCCGGCGGGGACTTCCATCGCCTGGCCGTCGAAGGTAATATGTACGGTGGGAGTGTTCTGCATGGCGGATATCCTTGTTCAGCAGGCGTAGCCGAAGCGTTTGAGCGTCATTTCCCGCGCGGTTTCGGGCAGTTCGCCGCCGAGGATGAAGTCGGGGAGCAGCCGCGCGTGGGCGGCGGCCATGGTCACGGCGCTGTGGGTGTTGATGAGCACGGCGTCGGGGTGCCCGGGCAGGCGGCTGTAGATCGCCATGTTGTCCTCGGGCATGACGCGCAGGCCGGACCACGCGCGCAGCAGGCGTTTCTTGCCGAGTTCGGGCCAGACGCGGATGGCCCATGCGCCTTCTCCGGCCACGGCTTCGGGTACGACCTGCGTGTGGTGCGCGGCCTTTTCGTGGCGGAAGCCGATGATGGTGGTGCCGCCGAAAGTCTGCGTGACCCCGAGCACGGGGATGGGCATGACGTAGGGCATCCGCTCCACGAGCAGCACTTGCCCCTTGTCCGGGTAGACGGGCAGGCTCGGCAGGGCGAAGTGCGCGAAACGGCGGTTGGAGAGCCCGGCGGCGAGCACGACGCGCCCGCAGTCGAAGACGCCGTCACGGGTGGTGACGCGGTAGCCGCCCGCATGGGGCCGCACGTCGAAGACGAGGGTCTGGCGGTAGTCGACGCCCACCTTCGGCAGGGCCGCGCGGAAGGCGCGCAACAGGGCCAGCGGGTCGATGACGCCGTCCTCTTCGCACCACGCCGCGCCGCAGACTTCCGGGCCCCAGCCGATTTTCGGCAGCTTTTTCTCAAGCTCGGCGCGGTCGATCATGTTGCCCTTGTATTCCCCGAGGGCCTCGCGCAGCTTTTCAATGTAGTCGCCGCGCTTCTGGTAGTCGGCTTCGCTCAGGACCGGGATGATCCCGCCCGTAAAGTTGACGGGTATCTTCTGCCCCGTGGCTTCCTCAAGCTCCCTGACCAGCTCCGGGAAGAGCCGCGAGGAGATGAAGCCCCATTTGGCGTAGTTGGGCAGGTGGAGAAATTTGGATTGGCACCAGATCAGGCCGACGTTGGTCCGAGACGCCTTGTTGGTTTCCGTGGGCGCGTCGAGCACGGTCACCTTGCGGCCCTTGCCCGCAAGCCCGTACGCCACCGCGCATCCCGCCATGCCGCCGCCCACCACGATGATGTCATGTTCCGTCGTATTCATAGACAATGCCTCCGGCGGCCGGGCTGCCGCCCGGACCCGCGCCTCCCGGCGGGCCGGGGGGCATGATGCCCCCCCGGACCCCCTCAGCGCGGCCCGCTTCCGACGCTCAAGCTTCGCTTGATCATCGGAAACGGGCCGTCCTGTGGACGCCAGGCGTACCCCGTTGCTGTTTTTTGTTTTTCAATTCGCTCGGCGGAAGGGACGAATTCTCTTCGCGCCGCTTTTCCGCCAGATTCCCTGCGGCCTTTAGGCGGAGGGACTCCCTGCGCGCCGCCTCCCCGCCAGTCGAAAGTCTTAGGAAGGGGCGGGGTGGCGCGAGCCGCGCTGGCAGGTTTGGGAGGGGAGGGGGAACCATTCTCCAGAAGGGTTCCCCCTCCCCTCCCAATCTTTTCCATCAATCCTTCTTATAGGCGATGCAGTCGACTTCGACGCGCAGGTCGCTCATCATCCGGGCCTGCACGCAGACGCGGGCCGGGGCGTGCTCGGCGCTGAAGTACTGGGCGTAGACCTTGTTGAATCCGGCGAAGTCGCGGGTATCGTCGAGATAGACGGTGACGCGCACCACGTCGTTGAGGGAATAGCCCGCGGATTCAAGGACTTTTTTGAGGTTGTCGAGGGTGACGCGGGCCTGCACGGTGATGTTGCCGGTGACGATTTCGCCGTCGGCGTCGCGGGGCACCTGACCGCTCACGAAGAGCCAGCCGTCCGCTCCCGCGGCTTTGGAGAAGGGCAGGGCTCCGGGCTTGGTGGGGGTGCCGTAACGTTGGATGGACATGATGGACTCCTTTCGTTTGCGTATGGTGTTTGGGCGGAGAGGCCGCCCTGTTCCTCGTTGGCGGCCTGCCCCGGGCTGCCGGGGCAAGGCGCGAACGAAGAAGCGGGACGCCGGGCTCACGCGCGGCTTTTGGGGGGGCTTTCTCCCGGCGCTGGCCGGGGGAGGCCATGGCCCGCGTGGGCCGATGCGCGTGTCCCCTGCGGGCGGGAGGCCCTTTCCCGTTTCCGGGCGGGCCTCCCCGCTTGCGCTTACTTGTTGGCGGTGAGACCGAGGTCGGTGAGAACCTTGTTCATTTCGCCGTACTGTTCCTTGAGCTGCTTCATCCACGGTTCGCCCACGGCGTAATCCGGGGTGGCGTGCATGTTGTGCAGGGCCTTGATATATTCGGGGTCCTTGACGATCTCGGCGGAAATGGCCGCGATGCGGTCGAGGATTTCCTTCGGGGTGCCCTTGGGCGCGGCGATGCCGCCCCAGCCGTAGTAGTTGCCTTCATAGCCGAGTTCCGCGAAGGTCGGGGCGTCGGGGTAGACGTCGCTCTTGGTGCCGATGGCCAGAATCTTCAGCTTGTCGGCGGAAGCCATGGGCGCGTAGTTCTGGGGGAAGAGGAAGGTCATGTCGGCATGGCCGCCGAGCACGGCGGTGGCCGCTTCGCCGCCGCTCTTGTATTCGACGATCTTGACCTGCACGCCCGCGCTGGTGAACCAGTTACGCATGGCGAAGGTCAGCCAGGAGGTAGCGGCGGGGCTGGCGAAAACGAGCTTGCCCGGTTCCTTCTTGGCGGCTTCCGCGAATTCCTTGAGGTCCTTCCACGGGGCGTCCTTGCCCGCTACCACGGCGCAGTTGGCCAGCATGATGCGGGCCACGTAGTCGAAGCTTTCAAAGCCGTAGTTCGCGCCCTTGGCGGTCAGCGGGATGATGATGTTCGGGCCCGCCTGCGCGAGGAAGAGGGTGTAGCCGTCGGGTTTGGCCTTGGCCGCGAAGAGCGTGCCGGTCAGCCCGCCGCCGCCCGTCTTGTTGACCACCACCACGGGCTGGCCCAGCTTTTTCTTGGCGAATTCGGCCCAGACGCGCGCGGTCAAATCGGAGTCGCCGCCCGCACCGTAGGGGCTGACGAGCTGAATGGGCTTGGTCGGGTAATCCGCCGCCTGCGCCGGGACGGTCAGGAGGCCGCCCGCCAGCAGGAACGCGCCCATGCCGAAAAGTGCCGTGCGAAGAGTCTTAAACATATGATTCTCCCTTGGTTGAAGGTTCGTCCGCAAACGTTGGGTTATGCCTCCGGCGGGCAGGGCGCCGCCCTGCACCCGCCGGGGGGCATGATGCCCCCCGGACCCCCTCGGTTATGGCTGTCTGGAGGTCGAGGCATCACGCCTTGTTTCCCTTTTTCTTTTTTCATTTCTTCCGTCCCCTTATCGGAACGGACTCCCTTGGCGCCGCCTCCCCACCACTTGAAAGTCTTTGGAGGCGGAGGGGAAGGGGGGTCTGGGGGGAAGGGGAGGAGGAAGCCTTTCTTCAGAAAGGTTCCTCCTCCCCTTCCCCCCGGCTCTTATCCCTCCTGCGCCAGTTGCGCGATCTTCGATCTGCGCAGGCGGGCGCGGGCGATGCTGACGACGGCGGCCACGGTGAGCAGCAGGAGGGCGATGGCCACCGGGCTGGTCAGGAAGATCATGAAGCTGCCGTCGGAAAGGGTCATGGTCTGGTCGAAGGAGGATTCGAGCAGGGGCCCGAGGATGAAGCCGATGATCATGGGCCCGGCCGGGAAGTGGAAGCGCCGCATTCCGTAGCCGAGGATGCCGAAGAGGATGAGGCAGAGGATGTCGAAAAGGCTCTGGTTGATGGAATAGGTGCCCACGAAGGCGAAGATGGTCACAGTGGAGAAAATGACGTGCTTCGGAAGCTGCGTGATGCGTATCCACGCCCGGAAGCCGAGCTTGGCGATGACGTAGAGCAGGATGTCGCAAAGGATGAGCGAGCCGAAGATGCCGTAGACCACCGTGGTGTTTTCAAAGAAGATGTTCGGACCGGGGGTGATGCCCTGGATGAGGAAGGCGCCCATGAGCACGGCGGTGACGTCGTCGCCGGGGATGCCGAGGGTGAGCAGGGGAATCATGGCCGAACCGGTCACGGCGTTGTTGGCCGCTTCGGGTGCCATGACGCCTTCAATGGCGCCTTTGCCGAACTGTTCGGGATGCTTTGAGGTGCGCTGCGCTTCGGAATAGGCCATGTACGCGGCGGGGGAGGCCCCGAGGCCGGGCATGGCGCCGATGATCGAAGCGATGATCGAGGAGCGCAGGAGGACGGGGATGCGGCTCTTGATTTCCTGCCACGAGAGGGTGCCGTTTTCGCCCTTGAGGTCGAAAGACTGGTTGATGACCGTGCGGATGCGCGTACTCGCCTGATGGATGACCTCGGGCAGGCAGAGGAGCCCGATGACCATCGGGATGAGCGCGATGCCCGCCATGAGGTTTTCGTTGCCGAAGGTGAAGCGCATGGCCCCGTTGGTGCCGGAGACGCCCACGGTGGCGAGGAGGATGCCCACGCCCGCGCAGATGACGCCCTTGAGGATGGAGGAGCCGGAGATGCTGCCCACCACGGTCAGGGCCAGCAGGATGAGGCTGCACTGTTCCACCGGGCCGACGCGCAGGGTCAGGTAGGACAGGGGCGCGGCCACGCAGATAAGCAGAATATTACTGAAGGTATCCCCGAAGACCGAGCCGACGAGGGCGGCGTTGAGGCCCTTGCCCGCCTTGCCCTGTTTGGTGAGCGGGAAGCCGTCCATGGCGGTGCAGACCGCTGGCGGCGCGCCGGGGGTGTTCAGGAGCACGGCGGTGATGGAGCCGCCGAACATGCTCGCCTTGTAGATGCCGAGCAGCATGGGGATGCCCACCAGCGGGCTGACGTAGAAGGTCAGCGGCAGGAGGATGGAAATCGCCATGATGCCCGAGATGCCGGGGATGGCCCCGAACATGAGCCCGGTGAAGATACCGAGGGCGATGGCCCCGATGGATTCGGGGGTGAGGATGGAAAGAAGCCCGGTACAGATGTCCGCAAGCATGTGTCTACTCCTCAAGGAAGTCCCACAGGGGGAGCGTGCGCCTACCCGAACAGAACGCCGGTCGGCAGGATGATCTGCATGAAATGGAAGGCGGCGTAATCGACGGCCAGCGTGAACGCGATGTAGGCGACCAGCCCGGCCAGCCAGTGCCGCAGCCCGAGGACCACGGAAACCAGCAGCATGACCACGGGCGTGGAATAGACGAAGCCGATGAAGTGCAGCCCGATGAGGTAAAGGAAGAGGATGCCCACGTAGGCGAAGAGGGAAAGGAAGCGCCCGGCCTCCTCGCCCGCCTCCTGAAGCTCAAGGCGCTCGTCGTCCACCTCGCCCGAAAGCATGTGCCGCACGGCCCGCAGCGAGAAGGCCAGCAGCCCCGCGCTCAAAACGGCGAGGATCATGGAAACGAGGCCCGGGAAAAAGGCGGGGCTGATCGTGGCGGGCATGGCCTCCACAATCCACGTTTCCACATTGGCGTGGACGATGATGAAAAAGATGAGCAAAAAGATGCTGATGCCTGTTTCAATCCAGATGTTCCGTCGTAACAGCCTTCCCATGTGCTTCTCCGCTTTGCGGTAGAGGGTTGTCCTGTGCGCGGCCCGCGCGCTGCGGGTGTGGTGCGGGTGGCTGCGCGCCGCCTCCGCTCGCCGTTTTTCTAAGCAGGTATCATGCCAAAAAATGATTAATAATTTTTAATTATACATTTCATAATCTTATCTTATAAAATGATAATACCATTCGATACAGAATTGTAAAAAAACGTGACAATGCGTGATTTTTATGTCAGAAGAAGGTGAGTCAGGGGGCAGGCGGAATAGGGATTTATTCCTACCCGGCTCTAGAATGGAATAAAATGATACACTGTAAAATTTTGTTACGAAGGCCAATCCATGAACAGCAACCTGCGCAGCCTTCCCGACCTTGAAATCGTCATTCAGCGCTCCCTTGAGCGGTCCGCCCGCTACGGCGTCGATCCCCATTGCGACGGCGCGCCGGAGTCCACCCGCCTCGGGGACGAACAGCTCCGCGACCGTATCGACGCGCAGCGCGAGTTCTACGATCTTGCCAAGGAGCAGATCGATTCCCTCTACCGCCTCCTGCGGGATACGGGCTTCTGTATGGCCCTCGCCGACGCCGAGGGCTACGTGCTCTATGTGGTCGGGGACGCCCATCTGGTGGAGCATTTCAAGCGGCGGCGCTGCATCCCGGGCTACCGCTGGACCGAGCGCGACCTCGGCACCTGTGCCATCGGCCTTGCGCTGGAGGAGAAAATCCCCGTCTTCCTGCCCGGCGACCGCATGTATTCCACCCCGGCCCAGAAGCTCAGCAACGCGGGCGCGCCGGTCTTCTCCCCGGAGGGCGTCGTCCTCGGGGCCATTTCCCTCAGCGGCGATTCGGACATGATGCACGTGCACACGCTGGGGCTGGTGCGGCAGGCGGCGGAAACCGTCACCGCGCAGTTGCGTGAGGGCAAGCGCCTGCGGGAACTGGCGATCAAGAACCAGTACATGCGGGCGCTCATCGAGTCGGACTCGCGCGGCATCGTCACCGTGGACCCGGCGGGCCGCATCGTGGAGACCAACCACAGCGCGCGCAAGCTCCTGCAACTGCCCGCCGACTGCGAGGGCAAGCCCTTTGAGGACTGCGTGGGCGAGAGCTACGGCATTACGGATTACCTGAAGGAAGGCCGGGGGTTCCGGGCGCGGGAAATTCTGGCCCGGCGCAGCGGCAGCACGCACTTTGCCTCTCTCGACCCCATCCGCATGAAGAGCGGCGAGCTGGTGGGCGGCCTGTTCACGGTGATGGAAAAAAAGGAAATGATGCGCATGGCCGTGGAGATGACCGGGGCGCACGCGCATTTTACCTTCGACTCCATCCTCGGCACGAGCCCCAACCTGCTTTCGGCCCTGCATCTGGCGCACATCGCCGCGCACAGCACGGCCCCGGTGCTGCTCTACGGCGAGACGGGCACGGGCAAGGAGCTGTTCGCGCAGGCCATCCACAACGACGGCGACCGCCGCACGCGCCCGTTTGTGGCCATCAACTGCGGGGCCATCCCCAAGGAACTGCTTGAAAGCGAACTTTTCGGCTATGAGGAGGGGGCCTTTACCGGCGCGCAGAAGGGCGGGCGGCCCGGCAAGTTCGAGCTGGCCGACACGGGCACGCTCTTTCTGGACGAGATCGGGGACATGCCCTTCGATATGCAGGTCAAGCTTTTGCGCGTGCTCCAGACCGGGGAAATTCAGCGCGTCGGCGGCCTGCGCACCGTGCCGGTGAACCTGCGCATCATCTCCGCCACCAACAAGGACTTGAAGCAGGCTATCCTTCAGCACCAGTTCCGGGCCGATCTCTTCTACCGCATCAGCACGCTCAATATCCTCGTGCCGCCCCTGCGCGAACGGCCCGAGGACATCCTGCCGCTGGCCATGTACTTCATCGAGCGGCATGAGATGCGCCTCAACCGTCGTTCGCGCCCGCTGCCGCCGGAAACGGCGGAGGCCATCCGGCGTTACGGCTGGCCCGGGAACATCCGCCAGCTTGAGAGCGCGGTGGAGCGGGCCGTGCATCTGGCCGAAGGCGGCGAACTGCGCCCCGAGCATTTCGGCATCGCGGACCTCATGGCCGCGCCCGCCGCGCCTTCCGCCTCCCCCTCCGCCTCCGACGGCGCGCAGGCCACGCTTGAGGAAATCGAAATGACGGCCATAGCCGAGGCGCTGGCCCGCTTCGAGGGCAACATCAGCCGCACCGCCTTTGCCCTCGGCGTCAGCCGTCCCACCCTGTACCGCAAGATAAGCCGCTACGGGCTGGATTAGGGGCTTTCTACTTGTATGCCTCCGGCGGGCAGGGCGCCGCCCTGCACCCGCCAGGGGAAATGATTTCCCCTGGACCCCTCGAAAGGGGGGGAAGGTTGCACTGAGGCCCGGGGCTTCGCTGAAAGGGGAAAATCGCGTTGCGTGCGATGCCCGTTAGACGAGCTTGCTCGTCTAACGGGCACGGCTTCGTCACCCTTCGGGTCGAATTTCCCCTGCACCCCTCACAATTGGGTAGCGTCCAAACTATCAAAGCTAATCTGTTCTTGTGGCGCGGCTTCGGCTTTTTCCGCACGCCTTCCCCCACCGTCTGCCGAATCAACCCCAACTCCACATAAAAACCCCGCCCGCAGCGTCCCCATCCGTGCCGGGGTCCGGGGGGCGGCTCGCCCCCCGGGCAGGGGTCAAGGGGGCCGCGGCCCCCTTGCCGCCGGAGGCGCTCCCACCTCCACCCCTACCCCCTAACCCTACCCGTCATCTCCAGCTTTTCCCATCCCGCGTGGGGGCTTCATCCTTGTTGACACC
The DNA here is from genome assembly GCA_944326695.1 of Candidatus Bilophila faecipullorum. GTDB lineage: Bacteria > Desulfobacterota > Desulfovibrionia > Desulfovibrionales > Desulfovibrionaceae > Bilophila > Bilophila faecipullorum. The sequence goes on along the minus strand of CALVEZ010000017.1, from coordinate 53,638 downwards.
CCGCATGATTCTTCTTAGAGCTTTGTGAAATTCTTCTCGGAGGTTCCCATGAACACACGCAGAGCCTTTCTCCGGGGCGGCGCGGCGGCCCTGTGCGGCCTTGCCGCTGCCCCGGCGCTGGCCCGGGCCGCCAAGACCAAGGGCAAAGCCGCCAAATGGACGGAATCGTTCGACGTCATCGTCATTGGCAGCGGCCTTGCCGCCTTCGCCGCCGGGCTTTCCGCTCTGGAAAGCGGCGCGAAGGGCGTAGTGCTGCTCGAAAAGATGGGCATGATCGGCGGCTCCACGGCCATCAGCAACGGGACCATCTCCGTGCCGGGGAGCCCCTTACAAAAGGCGCAGGGCATCGAGGACAGCCCGCAGGCCATGCTTGAGGACCTCCTCAAGGCGGGCAAGGGCTTCTGCCACCCCGAACTGACCCGGACGCTCGTCGAGAACGGGACGGAAGCCTTCGACTTCATCGTCCGCAACGGCGCGAAATTCAAGGATACGGTCATGAAGCCCGGCGGGATGCGCACCAAGCGCCTCCTTCAGCCGGATTACAACGGCGCAACGGGACTGCTCCAGCCCCTGCGCGAAACGTTTCTGGCCAAGGGAGGGCAAATCCGCCTGTGCTGCCGGGCGGATCGGCTGATTCAGGACGCCGGGGGCCGGGTCGTGGGCGTGGCCGCGCGCACGGACTACCATTTCGATACGCGGCTGGCCTCGGACGACACGCAGAACGCCAGCGGCAAGCCGGTGCGCTACCGGGCGCGGCGGGGCGTCATCTGCTGCACGGGCGGCTTTGAGGCGGACCGCGCCTTCCGTTCGCAGGAACTGCCGCAGTTCGACGGGGCGTTCACCACGGAACATCCCGGCGCGACGGCCTCGGGCTATCGCCTGCTGGCCGGGGCCGGGGCGCGCATGATTCAAGGGGCGCTCTATCGCCCGGCCTTCCCCTGTACGGACGAGCAGCCGCTCGGCATGATGATCGATCCCGCTACCGGAAAGCGCTTCGTCCGGGAAGACGGGGAACGCATCCCGGTCTTTCAGGCGGCCAGCCGCGTGCTGGCTTCCAATGGCCGCCGGATGCCGCTGTCCATTCTGGACGCGGACGCCTACGAGCTGGTCGAGAACAAGCACCGGATGGAAAAGAACGCCGGGGCGGGCTACGTGACACGGCACGAGACGCTCGAAGAGCTTGCCGCGCACTACGGCATCCCGGAGGAGGCGCTCAAGGCGACCGTGGCCGAATACAACGGCATGGCCGAGGCGGGCAAGGATACGGCCTTCGGGCGCGATTTCGCCGCTACGCGCAACAACAAGGTGGACCGTGGGCCCTTCTATGCAGTGATGGTCAAGCCGAATCTGACCTACAGCCTCGGCGGTGCGCTGATCACGCCCAAGGCCGAAGTGGTGAGCGTGCTCGACGGTGCGCCTATCCCCGGGCTCTATGCGGCGGGCGAGGCGACCTCGGGCGTGCATGGGGCCATGCGGCTGGGCGGCTGCGCCATCCTCGATTGCTGCGTCTTCGGGATGCTGGCCGGGCGCAACGTCATGGCCTGAGATGCGTCGTCAAAATCCACATAACATATTGTCCGTATAATGATTTAAAACGGTGCGGGCGTTTTTCCGTCATGGAATCAACAGGCTGAAAAACCTATGGCGACACCCCCCGGGACGTGTGGGCACGTTCTGGAAAAAGCCTTGTTTGTACAGTCCTGTTCCCGAGCCAGGGAGCAGCCTTCCGCTGGAGAAAAGATTAAGGGGAGCGGCGCGCCGGGGGCCTTCCCCGGTGATGCCTTTCCGTTCCGCTCCGGCGGAAACGCTGTAATGGAAAAAAGGAAACGATATGAAATACGGTATGCTGTTGACGGCGATGATCTGCGCGGCGGCCTTGGCCCTGCCCGCTCAGGCGGCTCCGGGCAAGACGCTTCGCGACGCCCACGCTGGCCTGACCTGCGACGAGTGCCATGTGGGGCAAAAAAAGCCCGTGCAGGCGGGAGCCATGAGCTGCGCCGCCTGCCATGATCCTGCGGAAGTGGCCAAGAGCACTGCGGATCGGGGCCGGAAGAACCCCCACATTTCCCCGCACTGGGGGACCGAGGTGCCCTGCTGGGTCTGCCACAAGGAACACGCCAAGGACGAGAATTATTGCCTGATCTGCCACACGTGGTAAACGCGGCGGCGCCATGCCGGGCCGCGCCGGGGACAGCCCTCCGGCGCGGCCTTTGTGTTTTGTGAGGGGTATGCGGGGAAAGGGCGGGGCGCTATGACCGGGCAGCCGCCTTGATGATAGCGCCCGCCGCAAGGCCATCTCGAAAGGCCACCCCGCAAGGCATTGGCACCCGTACCGCAGAGGTTTTTGCCGCCGCTCCCGGCAGAGAGGAGTAGCGGCTAAACAAGAAGCGGCGGCTGAACAAGAGGGCGGGAATGCCTTCTGCGGGAGGGTTTCGCCCTCGCCCCATCCGCGAGCGGGTTTTTCTCGGGTGCGGGGTGGCCTGCCGTACCCTCGGGAGGGTTTCCCCGTGCCCGGCCCCGGCGGACAAGGCGGCCTCGCGGCGGTCGGCACGCGAAGGGGGCTAATCCCGGGCGGGGAAGGCCCGCGCCGCCTGAAGCGCGGTGAGCGCCAGAATCTTGCAGCGCGGCAGCACTGTGGAGACGGTCAGGTATTCGCGCGGGGAGTGCGGTTCCGCACCCTCGGGGCCCATGCTGCAAATGGAGGGGATGCCCAGCACGCTGGAGGTGAATCCGGCTTCGGACGCGCCCTTGGCCCGGTTGCGCCGCAGCCGGTAGCCGCCGATGGCGGCGGCCGCGCGCTCGGCCATGCCGTAGAGGGTTTCCACGTCCGGCGAATATTCCAGCGGGTGCAGGCGGATGCCCCCGGTCAGCCGGGTGACGGTGCGGGGCACGAAGGTGCGGGCGGCCACGGCGCGCACGTCCGCGGCCAGCTTTTCCGCCGCGTCCGCGGTGTTGAAGGACATGTGCATCCGCGCCTCGGCCCACGGCGCTACGGAATTGGCCGACGATCCGCCGCTGACAAGCCCGGTGTTGACGATGGTTTCGGCCTCAAGATCGACCAGTTTGTCCAGTTCCACAATCTTGTGCGCGAGTTCGAGGATGGCCGAAGCCCCGTCCTCATAACAGCGCCCGGCGTACGCGGAGACGCCCGCCGAGCGTCGCTACACCGGTGCCGATGTCAGTCTTGTTTTTCATGACTCCTCCTTGTTGCGGCCCGGCGTGGGGCGCACGTATGCTCCTTCCCTTTTTCGGGGTCCGGCTGACGGCTGCCGGAAATGCGCCACGGGCGGAGGCCCGGGGCGGAATCCTTTCTGCATCGGACGGGCCTTCCCCTATCGGCCCGCCGCGCCCCACTCTCCGTTGTAACCTTCCGGCAGTACGGCTACCTGTGCATGCCGCTCGCGGTTCTCCGGACCAGCCCGTCGATGAGGAAGCTCACGTTCAGCCTGCGCGTGCCGCGCTCGGCTCTCCGGTTTTGGAGGGCGATTTTCTTCCTTTTCAGTAGCCTGAGCGTCCCGCGCGGCTGTCCGGTTGCAGCGGTTGCAGCACCTCGACAATCTGTGCCTTTTGCCGTCGCCTGTGCCCGGTTCTGCGGCGGCGTGGCGCGGAAAGGGGGGGCGTCCCGGACGGGAATCCCGGCAGGGGGTAGCTGGGGCGGGGAGGCATCCCGGCGCAGGACATCTGAGGCGGGGGCCTCTCATCGTAGGGTGCCTCGTCCCGAGGAATGCGGAAGCCGGAAAAAAGGACGCCCGCCCCCGGCGTCGGGAGCCGGAACAGGGGGCAGCCTCACCGTGTGGCGGACCGCTGCCGGAAAGGGGCCTTGGCCGAGCGGAGGGGCGGTTTTCCGGCGCGGCGGCCCGTCAATTAGGGCTTGCGCAGGAGATGGAGAAAGCTCTATATTTTTTTGACGTGGCGCTTTCTTGGCGGCGTCCACGCGGCGGGACGGCCCTTTGGCAGGGGCGGCGCATCGGCGCGCCTCCCGCGTTATGAGCGAAGATGCAAGGAGAGACATGTAATGCAAAGCAAAGTGTATTTTACCGATATGCGCTGCAAGGTGGGAACCAACCTGCTCCAGAAGCTCGACACCCTGATCCGGCGCGCGGGCATTGAGGAAATCGACATGCGGGATCAGTTCGTCGCCATCAAGCTGCACTTCGGCGAACCCGGGAATCTGTCCTTCCTGCGCCCCAACTTTGCCAAGGCCGTGGCCGACCGGGTGAAGGAGCAGGGGGGCCGCCCCTTTCTGACGGACTGCAACACGCTCTACGTGGGCCGCCGAAAACACGCGCTTGAGCACATCGCCGCCGCCTACGAGAACGGCTTCACGCCGCTGTCCACGGGCTGTCAGGTGATCATCGCGGACGGCCTGAAGGGGACCGACGACGTGGAGGTGCCGCTCACGGGCTGTACCGAGTTCAAAAGCGCCCTCATTGGCCGGGGGATCATGGACGCGGACGTCTTCATCTCGCTGACCCATTTCAAGGGCCACGAGCTGACCGGCTTCGGCGGCGCGATCAAGAATATCGGCATGGGCTGCGGCAGCCGGGCCGGGAAAATGGCCATGCACAGCATCGGCAAGCCGAGCGTGGACCCCGAAAAGTGCCGGGGCTGCCGCACCTGCGCCCGCTTCTGCGCGCAGTCGGCCATTTCCTTTGATGAAAACCGCAAGGCCGTCATCGACCATGAAAAGTGCGCGGGCTGCGGCCGCTGCATCGGCACATGCAATTTCGACGCCATTTCCAACGGTTACGACGCCGACAGCGCCATCCTCAACCGCCGCATGGCCGAATACACCAAGGCCGTGCTCGACGGGCGTCCGCACTTCCACATCAGCATCGTCAATCAGGTATCGCCCTTCTGCGACTGCCACGGCGAGAACGATGCGGCCATCGTGCCCGACATCGGCATGTTTGCGAGCTTCGACCCGGTCGCCCTCGACAAGGCCTGCATCGACGCCGTGAACGCGGCCCCGGTCATTCAGAGCAGCATCATGTCGGAACGGCAGTGCACGCACCACGACCACTTTACGGACCTCCACCCCACCACGGACTGGCGCAGCCAGATCGACCACGCCGTACGCATCGGCCTTGGTTCGGCGGACTACGAACTGATCACGCTCTAGGGCGCGGACCCTTCTTGCGGGATGGGGCGGCATGGGGCGGGGCGGACCGGCGCGGGAGCCGGGCGCCCCTCCCTCCGCCCTTTTTCATCGGTTCCGGTTTCCGGGCCGCCAGGGAGAAAGACATGGATGCAGCACGCCCGGCCCTCACGCCGCAACAGCGCGCGTTTCTGGAAGGATTATTCAAGGATGACGCTGCATTTGAAGAAGAGGCGCTGCGCGTCTACGCTTCGGACGCCAGCCTGAAAAGAGGCCCGGTGCTGGCGATGGTGCGGCCCCGCGAGACGGGGCAGGTGCTCGAATTGCTGCGCTGGGCCGAGGCCGAAGGCATCCCCATCCACCCGCGGGGCCGGGGCACGAGTCTTTCCGGGGGCTGCGTGCCCACCAAGCCGGGCGTGGTGGTGTCCATGCTTGGCATGGACCGCATCCTCGATATTTCGGCGGACGATTTCGTGGCCGAGGTCGAGCCGGGCGTCAATACCCTCCGCTTCCAGCAAGCCTGTGAGGAAAAAGGGCTTTTCTATCCGCCCGATCCGGCCAGCGGCAGGGCGACATCCATTGGCGGCAACGTGATGACCTGCGCCGGGGGCCTGCGGGCCGTGAAATACGGCGTGACGCGCGACTACGTGCTCGGCATGGAGGCGGCGCTCCCCGGCGGCAGGCTGCTCAGGCTGGGGGGCCGCACGCACAAGGACGTCATCGGGCTCGACCTCGCCCGGCTTTTCGTGGGCAGCGAAGGCACGCTCGGCATCGTCACCAAGCTGTATTTGAAGCTCCTGCCCAAGCCGGAGTGTTCCGCCTCGGTGCTGGCGGGCTATCCCTCGCTTGATGCGGCGCTGGCCTCCATGAGCAAGGTCTTTGCCGCGGGCATCCTCCCCTGCGCCGTGGAGTTCATGAACGAAACGGTGCTCGACATCCTCACCCGGACCGGGGATGCGCCGTGGCCGGAGACGGTGCGCTCGCTCCTGCTCTTTCAGGTGGACGGCAGCCGGGAGACGGTGCCTCTGGAAAACGCCCGCCTCGCGGCGCGGCTCGACGACGCCCTGTGGATGATGTGCGGCGAGGGCGAGGAGGAAGAACGCCTCTGGGCCTACCGCCGCCGGGTCAGTTCGGCTTCCTACGTGCTCGGCCCGGACCGCATCGGCGGCGACATGGCCGTGCCGCGCGGATCGCTTTTGCAGGCCGTGCGCCGCTTCGAGGCCATTGCCGCCGCGCACGGCAAGCGGCTCATCGGCTTCGGCCACGCCGGAGACGGCAACATCCACGCCAACTTGCATTACGACGCTTCCGATCCCGACGACGCCCGCCGGACGCTGGCCGCCCACCGCGAACTCGACGGCGCGGTGCTGGAATACGGCGGCAGCCTCTCCGGAGAGCACGGGGCCGGTTGCCTCAAGGATGTGGGCAGGCAGCTCGGCGCGGCGGAACTGGAAACCATGCGCGCCGTGCGCCGCCTCTTCGATCCCAAGGGGATACTCAACCCCGGCAAGGGCTATTAGGCCGTGTTTCTTTGCCCCCTGCGGGCATGAAGGCGGCCCGTCGCCAAGCCGGGCAAGTCCGACCTGAAACCTTTGTTCCTTGCGGGCGTGGAGTCGGCTTCCGGCCTGAACGCGCGCGGCTCGTAAGGGTGCTTTGTCCCTTGCGGGCGCGAAGGCGGCGCTACGCCGGGAGGCCCTTTTTCCTTGTCACGCGGCCAATGGGGAAAAGGCGGCTGTGCGGGGACCGTCGGCTGAGCCCCATCCGGGCGTGCGCCGGCTTTCAGGGACGGCGCGGCAGAGCCTGGAGCCGTTTCCTTTTGCAACGGCTCTGGCCCCACGCAGGTGTGTCCATCCACAACATAGCGTGGATTCTGCCAAAAGCGACGTTTTTTGGCCGAATGCCAACGTTGACCTTTCTCAAAAGGCAACGTTCCTGCTCTCAGGCGGCAACGCATCAAGCGGACACAAAGCGGACGAAAAGAGGTGGCAAGATGGCTATGAAGCGAGGATGTACGCAATGCGGCGACTGTCTGGACGTCTGCCCCCTGTTCCGGCTCTACCGCCGCGAGGAATATTCCCCCAAGGGCAAGCGCCTGCTCATGGAGCCGCTGGACGGCTGGGGGGCGGGCGAAACGCCCCTGCCGTGGGAAAAAATCCGGGCCTTGTCCCGGCTGTGCGCGGGCTGCGGGCGCTGCGGGCGGCAGTGCGCCCGGAAGCTCTCCACCGCCGAACTGCTGGCGGACCTGCGCTCGAAACATCCCGACTGGTCCCGTTTTATCTGGAACATCTGGATTCGCCGGGCGGGTCCGCTGTGGCCGCTGGCCGGGCGGATCGCCTCGCTCGTCCCCGCCATAGGGCCGCAGGGCCTGCGCTCCTCGCTGGAAACGGCCCGGGCGCTCCTGCCGCAGCGGGCCGTTTTGCCGTGGCTGCGCATCAGGCCGGGCCGCGCCGTCGCGCCCGAGGCCCCGGTAGCTATTTTTTCAGGATGCACGGCCCGCTACGCCCGTCCCGAGTGGACCGCCAAGGCGGAAAAACTCTTGCGGCGCTGGGGCTATGAGCTTGCCGACGGCGGCGGCTTCGGCTGTTGCGGCGGCACGCTCCATCACGCGGGCCTCTTCGAGTGGGAGGCCGAGGCGCGGCGCAAAAACATCGAAACGTGGCGCGCTCTCGGGCGGCCCGCCGTGGCCGTCTTCTGCGCTTCCTGCAAGCACGGCCTCGACGCCTACGCCGCCGAGGGCGACATGGACGCGGAGGAGGCGGCCCTGTGGAAAAGCCGGGTGCGGGGGCTGGCGGATTTCCTCGCCGCGCCCGTGGCCGAGATCACCCCGGAGGCTCCGGCCCGTCCCGGCTACCATGAGCCCTGCCACTGGGAAGGCCGCGATCCCGACAAGCCTTTCCTGCGCGCCCTGCTTCCCGGCCTGACGCAGGGGCGGGAACTGTGCTGCGGCATGGGCGGCATCCTCAAGATGAGCGCCCCGGACGTTTCCTCCGCCCTTGGCCGCCGCTGTCTGGAGGGCTTCCCGGATTGCGGCGCGGTGGTCACGGGCTGCGGCGGCTGCGCCCTGCAACTGGCTTCCGTGGCCCCGCCCGGCCTGACCGTGCGCCACTGGCTCGACGTGGTGGAAACGCAGTGATCGAGTGCGCCTCTTTTGGGAGGCCGCTCGGATGCGCTCACCTTTTTCGGGGGCGGCCTCTCCGGTCCGCCACCTGTCGCTAGAGCTGTTTCATTTTGCAACGGCTCTGGCCACACGCAGGTGTGGCCCGCCACAACATGGCGTTGATTCTGCCACAAACGACGTTTTTTGGCAGAATGCCAACGTTGATTTTTGTAAAAAGTCAACGTTTATCTGCTCTAGTGGAGGGAACGATGACCGATACCAGACGCCCCTTGCCGCGCATGGCGCGCATCCGGCAGACCTTCGCCCGGCCCCGCGTGGAAGACCCGGTCGCGGCCATGCGCGAACAGATGCGCATCCTCACCCCGCACATCCGGCCCGGCTCCACGGTCGGGCTGACCGTGGGCAGCCGGGGCATCAGCCGCATTGTGGACATGCTTGAGGCGGCGGTAGAGGCCGTGCGCGACTGCGGGGCCACGCCGGTGCTGCTGGCCGCGATGGGCAGTCACGGCGGCGGCACGCCGGAAGGCCAGCGGGAGGTGCTCGACAGCCTCGGCATCACCGAGGCGCGGCTCGGGGCCCGCGTCGTGACCTGCGCGACGGGCCGGGCCATCGGCAGCACGCCGGACGGCCTTGTGGCGCACATGCTCGATTCGGCGTTCGGCGTGGACGCCATCATCCCCATCAACCGCATCAAGACGCATACCTCCTTCAAGGGCTGCGTGGAAAGCGGCCTGTGCAAAAAGCTGGTGGTCGGCCTCGGCGGGCCGGGCGGGGCGGGGCAGTTCCACAGCCTCGGGCAGTCGCAGCTTCCCCGGCTGCTGGTGGACGTGGCCCGGATCATCCTTGCAAAGATGCCCGTCATCGGCGGGGTAGGCATCGTGGAGAACGCCTATGAGGAAACGGCGCTCGTCAGGGCGCTCCTCCCGGACGCCATGATTGAGGAGGAAATCCGGCTGCTCGCGTGGTCCAAGACCCTCATGCCCTCCCTGCCCGCGGACAACCTGCACGGCCTGATCATCGGGGAGATGGGCAAGAACTACAGCGGCACGGGCATGGATACCAACATCATCGGCCGCTTGCGCCTCACGGGAGAGCCCGAGCCCGAAAGCCCGCGCATCCGCTACGTGGCCGTGCTCGATCTGTCCGAAGCCTCGCACGGCAACGCTACCGGCCTCGGTCTGGCGGACTTCACTACGCAAAGGCTCGTGGACAAGATCGACCGCCGGGCCACCTACCTCAACAACCTCACCACTACCTTCATCACCCGGGCCTTTATCCCCGCCTATTTTGAGACGGAACGGGAAACCCTTGAAACCATGATGTTCTGTCTGCGCAGCCTTCCCCCCGGGACGGCGCGGCTGGTGATGATCCCCAACACGCTGTATCTCTCGGACTGCTACGTCTCGGAAGCGGTGCTGGCGGAGGTGGCGGGCCGGGAAGGGATCGAGGTGCTCGGCCCTCTGCGTGACGTGCCTTTCGATGCGGCGGGGAATCTGGCCCTGCACTTCGGAGAGGACGGACGCTAGGGCCTTATGTATGCCTCCGGCGGCCGGGGCGCTGCCCCGGGCCCCGCCAGGGGAAATGATTTCCCCTGGACCCCTCACTGGGGGAGCGTACGAGACGATCAAAGGTAATCGGCTCTACTCAGTCCGCATAAAAGCACTGCCGGAGAAAGGCCCTCATCCGGGAGCCTTCGCCGTTCAGGAGGGGGCGTTTCCGGCGCGGTCGAAAAAGCCGGAAATGGTTTCCATCGTGACCACGCGGGGTGCGGGAAGGCGCGGATCGGCGGCGAGGAGTTTTTCCAGTCCTTCCAACATATCGGGGGCCAGCGGCTTTGCGGCGGCGACATGCAGTTCGGCCCGGCCCGGCGCGGTGAGACGCAGGCGGAATTCCGGCTCCTCCCATCCGGCGGCGGCGAGGAAACGCCGCACCGCCTCCTCCCCCTGCGCGAGGGCGGCCAGCACGTCCTTTTCCGGCTTCATGCCGTAGGGCAGGCGGGTGAGCAGGCAGGGCCGGGCGCGCTGATCGGGGTTTTCCATGCCCGTGGCGGCGGCGCAGCGGCGTATCTCCGCCTTGCCGAACCCGGCGAGGGCCAGCGGGGAGAGGATGCCCAGTTCGCGCACGGCCCGCAGGCCGGGGCGGTACTGCCCGGCGTCCGAGGCGTTGCTTCCGTCGCACAGCGGCAGACCGGCGGCCAGCTCGCGCAGGCGTCCGAACAGTTCGCGCTTGCAGGCGTAGCAACGCCCGCGATCTCCGGCGGCGACCTCGGGCAGGGAGAGGGGGTCCGCTTCCGTTTCCAGAAGGGGAAGGCCGCGAAGCCGCGCCCACGCCCGGGCGGAGGCGCTTTCCTCCGGAGCGACGTGGGGGCCGTGCACGTGCAGCAGCAGGGGGTCGAGCCCGAAGCGCTGTCCGGCGTGGGCGAGGAAACGGCTGTCCAGCCCGCCCGAATAGGCGAGGGCGAAGCGCTTGCCCGCGGCAAGGCCGCAAAGTGTGGCTTCAAGGCGCGCCCACGCCTCGGCGGGGAAGGCGGGGGAAAGGTCAGGCGGTGTGTGCGTCATCGTAGTAGAAGGGAAAAGGTGGAGCGGGAGCGGTGCCCCGCGTCCCTGCTGTGTAGGCCGGAATGCGCCGGGGATCAAGCCGCTGCGGGCCGGGGTGGGCGGCAAGCAGGGACGCCGAATGCCTGCGGCGCTGGATCAAGCCGTCCGGGCCCGTGGGCGGATGCGAGGCCCGCGATGGAAACCGCCCGGCGCTCGACAGGAGCGTCTTTTTCCCGTTAGTATAAAGTCCTGTCTTGCCGCTAACCGGGAGGTGCACCATGCCCGACCTTTCTTTGGCGCTGGAAAAGGCGCGGGTGCCCGAGCATTCCGTGCCGTTCATGGAAGCCATGTCGCAGGGAACGGCCTTTATGGAGGGGGACTACCTGTTCCTCACGGCGGACGACTGGCTCATGGCCGTCGCCTACCCGCTGGCCGGAGACTACGCGCACGACGCCTTTGAGCGGGCCTTGCGGGCGGCCCTGCGCCGCGTGCCCAAACGTCTGGACGGCGTAGACTGCTGGGCCGTGGGCCCGGAGTTGCCGCCGCGTCTGGCCGGGCACGTCTCGGATCGGGACAGTTTTTATAGCCTGCCCGCCGACGCGCCCGTGCCCGCCCGCCTGCGCCGTCCGGTGGCCCGCGCCGCCGAGCGGCTCACGGTGCGCGAGGGCAGGGACTTCACCCCGGCCCACCGCCGCCTCTGGGCCGAGTTCATGGGCCGTACCGCGCTGAAACCCAACGTGCGGGAACTCTTCGCGCGCACCGAAGCCGTGCTCGCCGCGCCCGGCGCGGACCTGCGCCTGCTGGACGCCGTGGACGCGGAAGGGCGGCTGGCGGCCAGCCTGCTGCTGGACTTCACCCCCGGGCCGTTTTGCAGTTACGTCATCGGCGCGCACTCGCGGGCGTACTACACGCCCCACGCGGCGGACCTGCTTTTCGCCCGGATGCTTGAGGCCGCCCGGCGCGAGGGCAAGGGCTACATCCACCTCGGCCTCGGCGTGAACGAGGGCATCCGGCGCTTCAAGGAGAAATGGGGAGGCCGCCCGGCCCTGCCCTACGTCATGGCGGGCTGGCGCGAAGGCGGGGTTTCGGGCTCTTCGCGCGAGGCGATGGAAGGCTTCGTCCGGCTGATCCTGCAATCCCCTTCCGGCCTTTCCAAGCGCCAGATTTTCGAATCATTGCCCCAGCAGCGGCCTTTTGCCATGCTCTGGGAGCTGACCAAGGGGGGGCGGACCTCGTGGATCGGCGGCACGGCCCATTTCTTCTGCTGTTCCTTTGAAATGGCCTTCCGCGATCTCTTCGAGCGGGTGGACACCGTGCTTTTCGAGGGGCCGCTCGACAAGGAGACGCTCGACGAGGTGGAGCAGATGGGCAAACACCCGGACGGGCGGCATCCGCCCCTGACCGAGGTCTTGTCCGAGGCGGAAATCCGCCGCCTTGAGCGGGTCGTGCGCGGCCCCACCGGGCGGCTGGCCCGCCTGCTCAACGCCGCCGTGCCGCATCCCGCCGACGTGCGCGGGCTTCTGGCGGACACGCGCCATTGGTACGCCTTCTTCTCGCTCTGGGCGGCCTATCTGGAGCGCAGGGGCTGGAGCCAGTCCGTGGACCTCTGCGCGTGGAACACCGCCATGGACATGGGCAAGACCGTCATCGGCATGGAAAGCCTTGAGGAACAGGTGGCCTCGCTGGAGGCCATCCCGCTCTCGCGCGTGGTTTCCTTCCTGCGCGACTGCGGGGACTGGAACGCCTACATGCGGCGCAACATGCGCGCCTATCTTTCCGGGAGCCTTAACCGGATGCTCGGCACGACCACGGAATTCCCGCCGCGCACCACGCGGATCATCGACGGGCGGAACCAGCGTTTCCGCGAGCGGATGCGCCCCTTCATCGAAGAGGGCGGGACGGCGGTTTTCGTGGGCTCGGCCCATATGCTGCAACTGCGTGAAATGCTGGCGGAAGACGGCTTCACCGTGCGTCAGGTCCACCCCACATGGCGGCACCGGCTGCGTGCCCGGCTTACAGGAGAAAACGATGTCCTCTTCCCGACTGGCCGCGTTTAGCGCCGAAGCCGTGGTCCCGGAGCACCTCGTCGCCTACGTGCGCGCGGTGTCGGACATGGAACCCCTGCGCTGCGGCGGCTTTCTGGCCTATCGCGGCGGTTCCGCGCTGGTGCTCGTGGGGCACGAGCCCGGGCCGGAACGTGCGGATTTCGCCGCCCGTCTTGATGCGGCGGCCTGCGACGCGGCCTCGCTCGACGGCGTGGAAACCGTGACCGTGCTGGCCCCCGTGCGGCCCGGCGCGGCCCCGGCATGGGCCGTCTGTACCGAGCCCGACGCCTATTGGGGGATGGCGCTGCCCGCCGCGCCCGAGCCGCTGGCCTGTGGGCAGAAGCTGCGAAACCTCATCCGCCGCGCCGGGCGCGAGGTCGCCGTGGGGCCGGAGGGCTGGACGGACGAGCACGCCGATCTGGTGGAACTGTATATTCGCACGCGCCCGCTTTCGCCCGGCACGCGCCGCCTGTTCCGGCGCGTCGGGGACTACGCGGGCTCGGCGCCCGGCGCGGTGCTCATGGCCGCCCGGGACGGACGGGGGACTTTGCAGGGCTTTGCCGTGGGGGACGCGGCCTCGCTCGGTACGCTCTTCTACCTCTTCGCCTTCCGCCGCCCGGAGAGCCCGCCCGGGACGGCGGACGCGCTGCTCGCCGCCCTTGCCGGGGAGGGCATCCGGCGCGGGCACGCCACGCTCAACCTCGGGCTCGGCGTCAATCCGGGCATCGCCTTTTTCAAGCGCAAATGGGGGGCGGCGGTCCTGCGCCCCCACGTGGAAACCACATGGGCGACGCGGCCTCCGGCCCGGCCGGGGCTGTTGGGTTCGCTGCGGCGCTGGTTGGGGGGTGGGAGAGCCTGAGGCGGCCCCACGGCGGGTACCGTCTCAAGGCCCGGTCCGCAAAAAGGGGAGGCCCTCCCCGCAAGCCTTCTGGAGGTTGGCATGTGTTCGAAGATTGACGGCAAGGCTCCCGGCGCGGACCCCCTGCGCGATCCCCGCTTCAAGGAGCCTTCCGTCTGGCGGATGCTTCAGGAAAGCCTGTTTTGCAAGCCCCGCGCGCTCGACTGCATACAGGTGGAAGTGACCTCGGTCTGCCCGGGCCGTTGCACCTACTGCCCGCACACCACGCAGGCGTCCGTGTGGCGGTCGCGGCACATGGAGGCGGAAACCTTCGCCCGGCTCTGGCCGCTCATGCGCGAGAGCGGGCGCGTCCACCTGCAAGGCTGGGGCGAACCCTTCCTGCATCCCCGCTTTATGGATTTCGTCGCCTTGGCGCGCAGGGCGGGATGCCGCGTGTCCACCACCACGGCGGGCCTGCGTATGGATGAGGCGCTGGCCCGGCGCATCGTGGACAGCGGGATCGACATCGTGGCCTTCTCGCTGGTCGGCACCGACGAGGCGGGCAACGCCCCGCGCGAGGGCGTCCCCTTTGGCCGCGTGTGCGAGGCGATCCGTACCTTGCAGCGTGTACGCAAGGCGCGCATGGGCGTGCACCTTGAACTGCATCTGGCCTATCTGCTGCTGGCGTCGCGGCTGGAGTCGGCGGAGGGGCTGCCTGATCTCATGGACGAGCTTGACGTGCACGCCGCCGTGATCAGCACGCTTGACTACGTGGCCGCGCCGGGTATGGAGGCGGAAGGCTTCGCCCCGCACGAAACGGAAAAGCTGGCGGCGGCGCGGGCCGTGCTCTCCCGCGTGGCTGCGGAAGCGGCGCGACGGGGCCGCAGCGTGTATTACGACCTGCCCGCGCCCCGATCCGGCGCGGCGGGCGGCGTCCTGCCCTGCCGGGAGAACGCGGCCCGCACGCTCTATGTGGATGCGGAAGGCCGCCTGTCCCCCTGCATCTACGTCAACCTGCCCGTCGATCCTCTTGATCCCGCCGCCCCGGAAACGGTGAACCGCCGGGTTTTCGGCAGCGCCTACGATGATCCGCTGGCCGTCTGGGAAAGCGCGCCCTTCCGGGCCTTCCGCGCCGCGCTGGAAAGCGGGGAACCCGACGCCCCCTGCCGTACCTGTCCCAAACGTTTCGAGAACGGCGGCTGATCCGACCTGCCGTTTACCTCAAAGGCGGGCGGGACGGGCTTTGCGCCGCCTCTCCCGCAGGGCTTTCCAGAGCCTCGCGCAGGGCCGCGGGGAGGAAGGGGAGGAGTTCCCCGACCTGCGTGGCGGGCGTGGGCTTGGCCCTCAGCCCGGCAAGCCGCCCCGCCCGCGCCGCCGTAAGGCAGGCCCGCGTCATGTCCATGCCCGAGGCGAGCAGCCCGGTCACGAGGCCGGTCACCACGTCGCCCGTGCCGCCGATGGGTTCCAGAGCGGGCACCTGCGGGCCGTCCACTTCTCCGACGACGCGGCCCTCCCGCACGAGGCGATCCGTCCGTCCCTTGACGAGCAGGAAGCGCGCGGCGTTCCCGTGCCGGTGGGCGCGCGCCGCCAGTTCCGGCACGTCCGCGTCTCCGGCCAGCAGAAAGCCCCGGGTATAGAAGGGATGTGGGGCCTTCTCGTCCGCGAGGAAGGCCAGTTCCCCGGCGTCCGGGGTGAAAAGGTCGTAGGCGTCGGCGTAGCCGCTCATCTTGGCAACGTACATGAAACCCGCGTCCGCAACGAGCGTCGGTTTGGGGTCCATGTCTTCAAGAGCCATAAGCACGCGGTTGTGGCCGTCCACGTCCGGGAAAAGGTAGTGGAAGGTAAGCCCCTCCACACGGGCGTCCTTCAGGGAGGCGGCCAGATGGCCGTAAAGCCTGCGGCTTCCGTCGCCGTCGCCGATGTCCCCGGCCAGCAGAGCCCGGGGAGGTTCGGCCCCCAGCGCCTCGCACGCGAGCAGGGCCGTTCCGAGCAGGGCGGGCGTGCCGCGCCGCACCGGAAGCGGAGGAAGCCCCCCATCCTCGGCGTGCAGGAGCCCCCCTTCCAGCCGCCAACGCCCCTCCACAAGGGGAAAGGAGGCGTCCGGCACCGTGCCGCAAATCATCCACGCCATAGCCGTCTTGCCTCCTCGAATGCGCGTTGCAGCGAATAGGAGCAGAGGGTCCGCCCCTTGACGCGGGGCTCCTCGGCGTCCGCGATGGACTGCCCGGTCAGCAGCGCGGCCAGATAGGGCACGTCCGGGCAGCCGCCGCCCGAAACGTTGACGATGGTGCCGCTGGCGCGCTCCACAGTGATTTTCATGTTGGCGGCGCGCACCATGAACCAGTCCCCGTAGTCCTGAACCTGAAAGAGGGAGACGGGCTCAAGCAGGGCGTCCCGCACGGGCACGGACTGTACGGGATCAAGGCCCTCGGCTTCCAGCGCCTTGCGCACGGGCGGCTCCAGCATGAGATCGAAGACCACCACCATGTCGCAGCCCGTGCGCAGTTCCGGGGGCGGCCCCTTCACCTCCACGGCGAAACCCGCTTCGCGCAGGATGCGTTCGGCGCGGATGACCTCGCCCGTGTGCTGGAAGACGAGAAAGCCCCGTTCCCCCGCCGGGCCGGAAGGCGGCGGCGCGGAGGCGGGGGAAGCCCCGGAGGGCTTCCCCTGAAAGAACCCGGCAAGCCGGGAAAAGAAGGTGCTCATCGGCGCAGTTCCAGCCGGAAGACGCCGTCGCCCTCATCACGGGCGGCCACGGTCCAGCCTTTTTTCTCGGCGGCGCGGGTGACGTTCTCAAGGCTGGCCTCGTTGTCTACCAGCACGTCCAGCGGTTCGGCCGCATTTTCCGCAAGGGCCTGATGGAAAAGGATCAACGGCTGGGGGCAGGAAAGCCCCCGGGTGTCGACGGTACGCATGGCAGGGCCTCCTTACGCTTTTCTGGAATGGATGAAACCGATGACGAGGCAGACCGCAAAGCCGATGAGGGTCGCCTGTACGCCATAGACGCCGATGCCGGTCCCGGAACTGGCCGTTCCCAGATTGTGGGCCAGCGCCGCGCCGACGAGCATCCCGAGGGCAAACAGCGCCGCGTCGCTGTCGCCTTCCCCGGCCATGAAGAGCTGGCGGCCGGGGCAGCCGCCCGCGAGCGCGAAGGCGAGCCCGGCGGTGACCATGCCGAGGTAGTTCCACACAAAGTCGCTGTGGGCCACGGGCTGGCCCTCAAAGCCGAACTTGAGGCCGCCGGTCAGGGCGTTGGCGACGAAGGCGGCGGCGAACATGGCCGCGAGCCCGAGGAAAAGGTGGGTGTAGCGGAAAAGGAAGAGATCGCGGAAAGCCCCCATCGTGCAGAAGCGGCTGCGCTGCGCGATGATCCCGATGACGAAGGCCAGCCCCAGCGAGGCGATGAAAGGCGCGTGCTGCGAGCCCGGCCCCTTCACGGAGTAGAAGAGGGGGCCGCTCTGCGGTTCGCCCGGAATCTGCGGGAAGACGAGGTAGAGCAGGAGCAGGCCGACGATGAGCGCCGGGAAGAGCGCGCCCGAGACGGCGCTTTGCCCGTTGCTGCGGCCCAGCGAATAGCCGCGCTTGAAGAAGAGCGTCCCGATCCAGATGCCGGTAGCCAGCCCGGCAAGGCCGAGGATGGCGTTGCCGTCGCCACCGGCGAGGCGCAGGATGGCGCGCCACGGACAGCCGAGGAAGACCAGCGCGCCCATCGCGGCGATGATGCCGAGGACAAAGCGGACGAGGGGGGCGGAACCGCCGCGCGGCTTGAACTCGCGCGTAGCGAGGGCGGCGGCGAGGGAGCCGAGCACGAGGCCCATGATTTCAGGGCGCAGGTATTGGACGATGGCGGCCCGGTGCAGCCCGAGCCCTCCGGCCACGTCGCGCTCGAAGCACGCGACGCAGATGCCCATGTTTGCGGGATTGCCCAGCTTTTGCAGCCAGACGGCGATGAGGCCGATGACCGCGCCCACCACGATGATGCCGGGCGTTGTCGCCAAGGGATTTTTCATGTCTCCTCCTTCCGAAACGTTGCGGCGGATACTCCATGCTTCACATGGCTCCATCCTGAACGCGGAAAGAGGGAAATCCTACGGCCTCCCTCCAAACGGCAAGCTGGAAGGGCGGCGGAAGGATGCTTTTTCCGCGTCCGTGCAGACCCTGAGAACCTCACGCCGTGGGGTTCCGCAGATCGTCGCTCAGTAGCGCGCGTACAGCATTGATGCACCACCCTTACAGAATATCGCTCATGAGCGTTTCTCATGAACGCCTTCCCTGTTACACCGTGAGAAGGCCGGGGTCAACCGCTTCCGGCGGAAAAGCCCCGACCCTTCGAGGCGCTCGCACAGGGGGATGACGGCTGCCGCCGCAAGGGGCGTGCGTCGCCGCAGGTCATGGAATGAGGAGGGAAGAGGCGGGTCTGGAAGATGGCGGTGGGGACGGAAGGAAAGGGCGCCTAGCCGTGGAAGGAGAGAACGTGCGGCGTGGGCGGGCCTGAAAGGAGCGCGGCGCGGGCGGTGAGGGCTATGAGGCGGGGGTGAAGGAGGGGCGTCGGAGACGGGATGGCCTATGCCCTTGTGCCACGGGCTCCCATGATGCCCATGCGCGGTGTTGCGTGCCGCCGCGGGGCCGGTTTTCGAGGCGATGTGGCGACTGGCGAGGTAGGGGCAAGCCCTCCCGCATGGCCCCGGTCCTTGTCACGTCCTGATTGCGGCGCGCCAATGGGAAGATTTCCGTCCGCATGGCCTCCCTGTCTCAGGTATGGGGTTGATGAACGCAGCGGTTTTTCACGGCAGGAGATGGAAGGAGGGCAGAGCCGGGACAGGGCGAAGGGACGCCGGGAACGGGGAAGGAATGCGCCGCCGTCCGGGACGCATGGAACCGTTGCGCCGTCGGAAGGAAGAGGCTTCCCTTTCGCCGGGGAGGGCTGGCCTTATCCGTGGCTCCTTCCGGGGCGTTCGCGTGTCCGTTCCTTCCTTCCTTCCTTCCTTTCTTTCTTCTTCCTCCTCCTTCTTCTTCTTCTTCTTCTTCTTCTTCCTTTTTTTCTTTGTCTCCAGCCTTTTGCGGGCAGGGCCGGGGCGTGTTGAGCCGATATATACAGTTTCGTTGTTTTGGTGTTTTGCCTGTCCGTCATCGGGGACAAGTCTTTTCCTCAACGCCTCCAAACAGGAGGGTGGCGGGCTAGCGTTTCCAAGACATTGGGCTTGTTGATACTATTCGGGCCTGTTGCCACTCTTGAGCCTGTCCTCATTGTTCGGGTGGGGCAGGAAAAACCCTTTTCCTGACGGCGTACACGGCCAGACGCCCCAAAAACGGGCCTTCTTGAGTGTCCACACGCCCGGGCATGTGTCGTCATGAATCATCAATATATTGATTTTTATTAAGAATTATTCGCCTTGTTTATGGTTTTCTCATACGGTCAATCCATCATCCGCCTTTTGACGACAGGGTCTAGCCCATCTTGCCGATGAGGTTTTCGAGATAGCGTGATTTGAGCTGGGCCACGGCAAGGGCGCGGGGCGCGCCGGGCAGCTTCATGATCGCGCCGATGACCGCGGCCATGATACGGTGGTTGCCCATCGCGTCGTTGTCCTCGATGAGTTCGCGCAGCATCCCGCGTTCGGCGGCCATCGCAACCACGCGGTTGACGGTGTTGAGCGGGGTGATGGCGCGTTCCGGCCGGGCTTCAAGCCGGATGGCCCCGGCGGGGCAGGCGCGCACGCAGACGCCGCAGCCGATGCAGCGTTCGGGATCGACGAAGGCGAAAGGCCGTCCCGCCGGGCCGTTTTGCATGGTGATGGCGTTCACCGGGCAGGTCTTGGCGCATTTGCCGCAGCCCCGGCAGTCCCCGCCGCTTGCGGCGATGAAGTTGGAATGGATGGTCCGGGCGATGGCGAAGCGCTTGACCGCGAGGAGCGCCTCGCAGCAGCAGCCGCAGCAGTTGCAGATGAAGTTGACCCCTTCGCGGGTGTTTTCCCCGAACTGCACCAGATTATGCCCCTGCGCCGTGGCGAGAAGGTCCAGACACTCGGCGGCGTCCACCTGCCGGGCGTGGCCGTATTTGATGAGCGAGCGGGCCGAGGTGTTGAAGGTCATGCAGATGTCCATCGGCGCGTCGCAGGCGCGGCCCAGATGCTGCATCTTGTGGCGGCAGTAGCACATGCTGATGCCGATGTGCGAAGCCGTTTTGATGATGTGCGAGGCGCGCTCATAGTCGAGGACTTCAAGCTTGCCGTCCTGCGGCAGGGCGGCCTCCTGCACGAAGATGCGGCCAAGCGGCGTCCCGTGCTCCACGAAGAGCGCCTTGACGAAATCCTCTTCCACGTTCAGGTATTGGTAGTAAAGCTCGGCCAGTGCCTTCTGGTTCACGTCGCCGCGCACCCGCATCATGGAAAACTCGAAAAAGCCCGCCATCGGCGGCGGCAGGCAGAAAAGCTGCCGCCCGTTCTGCTCCATGTCCAGCAGCATGGCGCGGCTTGCCAAATCCTCAAGCAAGGCTCGCGCCCGCGTCTCGTCCATCTTCCAGATGGCGGCGGCGCGTTCCGCCGTGAAGGGCTTGATGGGCAGTTGCGCCACCAGTCCGGCTTCCTGTTCGGAAAAAAGGATTTTCAGGATTTCAAAGAGGCTTCGGGACAGCGGCGCGCCCTGCGGGAACTGGTTCAGCCGGTCCGCGAGGCGGTCGTAGAGGGAATGGGAATAGTGGTGGGCCATACGTTTTTCCTTTGGCTCGGGTGCACAAAAACGCCTCGGGAAGGGCCGCCGGAGAAACCTCCCGGGGATGTTGGCGGAAGGGCGTTTTTCGGAAGCCCCTTGCCCGCGTCCCGGGCTTTTCCCGCGCGGCTACGTTCCGTCCGGCCTTGACTCCGTGCGGCTTGGCCCGTCTCCCGCCTTCTTTTCGCCCGGCCTTGTTCCGGGCAGCCGCGACAAGGCCGCTCGCCGCCGTGTCTGACCGGGGGCGGTTTCACGCGGGCCTCTGGCGGGGCCCTTACGCCCCGTTTTCCCCTCTCCCGGAAGAGGGACCGGCGGGAAGCCCCGCCGCATCGTGCAGGGCGGCCTTGTCGCGTTCTTTTTTGACCCGGTACATGTCCTTGTCGGCAAGCTGGAAGAGTTCGGTATAGGTCCGCGCGTCTTCGGGGAAGACGGCGGCCCCGATGCTGGCGGAAAGGCGCAGGCCGAATTCCGGCATGGAGAAGGACAACGTGTCGCGGATGCTTTGCAGCCGCTTGGCGAGGGTGTCGCGGTCCGGGACGTCGCGCAGGAGGACGATGAATTCGTCCCCGCCCACGCGCCCGGCGATGTCGTGCTGCCGGATGGCGGTGAGGAGGCGGCGGGCCATTTCCGCAAGGGCCTCGTCCCCGGAGAGGTGGCCGCACGTATCGTTGATCCGTTTGAAGTGGTTGATGTCGATGACGAGCAGGGCGTGCAGCCCGGCGGGGCGGCCTTCCTCAAGGCAGGCGGCGATGCGGGCGCTGGCCGTCCTTTTGTTGTAGAGCCCGGTGAGCGGATCGGTTTCCGCCTGAAGGCGCAGCCGCTCGGCGGTGCGCTTTGCCCTGTCGATGTCCGTGATGTCGCCCACCACGCGCACCGGAACGTTGGCGTCGTCGAAGATGGCGGCCGCGCTCACGCGGCACCACAGCGAGCCGGAAGGATGGCGCACAAGGCGCAGCTCGGCGCAGGCAGGCCGCCCCGCCCGCAGCGTGGCCACAAAGTCGGTGTAAAGCTGCCTGTCCTCGTAGTAAATGCAGGTTTCCGGCAGCGAATCGCTTCCGGTGTCCACGTCCGGGGTATACCCGAATTTTTCCCGGAAGCGCGGCGAGAGGTAGAAACGGCGGCGGCGCAGATCGTGTTCGAAAATGATGCTTTCGGAGAGTTCCGTGATGATGCGGTAGCGTTCCTCGCTGATGCGCAGTTCCTGTTGCGCGTTACGCAGGGGCGTGATGTCCATGACGATGACGTAGAACCACTCGCCGTTGTCGTCGCGCACGAGCTGGCCGTTGTCGAAGAGCCACAGCGTATGCCCATCGGCGGTGCGGGCGCGGTATTCCACCTTGTCATAGTCGCTTACGGCGGTCTGGCGGCGGATGGATTCGAGCACCCGCGCGCGGTCCTCCTCGTGGATGAAGAGATCGAAGCGGTTGGAGCAGGCCGCCTTGAAACTTTCGTGCGTGTGGCCGAGCAGCTTCAAAAAGCCCTCGCTCACGTAGTCGAAGGTCTGCGTTTTGGCGTCGTAGCGGAAGAAGCCGCCGGGGATGTTGCGGATCATGGCGTCGATCATCTGCCGCGCCTTTTCGAGCCGCCGGGTGTAGCCGCCCTGCATCCGCATGATGAAGCCCAGAAAGAACATGCTCATCAGGATGAAGAAGAGCAGCAGCAGAAGCACGCCCTGCTGGATGCTGCCCGCGTCCGCGTTCAGGGTGGACTCGGGCACCAGCGAATAGACGTTCCAGTGGGTAAGGAATGTCATGGGCGTGTGGGCGATGAAGAAGGTTTGGCCCTCGTAATGGAACATGCCCTGATGCCCGGCGTGCATGGAGTCCGCCTCGCCGGGCGGGGGAGCCTCGAAGGGGAAAAGTTCCGAGATGTTGGCGTAGCGGTTCAGGCGAACTTGCCCCTTGCCCCGGAAGAGGATGGCGCCGCTCACGTCCGTTACCAGCACCTGCCCCCTGCCGTTGAAGAGACGGTCGTCGATGTGGTTTAAAAAGGCGTCGGTGGGGACGGTGGCGAAGAGGACGGCGGCAACGTGGTCCCCGTGCAGGATGGGGGCGGCATACACGTTGATGGGCCGCTTGTCCGTCTTGTCGACGAGCATTGCGGCCAGCGTGCTTTCGCTTTGCAGGGCCCGCCGGAAATAGGCGCGATCCGAAGCGTCGAATTCGCGGCCATCCGTGGTGTGGGCCATGCCGTCAAGGGTGATCACGCCCATGCGCTTGTAACCGCCCAAAATCGACTCATCGCGCAGCAGCGGCAGTATCTCGGAAGGAGCGGACACGCCAAGACGCCCCAGCGCGAGGGCCAGAGCCCGTACAAGCTGGAGATTGCCTTCCAGATCGGTTTCGATGGCTTTTGTATATTGCCGCGTCACTTCGGCGAGCTGTGTCTCCGCCTGTGCTTCGATGGCCGTTTCCGTCCGGTGGAGGTAGAACAGGAAAATGGCGGAAAGCACGATGGCCGCCCCCAGCGAGTACAGGGCGTATAGGCGGAGGGTTTTCCAGCTTCCCTGATTCACCGGATCAACCTCCTCATCTCTCTCTCTCTCTCTCTCTCTCTCTCTCTCTCTCTCTCTCTCTCGGTCACATATTGCCAATAGGAAGAAATAAATAATTATTAAATTCAATATATTATTGTCAAGATTTTTATCCTGAAAATCTATTTTGGATAAGTTTTGGATAAGCATCTTGCCTTCTTTCGTCGTATCCTCTAACCTGCTCATATGAGTAGCGAAACTGAAAGAAAATACATAAAGACCAAGTTCGAGGGCGTCTTCTTCCGCCAGTCCGCCAAGCGCGATCCGCGCACCGGAGAGTACGACAAAATCTACTGCTTCTGGTACGCAGACCACGAGGGTAAGGGGCACTGGAAAACCGTCGGCAGGCACAGCAAGGGCATCCGTCCGGCTACGGCCAGAAAGGAGAGGGCAAAGTTCCTTGCCGAGTTTGAGGCCACCGGCGTCAACCCCATTGAGCGGGATAAAGTCACCATCGGGGACTTGGTGGATGCCTATCTTGAATGGGGCAGGAGCGAAGGGAAATATGTTGACCAGCACTACAGTCAATATAACGCCCACCTCAAGAACAAAATTCACGCTCTGCCCGTTGTCGAGCTGACCCCGAATCTGCTTTCCAGTCTCAAGGCGCAGCTCCTGAAGACGCCCACCGGGAATACAAAGCCCAAAAAGGCCGCAGGAAAGTCCAACACCAAGACGCGGAAACGGAAAACTCTGGCCGGACAGACCGTGAACAACATTTTCTCGTTCATGCGTTCCGCCATAAACAGGGCTATCGCCACTGGTACATGGAGTGGCGTCAACCCTCTGTCCACCAAGGGCGGGACGTGGAAGATGGTAAAAGCCAACAATGAAAGACTGCGTTTCCTGACCAGAGAGGAGGCCAAAGCCCTTCTGGACGACCTCGAAAAGCGGCATCCGCAGTTGCATGACATGGCCCTGCTTTCCCTGCGAACCGGCCTCCGGCCCACAGAAATTTTCAAGCTGCGCGGACAGGATGTGGATGCCAACGCCTGCGGCCTTTATATCATTCAGAAAGGAGGCAAGCGGGTTTTCGTCCGGGTGCCGGAGGACATGGTCAGGATGCTCCAGGCGTACAAACGCAAACCTGCGGAACCCATCTTCCAGCAGCCCCGCAAGAAAACAGCGTTCACCAAGACGCCAGCCTGCTTCCAGACAGCCGTCAGAAAGCTCAATCTGGCCCCGAAGGACGGTGATAGTCTGTACGCCGTCACCCTGCATACCATGAGACATACCTTCGCATCCTGGCTGGCTCAGTCCGGCAAGGTCACGCTTATGGAACTGCAAAAGCTCATGCGTCATAAGAACATCACCATGACGATGAGATACGCTCACCTTTTCCCAGGACAGGAAAACGAAAAGCTCTCGATTATAGGGGATATGCTGGCGGCCTGAGAACATCATCATTTTGATTCCGAAGTTTGGATACGTCCAGAGGCAATATACTCTTCCAGTACGGCGCGTTCATAGAAAACACGTCTGCCAAAGCTCGTATATGCCGGGCCAATACCTTCCTGACGCCAGTAGGCGAGAGTCTTTTGGCGAATGCCGAACTCTCTTTCCACATCTTTGGGAGCAAGCAGTTTTTGGTTCGATCTGTCAGAAGTATTCCGGGTATTCTCATAACCATAACCGGCGAGTCGCACGGCTTCCGTAATAAGGGGAAACAGTTCTTCCGGTGTGGAAATGATGATGGTACGTCCGTCAGTTTCCATGAAAGCTCCTTGAGAATATTACTCAGCGTATGTCCCGTAATACTTTGCGACCAATTCCAGCATGGAATTACACCCGTTTGCCATGAGCATTTTTTCTCTGTGGCGTCGGACGCCGCTTCGGGAGATTTTCAGGCAGCGGGCGATTCTTGTGGTGTTTACCCCACTGAGAGACAGGCGAAAGACTTCCGCTCCACGAGGCGTAAGTTTTATGGGGTGCTTGGGATAGGCAAGCGTCTCCCCGGTGCAACGCATGATTTCTATAGTGGTATGCACGGAAAACTTTTTGCGGATGCGAGAAAGATGCAGATGGATGAGTTTGCGTGATGTACGCATTTCACGTGCAATTTTTTTTTGGTGTTGTACCTTTCATCAGCAGATTGACGACCTCTTGTTCTTTCTTGGTCAGTAGCTCCAACATAACTTCTCCTCACTAATGGCTAAAACAGATTCAAAAGGGATTGAATCTTGTGTAGCATGGAGAAATCAGGCCGGGCAGTGGCCAATTTATATACTTTTCAAGTTTTCGTGAAAAATGAAATAAATCAATAAAATATACTATTAATGCAGCGAAACGGAAGAGTGGGGGTAAAGAGTCGGAAAGCCCCAAAGGATGTTTGCGCTTCGTCTGCGCTGATGTCCGATAACCGTATTTACGCGCGCATTGCGTGGAGGGAAAGAGTAGGCTATAAGACGAACTGCACGGTTGCTTCTTTTCACTGACTGCCTGCGCTCGGCGCGGCGCAAGCCGGAAAAGGAGCACGGCCATGAGACGTTTAGTCATGGTCTCGCTTATCGCCCTGGCTGTGGTACTGTTGCTGGCGTCTGACGCCAGATAGCAGAATGCCCCGGCCCATTGTAGCGATGGGCCGGGGCTATGAAAAAAAAACCTCAAGCAACCGTGCGGGGCGCTGTAACGCGCCGCGCCAGCCCCGGTTTCTGTTGGTAGCAGGAACCGGGGTTCCCTTTCTATATAAGCCTTCCCCACAGGCTTGGCAAGTGCCCACCTAATCGCCCTCCAGTCTTTGCAGAATCCCGTCAATGGCCGTGCTGATACCCTCCTGGGTATAGAAATTCCCGTTGACCAGGGCATGAACCTTGAGAACCCGTTCAAAGTCCGCCAGTGCGACATCTTCCGGGTTACGAGGTTTATTCCAGAAGGCATCCAGCGGCATTTCCACGCTGTTTGCCGCCAGGCCGGGTATGGCGTAGATGGATGTGCCCACGCAGTAGACCGGCTTGCCCTGACGCAGGGCGGAAATCCCTATGGTGGAGTTTAGCACCACCACGCCGAGGCTTTTTTCCATCATCTGATGCGCCTTGCCGCCCTCGATGAAGTGTACCCGGTCGCTGATGCCGCAGGCCGCGGCGAATGAGGCGATGAAGCCCGCATAGTCGATAAGGCCGTTGTCCAGAGGATGATTGCGGATGAGGATATGGGTATCCGCAGGGGCGCTTCGGGCAAAGGAAGTCAGCACGCAGGCGATGGCTTCCTTCATCCCGCTGTAGGGCGAATAGCGGCGAACCTGAGAGTCGGCGTCGAGCTGGAGGGGAAAGAGGAAGTACGGCGCATGCGAGCGGTACGCGGCCCGAAGGGCCTGAGCGGAACGCCTTCTGCGTGCGGGGCGGCTCAACACACGCAGAAACCAGCCCCAGACTTCCCGGCTGGCGCTTTGTGGGCGGTGTGTCTGAAAGTGCCGGAAAAACGGCCAGAGAAAGATGGTTCCCGCATAATGGGCGATGGCCCGCCATGTCTTGACGGTCTGGGGATTGCCGACTTTCCGGGCTTCTGGAACGTCCGGGCATCGGGCGGCAAGTTCCGCCATGCCTTCTCTGGTGTCCGGCAGGGAGGAAAGGCCGTTCACGCCGCCCTGTTCCATTGTAATATAATCCGGGCGCAGATACCCTTCCTCATAGGCCCAAACACGGATGCCCCGGACTTTGGCCAGCAGGACGGCTTCGCGGTGCAATGGCCGCCAGTCCCCGAAGACATGCAGATCCGTCACCTGTTCCTTATCCATGAGTCGGGCAGCCCATTCGCTCCAGACCGTGGGCTTTTTCCTGAACAGCCGGGTGTGGGGCCAGGGCCAGTCCACCACGTCGCCGCCGCAGCAGTTGACGCGGATGACCGTATCCCCTCGCCGTGCCAGTGCCCGCCCCAACCGTCGGAAAAAGGGACCGTGCGGCCCCTGAAGAAAGAGATGAGTGTTCATCGCCCAATCCTCCGCAGGAAGCTGCGCGCGGCAGAGGCAGGTCGCGTCCAGACACGCTCTCGCATCTGACCGCCCGGCTGGAGCAGACGGCAACAGACATCCTCCACCCGGCAGAAATTCCCTGTCTGCCAGTCGTAGTAGGAGGGATAGAGGAGCAAGACTCCGGCCACCAATTCATCCAGAGTCAGATGGGCCTTGCGGCGGGGGAAATTCCGCCTGTCTTCCGTCAGCCCCCATCCCGCATAAAACGGCCCGCCATAGGTGAACACCCTGACTCCCCGCAGCAATGCCTCAAATCCGGTCTGGGAAGTCAGGGTATGTACCTCCTGGACCAGAGGCAGAAGACGACCCATAGGGAAGTCGCGCAGTATGATATTCGCGTGGCGCAGCACTTCGGCATCAGGAATTGCGCCTTGCCTGTTTCCTCTCTCCACATCCGGGTGCGGCTTGTAGACGATGAAGGTGTCCGGCCTGGCTTCCCGCACGGCCCGCAGTAAATCCAGATTGGCCATGCCGAAGCCGCCGCAGCGCACGGAGGCGTCGTCTTCCACCTGCCCCGGCACGAGGACAATCTTTTTTCCTTCTGGAAACTTTGGCGGCAGAGCGGCCCGGAAGCCGGTATTATACTTGGTCAGTCCCTTTTCCAGAATCAGGGAGCGCAGGGCGGCGGCCCGCTCCAGCAGCGCGGTACGGTCGGGATGTTCCGGCACGGTGTTGAGGATGTCTTCCAGTTCGCTGGGCCGGGAGGGATCGTAGTAGATGCCCTTTCTGTCCACCACCAGGGAGTAGGGCCAGTTGAAATCCGACCCCAGCCCCACGGAGCGGATGAAGCCGTCCTCCATGCGTGCCAGCGTGACTCCCGCATCGTCACATTCCTTTTGCAGCGACGCATCCACACCGGATGACCATGCGACGATTTCCCCGCCGTTGGCCCATGCCGAAAGGACGGCCCGTTTTTCGTCCCGGAAAAATTCCGTTTTTCCTCCGGTGGATTGAAGATAGGCTTTTGCATAAGGTCGATTCCACCAGTGAAAGCCCACACAGGCATGGAAGCGGCGGTTGCGCTCATTCTGCTTTCGCTGTTCGGCCAGCAGGCTGATAGCGTCATGGATGTCACAGCGCCCGCCCCGTATAGGATTTACATAGCGGGCATACAGCAGGTAGGCGGCGGCAAAGATTTCCTCAAGGCTCCGTTTCCGCTGGCGGCGTGGGCAGGTCTGCCTGTCTCTGGTCAGCCCCCATCCGGCATAGAATGGCATGCCGAAGCAATGGACTTCCTTGCCGAGCATGAGGGCCTCAAAGCCCATCTGGGACGTGACCGTGTACACCACATCCACACCGGCCAGCAGGGAGAGCGGCGCATAATCTTCCGCAATGACCTGTACGCTGTGCCCGGCGGCATAGTCACGAAGATAGCCGCGTTTTTTTCCTGCAATGACATCCGGATGTGTTTTTACCCGGACATGGGAAAGCGGGTATGTAGTCAAGACTTCTTCCAACATGGCCTGAAACGTGGCCTCGTCTGCACCGCCCAGTGTGACGCTGGCGTCGCCCACAGTCTGGTCGAGAACCAGTACACGAGGAGTCGGCGTTGCCTCCCACAGACCTTGCGGCGCATCGGGAGCGTGGCTGTACTTGCTCAGATTATGCCGAATGATGTCCCGCATGGCGCACCGGGCGGAATCCATCAGCTCCGGCGTTTCCCACCCGGAAGCATTGAGAAGGTTCTCCAGGTCGGACGGCTCTCCGGCGTCATAGTAAATGCCCGTATGGTCCACGACCAGAGAGAGTGGCTGCGCCCCCTTGCAGCTCAGGTCAAGGGAGCGCAGGAAGCCGTCCTCAAGCGCAATGTAAGGGAGATTATTCCGGGCGGCGTAGCGACGGGCCTTGTCCGCTGTGGTCTTGTGGCCCCAGCCAATAACGCAGGGGGCATCGTTGTCAGGGGCTATCAAAAAAACATACAAATAGGGAATATTGCGCAGTTTTCTGGAAAAAGCGGTTTTCATACTTCTCAAATATTCTTTGTCTTGAAAGCATTGCAAGGCTACCGTAGAGGAAGCAAGAGGACTTTATGTGCAGGTTGAGGACCGTCATTATCGGGTGTTTTAATAAGAAAATTAAATGTTGCATGGGGTGTGTAAGAATATCCATTAGGTACGACTAAATCACGATTTATAAAATCATATATTCGGATATCTACTTCATAACATCCAGGTTCACTAAAATAAACAGGTGCTGTTACTACAAAAGGTGAATTACGATTACTTATAGCTAATTTTTTATTTACAAAAATGCACCCATATTTACTATGCCCTTTTGAAGTTGTTATGATTGTATATGAACCTGGTTCTTTGACATTTAAATAACCCATTGCCCTGTATAAACGCGCTGTATTGATAGGGATTCCAATAATTTTTTCCACTTCTCTGTATGTAAATTCTGATTTTTTGGCGACAAAAGAACCAAGTTCAGCTTTGGGGATTGGATTGTCGGCAACAGAGTCGCCGGGTTCTAAGTTATATTGATATAACTTAAATCCATATGTATATTTTTGTGGTGCTGTAGGAGCAGCTATCGTCAATGGTGCAAAACAAACAAAAGTAACAAAAAATAAAAATGTTAAAATAATAATCCTGCGAGATTGGTTATCTGTGGTCATTGATAGCTCCTTGTGGTGTGTCCGTCGATAACCTTGATGGAGTTGAAGTGTTAGAGGGGCCTATGATATCGCTGTCTGAGATTGGTCGTGCATGTGGGGGTGAGCTTCCACTCTTTTGATGTTGCTTTAGAATAGTATTTGAGGTTTGCGGAGCATTATCTTTTTGTATAGTTCCTTCTGGAGTTTTTTTAGGTTCAATAATATTTGTTTGATAATTTGTTATGTATGCATAGAATATATAAATTAATAAGCCTAATACGGCAATAAATGTTGATATTATTTTATGGTATTTTATATATTTACAACATGTAACTGGAATGTTTGATGTATAGTTGTCACTGATATATGGGGCAATATGAAAAATAAAAACAAGGAGGCATATAAAAGATAAAATACCTATAAATATAACCATTGCAAACATAAATATGTCCTTCCTTGGTTTTTATATTGTATTTTTATGCGGCTATTAAAAGTTGTATTTGATTATTCTCTCTCTCTCTCTCTCTCTCTCTCTCTCTCTCTCTCTCTCTCTCTCTCTTATAGTTTGATATATCTATTTCATGTAAATAATTATGCATATTTATAAAGAACGATATACTTTCATAGCTTTGTTCAATTATTGCTTTTGTGATATTGCATACTTCATTTATGTTGTTAATGTCTTTTACTAGATAATAAATCTCAGCTTTTTTAGAATTATGTATCATATCCATTTTTATTGATTTGGATACTACATTTTTTAAATATTCTGCATAGTCCTCCCATTCTTTTTCAAAATGGATACAAATAGCAATATATCCACTTCTGAATAAAATTTCATAGTGAATGTTATTTGTACCAAACATCCTTATCTGTACATATCTGTATTTTTTATCGTAATGTATTGTATTATAGTTACAATTTTTTTGTATATATAAAATATATCTTTCTAAAATTAATTTTCTTTCATTTTTATCAAAATATTTAAGAGATTGATTAAATATATTGTATATATCGTGTATTGAAAAATTTTCATTAGCATACCATTTCTCAGTAAAGTGAAGCGAATTAGCATGTTCTATCCAGTAACTAGTAAGCAGTACATGTCTAATATATCCATCCTTATTAAACTTTGCTATATCTTCTGTAATAAATTGTTTCCATGGTTTTAATACAGTAGTATAGTGAATAATTTTAGTATTGTTAATATTTTGAGTTTCAATATAAGGCCTAAAATTATATAAATACTTTAATTTTTTAAATTTCACACCTAATGTTGATTGTAGTAGTCCAAAACAAAACTGTTCACTTGTTTCTTCAGAAATAATTTCTTTTTCAGTAAAATACATAAACACATCACCATATAACTTGGATACATTTTTTTTATTATAAAATTCAAGGTTAAATACAATAAATCCGGTATTCGTACTTTTAAAATCATCTAATTTGAATTTTGATTCGATTTTATTCAAATTATCTTCATCAATATATGTTGATAAGTTTCTTTTTTGAATAACACAAATACCTTCATTTTTTGAAGGTAAAATTTCATCTATATTAAATGCATCAATACACAACATGTCATAATCAAGCTTTATAGCATAATTATATCCTTTTGTGTATAAAAAATCAGGTGCTATATAATTGTAGAAAACATGAACTGGCCACCTCATAAATGCGCTAAAATAATTAATAGTATGTTTTTTATCTATTTCATTTATGTCAATAATAGTAATATTATATTTATTACATAATCTAATATGTTCATCTGTTGCGTATCTTTTTTCTGTAAATAGAAATAAATCAATATCTTTATTGTATTTTTTTACAGAAGAAAGGCATACGATAGATGGATAAATAATATTTTTATCACCAGCAATATATGCACAGATTTTCATACAACCTCCTATGTTTGTAGAAATTACAATTTATTAAAATAAAAATAAGATTTGATGACTTATTCCATATATTCAAGCATACGTTCAAACATAATTTTTAAAGGTATTTTTTCAAACTTATTTAGTTCATTTATTTTGTTTATATCAAGATTTATTTTTAAATCAGGGCTATAAATATTTTGTTTTTCTGGTGAACATTCAAACGTAACATTTATTTTTTTATGAGATAAAGATGCACATAATTGAGCCATATCATAAATGCTAATATATGTATCAGGATTCGATAAATTATATGCTTCACCTTTATTACCTAAAAGTAAAACAGATAAAATACCACGTACCGCATCAGCGGTATAAAGGTAGTCTCTTTTCGTTCTGCCTTGAGTGTGAAGGACGATGTCCTTCCCATTTTTGATTGAACGTGCAAACTGCATGAATACCCGATTGTCATCTTGGGAAACACCTGGACCAAATGTCAACGTCAGGCGCACAATGTTTGCTTGAACGCCGTATTGCGAGGCGTATGCGGCACAAAGAGATTCCGCAATACGTTTTGCCTGTGGGTAACTATTGCGTATAACAAGAGGATTTATATATCCCGAATCATCCTCAGAAGCATTTTCATGTGCAAGTTTTCCATATATTTCCATTGATGACAGATATACAAAACCTTGGCAGCCACACTCTTTGGCAAGTTCTAAAAGATTCCATGTACCGCAAAAAGTTGTCAGAATAGTGTCTACAGGTTTTTCTACAAAATCAATGGAAGCTGTTGGAGATGCTGTATGGATAATGTAATCTGCATGCAGATCTGAACAGAATGTTGAACAGACATCGTTTTCTACAAATTGCAGCAGCGTATTCTTTAATTCCAATTCAGCCTTGAATACTCGTTCTGCTTTAGCGATATTGCGTACGAACGCCATCACCGTCAGGTTAAGGTTTTTGGATTCCGCAGCATACAGCAATGCTTTGACCAGCAGGGAACCGATAAGGCCGGTTGCTCCCGTTATCAGAATTTTTTTGCCGTCCAGCTTGTTCCAGGGGATGACGGAATCAGAGGAGATATATTGCAAATCCTCGACAAGAACAGGAGATTCATTGTTCCACAATTTATGCATTTTTTCCTCCTTCCAGCAGGGCGGCGTTTGTCTGTTCCGGACTCTGCACCTGTTCATCCGATAGTGGGGCTTCGGTGGATTCAAGAATTTCATCTTCTGGTTTTGCAAAAATATTAGTGAATTGGGTACCGTCCCAAGTTTCCAGATAACGCATCAGCCTTTCCGCTACATGGCCATCGCAGGCGGCGACATGTTTTTCCTTGAAGCGTACATATCGTTCGGAGGAAACATCATCCACCGCATCGTCGATAGCCTTCATAAAGGCGTCTATATCCGGCTTGCCGACGAATACCCCAGCCATCTCTTCAGGATATTTGACCATGAAGCCATTGGGACCAGTTTTGTAGTCCTCGATATCGGGGGCGTACAGCACAAGTGGCATATTTCGGACTACGGCGTAAAAAAGACCAGAAGAATAGTCTGTGATGAACACATCTGCTGCGCTAATAAGTTCTTGGAAATTGTGAGATTCATCGACGATGAAATGCCCATTTTTCGACGGATGTACGCCCGATGCATCAATGCCTTTATCTAAAAGTATATGAGAGAACACATGGTGCCTTTTGGTAATCAGATAGGCCCCGCACTCAGCCAGCTTTTCGGATAGCGCTTCAATATCCATCTGAAAATCATAATATTTGCTAGGAACGGCACCGGGCTTGGCAATTCTGAAGGTTGGTGCAAAAAATATAATTTTCGAGCCATTCGGGATGTTGTATTCCTTGTAGAGTTGGGCTTTGGTGGACATCGCGAACTCTTTGTCAAACATGATATCTGTCTGCACCTGTCCAAAAGGCAGCACATTGCGTTCCGCCACTCCGAACTGTTTTGACCACGGCAACACGCAGGATTCAGAGGATGTGACAAGGTAGTCCATCGGATATTTCTTGCGGTCAGGGGAAGCAATTTCTTTCAGCATCCCGCTGCCATGCCAAAGAGTTAAAGTTGTTTTACCAGACGTGATAT
Organism: Candidatus Bilophila faecipullorum; assembly: GCA_944326695.1. GTDB lineage: Bacteria > Desulfobacterota > Desulfovibrionia > Desulfovibrionales > Desulfovibrionaceae > Bilophila > Bilophila faecipullorum. The sequence continues at coordinate 20,213 of CALVEZ010000017.1, read as the reverse complement.
ACCTATGCATATCATTGGATGTCACAATATATTGAGCTGGCTGGATAATAGCACGCATAACCATACAATAGAAAAAATGATAATCGTAATACTGTGGTTTTGATATATAAATTACTTCATATTCTTTCTTCAAGAATGGAACAAAACATGTTTTCAAATCTTCCATGAAATCAGTTTCAACAACAGCAACTGTATTATTTTTTAATTCTATGACATTTTTAACAATATTAGCGTGTATTTTATGAATATTTTCATTTTTAAGAATTGTATCGAAATTGAAAATACTAGAAAACTGATAGAGTATATCCCTATATTCATCTTTTGAAAAAACATTATATAATGAGGCAACAAGTAATGCAGCACCTGAAGCGATATAACTAAGTTTTGTTTCAGTGAAATTCTTAGACTTGATAATGTTATTTAAACATAGCGAGAATTGATTGATGATATTTCGTAAGGTTTCATGAGCTGTCACGGATGAATGTGCCAGCTTCGCCATATCCCTACAGAGATATCCCAAGTCAGGAATGCTTATTTGAGATGGTTCATTGACATTCCAATAGCGTCGCATGGAATTGATCAAAGTGATATCATTATCTTCGATATGGTTGAACAAAATGTGTGGAACCCAGAAATCCCAATCTCCCTCAATCTTTTTGAGTTTGGACTGTAAAAAGGAAGTCTTGAAAATGCCTCCGCTCAACGCACTGATAGCTGGTTCCCGCAAAAAATTTTGACGCAGTTCGGCAAGATTCAACGAGGTATGCAAAACAACCGGCGTACTGGAATCCGTAATCACTTTATTCAGATAGGTGATGAGTGACCTACGATTGGCTGTATCTTTCATGGTAAAGAAAACTGCGTACTCAGTACCGAGGGAGGCCAATGCGATGCTCATTCGCTCCAGAGTGGAGATGCTTCTTGAAAAATGAAAAATACTAATACATTGGTTTAGTTTGAATTGAGATAACGCATCATTGACAGATTTATTATTCTTTACGGTTCTATCAATAACAAAAACAATTCTTATGCCTTCCCTTGCATATGACTTAACAGATTCAATAAAATCGGATGAGAGATAGTTTTTCGTTGCAAATACAACGAATCCGATTTTTTTGTTTTTAGTGTTTGCAAAAATATTTTTGAGTTGGCAAATTGTACTTTCAATAATGACTCTACTATCTCCGATAGGATTATGTGAAATAATACTTGTAAAGTCGTCAAATCCCTTTTTGAATTCAGCAAGTTTTTTAGCTTCAGCAATCCTTTTTGCTTCATTTCCTTTTTTGACTTCAGAAATCTTTTTAGTATCTGCTCTTTTTTTATTAATATTTTTAGTCTTTATATTATCCGTTTGATGCAATCTGAATAAATTGAAAAATTTCATTATATTTCCTCACTATAATCCAATAATCTGCATAGATTCTTGTGCTGCAAGCATGCCCTTAAACAAGTAAAAATCAACAGGATTCGTGATTTTTATATTACTTGGATCACATGGTACATAATGTAGAGTATGTCCGTAATGGCTCATAAGGGAGGCAGAGTCCACCTCAGAAGTTACTCCATCACTCATTGCTTTCATGTGCGCTTCAACAATCTCCCTAATCTTGAACGACTGCGGTGCCTTAGCTAACAGGCATTTTTGCCGAGGCAAGACATGACCAATAACGTGCGGCTTTTCTGCCTGACAAATCGTTTCCCAGGCAAAGCATGCGGAAATACCGTTTCCGTGTTTGCGAACGCTTTCAATATTATCGGTGATCAGTTGCTCTGTGATAACAGGACGTACACCGTCGTGAATGAGTACAATGTCGTCGTCATCCGTAAATTCTTTGATGACCTTTAGGCCATTCCAGATAGATTCCTGACCTGTCTTTCCGCCAGCAACAATATTTGAAACTTTTGTCAGTCTATAGTATCTGACAAGCTCTTCCATGAGATTTAGATGTGTACTGACAGAAACAACGATAATTTTATCAATAAGATGATGATTTTGAAAATGTTCTATTGTATAAGCAATAATAGGTTTACCATATATTTTTAAAAATTGTTTTGGTATTCCTGTTGTATGCATCCTAACACCTGTACCACCAGCAAAAATAAGAGCAGCTATCATTTCTTTCTCCTATAAACTTGCTCTATAAAATCTACAATACGTAATGAACTGTTACCGTCACATGAACTCATATAATTTTTGAATATATAGTTTGAATTTTGATTATTATTTAATATTATTGATATTAGTTCAGTATGGTTGTATGCAACATTTTTTTCTGAAACAAGATTTTCAGGTTTAACATACAGCATACGTTCAGTTGTCGTGTATTCATTAATATCTGGTAAATATAAAAAAATAGGATTTTCTGTAATAGAGAAATCAAATAATATTGATGAATAATCTGTAATAAGTGCATCAGAAAGCAATATAGATTCATCGTAACTATATTTAGAAATATCAATCCACCCATTTTCTATAGATATTTTATCAATTAATGTAGGATGAACTTTAAATATAAAACACCATTCTTGTCCAAGTTGACTATTTAAGATGTTAATATCAATCAAGTTATTGTCACAAGTTCTTGTTTTTTGCGTTGTTCTGAAGGTGGGCGCGTAAAGAAGAATTTTTTTTCCTTTGACCTCAGGATGGAGTTCATAAAATCGATTTTTGACTTCCTGTTTATCACACTGATAAAGCAAATCTGTTCTGGCTAATCCTAACGGTATGATCTGTTCATTTTTGAGATTGAATGCATTTGCATAATATTGTATAAGTTTGCTGTCAGAAATGACAAAATAATTAATCTGTCCGTGGATACGCTGAACTCTTTTGTATTCACTTTGATAGTCATATCCTCTACGAAATGCATCAAATCCAACTTTTTTATACAATCCTCCACTGTGCCATAACTGAATAACAATTGTATCTTTAGAAATAATAATGTTGCTAAGAATTTTTGATGATTGGTCAAGCAAAATAATTTTTGCATGCGCAATAGTCCATAATGTTGATATGCTATAGTATTTACTGCTATCTATCCAGATGCAGTAGTTTTTAATATTCATTTTTTTATATACACAATACAAATTGCAATATTCATAACTTGTTGATGATTTCAAAAAAACAATTATATCTTTTGAAGAGCATAAGGATAATACATTGTATATTGTTTGAATTAACATGCGTTTTATGCAGATGCAGGTCTTACCCAAGGACTTCAATACAAATCGAAGTAAATGTTTTGAGGCAGAGTCATGCAGAAAAGATTGTAGAGAAGTCGCAAGTTTCATCCATGTCGGGAAAGGAGTCATGAAGCCTCCTTTTCCGACAACGAACCGAAGCCTGTTTGTTTCTCTAAAATTTTGTCCACCAATTCCCGCAACGTCTCCTGACTCCCCCAGTCTTCCAAAGCGCGGGCGCAGCTCTCCAGAGCGCACGACCCGGCGATGCAGAATAGGGGGGCCTTGTTATCTACCGGCCCGGAGACCTTGCCCTGAAAGTCAAAACAAAATCCCATGATACTTCCCTACAATCCTACGGCGACCTTGACGGCCACGGCCATCTGGTAGAGCACCTGGGTCACGTCCTTGACCAGTTGCAGGTTTTTGGAATCAAACTTGGGCATGACCAGGATGCGGTCGCCGGGTTCGATGGGCTGTCCCTTGGCATGGGAGACTTCCCCGTTCAGACCCACAATCAGGATATTGTCCGTATCCGCCCGGTCGGACAGGCCGCCTGCGCCGCCGAGATAGTCCTTTAGGGAGAGGCCCTTTTCCCAGGTCACGGCGGCGGGAATGAGCACTTCGCCGGAAACGTGAACCACGTCCGTTTTCCGGGGAATGATGATCTCGTCGCCTTCCTCCAGCAGCACGTCGGAAATTCTGCCGTCGCGGGACACGACCAGCACGCCGTCCGGCTCCAGTTGCGAGGCCCGCTGTACGAAGTTCTGAATCAGCTCCGCTTCCTTCACCCGGATACCGGCCTCGTCCACGGAAGCGGAGGTGGCGGTCAATGCACTCTGTTCCAGACGGCGCAGAGCATCTGCGAGAATGACTTTCTGTTCGGCGGCCACGCTCCTGCGGCGGATGTAGACGGACTTGATGTCCGCAAGCTCCGGTTCCACCGCGATATATTCCAGCAGCGTCTTCAGTCTGGTCTGCTTGAGCACCGGGAAGCGCGACGCGCCGTGGATGGCCCCGGACGCGGCCACCATGATGGTCCTGCCCCGCGTGTCGGCCACAAACTCCACGCGGTCGCCGTCCGCAAGCTGAAGGCTGCGAAAGTCATGCAGGGTCACATAGACGTTGAACGGTTCGCCGTTGCGCATGCCGCCCACGCTGACGTGGGAAACGCCGTTCATGGGCAGGGCGTAGTTCAGCAGGTCTTTGCCGCTGGCCGCGCCTCTGAACTCATAGCGGGCGGGCTGGCGCAACAGGCCGTAGGCGGCCACGGACATGCCGAAGGGTTCCACCAGAATGGTATCTCCGTCTTTGAGGCGGATATGCGGCAGCTCCCCGCGCATCATGTAGCTGTAGAGATCCACCTGTCCGATGACCTGCCTGCCGCGCAGAATTTTGATGTTCCGGTAGCTGCCCTGTTCCGGGAGAATGCCCCCGGCCCGGTCCAGATAGGACATGACGGAATCCTGTGGGCCGCCCGCGTAACGGCCCGGATTGGGCACGTTTCCGGCCACATAGACGGCCACGGGCTGGGCGCTTTGCAGGTTCACATAAATATTGACGTTTTCAGGAAAGACCGAGGCCAGTTTCGCCCGTACCGAGCCGGAAAGCGCGGACTGCTTCAGTCCGGCCACCCGCACCGGCCCCACCTCCGGCAGAAAGATGTTGCCCTGCTGGTCTACGAACAGCACGTCATCGTAGCTTCTCGCGCCCCAGACGCGTACGGTGATCCTGTCGCCCGGAAGAATCACATAGTCGTCGTTCATGCCGCTGCCGTAGGTGGAGGCGAAATTGCCCCGGAACAGATTCGCGCCGAAAGGTTCCAGACCCTGCGTCATGTCCGGGCGATAGTTTTCCAGCGCCCAGGCGGGCAGGCCCGGCATGGACCGGCGTTGGCGCTCCTCTAGTTGCCGGGAGGATTCCTGTCCGTACATGGCCTGCTGAAAGACGGCTTCCCGCTGATAGCCGCCGGGCAGATAGGACGGAGGCCGGGTCGAAGGCGTACCCTGAATGCCTCCGCTTCCGCCGGGGCTGGGGTTGCCGGATTTGCCCAGGCTGCCGCCGTAGGAAGAACCGTTCTGCGGCGTGGCATCCGCTCCCAGGGCGGGTGTAGTCATTGCCAGAATCAATGTTGCGGAAAGAAGAAATCTGCTGTTCATATCTGTCTCAGAATCCGGCGTGCTCGCGCACAGCGGCTATAATCAGGGAACAAAGCCCCACCAGTACCAGAGCACCGACAAGGACATAGGTCGTAAACAGGAAGGGGCGGGGGTACAGGGATTCATCCGGCAGAACAGGAATCTGGAAGGCCACCACATAACGGGACTTGGCTTCCGCCTTCACGCGGGCGGTTTCCAGCGAGGTCATAGCCGAAACGAGCTGCTGCCGGGCGAACTCGCTTTCGGTCTGCAAGTCCTCATATTCCCCTGCCACGGAAGTCAGGCTGTCGGGCCGGGCTTCCCCGGCCAGGCGCAGCTTTTCCGAGGCAAGCTGTTTTTCCACAGCCGACAGCCGGGCACGCAATCCCACCAATGCCGGGGCGTCCTTGCTCATATAGGTGGAGGCTTCCGCGATTTCGGCACGGACTTTTACGGCTTCGCCTTCCAGTTGGCTGACGATGCCTTGCAGCCCGCCCGCCGTACTGGCTGGGTCCAGCATCCCGCTGCGATCCCGGAAGGCGCGCATGGCGTCCTGCGCGGCACTTACCCGTTGTTCCGCCGTTTTTACCTCGCTTATGGCCAGGGCGATGGCGTCGTCCTGCGCGCGGCGGCTCATGGCGTTGACCAGGGCCTCGCTTTTGGTCAGCACGGCTTCCGCCAGTTTTTGGGCCGTAACAGGGTCATAAGCCCTGACGCTCAGAGCGATGATGCCGGTTTCCGGGTCAAAGGAGGGTTTTACTGCCCAATTCCAATAGGAAAGGCGCTCATCCCGCGTGGCATCGGTGGCCAGACGGCTGATGAAGTCATACTCGCGGCTGGAGAAGTGGCGGAAAATGTGCAGCTCTCCGTCAATGGCCTCCATGATGTCCGGGGACTGGATGTATTCGGCCACGATATGCGCGTCCGCGCCCACAGACGCACCGGAAGGTAGCAGCAACGCGGCAAGGCCGCTGGCCCCTCCGCTGGTTTCTGCCCCGCGCACGGCGAAACGGGCTTCGGCGATGTACATGGGTGAAGCCCACAGGCCGAAGTACAGCAAAGACAATAAAGTGGGCAGCAGCACGGCAATCAATACCGTTTTTATGGCCGGGGAAAGTCGGGAATTTATTCTGCCGAGCGCCATAGAAGCGGGGCGCGAGGCCAGGGCCAAATGAGAAATGGTTTGAGGTGCTGATTGCTCAACAGGTGTGGCTTGCTCTTTGGCTTTCGGAGATGCGATGGGAGAAGTTGGCCTTACGTCTGTTTCTTGCTTTGCTGGAGCCACCTTTGTGTCCGATGCGGTTTGTACGGTGTTTTTTTCAACGTCCGGCATGGCAAATTCCCGTGTAGACGCGCAGAGCGTCGCCCAGAGTTTCATATTCGGAAAGGACGCCGTCATGCAGCACGGCGGCCCTGTCGCAGTTCTTGCGGATGGTGGCTACGTTGTGCGACACCACAACCAGCGTCGCGTGCGCCTTGCGCGCCTCAAAGAGTTTTTCCGCTTTGGCCCGGAAGGAGGCGTCCCCCACGGACCATGCCTCATCAATGAGATAGAAATCGAAGCCGATGGACATGCTCAGTCCAAAAGCCAGCTTGGAGCGCATGCCCGATGAATAGGTTTTCACCGGCATGTCCATGTATGGACCGAGTTCCGTAAACTCCTCCACAAATTCCGTCACTTCCTGAATGTCCGCGCCGTAGATGCGGCTGGTGAAACGCAGGTTTTCCCGCCCGGTCAGGCTGCCGTTGAAGCCTCCGGCAAAGCCGATGGGCCAGGAAACACGGCTCCTGCGGGTTACCGTTCCGCTGTCGGGACGTTCCGAACCGCTGATGATGCGGATGAGCGTGGACTTGCCCTGTCCGTTCAGGCCGAGAATCCCCATGTTCACGCCAGGCCGGAAGGTGATGCTGACATCACGCAGAACATCCTTTCGTTTACCATGTGGCAGGCTGTAAGACTTGCAGATGCGGGAAAGTTCAATCATCGGACTTCCCTCCCGCGAACATAGCGTTCCAGCAGCAGGCCGAGGCAAAGCGAGCCTAAACACCATGCGGTCACATAGCCTATGCTGTATAAGGGGGATGAGGAGGATGCGGAAAAGCCGTAGCGTTGCCATTCAATAAGTTGAGCTACCGGGTTCAATAGCAGAGAACCGGAAAAGCGGGCAGGCAATTCAGAGACCTGAAAGAATACACCGGACGCAAAGAACAGGAAGCGCATCAGGATGGGGACAAGCCGTTCCAGCGTGGGCCAGAGGCGGGCCAGAGATGCGAAGATAAGCCCTGTACCCAGCCCCAGCAGAGGGGCGAAGAACAGCGTAGCAGCAAGGCTGTCAACATGGCGTAGTTCCACGGACTGGCCCAGAGCGGCGGCGATGGACAGAATGATGACGGCGCAGACGAGCTGCGTTCCCCAGACCACGAGGCACCGTGCAATCATCAGATCCAGTTCCGTCACTTGCGGGAAGGTCAGCAGCGCCTGATTGGCGCTTACGGCCTTCATGCAGCGGGAAACGGTATCGCTGAACATATACCAGGGGATAAAACCGCAGAGAAGGAAGACCGCCATCCCCATGCCGTGGGGGGCGTGTGCGCCGAGGAACTCACGAAACAGCCAGAATACCGCGATGTTGAAAGCCGTCTGAATGATTGCCCAGAGGTAGCCGAGCCGGGTATTGCCGTACAGCGTATGCACTTCCCGCATGACCAGAGCGTAAATCACCCTTCCCTGCACGGTCAGCGCGGACGATACGGATAAAGCTGGCATGGTGTCGGCGTTCATTGCGGCATGCTCTCAAAGATGGTGGGGATGAAGTGCCATACGCTGTTTTTCTCCTTGCAGAGCGCGAATCTGTGGCTCGTGCTTCCGCGTGCGACGCGAACCGAACGGCATTCGTCACCCAGACCGGAAAGGTAGAACGGGCCTGCATCAATGGCGGCCGGACCAAAGGGGCTTTCGGCAAAGTATTGTGCGGAGCCTTCCGGCAGAGCGGCCACCCGTTCTTCGAACGACAACGCGGGAGCCTCCTCCGGAACGAGGGCGGTCGGAGCAGCGGATTCACGCGCGGCGCAGCCGGAAAGCACGGCACAGAGGGCGAGGGAGAGAATCAGGCAGTGGCGCAGCATCATTCCACCCCCGCCCGCAGGCAGTCATGAACATTGAGAATCCCGACCGGTTTTCCTTCACTGGTGACGAACAGCGAGGTGATCCTGTTTTCCTGCATGAGCCGCAACGCGGCCACGGCAAGCGTGTCTTCGCCGACCGCCACGGGATCGGGATGCATAACCTGCCTTGCCGTCTTGTCCATGAGGGAAGGCCCCATATGGCGGCGCAGGTCGCCGTCGGTAATGATGCCCGCAAGCCGTTTTTTTTCGAGAATGCCCGCCACGCCGAACCCCTTGCCGGTCATCAACACGAGTACTTCCGACATGGGCGAGGACGCCGGAAGCAGGGGGAGTTCCTCGCCCGTGTGCATGATTTCCCTGACCGTCAATAGCTTGCGGCCGAGTGAGCCACCCGGATGCCAGCGGTGAAATTCTTCGGGAGAACAGCCGCGCCGACGCATCAGCGTCAGGGCCAGCGCGTCGCCCAGGGCCATTTGCAGGGTGGTGGACGTGGTGGGGGCGCAGTCCAGCGGGTCGGCTTCCGGCACAAGCGGCAGCAAAAGGAGGTGCGCGGCGTTTTTGCCGAGCAGGCTGTCCGCGTTGCGCGTTACCCCTATCAGGGGGATGTTGCGCCGGGCCGCATACAGGATGATGTCCGAAAGTTCCGCCGTGTTGCCGGAATTGGAAAAGGCCAGAACAGCATCGTCGGAGGCCAGCATCCCCAGGTCTCCGTGGCTGGCTTCGCCGGGGTGGATGAAATAGGCGGGGGAACCCGTGGATGCCAGTGTTGCCGCCACCTTGCGGGCCACATGCCCGCTTTTGCCCATGCCCGTGACTGCGATACGCCCTTTTACATTGTACAGACGGTCCACAATTTCACAGAATGTGGTAGTGAGGCCGTGCGCCAGCAAAGTCAGGGCGTGTGCTTCCTGTTGCAATATGGAAACGGCGAATCCCACTTCATCCATTTTTTCTTTCCGGATAGTGCGGGTGCGAGAATTTTCACCGGAGACTTTCCTTACGGGCATAAAAAACACTCCAAGGCATGTTTTTTCCAAGCCATTGGGCAAGGGGTAAGATTCCTGTCGAATTTGACAGAAACACTGTCGATTTTTTGAGGCGTAAAAAAAAGAATGAAAAAGGTAGGCAAGTGAATTTATGAGGATTTTTTCAAAGTAAATATGCTTTGTAAAAGTTCCCTCAGGGATGATATTGCAAATTAGAGGTGTTAAATGTATTGATACCTCAAGATTCATCGACAGTGTTTCTGTCAATGAGCATTCGGTTTGTGCCCGAAGAAGAGTGTTTCCGACCGGGAACGACCAAGTTCATTCAGCGTCTTCTTTTTCGTATTTTTTATTTTTTGCCTTTTATCTCCATCTACTATCGTGTTGTAGGACTTGCTCGGTTCCTCTTGTAGGCACCATGCGGGCGAGGAATAAAATTCCCGTCCTTGTGTTCTCCGGTGTTTTCCCTGCCGGATTGAGCAAGAAAAATACTCACCGTTTCAGCGACGGCCACCAGGGAAGCCTGCTCCAGATGGGCGTATCGCATGGTGGTTCTGGGATCGCTGTGCCCCAGAAGTTTTTGCACTTCATAGAGAGAGTGCCCGGCATTGACCAGAAATGAGGCGAAGGTGTGCCTTAAATCGTGGATGCGCACACTCGTAAGCCCCAGGCTGCGGCGCAGACTGTTCCAGAAGAGATAGAGGTCGCTGAGGGGCTTTCCCGGAGCATGGCCTGGGAACAGCCAGGGGTTCCCTTGCTGGCGCGGGATGGAGCGAATGACTGTTATGGCCTCGTCGGACAGCGGAATATGACGAGGCTTGCCGGACTTGGACAGCGGTACGATGAGCAGCCGCAAATCCAGGCGGACGTGTTCCCAGCGCGCCTTGAGGACTTCGCTCTTGCGCGCCCCGGTCAGCAGAAGCAGACGGATGGCAAAGGCTTCCGGCCGGTCGCTTTTTTCCAGCGCCCGCATGAGCCGTTGTGCCTCATCCCGCGAGAGGTAGCGTTCCCGCTGCGCGTGGATTTTGAAGGGCGAGACTCCCGCGCATGGTGATTGCCCCGTGAGCAGAAGACCACGCATTACGGCCAGAGAGCAAATTGTCTTGAAGACCGCCAGAATACGGTTGCAGGTGGCCGGAGCCAAACCGCCGGACGACAGTCCGTGCAGCCAGTCTTCCACTTCGTGGCGTTGTATGTCGGCAAGTTCCCGCGCTCCGAAGGTCGGGGACAGATGTTGTCGGGCAATGCGCTCATCCACGCGCCAGCTCCGCTTGCGCAACCGGATATACGGCAGATAGACGGATGAAACAAAACCATCAAGATTGAATGTGTCGCGCTCCGGTTGCCCGCTGTTCCTTTTGACCGGCAAGGACGGCGAGCTTGTGGAGGAAACTGACGGACGGCAGCGAACCATGCGGCGTTCTCCAGGTAAAAGATTGACGGTGGACCATAAAGCTACGGCAATCTCGTATGAGCCGCATTGGGGCGTTTGCGCCGGTTCCGCATGGGAAAAGAAGGACGAACTCCATCATACTTTTCTCCTATTGTATTGAACTGTATATATTTGTCGAAGCTGCACACTGTTGAAAGATTTTTATTTCAGTAATATAGAACTGATTGGGAAAAAAGAAAAAATATTTTTGAATCTGGTTCCATATATGCTCTTACCGTGAAAGTTTTTGATGATTTCCACTCTTGATAAGGAAAAATGCCGTGTAAAGAATTTTATTGCACGGCATTTTTTTATGCAGAGGACAAGAGGAGAATATCACACCAGCGTCAATGCGGTGAAGCATCATCCCAGCACGATACAGGCGATTGCCACCAGCAGGAATTTACGTCGGTCCCGATTTGCTTCGGAGAACTTTTTTGCGGCGAATATCTCGAAAAGAATTCCGCAGCAGAGGCAGATTGCAGCCAGAATGATTCCCGCAGGCATCCATAACAGGGCGGGCGGCTGCACCTGCCCTGAGCTGAACCGGAAGCCGACCCACAGCAGGAAACTTCCATAAGGCAGCAGTGAAAAAGATGCCGTGGCTCCCCATGCCAGCATGTATGGATATGCTGTTTTCGGGGTTGGCTTTCCGCCAGACGGCTCTGCACCAGAGAGTGACTTTCTTTGTTGTACACATCGAGATTCGAGGTATCGCTTTCCAGCAGAAGCGCCTGTTTCCCATTATCGAGCAGATAGCCAATCAGGGTGAAGGCCAGCTTATTCTTGCCGACGATGCCTTTGTTTATTCCAATATAAAAAATGGGCATGTTCATGTTACAGATTCTCGTTTGATGTATCGGAGACAATGAAAGATGCTTTTTCCGTGGGGTGTTTTTTTACAGGTGTCGTCTCATTTTTCTGAGGAGCGGAAACATTCTCGTCCTCCGAAAAAAATCGTTTTATGAGATACGCGGGAATGATGATGCCCTCGTTCTTGAGCATTTGGCTCAGTTCTCTGGGGTTGTAGCCTTTCTCCTTCGCCTTTCTGAAATCCCTCTCCAGTAGTTCCGCCGCCTCCGGGCGTGTTTTTCTGTCTTCTTTCTCCGGCAAATCCTGAAGCAGTTTCCTTGCCCGTTCTATTTGTTGAGGGCGGATAGTTGCGTTTTTGGCCATAGTATTTCCTCCTTGTGGAAAAGTGCCGCCAGTATATGGAAAATTTCTTCATATATACAATTTGGCCACTGCACGAGGCGGGTTCTTCGTGGCAGGATGGTAGTTGTAATACACAACTACCATCCTGCCAGAAGGCTACGCCCTCTGGACTCCCGAAATGCTCGGCGCTTCGCTTCTCGCATTCCAAAGGCAAAAGGCATGAAAGGCAGAAAAGGCACGAAGGGAGGCGGCAGGTATGCCGCCAATATCCTGATCACTCTTCGAGTGACCGTTGAGGAAAAAACGCGCCTCACGGAGCAGGCGGAAATCGCCGGGCTGTCCCTGTCGGAATACATGCGGCGGCGTTTTTTCGGAGGCAGGATTGCCGCCCATACGGATTTGAACACCATCGCAGAATTGAGGCGTATCGGCGGGTTGCTCAAGCACAATTTTGAGACGCTCCGGCAGGCCAAAGCTCCCCCGGATGTCTTTGAAAGGCAGGAGGAAGCCCTGCGAAATCTGACATGGGCCATCCAGAAAATTTCGCTGCGTTGTCATTATGATTGTCAAGAAAATCAAGAATACGAAGGCTGAAAAGCCCAAAGTATGGCAGATAGGCGACCTCGTGGATTACATCCGCTATCCCCACAACAGAAATCCGCAGGAGAAAATCGAATACGCGGGCGGGAGAGGTTTTCTTTCAGCGACCCATACCGGTCAGAAAATGGAAATGATTGCCCTTGCGCGGGAGTCCGCGCACAGCAATATGCCGGTACAGCACTGGATGTTTTCCTGGCAGGAAAGTGAACAGCCCACCAGAGAACAGGTGGAGGAATTGGTGGATGTTTTTCTTGAAAGGATGGGCTTGACCGGACACCAGACTGTCTATGGCCTGCACTATGATACGGACAATTATCATCTCCATATTGCGGTCAATCGCATGAACCCGGATAGCGGAAAAGTTGTGCAGCCGCACAGAGGTTTCGATATCCGGGAAGCGCATAAAATCGTGGCGTTCATTGAACACAAACAGGGATGGGCCGGTGAAGAAAACTCTATGTACGCGGTATTGGAAGATGGCGAACTGGCGCGAAGAAGGACGACCCGCGAGATAAAACCGAAGCAGGCCGCGCTGGATTTTGAACACGCCACCGGCGAGAAATCCGTCCAGCGCATCGCGCAGGAACGCGGCCACGGCATCATCAAAAACGCGAAATCGTGGGCCGAATTGCATGAGAAGCTGGCGGGAGTCGGTTTGCGTTTCGAGAAAAAAGGTTCCGGGGCCATCATCTTTGTGGGTGAAATCGCTGTGAAGGCATCCTCCGTAGACCGAGCTTTCAGCATGGGAAAGTTGTGCAAAAGGTTGGGGGAATTTGAGGAAGGTGCGTACCCCGAAGACCTGGGAAAGATTGCCCCTGAGCCGGTGAGTTCCGTCAATCTCGAAGAATGGAAAGCCTATCAGAAAGAGTTCATCGGAGTGCCGAAAAAAGCCGGAGCAGGGGAGAGTATCGGACTTGTCCACATGAAGGAGCGGCACAGGTTCGAGCGAAAAAGGGCGCTCTCCCGTCTGACCCGTTACGGTCTGCCTGTTTTGAATATCGCCCGGCATTGTCTGATGGCGCAGCAGCGAGCGGAACGGCGTTCTCTGCGTTCAGGCCGGAAAAAGGCGCGTGGCGGCAAGCCGCGTTTTGAAACCTGGTTGCGAACGCAGGGGCTGTTCCAACAGGCCGACCGCTGGCGACACCGCGCGGCATGGGAACAGGCGAGACACACCCCGCCGTCTGTCCAAAGGCCGGAAAAAGGAGCGGAAGTCATGCGGGAAATCACAGACTTCAGGAAATATGCCGTTGCCGTGAACGCGGATCGCTATCGTGTAACCTGCATAAAAATGGATGAGGACGGAGGGAAAAAGACCTTCATCCTCGACAGGAAGGGCGGCATGACCAGAGGCTTTTCCCCTGGCGAACTGGAAGCGCACATGCCGGAAATGCTGCGCTTCCAGCGGCGCGGCGAAAATATCTACTACACGCCGCTATCAGATGACCGGCATCATATCCTCATTGATGACATGAGCCGTGACAGTCTGAAACGCTTGCAGGAAGACGGCTTCCGGCCCGCCGTGGTGTTGGAAAGCTCGCCGGGCAATTACCAATGTCTCTTGACCATTCCCAAGCTGGGCACGGAGTTTGACCGGGACGTGGGCAACCGCATCACGGAACGCCTGAATCGGGAGTACGGCGACAAAAAACTGTGCGGCTGCATCCATCCGCATCGTGCGCCCGGCTTCGAGAATCGCAAGCCGAAGCATCGGCGGGAAGACGGCTCATTCCCGCAAGTGAAGCTGTTGTTTGCGGAGCGCCGGGAGTGCGGCAAAGCACTTGCTCTGGCCAGACGGATTGACCACGAGTACGCGGAGGAGGCCGAGAAACGGAAGGCCGAGCGCCGGACATTTCCGATGCCGGACTTTCGGCCCGGCGACCCGGCAGCGGCCTATTATGCCCATCTGGAAAATATCCGCCGTCATTTGACCATTGAGGACTATTCCCGCGTGGACGCCATGATTGCCTTGCGGATGCGCTCCAACGGCCACAGCCGGGAGAATGTGGAAGAAACCATCCGTATTTGTGCCCCGACCATTCGGGACTCCCCGACCGGGCGGAACTGGCAACGGTATGCCGAGCGCACGGTGAATTACGCCTTCGGTCCGGCAGGAGACAGGGACTTGGAGCGGAATGCGCGGTATCGGGAACTATGGGGGAAGGTTGAAGGGAAGGAGGAAAAGGAACAGCGCATACGAATGAAATAGGTGAAACCTAGTATGAGGAAATAACAGGTAAAATATGTGTTCAGCATCTTGCTCATCAGGCATTACTCGGATAGGATATTTACATGGGAAAAGAACGAATGCCGCATGATCCGGCGTATAAGCAGTTTTTCAGCAATCCCGAAATGGTGGAATCATTGTTGAGGGATTTCGTGTCTGTTGATTTCATCGCCGACCTGGATTTTTCGACGCTTGAACGCTGTTCGGGCAGTTATGTGACGGACGACCTGCGGGAACGCCATGACGATATCGTCTGGCGTGTCGGCTGGAAAAAGGGTTCCTGGTGCTATGTGGCGTTGCTTCTGGAGTTCCAGAGCACGCCCGACCACTGGATGGCCCTGAGGACGCTGTCTTATACGACCCTGCTTCTGCTTGATCTCGTCAAGACGGGAAAGGTACGTGAAAACGAAGGGTTGCCTCCGGTGTTCCCCATTGTTATATACAATGGAGGCAAGGCATGGAAAGCGCCTCAGGAAGTGGCGACCTTGTTCGCTCCCATGCCGGAGAGTTTGAAGTATTATCGTCCCCAACATCGGCATTTTTTGCTGGACGAAAGCCGAGTGCCGGGAGAAGAACTGGATAAAAGCAAGGGCCTGGCCGCGCAGCTCCTGAGACTGGAGCGGGCGCAGGAGCCTGAACAGGTTCGGCAGATAGTCAGGGAACTGATAGCCCGGCTTCATGGGCCTGGATATCTGCCTTTACGCCGGGCGTTTACAGTATGGTTAGGCCGTGTTGTCCTTAAACGCTCTGGAATAACAGAAGAAATTCCCGAATTTCAGGATTTGCGGGAGGTGGACGCCATGTTGGAAGAACGTGCAGCTCAGTGGAAAGATGAATACATTCGGCAAGGGGTAATAATTGGCGAGGCCAGAGGCGAGGCCAGAGGTGAGGCCAGAGGTGAGGCCAGAGGTGAGGCCAGAGGTGAGGTCAAGGGAATAGGACTGGTCTTGCGGGATCTGCTGGAAGCCCGTTTTGGAACGCTCCCCCAATCCGTGACTTCCTATATTGCGAATTCATCTGATTCAAACGCTCTGCGGAAACTGACGCTTTCTGCATACCATGCGGAATCGTTGCAGGCGTTTATTGACCAGCTCAAAAAAGACGATACCAAGCTGATGTAATTGTATATTCAGCAAAATATGCCGTCTGTATCCTTTCTACAGGCGGCATTTTTTGTGGATTCTGACCGGAAGAAAAGGGCTTTTAGAGGTTTTTATTACGGTATATCTGGAGAACAGAAGCAAGGTGAAAATAAGGAGTTACCGGAGTTGTTCAATAAATCCACAGAACTTGGTGTGAACGTATTTCAATAACAAACAGAGGGGAGTAAGATGAAAGTCATCATAACAGGCGGATGTGGTCATATTGGAACCTATCTTGTTCCAATGCTTATAGATGCAGGGTATGATGTCATAAATATTACACGGGGTATTTCCCGACCTTACGAATACAATCCGGCATGGGAAAAAGTCCGTTCTGTTCAGCTTGATAGAACAAAGGATTTTCAATTTGCTGAAAAAATTGCAAAGATGAATCCCGATATTGTCATTGACCTTATCAATTTTGATGTCAACGACACAAAATCAATGGTATCGGCATTGAAAAACACGCGATGCTGCCACTATCTTTTCTGCTCGTCCTGTTGGGCGCACGGCCGGGCTGAAGTCCTTCCTCTTAATCCGGACGACCTGAAAAAGAGTCCTCTGGATGACTATGGAAGGAACAAGTTTGCTTCAGAGCTGTATCTAAAAGAGATGTACCGGAGTGAGGGCTTTCCGGCAACAATCATCATGCCGGGACAAATCTCCGGTCCCGGCTGGACCATCATGAACCCCTGGGCAAACAAGACTCCTGTTCCGTTCCAAAAAATTGCGGATGGTGAAGAGATTATGCTGCCCAACTTTGGCATGGAAACGCTGCACCATGTACATGGATACGATGTTGCTCAGTGCTTTTTCAAGGCCATAAGCCATAGAAATCAGGCGTTGGGAGAGAGCTTTGATGCCGTAAGCGGCGGGTCCATCACGTTATATGGATATGCAAAAATGATGTATGAGTTCTTTAATAAAGAACCGAGGATAGGGTTCCTGCCCTGGGAGGAGTGGTGCAAATATGTTGGGGATGAAAAGGAATGCGAGGATACCTATTTCCATATCACAAGAAGCGGGTTCTTTTCCTTGGAAAAGGAACAGAAGTTGTTGGGATATTACCCCAGGTACACCAATGTGGAAACAATCAGGATAGCGGTCAGAAGTTATATTGAACGCGGGCTGATTCGTTTGTCATGATTTGATTGCAGCACCATGTGGAAATTCCGGGCCGCTCTGCAGGGGCAGCTCGGAAAACCTGACCATAAGCCGCAGCATAAGAGAGATGCGGATATATTGAGGTCAGCCTTTTTTCCTTTTGTTGCACCTTTGCCGCAAGAGCGACGGAGGTCTGACTGCTCCGTACAGGTATCCGGTGCGGAGTAGAAGAGCGATAGTCTCCCAGCCGCAATGGCTGAGTCTCTGAAAACTCAGCACCCCCGACACAAGAGTTTGCTGCCCGGTGGCATAAAAATGCTTGACGCTAAAAACCAGGTAAAATATATACCGACCAGTCGGTATATATTTTACTGGAAAGAAGGGCCATGAAAAGAGACCTTCAGGTAACACAGACACGGGAAAGGATTTTGAAGGCGGCAGCCGCCTGCTTTGCCGAAAAGGGGTATTCCGGATGTTCTGTTCAGGACATTGCAGACCGGGCAGAAGTGAGCAAAGGGGCCTTGTACGGTCATTTCAAAAGCAAGGCCGAGCTGTTCAAGGCCATGATAGCCATTGAGCATGGCCTTGGAGCCGAAAGGGCGCAGAAGGCGGCGGAGAAGACCCCCTACCTGGACGGCATCATCTGGTTCATGACGGAGTGCATCCGCAATTCCGGCTTTCCTATGGACCACCGGCTGTGGGCGGAAGTTCTGGCTGTGGCGGCACGCGACCCCGACATGAGAAATGCCTTTGTGACGAGTGAACGGGCAACACGCAGATTTTTTACGACATTGCTGGAAAAAGCTGCCGCTGCGGGAGAGATTGACGCTTCGCTCGACCTCAATGCCGTGTCCATCTGGCTGTATGCCCTGGGCGATGGGCTGATAGCCCGGATTGCCGACGACCCCGGCTTTGATTTCCAAAAGCATATCGTGGTGTTTGAAACGCTGGTTCGTCGGGCGTTACGCGCATAGTGGGGAGAATTGAAAATATATTCAATTTTCAAACCTGGAAAACATGAATGATAAAGGAGGAACGTGCTATGGAATACAGAGTAAAAGTGACGGTTTTAGACAAAAAGTTATTTCCTGAGTTACAGGCCCAGTATTGTGCTGTGCCCGATAGCGGTAAGTGTCCCTGCTATCACACGGGCGACGAATTCATGTTTTATAGGAATAATGAACGTGACGATTATTGGCATATGGGTGCGGGAACTTTGATTAAGAGTGGCGAACCCGATGAAGGAGTGCTCCTCTCCCCAGGAACAATGCATTGTGGGACTGAAGGAGTTCCTTTCTGCTCTGAAGCATGGGATGCTATCAGCAGATATATTTATTCTGCACTTCAAGGTGGAGCAATTATGCATGGATGGACAAATGATGACAAAGTGATGATTACCTGTTGTAACGATGGTACAAGGCCAGTTATATTCAAAATTGAACGAATTGACGTTGAGTAATGTATGGATTTTCCATATCAAAACATATTTTCTACAGTAACAACGCCAACGCTTTCTGCTTAACGGTCGGCATGCGTTTGAAAATTTCGTTATTGCTTTTTATACAGGCTGGCCACCAGTCGCACCGTACCTCTGCTCTGGGTATGCTCTCTGTACAGATTGTGCCATGATGAGAGATGGAAGAAGGTTCTTGTTCCGTGTACATGGGAAAGGGCATATCGAAATCCTACGAGTGGTATGAGACAAAACGAAAGCGGCGCGGTCAAGGCTCATGCCTTGGGCGCGCCGTCGTATATTCCCAAAGAATATTTCCCCTGTTCCTTCTCAGGGACAGATGGGCCACGGGCGTAACCTTCGTTTTTCTTGACTTAACGTAAAGAATGTTTATTCTGACCAAGTCGGCCATACTGGTATTTGGCTGCATTGTTCCTGCTGGTATTGGAACTTGTGTGTGGAAAGGCGTGTCGCGCCTTCTTTCAAATGCGAGTAACCGATTGATATAGCAGGATTTTTTTTATGCTCTCTCTCTCTCTCTCTCTCTCTCTCATAACCGTTATCTTTTGGCGTAATCCTCCTCCTTCCATTCCTCCGCCTGAATAAGCCCTGTCCGGTGTACCGCCGGTGCAGGGCTTTTGTGCGCTGTAATCATTTTCTTTTTTCAGCCCCTTCTTTTGCCAGGAGATAACCATGCCTGATGTGCGCCTTGTAAAGCCCGCTGCGGGTATATCCCAGAATATCGTTTGTGAACCGCAGGCTCGTTTCGTTTTTGATTTTCCTGCGGATGCCGCCACGCTGTCCCGCTCCGGAGACAATCTTGTCCTGACCTTCGATGACGGGAGCAGTCTCCAGCTTGAAAATTTCTATACGGCCTATTCCAGCGAGAACATGCCTTCCTTCTCCGTGGAGGGAGTTGAGATTTCCGGTCAGGATTTCTTCGCGGCCATGAATGAACCCGACCTGATGCCCGCTGCCGGTCCTGCCGCGAACGCAGGCGATCAGGGCAACGGCAGCCGTTATCATGAGTACACAAGCGCGGACCTTCTTGATGGCCTTGACCGCCTTGGCGGGCTGGATATCGGCTGGACGGACAGCAACATCCCGTTTGACGATCTGGAAGCCCTTGGCGCGGACGAAAGCGCCGTTGCCGACTTTTCCGTCACCATCACTCCCGGTACTATCGGTATCGGGAATAGTCTTCTCAGTGTCTCGGAAAAGGACTGGACTCCGGAAACGCACCCTGAAGCGTTCGGAAATATGCTCATCACCGCTCCCGATGGCGTTGCTTCCATCGTTTTTGGCGGCGTTACCATTTTTGAGAACGGCGCGATGACGGGCGCTCCCGTTACTGTTGACGGCGGTCATTTTGAATTTGCTTTCGATGAAGCAACCGGGCGCCTTGATTATGTCTTTGTTCTGGATGATGCGGCAACTCACGATAAGAGCCTCGGAAATGACGAGCAGCTCTACCATGATTTTACCATTACCGTTACCGATACGGACGGCGACAGCGCCAGCGGCGAAGTAAGGCTGGAGATCGTTGACGACGTACCGGCTTTGACTGTTGGTGACGGAATCGAGTCCGTGGTTTCCGGCGCGACGAGCAACGTTGTGACGGGCCAGATTTCTTATGACTTCGGCGCGGACGACGGCGAAGGAAAGACCTT
>CALVEZ010000016.1 GCA_944326695.1 Candidatus Bilophila faecipullorum | reverse complement strand
CTGGAGAAAGGGCCTCCCTCCCCCTCCAAACCTCCCCCTCCCACCCCAAAGACTTTCGACTTTATCGAATCCCTTGTGCCGTCTTTCCCCGTAATCAAGAAAGACGGCTCTTTTATGGCTCTTTGTCTTTTGGAAAGGTTCCGTCCTAGTGATGGATTGATAGAGTTCCTCTGTGGTTTCAGAAAGATAGTGAATTGATAGAACTCCTGTGTTATTTCAGAAAAATGCGGACGAGCCTTTTTGCCTTGTGGAGCCTGTTGCCTCAACAGTTTGAAAACTTCTGAAATTCCGGGATGCTAAAAAATCTAAAATTCTGGGGCATTAAAAAATCTGAAATTCCGGGGTCCTAAAAAACCGTTAATCCTTTCCTGCAAGAGAGTCTTAGAAAAAAATAAAAACGCCAAAAAACAAGCCGACTCTCTCTTCCCGCAAGAAGAACGAAAAAGCCGGGCTCAGAAAACTCCGGGAAAACCGCGAAGAGGGATTCGATAAGGACGAAAGTCTTGGGAAAGGAGGGGATGGGGTTTGGGGAAGGGGAGAAAAACCTTTCTCCAGAAAGGTTTTCCTCCCCTTCCCCAATCTTCAAAGTTCCCGCCGCGCCTATTCGACCAGCTTGCCGATGCGGTTCAGGCGGATGTTGGTCAGGCCGTCGGCGGACCAGTAGATGCGCCATGCAAGCCCGCGAATGTCCTTGCGGTCGAGGAAGCCCCAGAAACGGGAGTCCGAGGAGTCGTCGCGGTTGTCGCCAAGGGCGAAGAACTTGTCCTCGGGCACGGTGATGGGTCCCCAGTTGTCGCGGCCCGGGATCATGATCAGGGGCTGCGAATGCTGGGTATAGGGCTCCTGCACGGCCACACCGTTGCGGTAGAGAACCTTGTTGCGCATTTCGAGCGTATCGCCGGGCACCCCCGCGATGCGCTTGATGTAGTCGAGACTCCGGTCCTTGGGATAACGGAAGACGATGATGTCCCCCACCTGCGGCTCACGGCCCCGGATCAGGTAGTCGTCATTGAAGGGATTGCGCAGGCCGTAGATGAATTTGTTGACCAGCAGATGATCCCCGATTTGAAGCGTTTCCAGCATCGAACCGGACGGAATCTTGAAAGCCTGCACAACGAAGGTCGTCAGGATGAGCGCAAGGGCCACGGCCCACAGGAGGGCTTCGGCGTATTCCCATATCACGTTCTGGCGCAGCCTCTGGAGGAGAGAAAGTTCTTCGTTCATAAGGGAGGGGGTCCATAGGGAGGTATCCGCATCGGGAAGGGGCGACGCCTCGCGCGCAAGGCCGGGCCGCCTCCGGGTGCGGAGGGCTGAAAGGTGGAAAAAGAGGGCCTCCCGGGAAGGCGGGGCCGCGAGTGCGTCTCACGGCGTATCCGGCAGGGCTTCCCGGAAAGGCCCTCGTCGGCTCAGCAGTATTTGCCTTCGATTTCAGCGCCTGCGGCGGCGACATCGGCCTTGAATTTGGCGCGGGCGGCGCGGATGCGCTCCGCGAGATCGGCGTCGTGCAGGGCCAGCATCTGGGCGGCCAGCCATGCGGCGTTCTTCGCGCCCGCCTTGTCGAGGGCGACCGTGGCGACCGGGAATCCGGGAGGCATCTGCACCGTGGCGAGCAGGGCGTCCATGCCGCCGAGCGGCGACGCGGCGACAGGAATCCCGATGACGGGCTTCATGGTACGCGCGGCAACGGCCCCGGCGAGATGGGCGGCCATGCCAGCCGCGCAGATGAAGACTTCACAGCCGTCCGCCTCAAGCGAATCCACCAGTTCGGCAGTGCGCTCGGGGGTGCGGTGGGCGGAGGTCACCGTAAAACGGAACGGGATGCCAAGCTTTTTCAGGACGTCGGCGCACGGGCTGATCATGGGCTCGTCGGAGGCGGACCCCATAAAAATCGCAACTTTCGCCTTTTCCATTACAATCTCCTCAATCCCTTGGCCCCGATGTCGGAACGGTGCCGGCTCTTTTCCATATCAATTTTCGCCACAGCTTCATAAGCACGCTTTTGGGCTTCGGCAAGGTCCGCGCCAAGGGCGGTCACGCACAGCACGCGGCCCCCGCTCGACAGGGTTTTCCCTTCGGAACGCGCCGTTCCCGCCTGAAAAACCTTGGTGTCGGGCAGGGCGTCGGCTTCGTCGATTCCCTTGATTTCCATGCCCTTTTCATAGCTTCCGGGATAGCCTTCCGCCGCCACGACCACGCCGAGGGCGGATTCGGGCCGGATGGACAGCCGCACTTCATGAAGCCGTCCGTCGATGCAGGCCCCCATGACGTCAAGGAGGTCGTTCTCAAGGCGCATAAGCAGGGGCTGGCATTCGGGATCACCGAAACGGACGTTGTATTCCAGTACCTTGGGGCCGTCCTTGGTCATCATGAGCCCGGCGTAGAGGATGCCCGTGAAGGGATGCCCCTGCCGGGCCATTTCCTTGAGCACCGGGCGGATGGCCACGTCAGCCATCGCTTCGAGATCGGAGTCGGGCAAAACCGGGGCGGGGCTGTACGCGCCCATGCCGCCCGTGTTGGGACCGGTGTCGCCGTCGAAGGCCGCCTTGTGATCCTGCGCGGAAGGCAGCGGAAGAGCGGTCTTGCCGTCGCAGAAGGCCAGCAGGGACACTTCCTCGCCTTCGAGGAATTCCTCGATGACCACGCGGCTCCCGGCCTGTCCGAAGACGCCGCCCATGATGCTCTCAAGGGCTTCCAGCGCCTCCTCTCTGGTCCGGGCCACGACCACGCCCTTGCCCGCCGCAAGGCCGTCCGCCTTGATGACGATGGGCGCGCCCTTCTCTTCCACGAAGGCGCGGGCAGGCTCAAGCTCGGTAAAGACGCCGCAGGCGGCCGTGGGCACCCCGGCCTGCTGCATGATGCTCTTGGCGAAAGCCTTGCTTCCCTCAAGCTGCGCGCACCAGCGGTCCGGGCCGAAACAGCGGATGCCCGCCTCGCGCATGGCGTCCACCACGCCGAGGGTGAGGGGAAGTTCCGGGCCGGGGATCACGAAATCGACGCCTTTTTCCCGAGCAAAGGCTACCAGCCCGGCGACGTCGCTGTCCTTGAGCGGGACGTTTTCGCCTTCCTGAGCCGTGCCGCCGTTGCCCGGAGCGCAGTAGATTGTTTCGGCCTTTCCGCCCCGGGAGATTTTCCACGACAGGGCGTGCTCCCGGCCGCCGGACCCGATGATCAGTACCCGCATGTACTTTCCCTCCAGCATATTTTCTGCTAATCAGCAAGTTTTCATTCATTTGGAACGCTAGACACTAGCTGTTTACCGTCGAAAAGACAACCGGCAAGCCCCTTGCCGCCTTTGCTGGAGAGACGCCATGTCACCCGCCAAACCCCGCTTCCTGCCCCATCTTCCCGCCGATTTTCTTGCCGAGCACCAGCTCGCCGGGGTCCGATGGACGGTGGAGCAGGCCATGAAGAGCCCTCAATACCGGGCCAAGCTCGAAGCGGCGGGCATTTCCGGCGGCGAAGACATCCGCACGCTCGACGACATCCGGCGTCTGCCCTTTTCGGACGTAACCGATCTGCGCGACGGCTATCCCCTGCCCCTCCTTTGCGTGGAACCTTCGGAAGTAGTGCGCGTGCACGCCTCCTCGGGCACCACGGGCAAACGCAAGATTCTCGCCTACACGCAAAAGGACGTGGACACTTTCGCGCTGCAAATGGCCCGCTGTTACGAGCTGGCGGGCCTGACCACCGAGGACCGGATGCAGATCGCCGTGGGCTACGGCCTGTGGACCGCCGGGGCGGGCTTCCAGCTCGGGAGCGAGCGTTTCGGCGCGCTGACCATCCCGGTCGGGCCGGGCAACCTCGACATGCAGCTTCAGCTTCTGGTGGACATGCAGACCACCTGCATCGGCTGCACGTCCTCAATGGCCCTCTTGCTGGCCGAGGAAGTGGAACGCCACAACCTGCGCGACAAGATCGCGCTCAAAAAAATTATCTTCGGTTCCGAACCGCACAGCCTCAAAATGCGCCAGAGCTTCACCGAGAAGCTCGGCCTTGAGGCGAGCTACGACATCGCGGGCATGACGGAAATGTACGGTCCCGGCACGGGCCTGAACTGCGAAGAGGGCGAGGGCATCCACTACTGGGCGGACCTTTTCTATATCGAGATCATCGATCCCCACACCCTTGAGCCCGTGCCCGACGGCGAGGTGGGCGAAATGGTCGTCACCTCCCTTTCCAAGGAGGCCGTGCCGCTCATCCGCTACCGCACGCACGATCTGAGCCGTCTCATCCCCGAGCCCTGCTCCTGCGGTCGGGCCATCCCCCGCCACGGCCATATCCGGGGCCGCTCGGACGACATGATCATCTTCCGGGGCGTGAACATCTATCCCGGCCAGATCGCGGACGTGCTCAACCTGCACCCGGATGTGGGTGGCGAATACCACGTTGAGCTGACCCGTTCGGAAGGGCTCGACTACATGCGCCTGCGCGTGGAACGGCGCAGCGGCGCGAGCGCGGACAACGACGCCGGGCTCGCCCGCGCCATCGGCGAGGAAATGCACAAGCGCATCATGGCCCGCATCAACGTGGAAATCGTCGATCCCGGCGCGCTGCCGCGTACCTTCTCCAAGGCCAAGCGCATCACCGATCTGCGCCTCAACGATTAAGCCTCCGGCGGCAAGGGGGCGACTGCCCCCCTTGCCCCCCGCCCGGGGGGAATCGCGTTACGGGCACGGCTTCGCCGCCCTTCGGGTCGAATTCCCCCCGGCCCCCCCCGAAGCGAAAGGAAAGGCTCGTCTCCGGCTGACGTCGAAGACGAGCCTTTCCTTTTGCCCCGTAACCGCCGGACGCTCCTTTTTCTTCATTACTACGCTCTTGCAGGCTTCCTTTTTCTCTTTATCTCCTGAAATTCTTAACACATCTTTCCCCATTCCATCGGAACGAACTCCCTCCGGGCAACCTCCCCACCAATCGAAAGTCTTTGAAGGGAAAGGGGAGGGGTTTGGGGAGGGGAAACTTTCTTTAGAAAGTTTCCCCTCCCCCTCCCCAAGACTACGCCCCCGCCTACTGCGCCAACGTAGGCAAAGCGACGATGTCGCCCTGCTTGTCGCGGGGATCGACACGGACAAGCACGGAGGCGGTGGTCCCCATGCGCAGCTCGACACCCTCGGGCACCTCGTCGAGGCGGACGCGCACGGGAATGCGCTGGGCGAGACGTATCCATTCAAAGGTGGGACTGACCACGGGAAGGAGGTCTTCACCCGTACTGCCGTTCTGACGGGCAATGCCCCAGCCGATGCTCTCCACGGTGGCGTTGAGCGGCAGACCGGGGTAGCTCATGAGCGTAACAAGCGCCTTGTCGCCGGGCCGGAAATGGCCGATCTGCGTCTCCCGGAAAAAAGCTTCGATGCGGAAACTGTCCGCACTGATGAGCGCAAGCACGGGCTGATAAGCCACGGCCATCGTCCCCGGCTGTAGCGCCAGGTTGACCACGTAACCGTCCACCGGGGCGACGACCCGGGTAAAAGCCTGATCAAGGCGGGCCTGATTGAGCGCGGCTTTGGCCACCTCCACGTCGGCTTCGGCGGAAAGGAGCGCGTCCTGCGCCTGCCGGTAGGCTTCGGCGGACAGCGCGCCCGGGGCGGCGCGCTGAAGACGCGTGTCGCGGGAGGCACGGTCCCGGGCGGTCCGGGCCAAGGCTTCTTTCTGCGCAAGATCGGCTTCAGCGCGCTCCACGGTCAGACGGGTCAGGCCATCGTCCAGATCAAAGAGCGGCTCGCCCGCCTTGACGAAGGCGTTGTCCACGACATGAACGGTACGGATGGGGGCGGACACCCGCGAGGCGACCTGCACCACCTCCGCCTGCACCATGCCGTCGCGCGTCCACGGATTCCGAAAATAGGCGTTGTACCGGATATAGCAGAAAACGCAGGCGACGGCGATGACAACGAACGTCAGCAGCCAGCGGAAAAGCGAACCCATGTTCATAACAGCATCCCATAGGGTAAGAGAATACAAACATAAATGACGATCAGGGCCATGAACACCCACGGCGGATTGGCGAACCAGCGCGACAGCCCGGTTGCGTTGAGCACGAACGCCGTCGCCAATGCGCCGAGAACCCCCAGCATCACGATGGGAAGAAAGGGCGAAAAATACACGCCCCACAAGGCCAGTTCATGCGGCATGGGCCACCTCCGTTTTTCCCGCTACGCCAGGCCCTGCCCCAGCGGGGGAAGGGGCCTTGTGTGCCTAAAACCTGTTCCGCGCTTCGCTCTCCACGGGCAGGGAACGCATGACGTCAAGCGTGTTGGAAAGCGCCTTCATTATCCCTCCGCACGCTGCGATCATGGCTTGGGTGGAAGCGTCCGGGCCCTCGGCTCGCGCGTCGTCCCGCAAGGCGTCCAAAAAGGCCCCGGTCATCCGCTGCAAGGCTTCAAGCTGCTCCCGCAAGGGAGCGGTCGGCGCGACCTCCGCCTCCACAGACAGGCAGGGAGAGGCTACGGCACGGCCTTTCAGACGCGCGTGCAGGCTGGAGAGGGAGGCGGCCATGTCCTTTATTTCGGTGGTGAAAATCCGGGCGAGCTCGGGCTTCACAAATGTAACGGGCAATTTTTTGGAAAGCAGAGCGATCTCGTCCGCCAGAAAATGGGTCCGGTGCCGCCAGACAAAGAGGCGTGCCCGCAGAAAAGGCGAAGCCCGCCGCGCCGGACAGGACGCCAAGAGCCGCAGCCATTTTTCCGCGGCCCCGAAAAAGGCCCGCTGCCGTTGCAGGAAAAGCGCCTGCGTATTGGGCATGAAAAAGAGATAATGAATCAGGGAAATGACGGATATGCCCACCAGCAGCATGGCGGAACCCGTCAGGAACTGCCCGAAATCATACACCGGGGCGTTGGTGAAATTACCGATGGACATCCACGGGAGCATGAAAGCCTGTTTGGTGAAATTCTGTTCGCGCCGAGGGAAAAGAAAGGTCATCAGGAAGGCGAAAATACCCATAAGCAGAAAAAATTGCACAATATTCGTGAGCAGCGGATACAAGAAGACGTAGAGCAGCCCCGCAAAGACGATCCCGCCCGCAAAGGTGAAAACCTGCGAGAGAGGTTTGTCCTCCCCGGTCATGATGCCGATCATGCCGAGCAGGATGGTCAATTCCAGAAAGGTGATGGTGTCGAGCCCCGGCGGATCGAGCAGTATCCACAAGAGGACCGTGGCCCAGAAGATGACGAACATCTGGCTCATGTAGGCGTACTGCTGGGGCTGGATGACCGTTCTGGGCCGCGCCTCGGGCCGGCCCGAGGCTTTCGGCGGGGGATCGCCCCGCAAGAGGGCGGAGGACAGAGACAGCAAGGTCCGGGCAAGCTCGGTCTGACGCCGGAAGAGGCCCTGCGCCGACAGCACGAGGCTGCGGCGCGTGCTTCCGAGCGCCTCGAAAGCCTTTTCGTCAATGGTCAAAGGCCCCACGTCCGGGGGTTCCACAGCCAAGGCCCCTTCCTGTCCCGCAGCCTTCATAAGATCGAAAAGATGCCCCAGTTTGCCAAGACGGGCGTCAAAATCCGGGAAAAGCGCCGGGACGTCCAAATCCTTCAGGGCGACAAGCGTGCCGGTCCACTGGCGCTGCGCCTCCAGAAGCGCGGCGCTGCACCCTATCGCCCGCTCCCACGCCCCCCGGTAACGGTAGACCTGATAGCTTTCCAGCCGTACCCCGGGGACAAGCTGGAGGGTCGTCTCGGCCATGTCGCGCATGGACACGTACTGGCCGTACATGCGGCGCATTTTCTCGTCCGTGTCCGCCACACCGTTCATGCCGAACAGCGCGCCGTGCCCCTCAAGGAGACTGCGCATGTTGCTTCGCAGCGTCATC
Organism: Candidatus Bilophila faecipullorum; assembly: GCA_944326695.1. Classification (GTDB taxonomy): domain Bacteria; phylum Desulfobacterota; class Desulfovibrionia; order Desulfovibrionales; family Desulfovibrionaceae; genus Bilophila; species Bilophila faecipullorum. Next base: position 67,575 of record CALVEZ010000016.1, on the reverse strand, counting down.
AGCGACGTGCGCGGTGCGAAGAGCAGGGTGACGGCGGTATAGACGGCGATGCCGAGCGTTGTCTCTTCGGTACGATACACCGACAAATAGAAGGCGTCCTGCGGCTGCTGCACCCCCATGAGCACAATGATGAGCGTCACAATGATGGAAATGAAAAAGACGTAGCTGTAATAGGCATTGGCAAGCATGAAAAAAAGCATCATACTCATGTAAACAGAGAGAACCAAAAGCAGCGTTATGCGTTCCTGCACGAAGAATGAAAGGAAAAAGAGCCCCACAGCCGCGCCGATAAGTGTCCCGAACATACGTAACACGCCTTTCTGCAACGACTGGCCGATACTCGGCAGACTGACCATAAGCACGGTGAAGCCCGCCCAGAAAGGCCGGTCGAGGTTCCAGTAAAAGGCCAGCACGTACGTGAGAGCGAAGGCAAGGGCCGTCTGCGCGGCGCTGTGGATGCGGAAGACCATAACGTGCTCCCCGAAAAAGCCGTGTCCGAATAGAAGATTTTCCCACGGGTCAGAGTAACCGGACAGCGAATTCCGTCAATCCATTGATATCGTTGAGAGTTATGATTGACTCCCGGGGAATGTGTCCTCCCTTTACTTTGCCGCCGCCTTGCCCTATAAAAGCGCTGCATACGAACGGGCGGTTAGCTCAGTTGGTAGAGCGCCGCCCTTACAAGGCGGATGCCACAGGTTCAAGTCCTGTACCGCCCACCATAAATTTCAGGGACTTACGGAATGTACGCCGTGAGTCCCTTTTGCTTTTCCAACACCATTCTTCATGCGCCCCCCTCAACTTTCCCTATGAAAGCGCTTTTCCTTGGTCCATCTCCTCATGGGACTAAAAAGGAAGTATGCTTTGACTTTCAAGGCCGAAATACCCTCTTACCCCTGTGCTTAAAGCTAGGCCCTTCTGTCTTTAGGGCATCCCAGAGCCTCAACGCCTTCTTCTCATGCGGAGTGCGGTTCAGCACGTTTTAGACATTCTGTGTCCATCTAAGCGTGCCTGTTGAGTATATTGCCATACATGATGATGGAGGATTTTTTCCGCGCATTTTTTTAGCGTTATCCTTCACCTCTCTACACAGCGTCCCATAGACTTCAACGCCTTTTCGATGGTCCCATTGTGGGGAAAGTTCCTACGGAATTTGATAAGCCCACAGGCCGCCATAAGTACGCTCTCTTCCTTTGGGGCAGGATGTATATCATACCACGCCAGCCTCTCCGCAAGTTGGCGCGCATCCCTCGTCACGTCTTTTCCTTTTTCCACATATCTCCCGAAATAAGGCCGGATAGCGTAGACTTTCCGGCTTTTGTTTTTTTCACAAAACATTCTTATGAGTCTGCAGCGCATAAAAATGCGTAAAAATTTTTCTGATTTTTTAAGGTGAAAGCCTAAGCCGTCTCCGTTAAGGCCAATGGATTCTTCAATCCTAAACCTTTTAGGGAGGCTGGCACAATGATGCATCTCAAGGAAATGACTGTGACGGAAGCGGTACGCACGGCCAAAGAGTTCAGTGGAAAGACCAAAAAGGAAATTGCCGACTCTCTGGGCATTTCCCGAGGCGTCATTACACGGTATCTCAAGGAGAATGACGAGTATTCTCCACGCATGGGCATGATCCCTGATCTCTGCCACGCTTTTGAAAATGATATCCTTCTGCAATGGCTGGAGGTCCGTATCAGAAAAAATCGGGAAAGGCGGAAAGAAAAAATGCTTTTGCATGTGGCGAAAATGGAAAAGCATTGATGGGCATGAAACCCCTTCTCGTGATGAAAGAAGAGATGAACGCCGAGGATGAGGAAGAGCTGCACGATCTCATCAATAAAATGGAGCGCGAATGCCAGCGATTCGACCTCCTCTTGTCTTGCGCCCATTATCAGTATGTCCCGGTTGAAAAGTGTGCGAGCCGGGCCGGAGGGACGAAGCGGCAAACCAGCCGTGAACGAAAAAGATAATCTTTGAAGCAAAGAAGGGCGGAAACCACTTCCGCCCTTTCCTGTTGCCTGCCTGCAAAGGCGGTTATCCCTCCGGCAATTCCGGCGGATAGTGCGGTCTTTTCCACTCTCCCTCGCTGGCGCGCAGGCTGTGACCGGCCTTCCCGTAGGACAAGCCGGCAGGCTGCGGCGGGGCCAGTCCCGCACGCCGTACTTGCTTCACCGCCAAGAGGCTTTGGCTTCTTACAGCGTGAGCCCGGACGGACCAGAGAGCTTTCCCACTACCCATTCGGGGTGCGCTTTGGCGGAGGCAACAACCGCGCCCCATTCCTCCACAACCCCTGTGGCGTAGGGAGAAGATGGTATGGGAGGCCGTTTTTCCCATAGATAATGTATCCATATTTCATATCATGCTCTCTTTACATCCATAATAGCTTGTCTGATCGGGAGTGAGAGGAAAAGTGGCTCACCTCGGTGCGCCGGGCCACGGAAACCTATGTGGCGCGCGGCGTCACCACCGCCCACGACGGCGGCGTGACCACGGACATGTGGAACAACTACATGACCGCCCATCGCCGCGGCCTGCTCAAAAACCGCGTACAGCTTCTGCCCAAGCACGGGGCCTACGACTTTTCGCTGGCCCCCACCACGCGCTGCGGCACGCCTCTCACCCCGGACGGGATGCTCTCGATGGGCGCGGTGAAGCTCTTTCAGGACGGCAGTCTGCAAGGCTACACCGGCTATTTGACCAATCCCTACCACGCGATCATCAACGAGGGCCTGCCGGACGGCAAACTCTGGCGCGGCTACGCGATCCGCTCCGGGGAAGAGCTCATCGACCTCGTGGTCAAGTACCATCGGCAGGGCTGGCAGGTGGCCATCCACGGCAACGGCGACGCAGGCATCGATCAGATACTCGACGCTTTTGAAGCCGCCCAGAAAGCCTATCCCCGCTTCGACGCCCGGCACATCGTCATTCACTGCCAGACCGTGCGCGAAGACCAGCTCGACCGCATCGCCCGGCTCGGCGTGGTGCCCTCCTTCTTCGTGGTCCACACCTACTACTGGGGGGACCGCCACCGCGACATCTTCCTCGGGCAGGCCCGCGCCGAACGCATCGATCCCCTGCACAGCGCGCTCAAGCGGTACATCCCCTTCACCAACCACAACGACACCGCCGTCACTCCGATGGACCCGCTCCTCTTCGTATGGTCCGCCGTCAACCGACTCACGGGCAGCGGTCAGACGCTGGGGCCGGATCAGGCCATCCCTGTGCTCGACGCCCTGAAGAGCGTAACCATCTGGGGCGCGTACCAGTTCCACGAGGAACGCAGCAAGGGCAGCCTCGAACCCAGCAAGCTGGCGGACATGGTCGTCCTTGACGAGAACCCGCTGGAAACGGCCCCCGAGCGCCTGCGCGACATCGGCATCCGGGCCACCATCGTGGGCAATCGGCTGGTCTATGGTTCGATCTAACATCTTTACGCGCGGACGCGATCCTCAATGAACTTGGAGAAGCTCAACGGTTCGCGGTTTCATTGTTGCGCGCGGACGCGATCCTAAAAAAAATCGCGGGCCGCGTTTCCGCGCGGCGCTTCCTCCCCGCCGCGCGGCTTTCGCCGCCGCCCTTCCCTCGGGCGGCGGCTCCTTTATGAAGGTCGGGGCCAACCGACGCAGGAAGGAGGCGGGCCGACGTTTTCATCAAACGGACGCACAGGGATGGCCCGGGAGGGGAGAAGAATGAACGTCTTTACTCCGCACCCGCACAGGGCCATTCTGATCATGGTGGATCATGGCTGTGACCGTCTGCTTCATCCCGTACCCGCACAGAACCCCAGCGAGGCGTGCGGGGAAGTTCCCGGTCCCGTGCCGTTGACTGGCGCGTTTCCGCCAAAATTCCTTTCCATACTTTCTTCCTGAAAGGGCTTCCGGTGCCCCCGGCAGGGAAAGGAAAACGCCCTCCCCTCTGCGCTGCCCCCTGCTTCGGAAGGCTTGAAGAAGTCGCGGGAAAGCGTCACACTGGGGGTGCCTCGGGCCGGAACATTTCCGGCCCCTATCCCCGGAACCGCAAGGATACCCCCGTGAACGATCTCCAGCAGGCGGAGTCATGGCTCCGCAAGGCTCTGCGCAACGCTCCCCGGCCCCTGCCGCCGGGCGTCTTCCCCAAGCTTCTTGAGGAGGCGGAGGGCGCGGGCTTTTCCCGTTTCGTCCTCAACGACGTCGTCGACGAATGGCTGAACTTCGGGTATTGCCGCATCAGGGACCACGTGACCAACGACATCGATCTGACGCCCGAGGGAAACGTCTATTTCGGCCACCGCACCACGGAGTAACGCCGGGACAAACCGACGCGCGGCCATCCGACGGGCCTCCGCCACACCGATCATGCCGATCAGGGAGAGGGATATGAAACAGTTTCGCACGTCGCGCCGCGCAGGTCCGATGCTTGTCCTCGCCTGCCTGTGCGCCCTCATGGGCACGGGCTGCGCCAGCAAATACGGCCCGCAGACGACGAAAGTGAACTATTATTCGGATTGTTACCAGCCCATCGCGGACCTGCGCGGGGCCGAGAAGCAATTCAACACGACCATGGTCATGAGTACGGCCATCGGAGCCGTAGTCGGCGCGCTGGTGGGTGCGAGCCAGACCAACAAGCCTGAAGGCGCCATTGCCGGGGCCGCCATCGGCGCGGGCGCCGGAGCCGGGGCGGGCTACCTCATCGCCAAATACAACGACGAGCAGGACAGCCGTGTCCGCCTCGCCAGCTATGCGCGCGATCTCAAGACCGACGCGGCGGCCCTCGACCGCGTGAGCGCCGCCGGGCAGGTGGCCTACAACTGCTACAGCGCCCGTTTCCGGGCCGCCCTTGAAGATTACAAGGCCAAACGCATCAGCCGCGCCGAACTGGATGCGCGCTATGCGGAAATCAAGAGTGGCCTTGCCGAAGCCTCCTCCATTCTGGGCCAGACCCTTGACGAGGCGGACAGGCGCGAGGCCGAATACCGGCAGGTGTTGCAGACGGAAGCAAAAAAGGCCAGCCGTCCGGTGCCGCCGGTGCAGACCGTGGCCGCGCCCTCGAAAAAGGCTGGAAAGCCTACGCGCCGGGTTACGCCCCGCCAGACTTCGGACCAGTTGCAGAACCTCTCCAACGGCGTCGGCTCCTACCGCGAATCCGCGCAGCAGGTGACGGCGGTCAAGGCCGATCTTGACGAAATCCAGTTGCAGATGGACAAGATCATGCTGGCGCAGGGCTGACGGCCCTTGCCACAGTTTCCTAACAAGGCGGTATTCTTCCATAGAAGCGCATACCCTCAAACCTTCTTAGAGGCAGGGGGCCTTCGCTTCATGACCCCGCCGGGGGTGGCCGCACGTTGTTGCGTCCCCTTAAAAAAGTGAGAGCCTTCGGGGGCGATGTCACTCTCGGGAGAATCCCGGACGGGACGCCGACAAAACGCTTCCGGCCGGTGCGGGCACGCCACGACCGGATCAAGCCCCTCCGCCTTTCACGCGGCGGCTGTTCCCGGCATGGGGAGGGCGGAAAACCTTTCCCGTGGCGAAACGGCTTTTTGAGGGCTGGCGGAGACGCCCGCTGTGACGAGGCGGCAGGGGGCGAGCCCCGGACGCCATCCCCCTTTCTCCTTCCGCCGCAAGTGCGGGGCGGCAAAGCCGAAGACGCGCCCCCGCGGGCGCTTTGAAACCAAAGGATGCGTATGGGCAATCCTCTCCATTTCATACAGGCGTCGGACACATCCGGCCTGACCGCCCTCTGCACGGATCAGGGCGCGCTTCCGGGACAGTACGCGGCGTTGCAGGCCCACTTGAAGGCCCTCGGACTGGAACGCTGGGGCACGCTGTGGGCGGAACCCGTCACCGGCCAGTCCATCCCCACCGGCTACGCCTCCATCTCGTGGTATACGCCCCTCGAAGGCGTGGGTACGCCCCTTTCCCGTCTGGACGCGGACGAGGCGGAACAGGTGCGCACGGAATTGCGCCGGGCGCGTGAAGCCCTCGCCCCGCATCTCGACGACAGTCCCGGCGGCGCGTTCCTGCGCAAGGCTCTGTTCATCCCATCCGCCGACGCGGTGTTCGTGGTCAATGGCCGCCCGGTGCTCGTCAACTGGGGCCTGCTGCCGCCGGGCACGGATGAAGCCACGGCTCCCGTCCTGTGGGGGGAGACATCCGCCTCCGCCGCCCCGGACGGCAAGCCGCCCCTTTCCTCCGCCGGAACCGCGGCTTTCACGGCCTCCCCCCTCTCGGACGCGGCGGGTTCAGGCTCCAAAGACGGAAACGCGGACCAAGCAGCCGCGAGCGCAACAGGTATCGGCGCGGCAGGAGCGGCGACGGCGGCTACAGCCGTACCGACGGCAGGGGTTGCCCGGCATGGACGATGGGGGCTTCTCGCCGCCCTGCTCATAGGCTTCATGCTCGGGGCGCTCCTCCTCTTGCTGCTGCGCTCCTGCGCGCCGCAGGCCCCGGAAACGCCGCCTCCGCCGCCCCCACCCGCGCCGGAATCCCCGCAAGACGCCGCGCGCAAGGCGGAACGGGACACGCTCCTGCGTGAAAAAGCCTTCTGGCAGGGCCTGCTTGAATTGACGCCCTGCGAATTGCGGGCCTTTTTCGCCGCCAACGGGGACAAGGCCCCGACCGCGGCACCGGACGGACAAGAAGCCATGCCCGCCCCGCCGGAACATACGCTGCCACAATCCCCGGCACCGGACGGCCTTCCCGGTCTGCGCCTGCCTCCCCTGCCCGACGCCAACGCCACGGCCCCGACCCCAAGCATCGACCCTGCGGCCCTGACCCTCCCGCAGCGCATGGAACGGGGGACCGTGCTCATCCTCGCCCCCGTGCCCGGCGGCGCGCAGCAGGGGACGGGCTTCTTCATCAACGCGGATCACGTCCTGACCAACCGCCACGTCGTCGCCAACGCCATCGACGGCATGGCCATCGTCACCAACACCGCCATGAGCGGCGCACGGCGGGGCAAGGTAGTCGCCGTGAGCGACGCGCCGGGCTATGACTTCGCCGTACTCCGCGTGGCGCTGGCGGCCGGGGACGGAGTGCTCCCCCTGCCGCTGTGCGCGGCCATCGGACGGACGGACAAGGTCAGCGCGTGGGGTTTCCCAGCGCTCATTTCCGAGCAGGACCCGGCCTATCTCCGGCTGCTGCAAGGGGATTTCACCGCTGTGCCGGAGGTCACGTACACGGACGGCGTGGTCAACGCCATCCTTCAGACCGAGCCGCGCAACATCGTCCACTCGGCGGTGGTGTCGCAGGGCAACAGCGGCGGCCCGCTCGTCAACGGCAAGGGGCAGGCGGTGGGCATCAACACCTTCATCCGCCTCGACGTGGAATCCAACCGCCAGACGCAAACCGCGCTCGGCAGCGACGCGATCATGGCCTTCCTGCGCGAAAAGGGCATCGCCTTTACCGAGGAACAATGATCAACAGCCCGGAAAGGCCGTCACGACGCCACGCCCCTGCCGGAAAAACAAGCGCGCAGGGGGAACGGCAGGCCCGGGCCATTCCACCGAAACGGCAAGCCGGAAACGTCCGCCGCAGCCGCCTTGCCTCCTTCCGAATCGTCTTTGCCGGAAAGGAGACCGGGGACAGCGCAAGATACGCCTTTCGATAAAACGCTTCCGCCGTCCTGCGGGGCAAAGACACGGGAAAGGGCCTCTCCATCGTTCACCTTGAGCCTTCTGAAAGGGCATTCCTCATGGCCGGATATTTCATTCTCTCAACCCGTAAGGGCGATTACCGGGCGCTCGCCGTCCAAGGCTCGCAGGTCTACGCCTGCCATGCCCAGCTCGTGGCCCTGTTGCGGGCGCACCTTGGGGAGCCCCATGCCCGGCTCCTCGCCGAGCCGCTCATGGATCAGCAGGGCAACGCCGTGGACTGGTACGCCGCCGAAGCCGTCCGGCCCCTCGCCGACCTGCCCCCCGAGGCACAGGAAAACGCGCTTGCCCACCTGCGCGGCCTCATAACAGACATCGAAGCCCTCGCCGCAAGGCTTGGCGAAGAAAGCGATCCCAACCGCTGCCTTTGCGGGGCCATGCTCCATCTGGCGACGCGCTATCCGGGACCGGGCAACGTCTATGTCGACGGCGCGGGCCAGCCCGTGCTGACCTGCTGGGGCATGACCCTTGCCGCCTCCGCTGCGCCGGAAAGCCTCGTGCGCCCCGGCGCGGCTCCTCTCGCCGCAGGCGCTTCAAACGAAGGGGATCGCATCATCCGCGAGGGCAAGGCCCTCCCAAGGCCCGCCGCGCCGCTGCCGCCTCCGGCCCCCATCACCGGGGCGGGTGAACCGTGGTGGAAAAAGCTCCTCATGATCCTGCTTGGGCTCGTGCTGGCCTTCCTCCTCTTCTGGGGGCTTGGCCGCTTCTTCCCGGGGCTGGCCTTCCCCTTGCCCGGCGGATGCGTGAAGGAGGCCCCCCTCCCCGCTGAGGCCGATACCGCGCCCGCCCCGCTTGATCCCGCCCCCACGGACGCCGAACTCACCGCCCTGCGTGCGGAGATTGAAGTCCTGCGGCAGGCCGCCCGCGCACGGGCCGAAGCCTGCATCCCGCCTGCCCCGCCTGTGGCGGAAGTGCCCAAGGCTCCCGAGGTTACGGAACCTCCCAAGGACCTCGGCGATCTCCTCGGCGACCTGACCGACCTCCCCAAGGAAGAACCGAAGCCGGAACCGCCCAAGGAAACGCCCAAGCCCGAGCCGAAAAAACCGGAACCCAAGAAGGAAAGCCCGAAAAAGGGCGATCCGCTGAAGCTCCCCGACAAGGACGACAAGTCGATGGACTTCCTTGACGGCTGCTGGAACTGCCGTACCGGGCTGACCGACACGCGGGGCAACCCCATCAAGGTGCGCTTCTGCTTCGGCAAGAACGGCAAGGGGCAGATCACGATCCTCGACCGCCGGGGCAACACCTTCACCGGCACGGCGCAGGCTCAGATGCAGAACGGCAAGCTGCACATCGACGCGGGCGAGGCTTCCAGCCGTACCTCACGGGGCAGCTTCAACGGCGTGCGCATCGACTGCACCCCCGGCGCGGGCAACGCCGCCCTGTGCTATGGCCGGAACAAGACCGACAATTCGCCGTGGAAAGCCACCTTCCTGCGGGACTGAACAAAAGGACTCCTCGGCGCGGCGTCCCTCCATCCCCGGGATGGCAAGCTGGCTTCTTCCAAAAAGAAGCGCCGAAAAAAGTGACCGGTGCACCCCGCGAAAGAGGGCTACCCGCAGGCGGCGGAGAAAACATCTTGGGCGATGTTTTCGGGGGCCTCAAAAAAAGAGGGGGCGACGGCACAACGGCCTCCTTTGGAAGGCCCACGGAAAAAACGCTTTTGACCAGAACATCGGCAAAGCGCTCCCTCCGCCGGACGGGACGCCGGGCGGCGAAGGGTTCCGGCGGATGCCTCTCGCCGGTTCTGCGCCGCGCACTCGCTCTTTCTCAGGGAAGAAGGTTGCCATTCCGGGAGGCATAGGCGAAACTCCCCCGGTACGCCGCGCCCTTGCAATCTCCTGATGCGGCCACACGATACCGCCTCAGGAGGCGGTCGCAGGAAGCCCCTCGCAGCGGCGCGCCAAAGCCGCGCGGACGCCGCCCTTCCCGGCCCCGGGCCTTTGAACGGCAAGCAAGGCGACTTCGCCGCCTTCCAAGGATATTCCATGAACTATACGTCAGCAGTGAGCATCATCCCGGGCGGATGCCCCCAATTTCTGGATTGCCGCCTCGATCTTCAAAGCCTCGGCAAATTCTCCGCGTATTTCCGGGAGGTGCCGCGCAACGACGCCTCCTCGGTCGCCTCTCCCCGCAGGCCCACGGAACTCATCCCGGTCCTGCCCGACGACGAGGGGCGCATCGGGGACTATGATTATGCCGTCTCCGCCGAGCGCGCGCTGGAAACCTTCGCCGGGCGCTGGATTCCCGTGCCCTTCCTCCGCCTGTCGAGCGAGCAGTGGAAGGACGGCGGGCTCAAATGCGAGCGCGGGCCGAGCAACTGGGCGCGCCTGCATGTGGGCCGGGACGAGGACGGCGGCCCCTATGCCCTGACCTTCCTCTTCGACACGGCCACGGAGGAGCGCGAAGAGGAGGCCGGGCAGTACTTCGCCCTTTCGCCGGAAGACGTGGCCGAAAACGCCCGCTTCGCCCTCTCGCCGCGCAGCCGGGACAACGCGTGGTTTCTCAATACCTTGTGGGTGGACGAATGGATTGCCGACATCCACGACGCCTACCAGACCGCCCGCCATCACGGAAAAACCGTCTGGCGCGAAGCCACGCCCTTCAGCATGGAGCATCTGGCCGCCTATTTGACCCTCCTCGCCGCCATCGACGCGGCGGGCATCGTCCCCGCCGTGCGCGTGGTCGATCCCAAGCCCATGCCCGTGGATGTGGACCTCGTGCTCGATCTCGGCAATTCGCGCTCTACGGGAATGCTCGTGGAAACCTTCCCGCAGCGCCAGACCAACCTGAACGACAGCTATCTCCTTCAGATACGCGACCTCAGCCAGCCCGGGCGCACCTATACCGGCCCCTTTGCCACGCGCGTGGAGTTCGCCGAGGCCACCTTCGGCAACGCCCGGCTGAGCGCCCGCTCGGGGCGCAGCACCCCGGCCTTTGTCTGGCCTTCGCCCGTGCGCGTGGGGCCGGAAGCCGCCCGCCTTGCCCAGCATTCCGTGGGCGCGGAAGGCAATACGGGCATGTCCAGTCCCAAGCGCTACCTTTGGGACGAGTCCCCCCGCGCGCAGCAGTGGCGCTTCAACGCCTGGGGGAGCGGCTCGGAAGTGGAGCCGCCCGTCACCCGCGGCGTCTTCATCCAGCAGATCAACCGCGAGGGGACGCCTCTGTCCTGCTTCGCCGATCCCGGCATCCGTCCCCGGCCCCGAATCCTTGCGACGCAGCAGCCGGACGTCGCTTTCGAGGCCCATTTCACGCGCAGCTCAATCATGATGTTCCTGCTGGGCGAGATCATCATGCACGCGCTTGTGACCATCAACGCCCCGGCCCAGCGCGCCGAACGCGAACAGCCTGACGTGCCCCGCCGCCTGCGGCGGATCATCTTCACCGTGCCGAGCGCCATGCCCCTTGCCGAACAGCGCATTTACCGCCGCTGGGTGACGTGGGCCGTGCGGATGATCTGGCAGTGCCTCGGGTGGGGCGAATGGTACACCCCGCCCCTTCAAAGCCTGCGCGACACCCGCCCCGACTACCGGGTCAGCCCGGAAGTGCGGTGCAGCTGGGACGAGGCCACCTGCACGCAGCTCGTCTATCTCTATAATGAAATCACGGAAAAGTTTCAGGGCGACGCCCGCCGCTTCTTCACCCTCATGGGACGCCGGAGGGAAGGGTCTTTCCGCAGGGGAACGGACGGTGTCGGCGCTGGCCCCGCACCGGAAACGGAGGCCCCGTCCCTGCGCATCGCTAACGTGGACATCGGCGGCGGCACCGCTGATCTGAGCATCACCACGTTCGAGGTCACGGGCGACGAGGCGACGGCGGCGCGCATCCGGCCCCACATGGAATTCCGGGACGGCTTCAACATCGCCGGCGACGACGTGATCCGCGAAATCGTGGAGCGGCACGTCCTGCCCTGTATAGGCCGGGCTACCGGGCTCCCCGATCCGCGCCACCTCCTCGGCCAGCTTTTCGGCCGGGATACCGTGGGCGGCTCGCAGCGCAACCGCGCCCTGCGCACCCAGTTCGCCCGCCAGATCGCGAGTCCGGCGGCGACGGGGATGCTCGAACGCTACGAAGAAACCGATCTGCGGGCGGAAAACGCGCAGGAGCTCCCCCTCGCCTCCTTCTTCCAGCCCGAACACGGCCCCGTTTCGGGTTCGCTGCCGGAATACCCTTCACGTACGCTCATCGCCCACATCGAAGAGGCCGTACAGCGCGAAACGGGCCGCCCCTTCCGGCTCATGGACGTACCCATCCGTATCGATCCCCACGCCCTCGACCGCACCATCCGCGCCTCCCTCGGCCAGATTCTCGCCAACCTCTGCGAAATCGTCCACGCCTACAATTGCGATCTGCTGCTGCTCACGGGCCGCCCCTCCAAATGGCAGGCCGTGATCGCAAGCTTCTTCGCCAAAGTGCCCGTTCCGGCGGACCGCATCATTCCCATGCGCGATTTCCGGGTGGGAAGCTGGTATCCCTTCGCGGACAACCGGGGCGAAATCACCGATCCCAAAACCACCGTGGTGGTCGGGGCCATCCTCTGCGCCCTGTCCGAAGGGCACCTTGAGGGCTTCTCCTTCGATACCGGCGCGCTCTTTCTCAAGTCCACGGCCCGCTATGTGGGAGCCATGGACGCGGGCGGCCAGATTCGCCAGTCGCAGGTCTGGTTCGAGGTGGACACCCACAGCCCCACCGCCGAAGAGCTGCGCAAAACCATCCAGTTTTCCGGCCCCATCCCCATCGGCTTCCGGCAGCTTGAAGCGGAACGCTGGACGACCACGCGCTTTTATATGATGGACTTCGCCTCGCCCGCCGCGCGCAACAACGCCCGAGGCCGCCTTCCCTATTCGGTGGCGCTGCGCTTCGATGTGGCCGAACTGGAGGACGGCCCCAACGCCGACCGCGACGAGGGCGAACTCGTTGTTGAGGAAATCGAAGCCGCCGACGGCACGCCCGTCAACCGCCGCGATCTGGACATCCGCCTCCAGACGCTGCCTTCGGATGAGGGCTACTGGCTCGACACCGGGGTCTTTCACATCCTGTAGCGGCGCTCGGAGCATCGCGAAGAAGAGCGCCTCACAGAGGCGTCCCCTGAATGTTTTGGGGCGGCATCCCGCCGATGCCGCCCTCCATCCCGCCGGGAGGCATGATTCTTATGACGACGGAAGATCAGCGGCTTGCCGAACAGTGCGAAGCGAGCCTTCAAACACTGGCCCGCGTGGACGGCTGGATTCGCTCGAACCCGGAAGCCGTGGGTTCCTCGGGCGAGGCGCTCCTGCGCGAGAGCGGGCGGCTGGCCCGTGCTCTGCGCAAGGAGGCCGCCACTGCCGCGCGCAAGATGTGCGTGGGCGTCTTCGGCCCCAGCCAGTCCGGGAAGTCTTACCTTATCTCAGCACTGGCGCAGGATGCGGACGGCTCGCTCCTGACCTCGCTCGGTGACGCGTCGGCGGACTTCCTGCAAGACATCAATCCCGCGGGCGGCAAGGAATCCACGGGGCTCGTCACACGATTCACCCTCGGCCAGAGCGAAAGGCCGCCCCTGTTTCCCGTGAAACTTCGCCTGCTCTCCGAGCTCGACATCGTCAAAATCCTCGTCAACACCTACTACGCCGACTGCCGCCACCTCACCGTGCCCGACGAAGAGGCGCTGGCCGCCCGCGTGGACGCGCTGGCCCGCGCCGTGCCGCCCGACGCGCTGTGGCAGGCCCCCTTCGACGAAAACGACATGGCCGATCTGAAGGACTACGTGACGCGCAACTTCCGCGCCGCCGCCGTGGTCCAGAAGCTCGAAAGCCTCTACTGGCCCCGTGCCGTCCGGCTGGCCGGGCGTCTCGCCCCCGAGGACAGGGCCGCGCTCTTCGAGCTTTTGTGGGATGAGGCCAAACCCTTCACCGCCCTCTACCTGCGCCTGCGCACCGTCCTTGAGGCGCTCGGGCATCCCGATGAAGCCTTCTGCCCCACAACGGCCCTGCTGCCCCGCGAACGCAGCATCATCGACGTGGCCACCCTGCGCGGTCTGGGGCAGGACGGAGGCGACGCCCTTGAAGTGGCCACGCAAAACGGCAGGCGCGTCAAGGCCAGCCGGGCCGAGGTGGCCGCGCTCACGGCGGAACTGACCATCTCCATGCGCCACCGGCCCGACGATTTCTTCGAGCACACCGATCTGCTCGACTTTCCCGGCTACCGCTCGCGTCTCAAGACCGACGACGTGGCCCGCGAACTCACCAAGCCGGATCAGCTTCATGAATTCTTCCTGCGCGGCAAGGTGGCCTACCTCTTCGAGCGCTACAAAAGCGATCTGGAACTGACGAGCATGCTCCTGTGCATCGGACCCAGCAATCAGGAAGTGCAGGACCTCCCCGCCGTCATCAACGAATGGGTGGCTGATGCGGCGGGCAAAACGCCCGAGCTGCGGCGGGGCCGTCCGATTACCCTCTTTCTCGTCCTGACCAAGTTCGACATGGAATTCGAGAAGAAAAAGGGCGCGCTCGACGACGAAAGCCGCTGGTCCAACCGCCTGCACGCCTCCCTCCTCGACTTTCTGGGTAAACAGCACGAGTGGCCGGAACGCTGGACGCCGGAAAAGCCCTTCGACAACGTGTTCTGGCTGCGCAATCCCAAATTCCGCTGGGAAGCCGTCATCAGCTTCGATGGCGAACGGGAAAGCGGCATCCGGCCCGAGCAGGCGGCCTATGTGGAGGACATGAAGGCCAAATGCCTCAAGACCCCGGAGGTGCGCCGCCATTTTGCCGATCCCGAGGCCGCATGGGACGCCGCCTTCGCCCTCAACGACGGGGGCGTGGCCTACCTGCGCCGCCACCTGCGCCCGGTCTGCGATCCGGCCATCAAGCGGCGTCAGGTCGCGGATCGCGTGGCCGACAACCTGCGCCCCTTTGTGGAGCACTTGCGCCGCTTCCACCGCCCCGACGACAAGGCCGCCCTGCGCGAACGGCAGCGCCAGCTTGCCATGCGCCTTGCCCGCAGCCTCGCCCTCGCCGCCCAGAACCAGCGTTTCGGGGAACTGCTGCGGGCCATGCTCATGCGCGATCACGAGCTATACAACCTTTCCTACGAGGTTGAGGACCGCCTTCTACGCGAAGGTCCCGCGCCTATCCCGCAGGCCAGCATGGGCAGCGCGGCCAGCGCACAGGACATCATGGACGATCTTTTCGGGGATATGGCCCCGCCGACCGCGGCCCCTGACGGTTCCCCGGACGGCCCCGAGGAAACGGCCCCGCCGCTGGACGAGGCAGCCGCTTTTGCGGAACTCGTCATCGACGCGTGGATCGAACGCCTGAACACCTTGGCCGCCGATCCGGTCTGCCAGACCTATTTCGGGCTCGACGCCGACGATTTCGGACACCTCACACACGAGCTCGTGCGGGGCCTCTCCCGGCTCGGGCTGGAAAAGGACATGGCGCGGGCCGTGCGCGAGGTGTCCGGCTACCGCAACTTGCGGCGGGACCGGCTGGTCTGGCGTCAGGCGAGCATGGCCGCCTATTGCGTCAACGCCTTCGTGGACTGGCTCGGCTTCAACCCGGCCACAACCAGCGAAACGCGGCGGACCATCCAGCTTGCCGGGCGCACGCGCACCCTCTTTGCCCAAAAGCCGGACCCGGACGGCTATCCCGTCCTGCCGCCCGAGCCCCTGCCCTTTGACAGGCAGTATTACACCGACTGGCTGGCGGCTCTCGTCCATCTCATTGAAGGCAACACCGATTTTGAAGACGGGCAAACCTTCGATCCCGAACAAAACGCCCGCCTTGGTCAGCTTCTCGACAACCTGAACCCAGCCGCCTTTGCGCAGGACAAGTGACATGCTCTCCCGCTGCACGCTCCGTTTTGAACCCGATAAAAGCAAGGGGCCCGGCTACGGCCTCGTCATCGCCTCGTGCCCCGGCCTGACCGGAACCCCCGAGGACGTCCGTTTCATGCTCAAAAACCCGGCCACGGGCCTCAGCCTCGGCCCCAACGGATGGCAGCCGGGCGACGAGCGCCTGACGCCCGACGCCGTGCAGGGTTCCGGCGAGACGCTCACGCTCTGCGTCGGGCCCGCCGTGGTCGATAATCTGGAGCTTCAGGCCATCTATCAGGCTACCCTCTTCCTCGGTGATGACCAGTGGCAGGGAGGGCTCGGCGTTTCGCGCATCGTCTATTCCCGCGATCCAAGCCTGCTTCCGCCTCTGGAGCCTTCCCCGCGCCCCGATGTCAAGCCACGTGCCGATCTTCCCCTGCCGGACATCGAGACGGACCCCGCGCCGCTTGAGCCCTCCTCCTTGCCGTCCGCCGACAGGCTGGACATGGCGGAACGCCCCAAGAGCCGCAAGGGGCTTGTCCTCAACATCATTTTCGCCATCCTCACCCTTCTGTTGCTGGTCGGGGCCGGCGTGTTCTTCTACGACAAGATTCTACCGCCCAACGACGCCGCGCTGGAGGAGAAGCCCGCCGAAATCCTGCGCCGCGAGTCCGCCGATCTGCCGCCCGGACAGGAAGCGCCCGTCCGCTACGCGCCGGACGATCTCAAGGGCGCGCGGGGCCTGCAAGTGGCGCGCGACGCCCTCAAGCGCAAGGCCGAGCCGCAAACCGCTCTCGAACTCGCCCGCCAGCTCATGGGCGACGCCGGGGACATCAAGGCGCAGGACGGGGCCTTCCTGCTCGTTGAGGAGGCCGCGAAATCCGGCGACGCGCAGGCGCTCCTGCTGTTGGGGGATTTCTATTCCCCGGCGCAGCCCCAGCGCGGCACCATCCAGAAGGACGCCGCCCTCGCCCGGGACTGCTACGCCAAGGCCCTCGCTGCGGGCGCGGCCGAAGCGCAGGGGCGGCTGGATCAGATGAAGTAGGAAAGATTGGGGAGGGGGAAGGGACCCTTTTGAAAAAGGGCTCCCTTCCCCCTCCCCAAACCCCTCCCCCATCCCCCTAAAACGTTTGACTGGTGGGGAGGCCGCGCCACGGGACTTCGCTCCCTCGGCATCCGGAGGGGGGAAAATGCATGTTAGGGTTTTGAAGAATTTTTATGGATACATGCGGGCGAAAGGATGGCAGAAGCCGCCTTGCAGCCCTGTTATGGGTAAATGGGGGGGGTTCCCCTCTGGCGTGGCGTCGTGGGGCCGCCTTGGTGCGGAAAGCCTGATTGCCGCCCTCTTGATGAGGAGTTGATCATGAAAAAAAGCATCCTTTTCTTGTTGGCCGCCTTCCTCCTCTGCGGGGCGTGGACGGCGGCGGAGGCGGCGGATCGCGCCCCTCTGCTGATGGAAGGCAAGAAAACGCTCTATCAGCGGGTCGTCAGCCATCCCGGTGCGGCCCTCTATGCCGGACCGGAGGCGGACGCCGCCGTTTCGCAGCCAGGCATCCGTCCTTTTACGGCGTTCTATGTCTATGCCCGTTCAGGGGATCGGCTGGAGGTCGGCGCTTCCGCTTCCGGGGCGGACGGCTGGCTCCCGGCGGACAAGGCCACACGCTGGGATCAGGCCCTCACGCTCCTCTTTACGGACCGCTCGCAGCGTCAACCTGTCCTGTTCTTTAAGGATCGCAAGGCGATCATGGATGTCTGTCAGGCAAAGGACCTTTCGGGCCGCCTTGCCGCGCTCCGCGACGGGGCGAAGGAGGCGCAGGCCGGACGAGCCGCGGCGGACTTCCCCGTCATTGCCGTGGAACCGGATGATACGCAGGGCGCCGTTTCCCGTAACCGATTCTATCTCATGCCTATTTTGGAAGTGGATACGCCGTTTGAGGGTACCAAGCTTCTCGAGGTGGCCTCCATCGATCCCGGCAGCGTCGCGGATGCCCCTCAAACCAAGGACGACATCCCCCGCACGGGCATTGCGCTGGTCATCGACACGACCATTTCCATGAAGCCTTATATCGAGCAAAGCCTCAACGTGGTGCGGGCCATTTTCGATTCCGTAGCCAAGGACAAGCTCGACGACAAGGTGGCTTTCGGCATCGTCGCCTTCCGCAACAGCACCAAGGCGTCGCCCAAACTGGACTATGTAACCCGGGTCGTCAGCGATTTCCGCGACGCCGGGGACCGCACCGAACTGGAAAAGGCACTGGCCGCCGTGGAGGAGGCCAAGGCCTCGAGCCACTCCTTCAACGAGGATTCGCTGGCCGGGGTCAAGGCCGCGCTCGACGAGCTGAACTGGCAGCCCTACGCCAACCGCGTGCTGCTGCTCATCACCGATGCCGGGCCGCTTCCGCTGAGCGATCCCTACGCCTCCACGAGCCTCGACGTGAAGGAAATGGCCGACCTCGCCGCCTCCCGCAACGTCCGCCTCGTCGTCGCCCACGTCCGCACCCCGGCGGGCAAGGCCAATATCGAAGCGGCGGCCAAGGCCTACGCCGAGCTTTCCGCCGTGCCCGGCGGCAAAAGCGCCTACATACCTATTCAGGCCACGGACGCGGCCAAGGGCGGGGCCTCCTTCGCCAAGGCCGCCACCGGGCTTTCCGCCGCCCTCGTGTCCAGCGTCAGGCAGACGCTGGCCGGAAAAGCTCCCGTCAAGCCGCAGGAGGCCCCGGCGCAGACCGCCGAAGCCCGTGCCAAACAAATCGGCGAAGAACTCGGCTACGCCATGCAGCTTGAATATCTCGGCAAAAAACAGGGGACGCGCGCGCCCGAAGTCGTCACCTCATGGATCGCGGACGCCGATCTCGACGCCCTCAACGCCGGAAAACAGGTCAGCGCCGTCTCCGTGGCCGTACTGCTGACCAAGAACCAGTTGAGTGATCTGCAACGCCAGCTCAAGATCATCATCGAAAACGCCGAGCGGACCCGCAAGACCGACTCCCGCGATTTCTTTCAGGGCATCCTCTCCGCGTCGGCGCAGCTTGCCCGTGACCCTGATGCCTTTTCCCGCAAGCCCGGGGCCAACCTCCGCGATATGGGCGTCCTTGGCGAATTCCTTGACGATCTGCCCTACAAGAGCGATGTGATGCTTCTTTCCGAGGATGACTGGTACCGCATGAGCGTGGGCGAGCAGACCGCCTTCATCAACCGCCTCAAGTCCCGCGTGGCCCGCTACGAGGAATACGACCGCGACGTGGACAACTGGGAAAGCTTCGGCTCCAAAGACCCCGGCGACTGGGTCTACCGCGTCCCGCTGGCGATGTTGCCGTAGAGGAAGAAAGAAGATTGGGGAGGGGGAAGGGACCCTTTTGAAAAAGGGCTCCCTTCCCCCTCCCCAAACCCCTCCCCCATCCCCCTAAAACGTTTGACTGGTGGGGAGGCTGCGCGGCGGGAGTCCCCGTCTCCACGGAAAAGGCGGCAAGGGAAAAAGAATAAAAAACAGGTAAGTAAAAACCTGTTTCCATGATGGCGCGCCCGGTAAGACCCGTGTAACGGCTTTGCGGCGAAGCGTGGAGCCTGCCCTGAAGGGCCGGGGAGAGTACAGCCCCAAGAGCGGTGGACCGTGCCCCTTGGGCGAGCGTGCGAGTCTTACGGGCAGCGCACGCAGCGCGATTCCCCCCGGCAGGTCCGGGCGGCAGCGCGGCCGCCGGAGGTTTTCTTCATGTATCTCTACGAACTGCGCAAGGTCGCCCTGGAGCGCAAAGCGCGCGGCTACGCCTACCGGCTGGCCATCGACTCGTTGACCATCGCGCCGGGCGAGAAAATCGCCCTGCTCGGCCCCTCCGGTTGCGGCAAAAGCACCGCGCTGGACCTCCTCGCCATGATCCTGCAACCGGACGAGGCCGAAACCTTCCGCCTGTGCACGGACGAAGGCGCGGAGGACGTGGCCGACCTGTGGCGGCGCGGGCGGCGCGACCGCATGGCCGATCTGCGCCTGCGCCATATCGGTTACGTGCTGCAAACGGGCGGCCTGCTGCCCTTCCTGACGGGCGCGGGCAACATCGCCGCGCCGGGCAAGGCGCAGGGCATGGACGCCGGAGCGATCCGGCGGCGCTTGGCGGAACTCGGGGAACGGCTCGGTATCGCGCACGTGCTGGACGCCCTCCCGGACAAAATGTCCATCGGCGAACGCCAGCGGGTCGCCATCGCCCGCGCCCTGCTCGCCGAACCCCGGCTCGTGCTGGCCGACGAGCCCACGGCGGCGCTCGATCCCGTGAGCGCCCGGAACGTCATGCGCCTGTTCACGGAAGCGGCGGCGTCCTGCGCGCTGGTCGTCGTCTCCCATGACGAGCGGCTCGTGCAAGAGAGCGGCCTGCGTATCCTGCGCATGGACGCGCGCGGGGAAGGAAATCGTATTCAAACCACACTGCGGGGCTGAACATGCGGCTTTTCGTCATCGGCGGCATGGCCTTACGGGACTATCTCCACGAGCGCACGCTTTCCGCCTGCGGCGTGCTCGCGCTGGCGGCCATGCTCGCGCCCCTGCTCATCCTTTTCGGGGTCCGCAACGGCGTCATCGGCAATTTGCAGGAGCGCCTTATCCGCGATCCGAGAAATCTGGAAATCGTGCCCGTCGGCAGCGGCAAATACGGCGGGGCCTTTTTCGAGGAACTGCGGCAAAGGGCGGATGTCGGCTATGCCGTGCCGCAGACCCGCAGCATCGCCGCCACCATCGGCCTGCTCCCCGCCGCAGGCGGACAGGGGGGCCTCAGCCCCAAGGCGGTCAACGTCAGCCTCATCCCCTCGGGCGAGGGCGATCCGCTCACCCAACGCTTTGCCGATAACGCCGTGCTCGAGGAGGGGGAGATCATTTTGACCGCATCGGCGGCAGAAAAGCTCGGGGTACAGGCCGGAGACGCGCTCACGGGCCGGATTACCCGGGCGCGCGGGCTCCTGCGCGAGGAAGTGGAGCTTCCTTTGCGCGTCAAGGCCGTCCTGCCGCTTTCCGCCCTCCAGAAGGACGCCGCCTTCGCGCCCCTGTCCCTGCTTGAGGACGCCGAAACCTACCGCGACGGCATGGCGGTCCCGGCCCGTGGCTGGCCCGGCGCGGCGCGGCCCGAGGCCGAGCGCCTCTATCCCTCCTTCCGGCTCTACGCCAGAGATATGGACGGCGTCGCCACCCTGCGGGACTTCTTTGCCGCGCGCGGCATCGAAACCTACACCCGCGCCGAAGAAATCGAAAACGTCAAGATGCTCGACCGCTCCACCTCGCTGGTCTTCGGGCTCATCTGCCTTGCGGCTGGCGCGGGCTTCCTCGCGTCCACGGCCAGCAACCTGATAGCCGCCATCCGCCGCAAGCGCCGCATCCTCGGCATCCTCCGGCTGATCGGCTTTTCCGGCGCGGACGTCGTCTGCTTTCCGCTGGCGCAAACCCTGTTTACCTCCGCGCTCGGCACGGGGCTGGCCTTCGCCCTCTACGCCCTCATCGCCGGGGTCATCAACGGCCTTTTCCCGGCGGGTGCGGAAGCCGGGGCCGTCTGCCGTCTGACGTGGACGCAGATCGCCGGGGCGGGGGGCGTCGTCTTCGGGCTTTCCGTCCTCGCCGCCCTGCCCCCCAGCCTCACCTGTAGCCGCCTCTCGCCTTCCGAGGTCATCCGCAATGAATAAAATCCTTTCCCTCGCGCTGGCCGCCTGCCTGCTCCTGCCGCCCTCCGCCTCCGCCGCGCTCAAGGCCCGGGACGAGGCCGGAGCCGCAGATGCCTCCAATCCCGTTCCCGCCCCCGGCGACATTGTCCTGCCCATGCCCTGTGGGGAAAAAATGGTCCTGAAAGCCGTGGGCGTCCGGGAGAAAGGGCTGCTGCGCGACCTTGAAACCCGTTTCGGATGCCGCAACGGAGACGAAGGCCGGGGCTATTACGACAGCCCTCATGCCGCCGCCGTCTCCGGCCCCTTCCTTCTGGACGATCTGCCCGAATCATGGCGGCAGGCGATCCGGGAGGCCACCCCCGATGTGGGGGACATGCAATTCTTCTTTGTGGGCAAATACGAAGTAAGCGCCCGGCAGTGGGAAGCGGTCATGGGCGGCCAGTGCGCGGCGGGGGAAACGCTCCCCGCGCCTTCCCCCGAAGACGCGCTCCCGGCGGTGGGCCTCTCGTGGCATGAGGCGCAGGACTTTACGCGCCGCTACACGGAATGGCTGCTCGCCAACGCGCCCGAGGCCCTGCCCGGTTTTCGGGGCGACGAAAAAAACACCGCCTTTTTCCGCCTGCCTACAGAAGCCGAATGGGAATACGCCGCGCGCGGGGCCCAATACGTTACCCCGCTCTCCCTGAGTCAGGAAGAGTTCTTTGAAATGCCCGTCGGGGACACCATCAAAGACTATGCCGTTTTCCGCGACGGTTCGGGAACCTCCGGCGAGTCGCTCCAGCGCATCGGCTCGCGCAAGCCCAATCCCGCCGGCTTTCACGACATGGCGGGCAATGCCGCTGAAATGACGCAGGACAGTTTCCGCTTCTCCCTCGGCGGGCGGCTGCACGGCTCCACGGGCGGCCTCATCCGCAAGGGCGGGAGCTACCTTTCCAGCAAAGAGGAAATCATGCCGGGCCGCCGCGAAGAAACAGCCCCCTTTCTCAAGGACGGCCCCAACCGGGCGCGCGATCTCGGCTTTCGGATTGCCCTTTCCGGCATCAACACGCCGGGCGGCCCCCGACCCGCCGAACTCGCGGCCGAGTGGAAAAAGGCCGGGGTGGAGCTGTCCGCCGAACTCAACCCTTCCGGCGATCCGCTTGAGCTTGCGGCCCAATTGGAGGCCCGCGCCGGAAGCGAGGCGGAAAAGGAAAGCCTCAAGGGTTTGCAGGCCCTGATCCGGGAAAACAACATCGCCCTTGAACGCCAGAAACGTTTTACGGTTTCCAACGAAATACGCTCGGCGGTCTATCTCGTGACCATGCTCAAGGACTGCCTCATCA
Organism: Candidatus Bilophila faecipullorum; assembly: GCA_944326695.1. Classification (GTDB taxonomy): domain Bacteria; phylum Desulfobacterota; class Desulfovibrionia; order Desulfovibrionales; family Desulfovibrionaceae; genus Bilophila; species Bilophila faecipullorum. The sequence goes on along the minus strand of CALVEZ010000016.1, from coordinate 45,206 downwards.
AACGCGACATCATCGCCAAGGAACTTGAAAACTTCGAGGCCAAAAAGAAGCAGGTTTCAGCGGCGCTTCCCAAAATGAAGGCCGCCGAAGCCAAGCAGTACAGGCAGGTTCTCGCCAGCCTCGACAAGGGCATCGCCCTTTCAAAAACGGGCATCGCCAATCAGGAGGCGGAATTCCGCTCCATGCTGCTTTTCTACAAGCAGTCGCTCGAAAACACCCGCAAGGTGCCCCAAACGCTCTTTGATGAGGAAATGCAGGGCATCGACCGCGAAATGTCCGGCGAGGCCCCTCACCTCGTCAAACAGAAGGCCTCCCTGCGGGTCTACCGCCGCCATGTGGAAGCCCTGCGCACGGGCAGACTGGCCCTGCTCGCGGCGGATTCGTTGCGCCAGGACATCCATTCCCTCATTCCCCGCAACTAGGGCTTGTTGCCCTTTGCCAAGAGAAGAAGAAGAAGAAGAAGAAGAAGAAGAAGAAGAAGAAGAAGAAGAAACTTGAAGCCACAGCGTATCGTAAAAAAGGCTTTTATCGGTACGCTCATGAAAGTGCCGATAAAGGGCGGCACTGCCTTGGTTCAGCCCTCTATGCCCTGCCGCACAGCCGCCTTTTCCCCAATGGCCGCGTTGCAGGGCAAACGGGGCGTTCCGACGCTGTGCCGCAGACGGCATCCCCCGCAATGGGCGCTCCCGCAGCCCATGACCAAACCTCCCTCACCGCCGCGCCCCTCCACAACTGCCAGCGCCACTAAGCCACGTCCGTCAAAACAACTACGGCGGCTACGTCGGCTACGGACCCAACGGCAAGAATGTGGGACGGGTCCCGGGACGGGAAGAGGCCGCTGAAAATTCCGGGAAACGCCGCCCGTCGAGACGAGTCACGTGGACGACTCACGCAAACCGCCGGGCAAGCTTTTCCACTTCATGCCCCAGAACGATAGAAATCCCTTTTCGGCAAACGGCCCGGGATAAGGCACGGTTTCCCCGGACATGCAGAGGCGCTGCCTCTCCCATGCCCCCAAGGCCAGTCATGCACGGTGCAAGGACCGGGCCGATAACTATGTTTATTTATAAACTACATTAACTCCAAGACTCGTTAATTGCTTTAACAAAAAGATTCAGATATTCATAGTTCCTGAGAGGTGAGTTATCAGTATGCTTTTTTATCTTTCCCCTGCACAACTTGAGCGCATCAAGCCCTATTTCCCCTTGTCCCATGGTGCTCCACGGGTGGATGATCGTAAAGTCATCAGTGGAATCATCTATGTTATAAAACATGGTTTACAATGGAAAGACGCGCCGCGCGAATATGGCCCCTATAAAACCTTATATAACCGTTTTGTTCGCTGGAGCGCTCTGGGGGTCTTCAATAAAATATTTACGGCGCTTGTTGAAAGAAACGGCTCTGTAGAACGGCTGATTGTTAATGCAAATGATCTGAAAGCTCATCGCACTGCGTCAAGTCTTCTCAAAAAAGGACTCTTTCCCAATGCATGCGACGAACAAAAAGAAGCTTGAACGCCAAAATTCATCCGTTCCGAGTTGGAAACGGCAAGTCCATGAGCTTTTGGCGTACCGCCAGACAAGACCGTGACCATACAGGGGCAAAGCGCCTGTTGCCTGCGCTGCCTCAAGTCGATGATTTGCCCATTCATCATGGGGATGATGTTGATTGATTCCGCAAAGCTGTGCAAGGACGAAACATCATCCCCCCTGTCCCTTCCTGAAAAATCGGAATACGGACAAGCCCCAGGGCAAAAATTTTTATAAACAACGTTACAAAATTCAGAATAGTTTTTTGGCAAAATCAAAGGCCGACGACGTATTGTCATACACTATGCCCGCTGTGTGCATAGATTCTTTTCGACAATCCGCATCGTGGCTGCCGTTGCCTTTTCCCCATCAACAAGCCCTGAACGTGGCTGGCAAATATAATCCGTTTTCCCGTGAGGAATGTCCATGTCTCTTCCCCCGCGGTTAGACTCTCTTATCTGTGCACGTGAATTTCAGGAAAACAATCGGAATCTGTTGGCGTGCCTCGACAATATGCCTATGGCCATTGCCGTCATCCAGCTGGAGCTGGATGAAACCAATACTCCGGTTGATTTTCTGTTTGTATATGGCAATGCAGCGCTGTCGGAACTGGAAAAGGTTTCTCTCGACAGGCTGATCGGTTCGTTCTTTTACCGGGACATTTTCCCCGATGGCGACAGAAAATGGTTGATTCCCTATTGGGAAACCGCATCACAAGGCACAGTTCAGACACTCAATGACTTCAGCCCGGAAATAGGCCGATTTCTTGAAATCAAGTGCTATCAACCCTCTTATGGTTTCTGTACGTGCATTCTGACGGACGTTTCCGAAAAGGTGCGTCTTGAACGCGAGCTTGAAGATGCGCGGCGTTGCATTGACATCGCGCTGAGGAATACGCTGGACGGCATATTTTTCTATGACATGGAAAAACGTTTTATCGTCAACGGTAAGAATACCGGTCTACGGCTCAAAAATCTGCCGATGCGATTTGATAATGTCCCCCAAAGCTTTGTCGATTACGGCATCATGCGCCCTGAATCTCTGCCGCTTGCTGAGGAGTTGTTCCGGCGTCTGGATGAAGGTGCGGAAGAAGTTTCCGAAGAATTTGAACTGAATTTGACCGGAAAGGAAAATGACTTTCAATGGTACAAAGTAACCTATATCGTCTATAAAAGTCCTTCTTGCGATAAAAAACGCGTACTGGCCATGACGCGCAATATCAACGAAGAAGTTCTCTACCGACGCCACCTTGAACAGGAAGCCAGCACCGATCCCTTAACCCGGCTGTTCAATAGAAAGACTGCACAGAAACGTATTGGCGACGTTGCGGACACCAGCCTCACTAAAGCCTTTTTTCTGTTCGATCTCGACGATTTCAAGGGCATTAATGATACGTATGGCCATCAGCTCGGTGACGCTACGCTGTGTTTTTTCGCTAAGGTGCTGAAGGATGTATTCGCGGAGGAAGATATTGTCTTTCGCCTTGGCGGAGACGAGTTCGCCGCTTTTACACAGGGCAGCGGGGCGGCGTTTGTGGAGGACATCTGCGAGCGTATTTTCGCCGCCCTAGAGACGCAGGCGGAATTCCCCTTTCCTCTCCACACGTGCATTGGCATCGGACTCGGCACCGTTTCCGGTCACGCTTATGCCGAACTTTACCACACGGCGGACAAGGCTCTATACTGGGCGAAGAAGACGGGAAAGAACAAATGGCATATGGAAGCTCTGCCCACGGAGAAGGTGCGGATTCCCTGAGCACCCCATAAGGCAAAACAGGGCTTCCTGCTCCATGCGGAGGGCTGACGATCTATCCGTTCTTTTGTTTTCTGGGCAGGGTTTGAAAAACATGGGCCCCGCTCATATCCCTTGAGCCAGAGAAGCGGCAAAGGCCGCCTGCCTCATACAATCCTTCCTCTTGTTGTGCATCTGCCTCCCCCACGTCAGGGTCGTTTCGCCGTCCGGTGGGGCGACCGAAGAAACGGAGAGAAAAAACGTCCCGGAACGCCAGAGTTCCGGGACGTTTTTATGCCATTAGCTCACCTTGTTACAGCGTTGCATCTCGGGACGGACTCTTTCCTGAAGCGCAGCCACGCGGTACGGGGAATATCCTCCCCCGAAAGGAAGAGAGCGCGGAGGCGCTTTGTCTACAGCGGCAGCGCTTACGCTCCGCAAACCCTGTCGGAAAGCAGGGCCATGAAGCCGAGCATTTTCCTGAGGCTTTCCAGTTGCGGATTGATGCCGTAGCGCTGTGCGAGCCACAGGACATCGGGCATGAAAAGCACGGTGCCCTGTCCCGGCACGTCCGAAACCACCATGCGGAGAGGAAGCTCCAGCGCCACTTCCGGGCACTCAAGCATAAGGTGTGTTCCCACGGCGGGGTTGCCGAAAAAGGCCACCCGCGTTTCAGGCATGAACAAGCCGGAGCCCCGCGCGTTGGCGGCATGGTCGACCGTAGCAAACAATGGAACGTTCATGGTTTTGAGCGTTTCGATCAAACGGTTCCACACTGTTTCCACATCTCCCTTGCAGGGCTTGGACACGAGTCCTTCCGTGGTATGCATGACGATTCCTCTGTTTGAAGGTTTGGAAGGCCCCTTTAAGAAAGGCTTTCCCGAAAAACGTTACGAAGGAGACACGGCGGAAACACTTTTTCTCCCGGTAGCGTCCTCTGAAGCATGTTGTCCATGATATTCAGTAGTTACGGCTATTCCACAGTAACGCTTTTGGCGAGGTTGCGGGGCTGGTCCACATCCTTCCCGAGATAATCGGCCATTTCGTAGCTGAAAAGCTGCATCGCCGGAAGCGCGAGGAAGGCGCTGAACGGCCCCCACGCCGCGGGCACGGTCCAGAGGTGATCGACGCGCAGATCGGCCCCCGGATTGGCCAGCCCGATGACCGGGCCGCGCCGGGCCTGCACTTCCACGATATTCGATTTGACCTTGGGAAACAACGCGTCGTTGAAAGCCAGCGCGAAGGTGGGGAATTCCGGATCGATGAGGGCAATGGGGCCATGCTTCATCTCGCCCGAAGCGTAGCCCTCGGCGTGGATGTAGGAAATTTCCTTGAGCTTCAAAGCGCCTTCGAGGGCCAGCGGAAAGGCGTGGCCGCGCCCAAGGTAGAAGAAACTCCGGGCCGAGGCGTACTGCGGGGCGAGGGTGCGGGCCGTTTCGCGCATTTCCGGCAAAGCCGCCTCAAGCTGCTTCGGCAGGCCCTGCAAGGCGGCGATGGCCTCGTGGCGAGTCTTGGCGTCCAGAATCCCCTTGCGCTGGCCGTAATAGAGGGCCAGCAGGGCCATGACGATCATCTGGCTGCACATGGCCTTCGTGGAGGCCACGCTGATCTCGGGCCCGGCCTGCGTATAGATCACGGCGTCGGCCTCACGGGGGATGGAGGACCCCACCACGTTGCACAGGGCAAGGGCCAGACAGCCTTTTTCCCGCGCCAGCCGCAGCGCCGCCAGCGTATCGGCGGTTTCCCCGGACTGGCTGATCACGAGCACCATGTCGTCCGGTTCCAGAATGACGTTGCGGTATCTGAATTCCGAGGCGATTTCCGGCACGACCGGCATCCGCGCCCAGTCCTCCAGAAGGTGCTGGCCCCACATGCCCGCATGATAGGAGGTGCCGCAGGCGATGATCCGCAGGCGCGCGGGCACGGGCAGATCGTCCAGCTCGGGCAGCAGGACAAGGCCCCGCTCCTCGTCGACCCGCCCGGCGAGACAATCGGTGATGACCTTGGGCTGCTCGAAGATTTCCTTGAGCATAAAGTGCTTGAAGCCGCCCTTGCGCGCGGCCTGCATGTCCCACTGGATGCTCTGCACCTCTTTATGCACGGGTTCGAGGGTCTTGAGCGCCAGCACCTGCCACGTGGTATCGGTGATGCGGACGATCTCTCCGTCCTGCAAAAACACCACGTCGCGGGTATAGGGAAGGAAGGCCGGGATGTCCGAGGCGATGAAATGTTCGCCCACACCCACGCCGAGGATGAGGGGGGCGGCCATGCGGGCGGCGAGGATCGTGCCCGGCTCCTCCGGGCTCACCACGGCCACGGCGTAAGCGCCGTGCGCCTGCCGCAGGGCCCACGCGAAGGCCTCCAGCAGCGTCCCCGTCTGCTTGCGGCCCTCCGCGATGAGGTGGGCCAAAACTTCGGTATCGGTTTCGGATTTGAAGACATAGCCCTTGGCGAGAAGGCCCTCCTTCAGTTCCTGAAAGTTTTCGATGATGCCGTTGTGGACGATAGCCAGATCGCTGTCGCCGCCGATATGCGGATGGGCGTTGCGCTCGGCGGGCACGCCGTGCGTGGCCCAGCGGGTATGCCCGATGCCGTTGACGGCCAACGTATTGGGATAATGGGAAAGTTTTTCCTCAAGCGCCGCCAGTTTCCCTTCGGCCTTGATGACGTTCAGCTTGCGGCCCTGCACGAAGCCGATGCCGGCTGAATCGTAACCACGGTATTCCAGACGCCGCAGCCCTTCGATGATGACCGGAACGGCGGGACGATGACCAGCATATCCAATGATGCCACACATATAATGGTGCTCCTTTCCAGAGATTGGAAAAGGGACTTTTTGCGAAAACGTCCGATTCCCTGCGAGCCTGCAGGCAGGCAAGATACTAGTGTTATAAAAAACGGGCGGCTTGTAAATATGCGGATGCCATCCGGCCTTCTGAGGAAATAAGGTAATTATTTATGATACTAAGAGAATCCATCTTGCTGTATTTGAAGTCAGCGTATACCGATGGGCATATGGCTTCACAATCCGTTCCGCACCTACAGGAGGAAATCATGAATACGATACTGAAAACCGCCGCCCTTGTTTCCGTACTCTGCCTCAGCGCCTGCGCCTATCCCCAGAAAGGGATGACCCCGCAGGAGGCGGCCTTCAAGAGCGCCCAGAACGAATGCACCGCCCTGACCAACTCCATGATCGGCGGCACGCGCTACAACTGGTACAACGATCTGGAATGGTCCAGCTATTTCGAATGGTGTATGCAGAACAAGGGATATACGAAGGAACAGCTCAAGACGATCTGGTATTAATCGCTCCGCCGCTTGCGGGCCCACGCGCTTCGCGGCGCGGCCAAGGAAAGGCCCTCTTCCGCGATGCGGCCCGCACAGGAATGGCAAGGAGGATCGCAAAAGGAACGCGGAGCCCCGCTCCTTCCCGAAGCCGTTTTCCCCCGCTCTCGAAAAAGGGGCGAGCCGCCGCTCGTCCCTTTTCCGTAGGCGTTCCACCTTTCAAAACCTGAACAGCTCGGCAAGGGGCAGCCTTTCCGCTGGGCACATCCCAACCCTTCCTGGAAGGGCCGCGATGCCCAACACCTCTCTTTTATTCAACTACTGGACAAAAAAGACCTATCCCACCCTCTCCCGCCATCATCCCACGAAACGGCGGACGCAGGAAGACATCCTGGACAGGGCCGCCCAAATACAGATAACGTATTGATAGCATTAACAGAATCCCAAACAGCATCACTACTGTTTCTGTAATGAGCTCAATACGTTGCAAACTTATGCCGACACCCTCTGGACGCGCCCGGCGTAATTGACATCCAGCCATTTGCGGTAGTCGCCGCTCTGCACGTTTTCCACCCACTCGCGGTTGTCGAGATACCAGCGGACGGTTTCCCTGAGTCCTTCCTCAAAGGTATGGGCCGGCTGCCATCCAAGCTCGCGGCAGAGCTTCGAGCAGTCGATGGCGTAGCGGAAATCATGGCCGGGGCGGTCCGTGACGAATCTGACCAGTTCCGCGTAGGGGCCTTCCCGCGAAGGGGCCATTTCGTCGAGCGCCGCGCAGACGGTGCGGACGACCTCAAGGTTGGTGCGCTCGGATCGCCCGCCGATGGCGTAGGTCTGCCCCACCCGTCCGGCTTCAAGCACGAGCTGGAGGGCCGTACAATGATCTTCGACGTGCAGCCAGTCGCGGATGTTGGAGCCCGTGCCGTAGACGGGGAGAGGTTTACGCGCCAGCGCGTTGAGCGTCACCAGCGGGATGAGCTTTTCCGGGAACTGGCGCGGTCCGTAGTTGTTGGAGCAGTTGGTGATCAGGGTGGGGAAGCCGTAGGTTTCGTGATAGGCGCGCACGAAATGATCGCTGGCCGCCTTGCTGGCCGAATAGGGACTGTTGGGGGCGTAGGCCGTCTCTTCGCTGAAGGCGTCGTCGTCGGGCCGCAGCGCGCCGAAGACTTCGTCCGTGGAGACGTGCAGAAAACGGAAGGTTTGGCGGCGTTCCTCGGCAAGGTCTTTCCACCATCCGTAGACGCTATGGAGCAGCGCGCAGGTGCCCAACACGTTGGTGCGGACAAAGGCCCCGGGATCAAGGATGGAGCGGTCCACATGGCTTTCCGCCGCGAAATGCAGCACGGCGTCCGGGGCGTAGGTTTCCAGCAGGTGGCGCACCAGTTCGGCGTTGCCGATGTCGCCGCGCACGAAGATGTGATCGGCGTCGCCCTTCAGGGAAAGCAGATTGCCCATGTTCCCCGAATAGGTGAGCTTGTCGAGGTTGATCACCCGGTCGCCAGCCGCCCGGCGCGCCAGCACGTAGCAAGAACCGATGAACCCCGCGCCGCCGGTTACGAGAAGCGTTGCCATCTCCATCTCCTTCCCGGAAAAAGCCTTCCACCGCTTTCCCGGATCAACATTTCCGGATCGACAGGACAGCCCGGAACAAGGCCGGGCCGCCTTGCGCCCTTCCGCCTCCCGGCCCATCCTCTTGGTTTCAAAGCAAAAGATGCCGGAAGCCTAGCAGATTCCCCCCGCGCCGTCGAGCAGCCTCCAGCCGTCCCCCCCAAAAAGACCCTCTCCAAGGAAAGGCGGGGTTCTCCCATACAAAAACTCCGGTCCCCCCTACAAGGGACCGGAGTTTTTGCAAGGCGCACGGCAAAACGTTATTTGCCGCGATGCGCCGCGAGTTCCTCAAGATATTCCGGGCGGACCTCAAAGCCGAACTGTACGGCCTTGTCAGCGTACTCGGCGGCCTTGGCGTAATCGCCCTTTTCAAACCAAGCCAGCGAAAGGTTGTTCCACGCCGGGGCGAAACCGGGCTGCTTGGCGATGGCCTTTTCGCTGATCTTGATGCTTTCGTCGTACTGGCCATTCATATAGTAGGCCGCGCCGAGGGTCGCCATGGCCTGAATAAACTCGCCATCCCATTTGAGGGCCTTCTCAAGGGCGGTGATGGCCTTTTCCGGCTCGCCGCGCTGGAGATGGACGAAACCGATGTTGCTCCACGGCACCGGGAACTTGGCCCGGCAGTTGGCGGCCTCTTCGTTGTAGCGCAGACAGCCCTCGAGATCACCGCGGTGCAGGCAGATGCCGCCAAGCTGCACATAGGCTTCGGCGAGGTGGGACGAATTGCGGACGGCGGCCAGAAACGACTCTTCCGCGCCCACGAAATCGCCCTTGCTGAGCAGGGCCACGCCGAGGTTGTAGTGATGGTTGGCGCAGCCGTCGTTTTCCCGAAGCGCGGCCTTCAGGTCCGCGATATATTCGTCAAGGTTGCTGTACTGGTCCTTCATCGATCAGTCCTTCTTTCTTGAGCAGTTTATAGTACCATACGCAAAACTCGTAGATGCCGAGGTAGCGTTCGTCCCTGTTGACGATGCCCAGCGCGCAGTCGAGAGCGCCCTTGTTGAAGTCGTTCCCCTCGGTGCGCTCTCCGAGCGAGTGCATGAAGCCGCGGAAAAGCTGCTGCGTGGTGCGCTTGCTCGGATCGACGCGGATGTCCATCGGATCGTTGGGTTTCTGGAAGGGGTCCCATTCATCGTAGCCGATGCGGTCGATGAACTTCCTGCGGCGGGGGTTCATGCGCTCGTAGATTTCGCGCTTGAGCTTTTCCTGTTCCTCGGTCAGTTCCTGACGGGTGCTGTCGCGAAACATGGTCGCCGTAATCATCAAGACTCCTTGGGCGCAGGCCCGATGCCGAGGTAAGCCTCGTCATAGTTGGTCAAAAGCGCCATAGAGACCGGAACGAACACCGTATGGAGTTCCTTGAAGCGGGATTTGACCCGGTCCCGAATCTCCATGCTGAGAGCGTCAAGGCGCTCCTGAATCTTTTCCAGATGCACGGTGGGGTAACTCACGCCCGCCGCGAAATTCGTCTTGCCGCAAACGTGCGCCTTGCCGCCGATGGCCGTGGGGACACCGTAAAGGCGGCAGGTAATGGGGCGATGCTCGTAGAGGGCGCACTTGTCTTCGGCGTCGAGCAGAGGGCAGCGCATCCGGGCGCGGGCCGCCTCTTCCATAATATGGGCCGTGGCTTCCTCGGAAGCCTTGGCGTCGCGCAGCTCGCGGAAATAGTCCCGTTTCATGCGGGTCAGCTTGCGGTCCGCCTCGGCCGCCTTCTCAAGGATGCGGGAGCGCACGGGGCCGTAGTCAAAGGCCTGAACGAATCTGGCGTTCAGATACATGGCCTCGACGAGGGAAAGGTCAAAAAGGGCGTGGCAGCAATCGCTGCAGCCGGGCTTGCAGGTCACGCAGTCCGGATGCAGCTCACTGACGCGGGCAAAGACCTTGTCGGCTTCCGCGACAAGGGCCTCGTACGCCGTGAACACGGGGGTCAGCTCGGGCATGATGATGTCGGTCATGGGACATATAATAGGTAAGAGTGTAAAAAAAGGAAGGGGCCTCCTTCAAAAAAGCTCCTTCCTTTCACGGAAACCGCCGCTCCCGCCGTAAAAGGACGGCAAGGGCGGCGGGATGTCATCGCTTAGTTTTCTTCGACGGTGATGGCGTTGCTTTCGCACACTTCCACGCAGGATTCACAGCCGAGGCATTCTTCGTAGTGGGCGGGGTTGGACTTGCCGTCAGCCATTTCATAGACTTCGACGGGGCACACGTCCACGCATTCGCCGCAACCAACGCACTTGTCAGCATCAACAGTAACATTCCAAGACATCGTCATTTCCTCCACGTTTTCTGGATCAGTCGAATGATCCTTTTGGTGTCTCTAACCACAGGCACGGTCGTGCCGTCATCCTTGCCTTAGCTTCCCGAGTGGAGGGTGTCAAGTCTTTTGAGAAGGGAAGGATAGAAATCTTTTTCCTCCCCTTTTACCCCCTTTTTCCCCAGCCGCTCCGACAAGTCTATTCAAAGAATAATCATTTTCCCGCAAGAGCCAAGCGGTCGGCCACGGCTTGGGCGGCGGCGCGCGTGAAGTCGGCGGGGGCGAGCCGTTCCTTCTCGGCGGCGCCGATCACCAGAGCCGGACGGTTGGCAAGGCTCGCGTCCGGGGTGACGCCGTATTCGGGCGGGAAAGTATCCGTAAAGTACATGTTCTGGAAGCCCGCGAACTTGAGCGCGTGGGCCGTGGAGTCGAGGACGGCGGTCTCGCCGCGTTCCACCCTGCCCTCCTCACGCGCCTTGAGCAGACCGGCGAGGCATTCGCCGCCCTGCGTGCAGGCGATGTGGCCATGCCGGTTGGCGAGGATGGAGGCGTCCATGATGGCCTGTTCGGTCACCTGCACCACGCCGAAGTCGCCGCCCGCGGCTTCGTAGGCTTCCACCAGCTTCCGCACGCGGGGGAATGAGACGGGGTTGCCGATCATGGCGGCCTGCGCCACGCTCGGGCGCACAGTCACGGGTGTATACACCCGCTCGTCCTTGGGCGCGCTGTAATAACGCCAGACCGGATCGGCGTGTTCGGACTGGACCCCGAAAAGGCGGGGAAGCGCGCCGATGATCCCGAGAGCGCGCATCTTGAGCAGGCCGGACATGACGGCGGTAATGTTCCCGGCGTTGCCCACGGGCACGAAGAGGACCTTGCCCTCCAGATTCCAGCCGTACCACTGGGCGACCTCATAGGCATAGGATTCCTGCCCGAGGATGCGCCAGCTGTTCTTGGAGTTGAGCAGAGCCACGCGGTAATGCTCGGCCAGATGCTCCACCACCTTCATGCAGTCGTCGAAGACCCCGGGCACTTCAAGCACGGTCGCACCCGAGCCCAGCGGCTGGGAAAGCTGCTGCGGGGTCACTTTGCCCTGCGGCAGGAGCACGGCGGTCTTGATGGGATGGCCCACATACGCGCCGTAGAGGGCGGCGGCAGCGGAGGTGTCCCCGGTGGAGGCACAGATGGTCAGCACCTCGTCCCAGCCGTGCTTGCGCACCAGCGCCCGCAAATAGCTGTAGGCGCAGGCCATGCCCCGGTCCTTGAAGGAGGCGCTGGGGTTCTGGCCGTCGTTCTTGAAGGCGAAGGCCATGCCGAGCTTCTTTTGCAGTTCGGGCGCGCCCTCCACGATAGGCGTATTGCCTTCGCCCAAATAGAGGATGTCTTCCTGCTCCAGCACCGGGGCCATGAGCTCATAAAAACGGAAGACGCCCCGTAGCGCGGTGTTGCGGGTTCCCGCCCGGCCGTCGAAGACGCCGCGCCAGTACGCGCCGTCATGTTCCTTCAGAGTGTCAAAGGTGGTGTCCTCCAGCAGGAAGACGCCCCCGCAGGCCGGGCAGGTGTACAGCAGCTCGTCAATGGGATGGCGCGCGCCGCAGCCGAGGCACACGTATTCCATGTGCGCCCGGTAAGTGGGAAAAAGATCGGACATGGCCGCTCCGTATAAGGTATGCCTCCGGCGGCAAGGGGCTACCGCCCCTTGACCCCGTTTGGGGGGAATGATTCCCCCCAAACCCCCTCGGACAGGTCGGAAACGCCGCAGACTTGCGCCCGCCGCACTCCCGCCCGTCTTCCGGGTACGGAGATCGTTTGCTTTTTTTGAGGTCGTAAGGAAAAAATCAATGGGAGGCAAGCCTTTGCCCCCCATCCGTCTTTCCGACCTTCCCTCTCCGTCAAACAACCATCCCCATATCCTCCTACAAGGACATCGGGCTTTCCTCACTAGCCCCTCTACCACAACTACAGATTTTCTCTGTTGTTTCAAAAGCTTATTTTAAGACACCTCAAGAGTATGCCCTATTTCCATCTACGTCATAACCTTATGAAATGTTTATTAAATAACATATGTAACGGGTCATGGTCGATACGACTCAACCACCCTGCCCCCGCCCCACGGCAACAGGAAATATCCCGAACAGGGATTCGATAAGGTCGAAAGTCTTGGGAGGGAGAGGGATGGGGTTTGGGGAAGGGAGAGGGAACCTTTCTCCAGAAAGGTTCCCTCTCCCTTCCCCAATCTTCTCTTCCCTAAAATGCCACGGCAAGCTTGGCTTCCAGCTTCCAGCGTTCCCCGAGGGAGGCCGCGGTGGGGTAATCAGTGTTGGGGGGATACAGGGCATCGTAGTCCTGATAAAGGCTGAACTGCGCGCTCACGCCGAGGGAAGCGTTGTACTCGGGCAGCTTCAAGGTCACGGAAGGCCCGGCAAACCACGTGGTGCTCGCGTCATGGTTGGAGTGGCCGTAGCGGTAGGAAGGGGTGTTGTACTCAAACTGGCTTTCAAGCCCCATGTCCCAACGGCGCGAGAGGGCGTAGACGTAACGTCCATTCAGACGGAAAACGTCGCTGACGTCCGTGCGCGAACTGTGCCCGACGCCCCGGTAGAGATACATGACTTCGCCTTCGACGAACTGGCGGCCTCCGTCAAAGGCATGGCCGATGCCGACCCCGGCCATGAGGCCCCATGCGCCCGTGCCCACGCCGTCGTCGGAAGTGTCGCCCGTGGGCGTCCAGACGCCGAGGTCCCACGCCACATCCACAGGCGCGCCCTCGCGCTGGCTGATAAACTGCTTGTGCAAAACAAAAGTCGTATCCCCGACGCCGTTCTTGCTGCTGACGCCGTTGGGGGTCAGGGTGCTGTGCGCCCGGAAATTGTTCATGACCACGGGCAGGGCGAAACGCACGTCATAGCCGTCCCCCAGGCCGTAGCGCATCTTCAGGACGAAGCGGTCGTGCAGATTGCGCTGCGTGTGCCCGCTGCGCGGAGAAACGGCCGCCTTGCGCGCGCCGTTCTTGTACCACGTGTGCTTGTCCGCATGGATATAGTTGGTAATGACCGCCAACTTGCCCTTGGGGAGCGTCCCGGAAGCAGGTCCCATACTCTCGATGACCACCTGTCCGACCTGCGGCGTCACGGGGGTGGCAGTTTCCTGCCCGGCCAGCGCAAAACCGCCGCCAAAGAGCACAAGCCCGAACAGGCCTGCGGCGGCAATCAACCCTTTCATACAGCACTCTCCTGATTTGCGGGAAAACCGACGGAGCGGAAACGATGGCTACCACTCCATAACGACATAAGGACAGGGCCCCCATTTTCGGACAAGCCGAAGCCAAGGGCCCTATTGAGAGGCTGTGTAACCTTTTAGAGAATGTCTTACAAGGACTCTTCGACTTCCGGCTCGGCTTCGGAAGACACGAGGTCAAAACCTACGACCCGCGCGCCGTCGTCAAGCCGCACAAGGCGGACGCCGATGGTCGCCCGGCCCACCGAACGGATTTCATCCACGCCCATGCGGATGATCTTGTTGGTGGACGTCAACAGGACGAGCGCCTCGTCGTCACGCACGGAACGCGCCCCGATGACCGGGCCCGTCTTGGGCGTCACCTTGAAGTTGATGATCCCCTTACCGCCTCGGCTCTGCACACGGTAGAGGTCGACGTTGGTCCGCTTGCCGAAGCCGAGGGCGGAAATGGTCATGATGGCCGGGCTGTCTTCCTTGAGCACCATACAGGCCACCACGGTGTCGCCCTGCCGTAAGGCGATGCCCTTGACGCCCGTGGCCCCGCGGCCCATGTTGCGCACGTCGCGGCAACTGAAGCGGATGGCGATGCCGTCCGCCGTAGCCAGCACCACGAAATCGTCGTCGGTGATCTCGCGCACCATGATCAGCTCATCGTCCTCGCGCAGGCCCACGGCGATGAGGCCCCCCTTGCGGCTGCGGGCGTAGAGGGCCGCGCTCGAACGCTTGACCATGCCCTTGCGCGTGGCGAAGAGGAAGTACTTGTCCTCGGAGAATTCACGGATGGTCAGGACAGTGTTGACCCATTCGTCCTTCTCCATCGGCACGAGGTTGGCGATATGCACGCCCTTGGCCGTGCGGCTGCCTTCCGGCACCTGATGGACCTTGAGCTGATGCATCCGGCCCTTGTTGGTGAACATCAACAAATATTGATGATTGGTGGTAGTGATGAACTCCTGCACGAAATCGTCTTCGGCGGTGTGCACCCCGGCCACGCCCTTGCCGCCTCGCTTCTGCTGCTGATAGATGGCGAGGCTCGTGCGCTTGATGTAGCCCCGGCGCGAGAGCGTGATCACCACGTCGTCGTCGGGGAGCAGGTCTTCGATGTCGATGTTGGTCAGGGCCTCGCGGATGACTTCCGTGCGCCGGGGTGTGGAATAGGTCTGCTTGATGTATTCCACTTCCTCGCGGATGACGCCCCACAGCACCTTGGCGTCGTCAAGGACGGACTGGAGCCATGCGATCTTGGCCTTGAGATCGCGCAGCTCATCTTCGAGCTTGCCGCGTTCGAGGCCCGTCAGCCGCTGGAGACGCATGTCGAGGATGGCCTGCGCCTGCACGTCCGACAGCTCAAATGTGGTCATGAGGCGTTCCTTGGCTTCCGGCGGCGTGGCGGAGGAACGGATCAGGGCCACGACCTCGTCGATATGATCGAGGGCCTTGAGCAAACCTTCCAAGATATGGGCGCGGGCCTCGGCCTTGGCCAGCTCGAAGCGCGTGCGGCGGACCACCACCTCGCGGCGATGGTCGAGGAAGTATTCGAGTGCGCTCTTGAGGTTGAGCAGCACGGGGCGGTTGTCCACCACGGCCAGCATGTTGATGCCGAAGGAAGTTTCAAGCGGCGTGAACTTGTACAGCGAGTTGATGACGATTTCGGGGATGGTGCCGCGCTTGAGTTCGATGACCACGCGGATACCCTTGCGGTCGGATTCGTCGCGCAGGTCGGAAACGCCGTCGATCTTGCGGTCGTTGATGAGCGCCGCGATCTTTTCCACAAGGCTGGACTTGTTGAGGCCGAAGGGAATTTCCTTGATGATCAGAGACTGGAAGCCCTTCTTGCGCTCCTCGATCTCGACCTTGCCGCGCACCTTCACTGTACCGCGCCCGCTGGTGTAGGCGTCGTAGAGCCCCTGCCCGGCGTAGACGTAGCCGCCCGTGGGGAAATCCGGCCCCTGCACGCAGTCCATCAGGTCTTCCACGGAGCTTTCCGGGTCGTCGATGAGCATCAGCAGGGCGTCGGACAATTCGCTCAGGTTGTGCGGCGGAATGTTGGTCGCCATGCCCACCGCGATGCCCGAAGAACCGTTCAGCAGCAGGTTGGGGACCTTGGTCGGCAGGACCACGGGCTCGGCCAGCGTGTTGTCGTAGTTGGGCCGGAAGTCGACGGTTTCCTTGTCGATGTCGTTCAAAAACTCGCTGGCCAGCCGGGACATGCGCACTTCGGTGTAACGCATGGCGGCTGCGGCGTCGCCGTCGATGGAACCGAAGTTCCCCTGCCCGTCTTCCAGCGGATCGCGCATGGAAAACTCCTGCGCCATGCGCACGAGGGCGTCGTAGACGGCGGAGTCGCCGTGCGGGTGGTATTTACCGATGACGTCACCGACGATGCGCGCGCACTTCTTGGGCGGGCGGTTGTAGCTGTTGGCGAGTTCCTGTTGCGCGAACAGGATGCGGCGGTGCACCGGTTTGAGGCCGTCGCGGGCGTCCGGGATCGCTCGTCCGATGATGACGCTGAGCGAGTACTCCAGATAGGATTTGCGCATTTCATGTTCAATATTCACGTTCTGAGACATAGTATCCCCTTGGGTGCCTCCGGCGGCAAGGGGCTGCCGCCCCTTGACCCGGCTTGGGGGGAATGATTCCCCCCAAACCCCCTCAGTGCGGGAAGCGCAACGGCTACGCCGTTCCGCTTCCCGTCCCGAGCGCGTTGGAAAGCTTCTTCAGCTTCCCCCGCCAAGACCTGCTTGTCAAAAATGCAAGTATCAAAAACACATCCCGACCGTCGCGCCCCCCCTTCCCCAAAAACGAAAGTCTTGGGAGGGAGAGGGGTGGGGGTCCGGGGGAGGGGAGAGGGAAGCCCTTCTTCAGAAGGGTTCCCTCTCCCCTCCCCCGGTTTCGCTAGATATCCAAATCCCGCACAGTGAGCGCGTTGCGTTCGATGAACTCGCGGCGAGGCTCCACGCGGTCGCCCATGAGCTGCTCGAACGTATCGCTGGCGGCCTCGGCATCCTCGATGGCCACGCGCAGCAGGGTGCGGTTGTCGGGGTTCATGGTCGTGACCCACAACTGTTCGGGGTTCATTTCGCCAAGGCCCTTGTAACGCTGGATGTTGAGCCCCTTACGGGCCTCCTCAAGCGTCAGGGCGTGCAGCGCGAAGATGTCGGAGGCTTCATATTCCTGATCCTTGTTACGGAGCAGGAACGTCAGGCCGCCGCACTTCTGGCGGATGGCATCGAGCGCCTCCCACGAATTCAGATACATCTTCGAAAGGAAGAACTCGGCGGAGACGCGGGTGCGGTGGCCGTTCGTGTTCTCGATCACCGCAAACACGCGGTCGCCGTCTTCGTGCGCTTCGGTTTCCGTGGTCAACTCGTAGCCGCGATCCTTGAGGAAATCGTAGCAGCGGGTGCCCGAGGTGAGGCAGTCCGGGGTGACGCGCTCCTCCACGTCCACAAGGGCGAGGAAGAGATCACGGTTGATGCCCGCAAGCTCGGCATCGCGGACGCGGTGGGCGA
Organism: Candidatus Bilophila faecipullorum; assembly: GCA_944326695.1. Classification (GTDB taxonomy): domain Bacteria; phylum Desulfobacterota; class Desulfovibrionia; order Desulfovibrionales; family Desulfovibrionaceae; genus Bilophila; species Bilophila faecipullorum. The sequence continues at coordinate 28,044 of CALVEZ010000016.1, read as the reverse complement.
TGTTCTCGATCTGGCCCATGAGCGTCTTGATCTCGGAACCCTGGAAGACAGCGCCGTTGGCCGCCTGCACTTCCATGTCGTCGCTGACGCGCTGCATGAGGAAGGTGTTGAGCTCGTAATCGTCCTTGATGAACTTCTCCATCTTGCTGTTGTGAGCCCGATAGAGGGGAGGCTGGGCGATGTAGAGGTAGCCCCGTTCGATGAGCCCCACGTAGTTGCGGAAGAAGAAGGTCAGGAGCAGCGTGCGGATGTGCGCGCCGTCCACGTCGGCGTCGGTCATGATCACGATCTTGTGATAGCGCAGCTTGTCATAATCGGTGTCCTCCTCGCCGATGCCCGCGCCCATGGCAGTGATGAGCGCCTTCACTTCCTTGTTGGCGAGCATCTTGTCGAAGCGGGTGCGCTCGGTGTTGAGAATCTTGCCGCGCAGAGGAAGGATGGCCTGCGTGTTGGGATTGCGGCCCTGCTTGGCGGAACCGCCTGCGGAGTCGCCCTCCACGATGAACAGTTCGGAGTCGGCGGGGTCCTTGCTCTGGCAGTCCGCGAGCTTGCCGGGCAGGGCGTTGTCGGAAAGCGCCCCCTTGCGGCGGACAAGCTCCTTGGCGCGTCGGGCGGCGTCGCGGGCGCGGGAAGCGTCCACGGCCTTGTCGATGATCAGGCGGGCGTCCTTGGGGTTTTCCTGAAAATAGGTGTCGAGCTTGGCGTAGACCACACCGCCGACGATGCCCGCCACTTCGCTGTTGCCGAGCTTGGTCTTGGTCTGGCCCTCGAACTGCGGCTGGGGCAGCTTGACGCTGAGGACCGCGGTCAGGCCCTCGCGAACGTCGTCGCCGGAAAGGGTCTGTCCCTTGAGCTTCTTGGTCAGATCGGGCTGGCCTTTGATGTAGTTGTTGATGGCGCGGGTCAGCGCGGTCTTGAACCCGGCCAGATGCGTGCCGCCTTCCTTCGTGCGAATGTTGTTCGCGAAGGTGTACATGTTTTCCTTGTAGCCCGCGTTGTACTGGATGGCGAACTCCACGGAAACGCCGTCGGCCACGCCCTCGCCGTCGATGATGGGATGGATGCCCACCTCGCCGGAGTTGAGGTCCTTGACGAACTGATGGATGCCGCCTTCGGCGTGGAAGAGGTGCACCTCGCTGGTGCGCTCGTCGCGGCATTCGATCTGAAGGCCCCGGTTCAGATAGGCCAGTTCCTCGAAACGCTTCTTGAGCGTCTCGTAGGAGAATTCGACCGTTTCAAAGATGGTTTCGTCAGGCTTGAAACGCACGGTGGTGCCGTGGCTGTCGGATTCCCCGATGTACTGAAGCTCTTCCTGCGGCACGCCCCGGCTGTACGCCTGTTTCCAGCGTTTGCCGTCGCGCCGGACGGTGACTTCCAGACGTTCGGAAAGGGCGTTGACGCACGAGACGCCCACGCCGTGCAGACCGCCCGAAACCTTATAGGCCGCGTTGTCGAACTTGCCGCCCGCGTGCAGCTTGGTCATGACGACCTGCACGGCGGGCACCTTTTCCTTGGGGTGGATGTCCACCGGGATGCCGCGCCCGTTGTCGCGCACGGTGACGCTGTTGTCCATGTGCAGGACCACTTCAATGCGCGTGCAGTACCCGGCCATGGCTTCGTCGATGGAGTTGTCCACCACTTCGTAGACGAGATGGTGCAGGCCGCGGTAATCGGTGCTGCCGATGTACATGGCCGGGCGCTTGCGCACCGCCTGCAGGCCTTCGAGGATGGTGATTGAATCAGCTGTATAAGCGTTGGCGTTGGCTGTCATAAGTGCATGAATCCATGTGTTGTTTGTGGCGCCTCCGGCGGCAGTGGCCCGCCCGGAAGAACGGTTCCGCCAAGGCGGACCCCGGGCTCTCCCCAGAGGCCGCCTCATGCGGCCGCGCGTGACATTCGCGGCTGCACGAGGCGGCTCCTGAAGACCTCTCCGGCTTCCCCCTGCACGAACGGACAGACAAGGGGGAAGAATAAAGTTTCCTCAGAGTAACATAATCATGAAAAGGCGTCCCCACAAGGGGAAAAAGGCCTCTACTTTACCAAGATAGTTTGAAAAACCGGAAAAAAGAAAGAGGCAGAAAGAGGGTGGGGCCACCCTTGGCGGGACAGCCCTCACCCGCCTTTCCGGGCTCAGTTTTCTTCGTAATAGCTTTCTTCAGCGATCTTCATGGGCATGATCAGCACGGTATAGTCGGGGTCTTCCGCGCCCGTGATGCCGCAGGGCCCTTCCGAACCCGTAAGGGTCAGGGTCAGCTCGCCCGACTGGTAGTGGGTGAGGATTTCCATGAGGTTCTTGGTGGGGAAGGCGATGCGCCCGATGGAGCCGTTGTAGGTCACCTCAAGCGATTCATTGGCCGAGCCGGTATCCTGCCCCTGCGCCGAGAGCATGACCTCGGTGCCGGAAAGATCGAAGTAGGTGCAGCGGTCGCTTTCCGTGTTGAAGATGCTGATACGGTCGAGCGCGTCGAGGCAATCCTTGCGGCTGAGCTTGAGCAGGGAGACGTCTGGCGCGGCCAGCCGGGTCATGAAGGGCGAATAGTCGGGATAGGCGTAGCCCGCGCGGGGCAGGCTCAGGGTTTCGTGGCCGTCGCCCGAACGCACGAAGACGCGCTTGTCGGTCAGGTTCACTTCGATTTCATCGCCGCCGAGCCACTTGCGCAGCTCGCCCACATACTTGCGCTGAATGAGCACGCCCTCTTCGGGAAGGCGGGCGGAAAGGTCGTCATGGGTGAAGCGGGTCAGGGCGAACTGATGCCCGTTCAGGCCGCAGACCTCGATATGCCCTTCGCCTACAGGCTTGAAGTAGAGGCAGGCGATGGCATCGGAGGCCTCGTCGTCGCTCACGCAGAAGAACACGCGGTCGATGATCTCCTGAAAGAAGTCCCCGGACCAGACCACGGCCCCTTCGGAGGAGAAGGGCGCGAGGCTCTGAAACCACGTCGGATCGTTGGCCGGAAGCTTGTAGGTGCGCCGCCCCTGTTCGAGGATGACCGACCCCGTGGCGTCGTCGAGGCGGATACGCAGATCGCCCGCGGGAAGACGGCGCACGAGATCGACGAAGTTGCGCCCGTTCACCCCCACAAGGCCCGGCTCCTTCACGTCGGCGGGATAGGTACCGGTGAACTCGATGTTCGCATCGGTGCCCATGATGGTCAGCGTCTCGCCTTCGGCCTTGATCCACAGGGAACGCAGATAGGCCGCGCCCGCACGGGTGGGGATGATCCCGGCCGCTTTCTGGAGTCCTTCAATGACGTTTTCTTTCTTTACGGTAAAAAGCATTTAGGATTTCCTTGTTGGAGTTTATTAGTGGACGCTTTTTGTGCGTATCCTGATTAACTCTTGAGAATACCACGGTTTTTTAGTGACATCTCACGAGCGCGTTAGAAACGCCGGGAACAGGGAGGCTGTGCGCAACGTCAATTGCGGTGTTCAAGGCACGCTTTTGTCAGCTCTGTCACCATACTGTGCGCAAGTCGATCACGTTCCTGCAATAATTTGATTTTTTTTACCCCGTGCATCACTGTGCTGTGATCCTTGCCGCCGAACATGCGGCCGATGACCGGGTAGGAATGGCCGAGGAGTTCGCGGCACAGATACATGGCAAGCTGACGGGCCTGCACGAGATCGGGGCGGCGCTTTTCCCCGAGGATTTCCTTGGCGGGCACGCCGCAGTGCTCGCCCACGATGCTGACGATGAGCTGGGGCGTCAGGGCGGAGCCGTCCCCGCTCTGGCGCACGATGTTGAGGATGTCCTGCTCCGAGAGGTCCCGGCCAAGCAGGGAGCGGTGGGACGAGGCCCGCCGGATGACGCCCGAGAGCCGCCGGATGTCCGGGCAGTGCTGGGCCAGCAGGAGCAGGTGCTCACGCGGCAGGGGCAGGCGGCGCAGGCGCGTCTGCTGCTGGGCGTAGCGCAGGCGTACGTCGAGATCGGGCTCGGGCAGCTCGGCCCAGAGTCCGGTTTCGAGCCGCGAGAGGAGCGCCTTGCCGAGGTTCCAGTCCTTGGGCCTTCCCACGCCCGATACCACCACTGGCTTGCCCTGATCCGCAAAACGGTCGAGCAGGAGACAAAGCTCATCGCGCAGGGAAGGGCCGGACGGCGGTTCCGGGTCCGCGAGCGCCATGCGAAAGCGTGGCGCGGCCCGGTCGGGCAGACGGGCGAGGTGCTGGAAATCGTCAAGGAGTACGGCTTCCTTGGCGAAGAGTTCTTGGCGCGCCGCCGCTACCGAGCGCTCGGCGTAGAGCATCTCCATGTCGCTCAGCGAGGCGCAGTAGAGATCGCCGCCGAGGGTACGGAAAAGCTCATTGCCTACGGCGCGCAGAAGGTGCGTCTTGCCCGTGCCGTGCGGCCCGCAGAGTACGAGCAGCCCCGGCGCTTCGGGCGCGTCCCCGGGCGCGGCGCGTCCGTGCGTGGCCCGGAAAACGGCCCTGCGGACCACGTCGCGGGCGAGGCTGAGCGCCCATTTGTGCTTCCCGTTGCCGATGAAGGCTTCAAAGGTCCATTCCTCCCCGAAGGGCGTGGGGTTGCCCACGGCGGGATGGACGCCCGGGGCGCATTCCTCGGCGGCGGGCGGCACGAAAAGGATGGGAGGCGATGGCGGCGTTTTCCCGGCCCCGTAGACGATGGTCAGGTTGCGCCCCCACAGCGCCCGGGCTTTCTTTTCAAAAATCCCCTGAAAAAGGCTGGAGAAGCGCAGCGCGAAAAAGGCGTGCGGAAAGCGCACGGTGAGCGTGTTGGATTCCTGATCAAACGACAAGTCGAGGGGATCGAACCAGCTTTGCAGCGCGGTTTCGCCGCACAGCTCCAGGGCTTCGCCCGAGGCGGAAAGCCGTTCCTGCGCGGGCGGCGCGCTTTTGGGGCTTTCGGCCGGGGTGAAGCAGGAAAGCAGGGACGATCCGGTTTTGGGGAGCGCTTCCACCGAAGGCGTGAGAAGGCAGTTGCGTAGCGTTTGTTTGGGCACGGCGTTGCGAAGCTCCACAAGGCCCGAAGCGGCGTCAGGCTGAAAAGAGATGGTGAAAAACAGAGGGCCCGGCCCCTTGTTCCCGAGTATGAAAATATACCAGAAAAAAGTATGTTACACAAGCAAATGGCCCTGTGGATAAGTGCCTTTCGCGGCGGCGGGCAAAAGTGGAACAGGGCCCGCGTCCAAGGGCGGGGAGGCGAAAGGAGGCGAAGCCGGGCCGCCGTCTTTTTTCCGGGAAAAACGGCGGGCTACCGGAGGGGGCGCGGAAGTCCGAAGGCCCGTCAAAGGAGGACGGAACAAGACGGACCCGGCGGGTGGACAAGGTTCTAACAGGTTGATACAATACAAAATAAGAGATTTTCTCATACAAAAAATTGAACTGCCGTCGTGCACGGCCCGGCTTCTCATACGGAACAGCGTGGTTCTCCCTTTGCGCAATTCTTTTTCCGCAGGCACCATACTCGTCAGCTTCGTCTGCCTTTTCCTCGTGGTGGGCGGCATGTACTGGGTCAACAGCCGCCGCGAGGCGTCGCTCCTCATCCCGGAAACGCAGTCCACCACTTCGACCGGGACAGAGGCCGCGTCTCCCGCCGAGGCATGGTCCGGCTGGCCCCTTCTCGTGGCAATGGCCGAACAGCTTCCGCCCCTGCTTGAAGCGGCGGGGCAGGAATCCGGGCCCTTGTCCGCTGCCTCCAGTGCCTCCATTTCTCCTGAAAATCCAGATTTTTCCACTTCAGAAGAGCCGACCGCCCTCCCTGACGCGTCGGCCCCGAGTGAAGAAGCGGAAGGCACGCCGGACCTTTCCGGGACAACCCCCTCCCTGCCTGACCTTTCGGACGAGGTCGCGGCTGACGGCGCGGAGGCGGGGGGCGTGCGGACGGCCCCCACGCCCGAAGCGCAGGAAGCCGCCACGCCGGAAACGACGTCCGCGCCGCTCCCGGAAGGTGCCGGGGCGTTGCCGGAAGACGCCGCTGCCGCTGAATCTTCTGTGGAGTCCGTTGTGGAAACGGAATGGCAGGCGGCCTCCCCGGAAGGCGATTCGCCGTCCGAGCCCGCCGTCGTCAGCGGGGTCATCGCCCGGGGCGACAGCGCCTCCGAACTGCTGGCTCCCTACCTTTCGGCCAATTCGGTGCAGCAGCTCCTCAACGCCAGCCAAAAGGTGCATCCTCTCAGCCAGATACGCATCGGGCAGCCCTATACGCTGGTCCGGACCCCGGACGGCGGGGACATGGAGCGTTTCGAGTACGAGATCAACGATCTCAAGAAGCTCATCGTTACCCGTACCGAGGAAGGGCTGGTGGCTCACGTAGAGCCCATCGTCTACGATTTTCAGCTCGTGCGGGTCGGCGGCACCATCCGCTCCAGCCTCTTCGAGACGCTGGCCTCCACGGGCGAATCGCCCATCCTCGCCGTACGCATCGCGGACATATTCGGTTCGGAAATCAACTTCATCAAGGATTTGCGCGAAGGCGACAGCTTCTCTCTGCTGATTGAGAAGCGCTACCGCGACGACACGTTCAAGGGCTACGGGAAGGTGCTCGGGGCGACGTTCACCAATCAGGGCAAGCGCTACGAAGCCTACCTTTTCGATGCCGGGGACGGTGGGGAGGCCTTTTACAACGCCAAGGGCGAAAGCCTCAAAAAGACCCTGCTCAAGGCCCCGCTTGCCTTCACGCGCATCTCCTCGGGCTACTCCATGAACCGCAAGCACCCCATCTTCAAGACGCACAAGCCGCATCAGGGCGTTGACTACGCCGCCCCCTCGGGGACGCCCGTCAAGGCCGTAGGCGACGGGACCGTCACCAAGGCCGGATGGGGTAACGGCTTCGGCAACATGGTCGTCCTCAAGCATTCCGGCGGATTGGAATCCATGTATTCGCACTTGTCGGGCTTTGCGTCGGGCGCGAAAAAGGGTACGCGCGTACGGCAGGGGCAGGTCATCGGCTACGTGGGCGCGACCGGCTACGCCACCGGCCCGCACCTCGATTTCCGCCTCAAGCAGAATGGGAAATACATCAATCCTTCCAAGGTCGTAGCCCCACGCGGCAGCGCCGTCCCCCGCAGCCGCATGGCCGCCTTTACCCGCCAGAAGGACCGTGTACGGGACTACCTTGCCGGGCGGCGCGATTTGGGCGATTACCGCCGCTAGGCCCGGCTTTCAGCCATCGCCGCCCGTGAAATGCCGCTTTTTCCGGAGGGGGCGGGAAGGCGAATCCTCCCCGGGGGAAAGGGCGTTTCGGAAGATATGCGGGAAAAGGGAACTTCGGTTCCCTTTTCTGTATCCGGCGGCGGAAAGGTTTTTTGGGGGGGATGTGTGTACTGTAACTATTTGTAAAAATGTATACATTCAGAATAGAACCTCGCCCCTTCCGTAACGGCGCGCCGGGTGATAGAACCCTTCTTCCCCGACCGCTTCCGGTGCTGGTTCCCGGAAGGCAAACCAGAAGGACGTCCATGTTTCCCATCCCCCATACCGACGCGGATTATCTGCTTTCTTCCTATCGTTACGAGCTTCCTCCCGAACGCATCGCGCAGCATCCCGGCGAACGCGGCGCGTCGCGCCTGCTGGTTCTTGACCGCGAGAGCGGAAAGCGCGTGCACACCCGTTTTACGGAATTGACGGCGCATCTTCCCAAGGGCGCGCTGCTCGTAGCCAACAATTCCCGTGTGGTGCCCGCCCGGATGCTCGGGCAGCGGCCTTCCGGCGGGAAGATGGAATTTTTGCTGCTCACGCCCATGCCTTTGCTGGAAGGGGCCAACGACGGCGCGGGATGGTCCTCCGCCGAAGCCGACGGCCTGCTTCGTCCGGCGAAAAACGCCCGTATCGGCGATGTGTTGGAGTTTGGGGACGATCTGCGCGTAGAGGTGCTGGCCAAGGGGGAATTCGGGCGTCATCGGGTCCGTTTGCACTGGACCGGGGACATCCGATCCATTTTCGAGGCGCGAGGGCATCTTCCCCTGCCGCCCTACATCCGGCGCGAGGATACGCGGGAGGACCGGGGGGCCTATCAGACCGTCTATGCCCGGGAGGACAAGGCGGGTTCCGTGGCCGCGCCCACGGCAGGGCTGCATTTTACCCCTGAATTACGCGCGCAAATGGCCTTGGAAGGCTTTGAATGGGCCGAAGTGACCTTGCATGTGGGCTACGGGACATTCAGCCCCGTACGCTGCGAAGACATACGCGAGCATCGTATGCACGCGGAGTTTGTGGAGGTGCCCGTCTCGACTGTCGACGCGGTGGCCCGCGCCCGGGCGGAAGGGCGGCCCGTCATCGCCGTAGGCACCACCTCGGCCCGTACCCTTGAAGGCGTGGCGGGGGAGCACGGGGGCACGCTAAGGGCGCATCAGGGCTGGATCAACTGCTTCATCTGGCCGGGCTACCGCTTTCACGTCGTGGAAGGGCTGATCACGAATTTCCACTTGCCCGAGTCCACGCTGTTGATGCTAGTGTCCGCCTTGACCGGAAGAGAAAGGATGCTCGAAACGTATACCGAGGCCGTGCGCATGGGCTACCGCTTTTTCTCCTACGGCGACGCCATGCTGATCCGTTAGCCTTTCCCGTAGAGTCCCGCCTCATGGCGAAGGGAAAGGGCGACATGATCCTGCCTTGAGGAGGGGCGGGGTGGCTTCGGGAAAGGCGCGGTTTGCCATGCCGGGGCGTGATGCTTATCTTTTGGCGGAAGCAACCCGTCACAGGAGGTGACACCATGTGGGAAACCATCTTTCTCATCCTCGCCATCGTTGCGGTTTTGGTCATTTTGCGGCTGGCGAAAAAATGGGGTTTGGACATTATGCCCTGCGGCTGAGGCGTCCGTGCCGTTCCCCGGTCGGAGAACGCAGACAAGGACAAAGACAAGCACCTCATCGTCAAGTAGCGTCCTATGATTGAAACCGTCATCCTTGTGATTGTTTTGGCCGTTACCGTTTTCATCCTCTGGCTCGCCAAGCGGCACGGCATCGTCATGCGGGCCGAAGCGGACGGGCTGGAAGCTCTGCCGAAAGAGCTTCACGAAGCCGAAATGCGCGCGAAGAAGGAAAAGGGATATCATTTATGATTCCTGATTGTTGCTCTAGTTAGGAACACGCTATGTACATTTTTATGCACAGCCCTTTCCGGGAAACCGGGAGGGGCTTTTTTTATGGGGATGAGCCGGAATCCCTCGCAGATGAGCCGTTTTCTTCTGGCGACGATACATGAAAGCCAATCTCCCGCAGGGAAAGGTCTTCTTGGAGAGGAAAGCCTCCCTCAGTCATACGCTGTGTCCTTGGCGGTATGGGAAAACGCTGTTTGCGGGACATTTCGTGATTACTCATAAATTCATAATTATATAAATATGTTGCTTGAGTTAGGAACAGGTTGTGCACAGATTCGGCTCAACAGGCCGTGCGTACCCCTGAATGCATGGAAAACCGGATCGTTGCTGCACTCCCGGCAGGGAAACGGCACCACACGGGAAACGTGATGTATATTCTGCTATTTAATGTATTTTTTTTACATAGATACAGATGTTATGCACAAGATAGGAACATTTTTATGAACAGCCCCCTTTCCCTTTTACAGGAGCGGGGGCCGAGTCTCCGAGAAGTGGTATCCTGTCCCCTTTTTTGCCGATAAAGGCGAAAGAGAATAATGCAAAATAAAATCACTTATTTTATAGTGTTATCGTAATTAAGAACAATTTATGCACAGAATTATGCACAAGTGTGGCACATAAGGAAGCGGTACCGCCGGAGAAAGGAACATCCTTGTTCTCGACAAGTCGGACGGAGGCCACAAAAAAAGCCTCCAAAGGAGGCTTGCCGTAGATGCGAGTTCCAAGGCTCAGGATTTCTTTTCCCACCATTTTTGCTCGGGGCCGAGATACCACCAATCCGTGTGATCGGTCCGCACGATGGTCTGGGCCAGCTCTTTGGCTATATCCGTCCGGAGGCGTTCAAGAGCGCTCTTGAGCCAGACGTCGGCGTAGCGGTTGCCGAGGTCGCTTTCCCGCTTGAGGTTAAGGATGAGGTCGAGCTGGTCGGCGTCGTGCGCGAGGAGCGATTCCGGCGTTTCCCGGGCCGCGTGCTCGTCCCAGATGGAAAGCACGTCTTCTTCAAGCCCAGTTCCGGTTACGGCGTCCTCAAGCGCTTCCCGCTCCCGCGAGGTGTCGTAAAGGCGGTTGACGTAATTGAAATCCCCTGTGCGTGCCTCGGGCACATCGTGGAAAAGGCAGAGCATGACCGTCCGTGCCGCATCAGCGCCCGTTTTTTTGGCGAGCACATAGCCGATGACCGCGGTCCGGTGGGAGTGTTCGGCCACCGTTTCCCTGCCGGAGCCCAAAAAGGCGTAGCCGCTGCGGGGCGTGTGGCGCAGCATCCCGACCTCGTTCAGAAAATCCGTGAGGCGCTGCATGGCGTCCCGTTCCTGAATGTGTTTGGCTGACATGAAAACCTCGTATGAAGAAGGGCGCGTGTCCCGCCCCATCGCGCACATGCCGACAGGGGAGAGGGAGCCTCCCTCTTTCGGGGGGAACGCCTTGTTTCCTTATGGATTATCGAGTTTCCTTTTTCCAGCTTTCGCCTGCGGCCTTGCCGGACGCCCAGGCCCAATGCAGATTGTAACCGCCTAGTAACCCTGTTACGTCGAGCACTTCCCCGGCGAAATACAGCCCCGGGCAGAGGCGGCTTTCCAGCGTGCGCGGGTTAATGTCGGTGGTATCGACGCCTCCGGCGGCGGCTTCGGCGTGTCCCATGCCCTCGGTGCGCGTGGGGACGAGCGCATGGGTGTGCACGCCCAGCGCCAGCGCCTCGCGTTCCTTTTTGCCGGTTTGCGCCACGTGCCGCCCGGCAAGGGCTGGCGGCACGAGCCGTTCCGCCAGCCGGGTCGGGAGGAGTTTTTTGAAGAGGCCCAGAACCGTGCTTTTGCCCCATTGGGGCTGGTGCATGATTTCAGGGACGGATTGCCCGGGCAGAAAGTCGATGTGCAACGTTTCGCCGGGCCGCCACAGGCACGAGGCCTGAAGCGCGGCGGGGCCGCTGAGCCCCTTGTGCGTAAACAGCAGGGAGGAGCTGAAGGCCCGGCCGTGTACTTCCACGGCGGCGGGAAGGCTGACGCCCGCAAGCCCGTGCAGCGGCCAAGTATCCGGGCACACGAAGGGCACGAGGACCGGCCGCACCGGAACGACCCGGTGCCCCCAGCGCCGGGCAAGGCGCATCCCCATATCTGTCGCGCCGCAGGAAGGCCACGCGGGGCTTCCCGTAGCAATGACGAGGCGCGGGGCCTCCAGCCCTCCCTGCGGCGTTTCCGCGATGAAAAGGCCGTCTTCGTGGCGGATGCCGCCAAGCGGCGTATTCATAAAAAAACGTGCCCCGCTGCCGCGGCAGGCGTCAACAAGGGCTTCCACCAGCCGTACGGCCTGTGTGGTGCAGAAAAGCTGGCCGTAGTCGCGCTCTTCCCACCCTATGCCGAATTCGGCCAGCATGTCGAGAACGAAGGCGGTGGAGCAGCGCCGCAGCAGGCGATCCGGGAAGCCGGGCTGATCGCCCACGTACCATTCGGAAGCTATATACCGATTGGTAACGTTTCCCTTGCCGCCTCCCGCAAGCCGCACCTTGCGCCCGGCGACGGGGCTGTGATCGACGAGCGCGCAGGAAAAGCCCCGCCTGCCCGCCGTGAGCGCGCACATGAGCCCCGCAGCTCCCGCGCCGATGACGAGGGCGTCAAACCTCATTGTTCGGAGAGGGTTTTGAGTTTGCGGAACAGCGCCCGAAACGCGTGGGGGGGCCTCCCGTGTTCCTTTTCGTTGCGGGCACGGGCGATGAGATCGCGCAGTTCGGCGGCGTCTTCCTCGCCGTAGGGAGAAAGGAGCGCCTCCGTTTCGGCTGGCGCGGCGGCCATCAGGTCATCGCGCAGCTTCTCGCAGCGTTTGAAGGCGGCGCTTTGGAGTCCTTGCCCGAGCTTGAGGGCGTCGAGCGCCTCCCGCACGGCGAGGGCGTCCCCTTCCTCGCGCATGAGGCGGCCGACGTACTGCATCTGCCTGCGGCGGCCTTCATGAGAGCTGAGGCGCTGCCATTCGAGGAGGGCCTCCCGGATGTTCGGCGTCAACGGCATCTTTTCCAGTACGGAGGGGGCGAGGACGGCAAGCTCCTCCCCCATATTCTGAAGGGCAGTGCTTTCGCGCTTTTTTTGCGAACGGCTGGGGCGGTCGTCCTCTCCGGCGGTGGTGATTGTATCCCACTGGTAACGTTTTTTCGGCGGCATGGATTCGATAGGGGTTGAGGATGATGGGAAGGGCGGCCCCGGCACCTGTGCGCTCCATTTCTTCCCGGAAGGCGGAACCGTCGGGAGGAAAGGAAAAGAAGGGCACGGGCGGAATTAGAATGTGACTTTGAAGTTACATTCAGGAAGGCCGATATGTGGGCTTGTTGCCCGTTCCCTGAAGAGGGTACGGGAGGGGCGGGGACGCCTTTCTGATGAGAAAGGTTCCCCGCCCCTCCGCCATTTTTACTTCGTTTACAGTTGCAACGTGCCGCGGTAGTCGGCGAGGTTCTTGATGCCGAGCTGCTGGCACAGTTGCGGCAATTCCTCGGCGATACGGAAGGCAGCGTCGGGACGGATGAAGTTCATGGTGCCGATCTGCACGGCGTGCGCGCCCACGAGGATGAATTCGAGCACATCCCGCGCGCAGGTGATGCCGCCGATGCCGATCACCGGAATCTTGACGGCGTTGCAGACCTGCCAGACACAACGCAGGGCCACGGGTTTGACGGCGGGGCCGGACAGACCGCCGATAACGTTGGCAAGAAGCGGTTTCCGGGTGGTCACGTCCACGGCCATGCCCGTGAGGGTGTTGATGCACGAGAGCGCGTCGGCTCCGGCTTCCTCGGCGGCGCGGGCGATGACCGTGATGTCGGTCACGTTGGGGGAAAGCTTGACGATGACGGGCAGATGCCCGGCGTGCTTCTTGACCGCTTCGGTCACTTCCGCCGCAAGCTTCGGGTCCTGCCCGAAGAGGATGCCCCCGTTTTTCACGTTGGGGCAGGAAATGTTCACTTCAAGCCCGGCAATCCCTTCCTCGGCGGCGAGGATGGCGGCAAGCTCGCCGAACTCGTCCGGCGATGTGGCGTAAAGGTTGGCGATGATCGGCGTTTCGTGCCACGGCAGGCGGGGGAGCTTGTTCTTGAGGAAGGATTCCACGCCGTCGTTTTGCAAGCCCACGGCATTGAGCATCCCGCAGGGCGTTTCCGCCACGCGGGGCAGCGGGTTGCCGGGCCGGGGCCGCAGGGAAAGCCCCTTGACCACGATGCCGCCGAGATGGGTCAGGTCGCCGTAGGGGGCGAACTCCATCCCGTAGCCGAAGGTGCCCGAGGCCGTCAGCACCGGATTTTTGAAGACGAGGGGTTTGCCCCCGGCGGGCTTGTGCGCGGCGGTGAGACGTACGGTGAAGCGTTCCATCCTAAGCCTCCAGCGTGATCTGATCGGCCCAGAACACGGGACCGTGGGTGCAGGTCTGTACGGGCGTGCCGGCCTTTTCCGCCACAGGCCACTTGTCCGTGGTCTTGGTGACGCAGCCGAGGCACGCGCCTACGCCGCAGGCCATGCGGGTTTCGAGCGAAAGCTGACAGCGCGCCTTGGCCGCCAGCGCGAAGCGCTGCACCGCCTTGAGGAAGGGCGCGGGCCCGCAGGCCAGCACAAGGCCGTTGCGTTCCGCGTAGGCTTCGATGCGCGAGCGGACGTGGTTGAGGAACCACTCCAAATCTTCGCTGGTGGTCTCGTGGAAGGACTCCACGTCGATGCGCTCCCCAAGGCTCTCCACGGGGTAACAGTCCTCGGGCAGGCGGTGGCCGAAGACCATCGACAGCACCCCGGGCGTGGGGTGGCGTTCCGAATAGCCCACAAAGGGCGCGATGCCGATGCCGCCAGCGAGGAGGAGAGTCGGCGTGCCGCCTTCTACGGCAAAACGGTTACCGAGCGGTCCCCAAAGATGGACGCGGTCGCCGCGACGGAGCTTGGCCATCTTTTCGGTGCCCCGTCCGGCGACCTGAAAGAAGATGACAAGTTCGTTGGTGCTGACCCGGCAGATGGAGAAGGGACGGGCCCAGGGCATGTCGAGCGCCCACCCTTGCGGGCGGATCATGACGAATTGCCCCGGCGCCCAGCTTTTCCAGCCGGGCCTTTCAAGGCGCAACGCAAAAAAACGTCCCTGCGATCCCGTCAGGCCGAAAGGTACGTTGTCGATAACCGCCAAATCGTAAAATGCGGACTGACTCATGATGTGAACTTCCTGTCATAAACAAGTGCTTTGGAGTTATGTAGAGCGTAGAGGGCCCCATGGTCAAGAGGCTAGAAGAATTCTTTTGTCATTGTTTTGTAACCCGCCGTGTCAGGGAGCCCGGTTTTGTTTGATTGTAGAATGCAAGCGTGGCATACTTCGCTTTTCCATCTTTTTGTGCAAGAGGGTTGCATCATGTCCATCGCTCCGCAGGGTTTCCGTTTTGCCGTGGCCGCGGCCGGCTTCCGCAAGGAAAACCGCCCCGATTTGGCCCTTCTCGTCAGCGATGTCCCGGCTGTGGCCGCCGGGACGTTCACGCAGAACCGTTTTCCCGCCGCCCCGGTCGTGGTCGCGAAGGCCATGCTTGCCGAACGCCCCGAGGCGCGGGCCGTGGTCATCAATTCCGGGCAGGCCAACGCGTGCACCGGCGACGAGGGCATGAGGAATTGCCGCCTCACCCTTGAGCTGGTTGGCCGCGCTGCGGGCCTTGATCCGTCCGCCGTCCTTCCCGCCTCCACCGGCGTCATCGGCGCGCAGCTCAAGATGGACCTGTGGGAAAAGGCCGCTCCCGTACTGGCCGCCAACCTCGGCCAATCCACGCCCGAAGATTTCGCCAGCGCGATCATGACCACCGACGCCTTCCCCAAGCTTTCGCACCGTGAAGTGGCTCTGCCCGGCGGCGTGGTCAGGCTCGTGGGCATGGCCAAGGGTGCGGGCATGATTTGCCCGAACATGGCCACCATGCTTTCGGTCGTGCTTTGCGACGCCGAGGTCGAGGCGTCCCTGTGGCAAAAGCTTTTGCGCGAGGCCGTGGATCAGACCTTCAACCGCGTCACCGTGGACGGCGACACCTCCACCAACGATACGCTTTACGGCCTGACCAACGGCGCGTCCGGCGTGGCCGTGGCCGACGGCGAATCCGTGGCCGCCCTTTCCGCGGCGCTGGTGTCCGTGCTCGGCGATCTGGCCTACATGCTGGTTCAGGACGGGGAGGGCGCGTCCAAGGTCGCCCGCATCCACGTGACCGGGGCGCGTTCCGACGCGGACGCCGAGCGTGTGGCCCGCACCGTGGGGCATTCGCAGCTCGTCAAGACGGCCCTCTATGGCCGAGACGCCAACTGGGGGCGCATCGTCGCCGCCGTGGGGCGCAGCGGGGCGGAGTTCGAGCCCGAGGACGTGCGCGTCTCGCTCTGCGGGGTGGAGCTTTTCCGCAACGGTCAGCCCACTGATCTGGATTTCGACGCCCTGCTTGAGGAACCGCTCAAGCGGCGCGATCTGCCCATCGACATCATATTGGGTGCGGGGCCCGGTTCCTACACCCTCCTAGCGTCCGACCTCGGGCATGAATACGTCAACGTCAACGCCGACTACCGCAGCTAATCCCTCTTCAGGCCTGGCCCCCTTCCCGTGCCGCACGTGAAAAGCGTTTTTCGCCTCAAGGGGCGGACGGCGAGGGGGGAGCTTCCCCTTGCAAGGCCGCCTTCCGGGAAAAGGCGGCCTTGCGGCGAGGCAAAAGGGGCCGGGCCTCAAGAGGGCCTTTCCCTCGGCATTGCGGGAGGGCGGCCCGTGGAGCCTGCCGTGGTTTCCCACCCCTTGCCTCTCCTCTCTTTCAAAAGGAATCCTTATGGCGCAACCACTGCTTGTGACGGCGGAGGAAGCGGGCCAGAAGCTCTTGCAGTTTCTGGCCCGGCGCTTTGACGAGCCGCAGGGCGTGCTGCATCGCTGGATACGGACCGGGCAGGTACGCATCAACGGCGGTCGGGCCAAGCCCTTCGACCGTGTGGACTTTGGTGACGAGGTGCGCGTGCCGCCTTTTGCGGGTGGCGGGGCGCAGGCCGCCGCACCCGTAAAAGAGGATCGTTCCCTTTTGCCGCCCATCGTCGCGGAGACGGATGAGCTGATCGTTTTCTGCAAGCCAGCCGGCCTGCCCGTGCACCCCGGAACCGGGCACACGGACAGCCTGACGGCCCGCCTTGAAAAAAGTTTCGCCGGGGCCCCCTTCATGCCCGCGCCCGTGCATCGGCTGGACCGGGACACGTCCGGGCTCCTGCTGGTCGGCAAGACCTATGCCGCCGTTCGTCGCCTTTCGGACGCTCTGGCCGCCCATGCGGGCATTGAAAAGGACTATCTGGCGTGGGCGCACGGCGAATGCCCGTGGTTGCGGCCAGCGCGCCTTGAGGATCGCCTCTCCAAGCGTTCCGTGGACGGGGGGAGGGAAAGGATGGCCGTGGGCACGCCCCGTCACGCGCCGGACGGGAAGGAGGCCAGCCTGACCGTGCGCCGTCTGGAGCTGCGACAAGGGAACAGCCTTTTGCTGATACGCCTGCACACGGGACGGACCCATCAGATACGCGCGCAGCTCGCGGCCCGGGGCTTTCCGCTGATCGGCGACGTCAAATACGGCGGCCCAGCCTGTGAGGGCGGCCTGAAACTGCACGCCGCGCGTCTGCGCGTGGGCGGCAGCGTCTTTACGGCACCGCCTCCGTGGAGCGGCGTATGGCGCGCGTCCCTTCCTCAGGAAGAGGAGTCGTGACATGTATTTTCCCACCGCCGACATCGACGTTTCCCCGTTCGTGCCGCCGCTCATGGCCTTCGCCGTTTCCTTTTTTTCGTCGATGGGCGGCTTGTCCGGGGCCTTTCTGCTGCTGCCCCTCCTGATGACGTTTCTCGGCTACACCAATCCCTCGGTGAGCGCCACCAATCAGCTCTACAACGTTTTCTCCAGTCCGGGCGGCATCTTCCGTTATTGCCGGGAAGGGCGGCTTTTGTGGCCTCTCTCGTGGATCATCATCGCGGGGGCTGTGCCCGGAGTGGTGGCCGGAGGATTCATCCGCCTCCACTGGCTGGCGCAGGTCCGGCCCTTCAAGCTCTTTGTGGCTCTGGTGCTCTTCGGCATCGCTCTGGAGATGCTCTACGATCTGCTCGGAAGGAGACGCGCGGCTCCCGCCCCGGCCTGCGGCGCACCGGGAATGGCCCGGCCCGTGGTCGAGGTGACGCAAAGCAGCCTCTCCCGCGTGGCCTATACGTTCAGCGGGCGGCTCCATGCCTTTTCCGTGCCCGCGGTCTGCGCCTGTTCCGTTGCGGTAGGGCTCGTAGGCGGCATTTACGGCATCGGTGGGGGAGCCATCATCGCGCCTTTTCTCGTTTCGATGTTCCGTCTGCCCATCCATACCGTAGCCGGGGCCACGCTCATGGCCACCTTCGTCAATGCCTTGGCCGGGGTCCTTTTTTATGTCGCCGTTTCGCCCTTCTACCCCGGCCTCAACGTCGCCCCCGATTGGGGCTTGGCCGCCCTGCTCAGCCTTGGCGGGCTCACCGGTATGTACTGCGGGGCGCGCTTTCAAAAGCGGGTTCCCCCGGTGCTGTTGAAGTGGATGCTCGTTCTCACCCTTTTGGGCATGGTGGCCGTCTATGGTGCCGAATTGTTGGGAGATTAGGGCTTTTCCGCCGCTGATGTCCTGAGAAGGGCGCGCCGTGGTGCGGCCTTTCGCGCCGCACGCTTTTCGTGGTCCGGGACCGGGACGGGACGCCCCGGAGGAAGGAGGCGAAAAGCGTGCCTTTGGAAGCGTTTTTCTTGTTTATTGTTTTATTTTTTTATGATATCTTCTTGTCATGACAAACAAAAAATATACAGCAACCAATAGGCCCGCTCCGATGGCGGCAGGCGGGGCACACCCCGTTTGCATGGCGATGCGGACGGGCGACGACGGACTCCGCTGAAAGGAGGGAACATGACCTATGTCGATCCCGCCGAAAAGTCGATGTGGTGTCCCGCGCGCCAGCAGTGGCGGCCTTTACTGAGCTGTTTGCGTTGCCCTCGTTTCCCTTGTCCCGTCATCGACGCGCACAGACAGCGGACCTTGGCCGAATCGCCGTTTGTGACCATTGACCCGGCGGCTTCCGGTTTTATCCAAAGGAGAGTCAAAATGTATATCTTGAAGTACAACGACGGCAGGCTTGTCTTTCCCGGCGAGGATTTCGATCCCGAAAACCTTGACTGGAAGATGATGGAGGACGTCGCTGAAGTGCTCTACGTGAGCAAGGTCTTTGTCCCGCAAATTCGGCTGGTGGCGAAGCCACTTGAGGAACGGGCGCGCATCCGCAAAAGCCTGAGCCGCGCGGAGGCCGAAGCGGAGGAGGAAACGCCGCTCGAAGAGCCGGAGGCGCAGGCCCCGGAAGAGCCAGCGACCCCTGAGGCCGCCGCCCCGGAAACGGCGGGGGAGGCCCTGCCGCCCGAGGAAGACAAACCCAGAACCAGACGCAGAAAATCCGCAGCCTGATTCCATAGGAACGCAAAGAGGGAGCCCCGCTCCCTCTTTTTATTGTGGCTTTGTCATAGCCATCAATTGATATATTTTCTCTGTGATTTCAAACTGATGCGGATGAAATTTTCGCCTTGTAGAGCCTGTTGCCTCAACATTCTTGAAAACGTTTGTAATCCCGGGGTGCTAAAGAAACCGTCAATCATTTCCTATGGCAGAGTCTTTATTTTATGTGGAGGCTCGCCATTTCGCTTGCCCCAAGCCGGGCGGGACGGCGTATCTGGCTTCCCGTTTTTGGAGAAGCGTTTCTGTCCCGAGGAAGGCGTTTTGCTGTCGGTCCCGCCTTACGATGCGGGAAAGGCGATGGCGTCACGCCGTTACAGGAACGCCGGAAAAGGGTTCGGCGCAATCTACAAGAGAAAGGGCTATTTCCACCCTTCCGCGACCCTTTCGGGCAGGGAGGCGAGGTAGTCGCCGTAGCCGGACTTTTTCAGAGGGGCGGCCAGTTCCAGAAGGCGTTCGGTGGAGATGTACCCTCTTCTCCACGCGATTTCTTCAAGGCAGGCGACCTTGAGGCCCTGACGACTTTCGATGGCCTGTACGAAGGTGCCCGCGGCCATGAGGGAATCGTGCGTCCCGGTATCGAGCCACGCGATGCCCCGGCCCATGATCTCGACGCGCAGCTTTCCGGCGTGCAGGTAGGCGTTGTTGACGTCGGTGATTTCCAGTTCGCCCCGGGCCGAGGGCCGGATGTCCCGCGTGACGTCGATGACGTCGGGATCATAGAAATACAGCCCGGAAACGGCGTAATTGGATTTGGGCGCGCGCGGCTTTTCCTCAATGGATCGGACCCGCATGGCCTCGTCGAATTCGACCACGCCGTAGCGTTCGGGATCACGGACGTGATAGCCGAAGACGGTCGCCCCGTCCTCCCGGTTCCGCGCCCGCACGAGCAGGTCTTCAAGGCCGTTGCCGAAAAAGATGTTGTCGCCGAGGATCAGGCAGACGTGGCAGCCGCGGATGAATTCCTCGGCCAGAAGGAAGGCCTGCGCGATGCCTTCGGGCCGGGCCTGCACCACATACTCAAAGGAGCAGCCCCACTGGCTGCCGTCGCCGAGGAGCCGCTTGAATGAGGAAATGTCTTCCGGCGTGGTGATGATCACGATTTCCCGGATGCCGGCCAGCATGAGCACCGACAGGGGATAGTAAATCATGGGCTTGTTGTAGACGGGAAGGAGCTGTTTGCTGACGCTCAGAGTCAGAGGGTGCAGGCGCGTCCCCGCCCCTCCAGCCAGGAGGATGCCTTTCCAATGTGCCATGCGATGCCGTCCGCGCTAAAGGATGAAAGACCTTATACCATTGCAGCGCGGGCAGGGTCAACTCAGCCTCCCGGAAGGAGGGTCCGCAGGGAGTCCGTGCGGGCGGGCAGGGCATCGCGTTCTGTTGCCGGGGACGGGGCCTTTTCCGCCCATTCCTTCCCTGCGGCGTTCAGGATGTCCCGGACCTCGGCGGCGAACTTTTCCTCAAAGATGGATGTGTCAAAGGAGTGCGCCCGACGGCGGCAGGCTTCCGTCTGAAACGCGCTTTCATCGTTTTCAAAGGCGTCGAGGGCTGCGCTCAGGCTCTCTACGGTCTGCGTGGGGAAAAAGAGACCGGTCGAGCCTTCCCGCACGGTTTCCCGCGCGCCGCCTTTCCCGTAGGCGATGACGGGACGCCCGGCGGCCATGGCCTCGACCGGGGTGATGCCGAAATCCTCTTCGCCCGAAAAGAGGAAAGCCCGGCAGCCTGCGTAGAGCGCCGGTACTGCGCTCTCGGGCACCCGGCCCGTGAAGACGACGCTCGGCCCGGCCATTGCCTCAAGGCGGCGGCGTTCCGGGCCGTCCCCGGCGACGACCAGCGGCGCGCCTCTCTGCGTACAGGCCCGTACGGCCAGATCGACCCGCTTGTAGTTCACAATCTCGCCGAAACACAGGTAATAGCCCCCGGCCCGGAGGCGGCCCGGCACCTTTTGCAGGGAATCCATATCCGGGGCTGCGAAGCGTTCCACCTCCACGGGCGGGTAGATGAGCCGGGGCTCCCTCTTCCACCAGCGCCGGATGCGCCGCGCCACCGTTTGGGAGTTGGCGATGATCACGTCGGGCCGTTGCGCCGAGGCATAGTCCCACAGGCGCAGCCGATGGAAGAAGAGGCGCATGAAAAGGCGCGCCACGGGCCCGGCTGATTCGAGATAGTCCTGATGCATGTCCCAGAGGTAACGCATGGGGGAATGGCAATAGCAGATGTGCGGCACGTCGGCCCGGACGATGACCCCCTTGGCCGGACCCGACTCGCTGGAGATGACCAGATCGTAGGCGCGCAGGTCAAGCTGCTCCAATGCCAGCGGCATCAGGGGCAGATAGTTGCGAAAACGCGTGGCCGCGCAGGGCAGCTTCTGGATGAAGGTTGTGCGGATGGAGTGGGCGAGCAGCGTGGGCGAGAGCGCTTCCGGCCTGACCGCGTGGGCGTAGAGGTCGGCCTGCGGAAAAAGGCGGCACAGGGCCTCGACGACTTTTTCCCCGCCGCGCATCCCTACCAGCCAGTAATGCACGATGGCTACCCGCAAGTGCGAAAAATCATTGTTCATGGTTCCCATTACCGCCCTTTCCGTTCGCTGTCTCTTATAAGGTCCGTCGGTATTCGTCGAGGACGGTTGCGGGCGGGCCTGTCTTGACCACCTTGCCGTCCTGAATCCACACGATGTCGTCGCAGTGTTCCACCGTGGTCAGACGGTGCGCGATGATGATCACCGTCATGCCCTTCAAGCGCCGGATGGTCTCCATGATGGCGGCTTCCGTCCCCTGATCGAGGGCGCTCGTCGACTCGTCCAGAATGAGGATTTCCGGCTCGGCATAGAGGGCCCGGGCGATGGATACGCGCTGCGCCTGCCCACCCGACAGGCCCGCCCCGTGCTCCCCGATGGGATAGTCGATGCCCCGGGGGTCCTTCTTGACCACGTCGAGCGCCGCCATCCGGCAGGCCCGCCGCACTTTTTCCTCATCGTAGGGCTTCCCCCACTGGCTGAAGGCGACGTTTTCGGCAATCGTGCCGCTCATGATGTAGGGCGTCTGAGGCACGTAGCCCACCCGCGCGCAGTAGGCCGTCAGCCGCGCGCCCGTGACCGCTTCGCCGTCCACCAGAAAAAGGCCGTTTTCCGGCGGCATGAGGCCGCTGAGGATGCCGATGAGCGTACTTTTCCCCGCCCCGGAGGGCCCCACGATGCCCACTTGCGTCCCCTTGCGTATGGAGAAGGTGATGCCGTCAAGGGACCGCCATTCCGCATCGGGGTAACGGAACGTGACGTTCTCCAGGGAGATCGCCCGCCTGAAACGGAACCGGGGGTCAGGTTCGGGCCGGGAAGGGAGGTTCTGCTCCCTGATGGCTTCCAGCCGCTCAAGGCACTTGAGCGCCATGGGCCGCACGCTGCGCACCATGACGAGGCAGCCCAGAGAGCGGTTGAGGATGGGGAGGATGCGCCATGCCGCGAGCATGACCATCGTCACCACGCTGGCGATGACCGGCATGGAGGCGTTTTCCGTATCGATGAGCAGCCAGATGGTGGCCGGGATGACGGAAAAGCCGAACGTTTCCAGTATCCACGAAGGGATGGGAGGGGCAATCGTGAGGAAGGATCGCGCGCGCAGCCCCGAGCGGCAGGCTTCCACGTATCTGTCGAAAAAGATGGGCTGCTGGCGGTAGATGAGCACTTCGCGGATGCCGTTCATGGCGTTCAGCGTCGTGCGGCTTTCCTGCGCTGCGGAGGCCGCCACCGCCGTGCCCGAGCGGTCGATGGCGTTTTTCATGGTGCGGTAGACCGCATAGGAAAGCGCGCCCGTCACGACCAGACAGACGAGGATGATCCCCGGCGTGGCCGTGATCAGCGCGAAGAAAAGGGCGATGGTGGTCAGCGCGTAGGTGTAGACGTTCAGCAGGTTGACGAGCAGGAGGCTGAGCTGCTGCCGCCAGCCCAGAGCCTGAAACATGTCCGTGCTGCTGCTTGAAATATGCCACATATAGTCGCTGTTCAGATAGTGGTTCATGATCCGGCTTCCCGAAAAGATGGCCACGTCCTCACCGATGCAGGCCCCCTTCCAGCCCACCAGCGCGCTGAGGAGATTCTTGATCAGGGTCAGCACGACGACCCCCAGCGCCGCCGCCAGCGTGAAATAGCGCAAGTCCGAACAGAGCGTTTCCAGCGAAGGGAAGGTTTCCATGATCCAACCGATGGCGGGTTCCTTCATAATCACCTGCGGAGCGGCCACGCTCATGGCCATGAAGGACATGGACAGGACGGAAAGCACTTCAAAGACGGCAAGGACGAACATCAGGAAAAAAAGGGCGTAAATGCGGAAACGCAGGGACGCGGGCAAAATCCTCATGACGCGGGCGACGTCATCGATGAACAGTTTCTGGCGCAGGCTCACGCGCGGCTCCTTGGCAGGGCTTAAAGGCCAAAGGCCTGTTTGAGGGCGGAGACGGTCAGGGCCGCCGTCCGGTCCCAGGAAAAAAGGGCGGCGCGGCGACGGCGGGCTTCGCGCGCCTCCGGGTCCGCCGAGAGCGCGGCGCAACGCAACAGCCCTTCCCGCAGGGAAGATTCGGAGTGCGGATCAAAATAGTCCGCGGCGTCGGCGCAGGTTTCCCGGACGGGCGGGATGTCCGAAGCCAGAACCGGTGTGCCGCAGGCCAGCGCCTCAAGAGGAGGCAGCCCGAATCCCTCATAGAGGGAGGGAAAGACTAAACAGGATGCATTCTTTACGGCTTGACGCAATTGAGCGGCATTAAGAATACCCGTAGAGTGGATCCTCCCGGGAGCAAGGTTTTCCCAAGTCTCTTCTAACCCGGTTATAAATCCTTCTTTTTTCCCGGCGAGAACAAGATGATGTGGGCATTGCGAAGCAATCCCGGCAAAGGCTTTGCACAAGGCCGTTATATTCTTATGAGGTTTCAGATTTCCTACTGCAAGAAAATAGGGAAAATTAAAAAGACTATCTTCTTTTTGTTCTTCAAACCAGAACGTATCTACACCGAGTGGAGTAATAAATGTAGGACAGTGTGGCTCTCCTACTAAACGTTGAAACTCTTGCTTTGTAAAAGAAGAATTAAAAAATATAGTTCTGGCACGCATTTTTAGAATTTGAAACATATATTTAGCATAAATTCTTTTTGTAAAGCCAAAAATATCTGGTAATGCAAGATGGGCTACATCATGAACTGTAGCCATGACAGGAATATTTGAAAACAATGGAATAACATAATGTGGTACCCATAAACCTTGTGTTCCACGTATAATATAAGAAATCTCTATTTGTTCATAAAAACTATAAATATGAGATGATACTTTAGTAAAAAATGAATTAGAAGGTAGATTGAAAGGGAGAGGAGAGTTTCCTATAAGATTAAAGGAAAACTCAGGTAAAGCGTTGATGCAACGAGGTATAAGATGATGTATATAGGTACCTATACCTGACATATATACCATACGGCAATCAATACATAATTTTTTACGATAATTCATATTTATATAATGGTGATATTATAAAGAATTCAACATCTTAGCTATTCTTGCATGTATATAAATTTTCACTTAGAGTTTGAAGTAAGGATACTATACTTAACAATTTTTATCTCTTCCGATATTGTTTTAAGATGATTTCAGAAATGAAATAATTTTAAAAATCAAAGAATTAAGATACTTTTCGTTTCTGGGAGAGGTAAATATCTCTTTTGGGATGTACACTATATACCACTTTCATATGGGAAAAAAGCTTAAATGTGTACAGAGTTAAATTTGATAATTAAATTCAATAATGTTTAGTTATAGAGGTCATAGTATTAAAAACGTATATATTATTATGTATTAATAAATGATTTTTAAATTATGTCTATTAATATAAAATACTTATTGGCATAGTAGATAAAATATTAGAACAAATATATAAGTATAATTTATTATAATAAGAGTAAATAAATTATATTAAATATTAATTAAGTAATTTGTAATTATAAACTTCATATTAAAGTAGTAATAAATTTATATAGTAAATAAGTTTTAATTATAATAAGAAGAGAAAGACTAGAAAGTCTTTCTCTTCTAGCGCCATTTTTTATAAGATACCTACCAGATCAAGGCTCGGCTTCAACGTCTGCTCGCCGGGCTGCCATTTTGCCGGGCATACCTGATCCCCGTGTTCGCGCACGAACTGGAGGGCCTGCACGCGGCGCAGGAGTTCATCCGCATTGCGCCCGACGCCCCCGGCAATGACTTCATAGGCCTGAATGCGGCCATCGGGATCGATGATGAAGCTGCCGCGCTCGGCCATGCCGTCGGCTTCGGTCAGGACGCCGAAACCGCGCGCCAGCACGCAGGCGGGGTCGGCCAGCATGGGGTACGCTATCTTCTGGATGGACGGCGAGGACTCGTGCCACGCCTTATGAACGAAATGGCTGTCGCATGAGATGGCGTAGATTTCGCAGCCGATGTTCTGGAAGGCTTCGTATTTTTCGGCCAAATCTTCCAGTTCCGTGGGGCATACGAAGGTAAAATCAGCGGGATAGAAGAAAAAGACGGACCAGTGGCCGAGGATGTCCGCCTTGGTGAAAGCCCTGAATTCGTTCTTGTAAAACGCCTGAACGGTGAAGTCACCGACTTCGTTGTTGACGAGGGACATAGACATCTCCTTATGGTATGAGTGTAGTCTCTTGTAATACCTCGTCATTTTGAATGGTCTTATTATCATCGGGAGAATCCCTCACCCGTCCCGGCGCTCCGAAGGCCGCACCCGAGACCCTGCGACCGCGCACGGTGTTGGGGTAAACCGTTTCTTCCCGAGTCTCTCCCGCCGTAAAGCCTTTGGGAGCAGGGACGGCGCCAAAAAGGACGTTTCAGCCGCGCAGGAAGGCTTCGGCGCGTTCCTGCGCCTCGAGGGGAAGGGAGGAAAGCCAGATGGGGAGGCGGAAAGCGTCAAAATCCGGGAGAGAGACGCGCCCGTGATGCAGGAGGAAAGGGAAGTCCCGGCAACGCAGGGATGCGCCGTACAGGTCATCCCCGGCCAGCGGGTGCCCGGCGGCGGCCAGATGCGCCCGTATCTGATGCCGCGCGCCCTTGCGGATGCGGCAGCCCACGAGCATGAGCAGCGCGTCGCCGTCAGCCTCCACGAGTCCGCCCGTTTCGGCGGCGGTCAGCGGGTGGAGGAGGGCCACGTCCGTATGGCGCAGGGGATCGGGATCGTCGCTGTGCCGTACCCGGCTCTTGGTCCGCGCGTCGGTATCAAGGCGGCGGGCGACGGTGAAGTCGTAAAGGGGTTGGCCTTCGATCAGGGCCAGATAGCGTTTATCGGTCTGGCCGATGCGCTCGGCCCGACGCCAGCGCCGCTCGCCTTCTTCGCCGCAGGCCGCCAGCACAAGGCCGGAGGTGGGGGCGTCGAGGCGGTTGAGCAGACGGGGATAGCCTTCTTCAGCCCCGGGCAGGAACGCGGCGAGCAGGCTTTCAAGGCAGGGCGCAGGACTGCCCGCCAAGGCCGCCGAGTGCATCCCAGCGGGCTTATAGAGCGCCGCGAGGCCGTTTTCTTCCTGTACCAGTTCGGCGTCTTCCGCCTTGGACAGGGCCGTTTCCGCCTCCGGCTCGGGAAGGATCAGGATGTCCTGTCCCGCCCGTACCTTGAGGCCAGGGATGCCCGGCTTGCCGCCCACGAGGACGAGGGAGCGCTCGCACAGCCGACGCCGCGCGCGCAGGCCCTTCTCGGCCAGCGCGAAAAGTTCGGGGCGTTGCGCCCTTTGTTCGGGCGAAGGGACGGCAAGCAGCAGTCCGAGGGCCTTGTCCAGCCGCCAGCCGTGCGCCTCTTCGGGGACGCGCCAAGAGAGGCCCTCTGCGGCGGGGCTTTCGGGAGAAGAGGTCGTCACCGGATCAGCGGTTGGGCGAGGAACGCTTGATGTAGGTAAGCCCGGCGATGACGGCGGCGATGCCCAAGAAGAACCAAACGAAATCCATGATACGTCTCCCTGCGTTGAGGTGGTTGCGGAGCCCTTCGACTGTAGCGTAAAGGAAGGGACGGAGCAAGGGAGCGGAAGCCTTGCCGGGCGAAAGCGCCGCTCCTTCCCGTCAACATTTTTCATCAGGGCATCCATGAGCACACAGCGAATAGCCATTGTAGGGGCAGGTCTTGCCGGTTGCGAATGCGCGTTGCAACTGGCCCGGCGCGGTTTCGCCGT
Source organism: Candidatus Bilophila faecipullorum (assembly GCA_944326695.1). Classification (GTDB taxonomy): domain Bacteria; phylum Desulfobacterota; class Desulfovibrionia; order Desulfovibrionales; family Desulfovibrionaceae; genus Bilophila; species Bilophila faecipullorum. The sequence continues at coordinate 1,326 of CALVEZ010000016.1, read as the reverse complement.
CACTCTTTTCGAGCAGAAGCCGGAAACGTATTCTCCGGCCCACACCTCGCCGAATCTGGCCGAGCTGGTGTGTTCCAACTCCCTGCGCTCGGACGAGCTGGCCTCGGGCGTGGGTCTGATCAAGCAGGAACTGCGCGAGCTGGGCAGTGCGCTCATGGCTGCGGCGGACGCGACCCGCGTTCCGGCGGGCAAGGCGCTGGCCGTGGACCGCGATCTTTTTTCCCGTGCCGTGACGGAACGGGTGGAGGCCGAGCCGGGCATCACGCTGATCCGCGCGGCGGTGGAGAGCCTTGACGATCCCGCGCTGGCGGATTTCGAGCGCGTGGTCATCGCGGCCGGGCCCTTGGCGAGCGAGAGCCTTTCCGCGTCCCTTGCCCGGGCGGTGGGCGCGGATCATCTCTATTTTTACGACGCCATCGCGCCCATTGTGGCGGCGGATTCCATCGATATGTCCGTCGCCTTCTGGGGTTCGCGTTACGGCGAGCCGGGAGAGGGCGACTATCTCAACTGCCCCATGAACGAGGAAGAGTACCGTGCCTTTCATCAGGGGCTTCTTGACGGCGAAAAGGTGGCGGCCCGCGATTTCGAGCAGGAAAAGCATTTTGAAGGCTGTATGCCCGTCGAGGCGCTGGCGGCGCGCGGCGAGCGCACGCTGGCTTTCGGGCCGCTCAAGCCCGTGGGGTTCACCGATCCGCGTACCGGGAAGCGGCCTTTCGCCATTCTTCAGCTTCGCCCGGAAAACGGGAACAAGACGATGTTCAATCTGGTGGGCTGCCAGACCAAGTTGACCTATGCGGCGCAGGCCGAGTGCTTCCGGCGGGTGCCGGGTCTGGAGCGCGCGGATTTCGTGCGTTTCGGCAGTATGCACCGCAACACCTACGTGAACGCGCCGCTGGCCCTCACCGAGGAGCTGGCCCTGCGCACGCGGCCCCACATCCATCTGGCCGGGCAGATCACCGGGGTTGAGGGCTACGTGGAGTCCATCGCCTGTGGCCTCTGGGTCGGCCTGATGCTCTCGGCCACGCTCTCCGGTGGCTCTCTCTCCAGGCCCCCGGCGACCACGGCCCTCGGCGCGCTGCTCAACCATCTCGCCACGCCCGCCAAGCATTTTCAGCCTTCCAACGTGCATTTCGGCCTCATGCCCGAGCCCGATGTCCGCGTCAAAAAGAAGGAGCGCAAGCAGTGGTACGCCGACCGCGCCCGCGCGGCTTTTGCTGCGTGGCTGGAGGCGACGGGGGTGTGAAGATTGGGGAGGGGAGGGGCGGGGGGGGGGGCGTGGAGGGAGATAGACGGTGGGGGCAGAGGCGCGGGTAGTCGCAGACGGAG
>CALVEZ010000015.1 GCA_944326695.1 Candidatus Bilophila faecipullorum | reverse complement strand
TCCTCGGGGCCACGGCGCCTCCCGGCGCCTCCGACGTTATCGGTGCGCTCGGGGTCCCGGGGTTGGAGCGCCTCGGCCTCGGCTGGGAGCACATCGCCTATCTCGGTGACGACTGGGTGGACCTTGCCCCCATGTCGCGCGTGGGACTGCCCGCCGCAGTCGCCAACGCCATGCCGGACGTGAAGAAGCTGGCGCGTTTCGTGACGCGCACCCCCGGAGGACAGGGAGCCGTCCGGGAATTTGTGGACATGCTCCTTACCTGTCAGGGAAAGCGGGATGCCCTGCTTGACCAGTGGATGCACCTCGAATGAAACGCCTACGAATCCTGCTTGCCCTTGCCGCCGTGCTGCTGGCCTTCGGCGCGGGCTGGTACGCTCTGGAAAGCCGCGACCCCGCACGGCTGCTCGACCGCTTTATGGATTTGGCCGCGCAAAAGGGCGCGGGCACCTTTGACGGCTCCAAACTTCAGGGAAACGCCACCCAAGGCGCCAACGCCCTTGAGAAGGTGGCGGGGCTGGCCATTGAAGGCATACATCTCTTTCAGGGCAACAAAGGCGTCGAACTGTGGCGGCTGAAGGCAAGCTGGGCGCACATGTCGCAAAACGGCGATACCATTGATGTGGACAAACCCGTGGTCCGCTACGCGCTCGGCGATCCCGTCTCCGCCGCCTCGACCGACGATTTCCTTGACGTGCGGGCGGAAAAAGGGCGCATTACGGACAACCAGCGCTTTCTGACGCTCTGGGACGACGTCGTGATCACCCGTTTTGACGACACCATCACCACTTCCCGTATGGACTACAACGCCGCGACCCGCACCATGACCTTCCCCGAAGGGGCACAGCTCGAAAGTCCTACCGCCTCAGGTACGGCCGCCCTCTTCACGTGGGACCTCCAGACCAACGTCATGCACGGCTCCAACGGCGTTGTGGCCATCCTCAAACCGCGCGAAACAGCAAAGGAAACGGCGGCCTCACCCGAAGAGCCCGCGCCCTCTTCCGCGGCGGGTCTTCCCATCCCGTCGGCCACGGTTCCTGCGCATAAGGAATAACCATGAAACACATCCTTTTGGGAATGGCGGCGATCAGCGCGAGCCTTGTGTGCGCCTCGCCCCTCACGGCGGCCCCGGTTACCCCTCCCAAACCCGCCCAAAACGTGGAAACGCGGATTACGTCCGATCAGCTCACCTATATGGCGGAAAAACAGCTTGTCGTTTTCGACAAGAACGTCCATGTCGTCCGTCCGGACATCGAAATATGGGCGGATAAGATCACGGTGTACCTGAAACCGCCCAAGGACAAGGAAGAAGGCAAAGCGGGCGGAATGCCTGCGGGAATGGCCGCGGGCGACGTGGACAAGATCGTGGCGGAACGCAACGTGCGCATGAAAAGCGAAAACCGGAGCGGGACCTGCGCCAAGGCCACCTATACGATGGACAACGGCGTGCTCCTCATGGAAGGCGACCCCCGCCTGACCGACGGGGAAAACACGGTCACCGGCGAAACCATCCGCTATTATACGGAAGAAAACCGCAGCGAAGTTCTGGGCGGCAGCAAAAAACGGGTGGAGGCGGTCTTTTCCGGTTCCAAGGCTTCCAGCCCCATACGGCGCTCCGGAGGGAATTGATGGCCACATTGGCAGGCGTGGATTTGCGCAAACGGTACGGCCAGCGGGAAGTGGTCCGCGGCGTTTCCCCCGAAGTGAACCAGGGCGAAATCGTAGGGCTCCTAGGGCCCAAAGGCGCGGGGGAGACGACGTCGTTCTACATGCTTACGGGAATCATCAAGCCCTCTTCCGGACAGGTGCTCTTGGAGGGGCAGGACATCGGGACATGGCCGCTGCACGAGCGGGCCCGGGTGGGCATTTCCTATTTGCCGCAGGAAAGCTCCGTCTTCCGCAAGCTGACCGTGCGGCAGAACCTGCAAATCATCCTTGAGCACACGGGGCTCTCCCGGCAGGCGCAAAGGGAGAAGGCCGACGAACTTCTGGAAGATTTCGGCCTGACCCGGCTGGAAAAATCCCATGCCCTCCACCTCTCGGGCGGGGAGCGCCGCCGGCTCGAAATCGCGCGCGCCCTTATCCGCGAGCCGAAATTCGTCCTTCTCGACGAGCCTTTCGCGGGCATCGACCCGCTGGCCGTGGGCGACATTCAGGGTTTGGTGCGCGCCCTGCGGGACCGGGGCATCGGCGTACTCATTTCCGACCATAACGTCCGAGAAACACTTACGATTTGTGACCGGGCCTATCTCATGGTGCAAGGGCAGGTCGTGCTTTCCGGCACGCCGGAAGCCATCGTCAGCAGCGAACAGGCGCGCAGCGTCTATCTGGGGGAAAGCTTTTCGCTATAGCCGCGCCCCTTCTGTCTTCTTTACCGTACGGACCGGCGTTCGCGCCGGTCTTTTCCTTTTCTTTCGCCTCCACCTCTGAAAAATATTTTTCTCCTAAAAAGAAGCCATGATAAATTCTGGAAAGGGAAAAAAAACGCTCCTAATCTTGCAACATCTTCATGCATATGGCATACTCTCTGCATGTGATGAGAAAACCTGTCCTCTTTCCGAGAGGGCTGCAAGGCTTTTCTCATAACGGCTACCGCCTCCCTGCCGGGGTGGGCGGGTCCGGGCAGACTTTTACCATGATGGGATACTTGCATGGCACTGGAACTCAGACAGCAACTCAAGCTTTCGCAACAGCTGGTGATGACTCCCCAATTGCAACAGGCCATCCGCCTCTTGCAGCTTTCCCGTCTCGAGCTTGTGGAAACCGTGCAGCGCGAGTTGCTGGAAAATCCTTTTCTGGAAGAAGTGCAGGAAGAACCTTCGCATGAGCCGCCCGCCGAAGCCCGGCCCGAAAGCAAGCAGGAGGAAACGACCTACGACCGCGAAGCGGCCCGTTCGGAGGACTGGGAGGACTATCTGGGGGAATTCGCCAGTACGCCGCAATCTATCCAGCCCCGCGACTACGAAGTGCCCGAGGAGATGAGTTCGCTCGAAACCCGTTACGCGGCCAGCCCTACCCTCGAAAGCCACCTCATGTGGCAACTGCGCCTCTCCTCTCTTACGGATGAGCAAATGGAACTGGGGGAAATCATCATCGGCAACCTCTCTTCCTCCGGCTACCTTCAAGCATCACTTGAAGAAATGGCTGAGATGGCCCGCGCAGACCGGGGGTCCGCCGAGGGTGGAGAGGAAGGAGTCGCCAATGAAGCGGTGGCCGTCCCTACCCCGGAGGATGTGGAGACGGTCCTCAAGGCCATCCAGCTCTTTGATCCCGTGGGCGTGGCCGCACGCACGCCGCAGGAATGTCTGCTTATCCAGATCAAGGCCTTGGGCTACGACCGTGATCAGGTGCTCGTCGATCTGGTCCGCGATCATCTGGAGGACCTCGAAGCCCACCGCTACAAGCCGCTCCTGCGCAAATTCCGTCTGGACATGGACGAGCTCAAGGAATACCTGGACATCATCCAATCCCTCGATCCCATGCCCGGCGCCAGTTTCGGCGAAAGCGTCTCCACGTTCGTCAGCCCGGACGTTTTTGTCTATAAGGTGGACGGCGAATTCCTCATCATCCTGAATGAGGACGGCCTGCCCAATCTCCACCTGAATCCCGCCTACGAGAACGCCTCGGAAAACGCCTCCAGCAAGGAAAAGGAATATTTCAACGAGAAAATCCGTTCCGCCGCCTGGCTCATCAAAAGCCTGCACCAGCGGCAGCGGACCCTCTACAAGGTGGTTGAGAGCATCGTCAAGCACCAGCGGGGCTTTTTCGAGGAGGGGATCAGCAAGTTCAAACCGCTTATTCTCAAGGATATCGCGGACGACATCAACATGCACGAGTCCACGGTGAGCCGCATTACGACCAACAAGTACGTGGCGACCCCCTTTGGCGTCTATGAACTCAAATTTTTCTTTAACAGCGCGCTGGAACTGGACGACGGGAGTCAGGTGGGATCGGAAAGCGTCAAGGCGCTTATCAAAAAGTGCATCAGCGAGGAAGACCCCAAGAATCCTCTTTCTGACGAACGCATCGGCGAAATTCTCAAAGAACACCTTAAAGTCAACATCGCCCGAAGAACAGTCGCCAAGTATCGAATGGCTATGGATATTCCGTCTTCTTCGCGGCGAAAGGCGCATTTCTAAAGCCCTTTTGCGGCACAGGGGCTCTTGACAGGACCCCCAAAAGGCTGTTGTAAAGAAACCATGCCTGACAAAGCAATGTCCGCTGGCGGCGCCTTGGCGCTCGTGCGGCGGACAGGTCACCAGCCAAAGGAGGCTTGCATGCATATTTCCTTTACTTTCAAGAACTTCGAGCCCTCTGAACATTTGCGCAAGTACGCCCGGCGCCGCATGGAAAAGCTGGGGAGATTCTTCGGCAAGAATCCCGCGCTGGATGCCCAGGTCAATATGTCCGTCGACAAGTTCCGCCAGCGCGTAGAAGTGCAGCTCACCGGAGACGGCATCAATATCGCTGCGGGCGAAACCTCCGAAGACATGTACGCCTCCATTGATATGGTCCTCGACAAGCTGGAGTCGCAGGTCAAGAAGATCATCTCGCGCAACAAGGAAGTCCACCGCAAGGGGCGCACGAGCGATATCGACGTTTACACCTTTGAAGTGACCGAAGAGGACGGCGAACGCACCATCACGGGGCGGGACCACTTCTCTCCCAAGCCCATGAGCCCGGACGAAGCGGCCATGCAGCTTGACGCGCAGGACTTTGAATTCCTGACCTTCCTCAATTCGGAAAACGATCGCATCAATGTCATCTATCGGCGCAAGAACGGCAATCTGGGCCTCATCGATCCCATCTTCTAGCTCTTTTGCCGACGCCGCTTTTCTGTAACCGACCCGCCCGGAATGCGCCGGGCGGGTTTGCTGTTGCCACGGGACGTACCATGACGGATCACTCTTCCCCTGCGGAGAAGCCCTCCGTTCCGGCGGACGCTTCTCCCGCATCCGCTGCGGACAAGCCTGTCTTCATCATCACCGGCCTTTCAGGTGCGGGAAAAAGCACGGTCCTCCACGTTTTTGAGGATTTGCGGCTTTTTACCGCCGACGGCGTTCCCCCGGGATTGCTCCCGGAAATGGTGCGCCTGCTGCACAGCTCTTCCGTCGAACGTTCCAACGGCGTCGCCATCGGCTTTGATCAGCGCCGCAGCGAATTCATGGCGGAACTGGAACAGGCCCTGCATCGTCTGAGCGGCATGGGCTTTCGGCCACATATCATCTATCTGGAAGCCGACCCCGTCGTCATCATGCGGCGTTACGCCACCACGCGCCGCCCCCATCCCTTCGAGCGGGAAGGCGTCGGGCTGGAGCAGGCCGTGCGGGAAGAAATGGAGCGCCTCGCTCCTCTGCGGGAAATGGCCGACAAGATCATCGACACGTCAGCCTACTCCATCCACGATCTGCGCCGCGTCATTCAACGCCGCTGGACCAGCCGGGAAGAACGGCTGCACGCCATCAAGGTCAATCTGGTTTCCTTCGGCTTCAAATACGGGGTTCCCCGCGAGGCCGACTTGGTCTTTGATCTTCGCTTCCTCCCCAATCCCTATTTTGTGGAGGACCTGCGGCCCCTCACCGGAAAGGACAAGGCCGTCGCCGCCTATGTCTTCAGCGAAGCGGCGGGAAAGGAATTCAAGAAACGCCTGATTGATTTCGTGTCTTTCCTGCTCCCCCTCTATGACGCGGAAGGACGTTACCGCATCACTATCGCCCTCGGCTGCACGGGGGGGAAACACCGCTCCGTGGCCATGACCGAAGCGCTGGCGCGTGCGCTGAAACGGCAGGATTATGTCGTTTCCGTGGAACACCGCCATATGGAACTGGGCTGAAAAAGACGGCTCACAGCTTGCCCCGGAAGGGGTTTCGCCGCCACACGAGGGATTCGCCATGTTGCCTTTGGAAACGCTCGGGGCCTTTTTCGCCGCCGCTCTTGTCATGAGCCTCGCTCCCGGCCCTGACAATATTTTCGTGCTGACGCAATCCGCTCTCTACGGGTTCCGGGCCGGGATCGTAACGACGCTCGGGCTGATCACGGGCCTGTGCGGGCACACGGCCGCCGTAGCCCTTGGCATCGCCGCCCTTTTCCAGACATCCGAGGTGGCCTTCACCCTGCTCAAATGTGTGGGCGCCGCCTACCTGCTCTATCTGGCATGGCTCTCATGGCGGAGCGGAGCCTCCCATGCGTCCCTCCACCACACGGATTTTCCCGGATACGGGGCGCTCTATCGGCGGGGCGTGATCATGAACATCACCAATCCCAAGGTGACGCTCTTTTTTCTCGCCTTCCTTCCCCAGTTCGCCCGGCCTGCGCTCGGACATCTGCCCTTGCAGATCATTTCCCTCGGCGTGCTGTTCCAAATCGCGACGCTGCTGGTTTTCGGGGCGGTCGCCTATCTGGGGGGCTGGCTGGCCCAGTGGTTCAACAACTCCATCCGCGGGCAGCTTATCCTGAACCGGATCACAGCCTGCATCTTCATCGCCCTCGCTCTGGCGCTCGTGTTTGCCTCCCGCTAGAAGGCTCCTTCCGGGCGGGAGGCCAATGGGAATCGCCGTTACAGGGACAAAAAGTTTTTGATGTTGGAATAAAAGATGTTTTCCAGCGCGCTCTCGGGCAGGCCGCAGACTTCGGTGCGCAACATTTCCACCTTATAATGATGGAACGGCGCATCGCTTCCCCAAAAGACCCGCTCGCTGCCGACCGAAAGGTAGGCTTCGCGGATTTTGGTGTGCATGGGCATACCCGAGGTTTCCAGAAAAACGTTGTCGCGCTTCTTCGCCAGATCGATGGCGGCCTGAATGTAGATGCCGTTGCCGTGTCCCATGTGCACCATGACCACGCGGACGCGCGGGAAATCGTCCGCGAGCTGCACGATGCTGTGCGGCAGGGAAAACGGCGGATGCCCGGAATGGATGAACACGGGAATATCCAGTTCCTGCGCCGTCTCCATTAGAGGGTGCACCACGGCATCGTTGGCGGTAAAGGCGTTGAGGAGCGGATGCAGCTTGATGCCCTTGAAGCCGCATTCGCGCACCTGACGGACCACGGTTTCCACGGCCTTGTCGCCTTCATAGGGATTGGCCCACGTCAGGCCCGCAAAACGATCCGGAAAACGCCCAACCGCCCGTTCGACAAGCGCATTGTCCATATAGCTGACGACGGAACGCTCAATGCCGTAGCGATCCATCTCCGCCACCATTTCTTCGTCGGTATACCCTACATCGGCCCAGCCGCCGAAATAGCCGACATGCGCGTGAGCATCTATCTTTTTCATACGTCCCTCCCAAATAAAAAAATCCCATGCCGCACAGGTACGCTGCCCCTGCGCGAGGGTCAAGCCTTCCGCTTTCTCTCGTCCAACTGGACTCGAGGGGCGTTTTCGCCTACTCTCCTCTTTCGTTCCCCTTCATCCGGGCGCGGTCTTTTTGCCGGGCCGAACAGGGAAAACCGCCATGCACGAAATGTCCGTCGTCACAAGCCTGCTGTCCATCGTCCGCGAGGAGATGGCGAAACACGATGTCCACCGCCTGCTGCTCGTGCGCGTCCGCTACGGCGCGCTGGCGAACATCGTTCCCGAGGCCCTGTCCTTCGCCTTTGAAGCCCTGACCGCCGGGACGGATTTTGAAGGCGCCGTACTGGAGACCGAGGAGATACCCATCACCCTGAAATGCTCCCAGTGCGGTCATATTTTTTCCCCGCCCAAAGGTGAGCATTTTTTCGCTCCCTGCCCCTCGTGCGGGGAGGAATTCGGGCATGGTATGGAAACGGGGCGCGAGCTGTACGTGCAGCACATCGAGGCAGAATAAAGGAGTCATATCGTGGAAATCCCAGTCATTCGCAACGTCCTTGAGGCCAATGGAAAACTCGCGGAGGAACTGAAGCGGCGCTTTGCCGAGCACGGCATCCTCGCCCTGAACCTGATCAGTTCCCCCGGCGCGGGCAAAACCTCCCTTCTGGAAAGGACGCTGACGGACCTTGCCTCCGAATTCCGCATGGCGGTCATCGAGGGCGATCTGCAAACCGACAACGACGCCCGCCGCGTCGCCGCGACCGGGGCCAAGGCCGTGCAGATCAATACCGAAGGCGGCTGCCACCTCGACAGCAATCTGGTCATGGAGGCGCTCGGGGCCTTCGACCTCAACGAAATCGACATCCTGTTCATCGAAAATGTGGGCAACCTCGTCTGCCCCGTGGAATTCGACTGCGGCGAAGACGCCAAAATCGCGCTGCTCAGCGTGACGGAAGGCGACGACAAGCCGGAGAAATACCCTCTCCTCTTCAACCGCGCCCGGGCTATGATCCTGAACAAGATCGATCTGCTCCCCTACGTCGATTTCGACGTGCGGACGGCAGCCCGCCATGCCCGGCATCTGAACGCCGATCTGGACGTTTTTGAAATCTCCTGCCGTACCGGGGAAGGGCTCAAAAAATGGTACGACTGGCTGCGTCAAGCCGCCCGCGACAAGAAAAACGCCTGATCAGGAACCGTGCGCCCGTACGCGATGGTCCCCCAAGAGACAACGTCAAAAAGCCCTTGTGGGCTGAAATGTTGTAAAACTGATGGGGGGCTTTCGTGAACCGGTGGTTTTTCGTTTCGACCGCTTCACGCCTCCCTCCGGCTACAACCCCTGTGAAAAGAGCCTCCCGCACATGTGGGAGGCTCTTTTTTCAAGCAGACCTTATTTCCTTCAAAGTGATTTCGTCAACGGTGCTCACATGTGGACGTGCACGCCGAAAGCGTGTTGGCCCACCGGCAGCAGTGGGGCGGCCTGCAGGCGCTTGAACGCGCTCTTGCGCACCAGTCCCGCCACCCGCTCGACCTCGTCCGCTCCGATGCCCGGCAAGGTGATCTCGGCGGCAGGCCGCGCCTCTTCAATCAGAGCGTGCAGAATGGCGTCGAGCACGTCGTAGGCCGGGAGGGAATCCTGATCCGTCTGGCCGGGGCGCAGTTCCGCCGAAGGAGCCTTCTCGAAGATGTTGCGGGGGATGACTTCACTGCCTTCCCGCTCATTGTACCACGCGGCCAGCTTGTAGACCTCGGTCTTGTACAGGTCCGCAATGGGCGCGAGCGCCCCGCACATGTCGCCGTACATGGTGCAATACCCGGCGGCCAACTCGGACTTATTGCCCGTAGCCAGGAGCAGCCAGCCGAATTTGTTGGAAAAGGACATCAAAACCACGCCCCGGATGCGCGACTGGATATTCTCCTCGGTCACATCCCTCCCCTTGCCCGCAAAGGCCGGGGCAAGCGCCTTATCAAAGGCGTCCATCATGGGCGCGATGGGCACCGTAAAGGTTTCCATCCCCAGATTGGCGGCCAACGCTTCAGAATCCGCAATACTCCCCTCGCTCGACCACGGCGAAGGCATCATGACGCCGTGCACGTGCTCCTTGCCGAGCGCATCCACGGCAAGGGCCGCCACAAGCGCGGAGTCCATGCCGCCGGAAAGCCCGAGGACAACATCCGTAAAGCCGCTGCCGAGCACCCGCTCCCGGATGCCGGACGCCAAAAGTTCCCAGACCGCTTTCCAATCCTTGGCAGGAATACGCATCACTTCAACCTCGATTTCAGAATATCGCTCATGGCGTAGACCTTGCCGGCGGGCTGGTCCTGCAGCCAGCGCGCGGCCCGCAAAGCTCCCTGAGCAAAGTTTTCCCGCGAGTGCGCATGGTGGGTCACCTCAATGCGCTCTCCGGGCCCCATGAAGTAGACGGTGTGCACTCCTACCACATCGCCGCCACGAATGGCCTGCACGCCGATTTCCTTCTTGGGACGTTCCCCGATGATGCCTTCCCGATGATAGCAGGCGACATCCTTGAGGTCCCAGTCCCGGGCGGAGGCCAGCGCCTCGGCCAGACGCAGGGCCGTGCCGCTGGGGGAATCCTTTTTGCGGTTATGGTGCAGTTCGACCATTTCGAGATCATAATCCGGCCCGAGCATCTCCACCAGTTCGGGCAAGAGTTCCAAAAGGACGTTGACGCCCACGCTCATGTTGGGCGACCAGAAAATCCGCCCCTTTTCGGCAAGCGCGTCCAGTTCCGCCTTCTGCTCGGGAGTGAAGCCCGTCGTTCCGATGACGATGGGGTTGCCGTGCCGGACGGCGGCACGGGCGTTGGCAAGGCTGGCTTCGGGAGCCGTGAAATCGATGATCACCCCGCCGGGAACCTGCGGATAGACGGTTTCGGGATCGGAACCGGCAAGGCAGCCCCAATGGGCCAGCGCCTCAACCTTCTCGGGACGTTCCAGCACGGCTGCCAAGGTCATGCCCTGCTCCTTCGCAAGGTTGGCAATCGTCGTCCCCATGCGCCCGGAAGCGCCCATCACGATAACGGAAACACTCATATCCTCACCCGTTTCCTTCTATGGAGGCTTGCGGCGCGTCGGCGGAATCCTCTCCGACCAGCGTCCCGTCCCCTTTGTTCAACAATGCAAGAAAGGCGGCTTCATCCACCACCCGAATTCCCAATGTCCGCGCCTTTTCGAGCTTCGAGCCCGGCTCGTCGCCCACAACCAGCAGGCTGAGTTTCTTGGAGACGCTCGCGGCGATCCCCGCGCCCGCCTCTTCCGCCATGCGCTGCGCCTGCGAGCGCGGCATGGACAGGGAGCCCGTGAAAAGCACCTTCATCCCCGTCAAGGGCCCGACCGGAGCACGCGGCGTTTCCGACTGAACCGGCCACAGCCCCAATTCCTTGAGGCGGGCCAGCAAAGCGACGTTGGGCTTGTCCTCGAAAAAGGCTCGGATGGCGCTGGCGACTTCCGGCCCGATGTCAGGAAGGGTTTGCAGCTCTTCCGGACTTGCCGCGCCCAAAGCGTCCATATCCGCATAGGCGGAGGCCAGCGTCCGGGCGGTCTGCTCGCCCACGTGACGGATGCCGAGCGCGCAAATAAGCCGCTGCAAGGTCGCTTCCTTTTTGGCGCGCTGCAAGGAATCCACAAACTTGGTGGCGAGTTTTACACCCATCCGCTCATAATGCAAGAGTTCCGAAACAGTGAGGGTAAAGAGGTCGGCGGGGGTGCGCACGCGGTTTGAGGAGACGAGCAACTCAATCCAGCGCTGCCCGAGCCCCTCAATGTCAAGCCCGGCCTTGGAAACGAAGTGCGCCAGAGACTGCCGGATGACGGCGGGACAGGAAAGGTTGACGCAACGCCATGCCGCCTCGCCTTCAATGCGTGAAGCCGCCTGCCCACAGGCGGGGCACACGTGAGGGAAGACAAAGGGTTGCGAATCCGGCGAACGCTCCGAGAGCACAGCCCGCACCACCTCCGGGATGACGTCGCCCGCGCGCTGCACGACCACGCGATCCCCGACCCGAACGTCGCGGTTACGGATTTCATCCTCGTTGTGCAAGGTGGCCCTGCTCACGATGACGCCGCTGACACTCACGGGCTCCAGTTCGGCCACCGGCGTCAGCACGCCCGTCCGCCCCACCTGAATGGTGATGTCAAGGAGGCGCGTCGTGGCCTGCTGCGCGGGGAATTTCCACGCCACGGCGAAACGCGGGGCGCGGGCCGTGTAGCCGAGCGCCTCCTGCGCTTCGAGATCATCGAGCTTCATGACGACGCCATCAATCTCATAGGCCAGCGTTTCGCGCTTTTCGGCCAATTCCGCGTGGTAGGTCTCCACCGCTGCGGACCCGCGGCACAAGCGCCCGCCCGGAGGCGTCTCAAAGCCGAAGTCCCGCAGCCGGGCCATGACTTCGGCGTAGGTCCTCCACGACGGCATGTCTCCGAAGCGTACTTCGCCAAAGCCGTAGGCGAGAAAACGCAGAGGCCGGGAGGCCGTCACGGAAGTATCAAGCTGGCGGATGGAGCCCGCAGCGGCATTGCGCGGGTTCGCAAAGGTTTTGGCGTTGTCCTTGCGCAGGCGCTCGTTCAGGGCCATGAAATCCGTACGTCGGAAAATCACTTCCCCGCGCACCTCCAAGCGTTCGGGGAACACGCCCCGCAAGACTTTAGGAAGATTGCGCACCGTGCGCATGGCCTCGGTCACCACTTCGCCCACTTCGCCGTCGCCGCGCGTCAAGGCTTCGGCAAAGCGGCCGTTTTCATAGACGAGTTCCAACGCGAGCCCGTCCATTTTGGGATCACACCAGAAATCGGGCTCCACCCCGGGCAGGGCGTTTTCCAGACGCTTCAAAAAGCCCTGCCAGTCTTCCGTGCTGAACACGTTGTCGAGGCTGTACATCCGCAGCGTGTGCCGCCGCGTCTCCAATGCCGAGAGGACTTGCCCGCCCACCCGATTGGTGGGGGAATCCGGCGTTTTCCATTGGGGATAGCGCTCCTCCAGCCTGAGCAATTCCTGAAACGCCGCATTGTATTCGTCGTCCGTGATCTCCGGCGCGTCCAGCGTATGATAACGGTAATTGTGATAGTCAATAAAGCGGCGGAGTTCCTCAATACGCCGTTTGTCGGCTTCTTCGGCCAGAAGGGAGTGCAGCGTCCCCTGATTCATCGTGCGTTTCCTTGCTTGTCTAAGGGCTATACGACCAGAAACTGTTCCCGCAAGTGGCGGATGCGGTCACGCAGGGCCGCGGCCTTCTCGAATTCCAGATCACGGGCAGCGTCGCGCATCTCCCGCTCAAGCTGCTTGAGATAGCGCCCCACGTTTTGCGCGGTAACTTCCTGCGGGGCAGCGGTTTCCGCCTGCCGTTTCGCCTGTTTGCCCCGCCCTCGCGATTTCCCCTCGCTCGAAGAGGTGTACAGGGAGTCAAAGGGCGTGACAAGCGGCTTACTGATGGTCGTGGGCGTCGTGCCGTGGGCCTCGTTCCATGCCTCCTGCTTGGTACGCCGCCGCGACGTCTCGCCCATGGCCGCGCGCATGGAAGGGGTGACGGCATCCGCATACAGCAATACCCGTCCCTCGGCGTTGCGCGCCGCCCGCCCGAAGGTCTGAATGAGCGATCCGGTCGAGCGCAGGAAACCTTCCTTGTCGGCGTCGAGGATGGCCACAAGAGAGACTTCGGGAATATCCAGCCCCTCGCGCAGGAGATTGATGCCCACAAGAACGTCGAATTCCCCGCTGCGCAGAGCCTTGATGATGGCCATGCGCTCCATCGTGTCGATGTCCGAATGCAGATAGCGCGAGGAAACGCCCATCGAATTCAGGTATTCGGTCAAATCCTCGGCCATGCGCTTGGTGAGGGTCGTCACCAGCACGCGTTCGCCCCGCTCCACCCGGGCGCGGCATTCTCCGAGAAGATCGTCGATCTGTCCCTTGACGGGCCGGACTTCCACCTCGGGGTCCAGCAGTCCCGTAGGCCGGATGATCTGCTCGGCTACAATACCCTGCGAGCGCTCCAGCTCCCAGTGGCCCGGCGTCGCGGAAACGTAGACCACCTGATTGAGGCGGTCCAGAAACTCGTGAAATTCCAGCGGACGGTTGTCCAATGCCGAAGGCAGGCGGAAGCCGAAATCCACCAGCGTGGTTTTCCGCGAGCGGTCCCCCTTGAACATGCCCCCCACCTGCGGGATGCTGATATGGCATTCGTCGGCAAAGAGCACGAAGTCGTCGGGGAAGTAGTCGAGCAGCGTAGCGGGCGGCTCCCCTTCCTTGCGGCCGTCGAGGTGGCGCGAGTAGTTTTCAATGCCCGTGCAATAGCCAAGTTCCTGCATCATTTCAAGATCAAGCTGGGTGCGCTGCTCAAGCCGCTGCGCCTCCACAAGCTTGTTTCCGGCCTGAAAAAAGCGCAGCCGCTCGCCCAGTTCGTCCCGGATGTCGGACATGGCCCTTTCCAGATTGTCCCGATCCGTGACGTAATGGCTGGCGGGATAAATGACCGTCTTGCCGATGTTGCCGACGACTTCCCCGGTGAGCGGATCGATCTCGCGCACGGCTTCAATTTCGTCCCCGAAGAATTCCAGCCGCAGGGCCCGTTCATGCTCGTAGGCGGGGATAACCTCAAGCACGTCCCCCCGCACGCGGAAGGTGCCGCGGTGAAAGTCGATGTCGTTGCGCTCGTACTGCACGTCGACGAGGCGGGTGATGATGGAATCCATGCTGGCGCGCTGCCCCGCCTCCACGGGGATGATCAGCCGCGCGTAGTACTCGGGCGAGCCGAGGCCGTAAATGCACGAGACGGAGGCCACAATGATCACGTCGCGCCGCGTCAGCAAGGCGTGGGTGGCCGCGTGACGGAGCTTGTCGATGTCGTCGTTGATGGCCGAGTCTTTTTCGATGTAGGTATCGGACGCGGGAACATAGGCTTCCGGCTGGTAATAGTCGTAATAGCTGACGAAATATTCGACCGCGTTTTCCGGGAACAGCGCGCGGAACTCATTGTAGAGCTGCGCGGCCAGCGTCTTGTTGGGGGCGAGGACCAGCGCCGGGCGGTTGACGCGGGCGATGACGTTGGCCATCGTAAACGTCTTGCCCGAGCCCGTGACGCCGAGCAGGACCTGCTCGCGCACCCCGGCCTCGATATTGGACGCAAGCTGTTCAATGGCGGCGGGCTGATCCCCGGTGGGCACGTGGTCAGTCCGCAGCCTGAAAAGCGTATTTTCGGATGTTTTCATGCGGAAAAGATAATCGTTCCGAGGCATTCAGGCAAGAGGCGCCATCCCTTGAACGGTGAGGCCGAAAACGCCTTGTGCACGCTCCAGTGGTACGGCTTTTCGTGGTGTACATGGTTGGATTCGTTCTATGCCTTGCGCGCGCTCGCGTGGTACGGGACCACTCAAGGCGGAAAAGTGCGGAAAAGTTCGGACACGCTACGCCTTGCGCACACGGGCGTGGTACGGCATGAGTCGCTTTTGCCGCTCCCGCCCGCCCGCAGCTTCTCGCGCCTCCACGTAACAGAAAGATTGAGAAGGAACGCCGACGCTGGCCTGCGCAAACCCCGTTCACGCCAGCGTGTTGGGAAATGCCCTACGATGCGCCACAGGCCGGTCAGGAACGGACGCTTCCGTTTGTCCGGGGAGTGCCCTACAGTGTACGAAGGGCCAGCAGTATCTTTAACCGACCGCAAGAAAAAGGATGGCCTTCTTTGGCATCGGATAAGGACAAAACCTCCCGTACCCGCACAGACGGAAAAACACGTCCTTTCTCCTTGCTTCTTGACCGCCCCGCCGCTATCGTGAAGAGCCCTTTGAACATGGAGATACGGATGCACAAAGATTTTCTCAATGTCCTTGCCGTCGATGACGTCATCAGCCGCCTTTTGGACTTTGCCCCCCTCCCTGCCGAACGCCGCTCCCTTGCCGACCTCGCCGCCGGTTCGGTTGTGGCCGAAACCCTGATCGCGCCGGAAGACCTGCCCCCCGCCAACCGCTCGGGCATGGACGGCTATGCGGTCCGGGCCGCCGATCTTTTCGGGGCCTCGGAGTTCAATCCCGTCTGGCTGGACTGCGTGGGCGAGATCGCCATCGACCGTCCGCCGTGCTTTACGCTCGAAGCAGGACAATGCGCCGCCATCGTGACCGGCGGGCACCTGCCCGATGGGGCGGATGCCGTCATCATGGTGGAGCACACCAAACCTTTCGGCGCGGGAGTCATTGAAATGCGGCGCTCCGTGGCGCCCGGTGAATACGTCATGTTCAAAGGCGAGGATGCTACCGCAGGGCAGCCCCTGCTGACGGCGGGAACCCTCCTGCGGGCGCAGGAAATCGGCCTGCTGGCGGCGGTCGGCATGATGGAAGTCCCGGTGATCCGCCGCCCCCGCGTCTCCCTCCTCTCCACAGGCGACGAACTCGTGCCGCCCGGCACGCGCCCTGAGCCCGGCCAAATCCGCGACGTGAACACTTCCGCCCTTGCCGCCATGATCGCGCCGCACGCCGAGGTCACGGCGTTCGGCATCGCCCCGGATCGGCTTGAACCGCTCAAGGCCGCGCTGGACGAAGCGTTACAAGGAAAAAACGGCACCCCGGCGGATGTCGTCTTCCTCTCCGGCGGAAGTTCCATCGGCGTGCGCGACCTCACACTGGAAGCCCTGCAATCCCTCGGGGATACGGAAATCCTCTGCCACGGCGTGGCCCTCAGCCCGGGCAAGCCGCTCATTCTGGCGCGCTGCAGGCAAACGCTCGTGTGGGGCCTTCCCGGTCAGGTGGCGTCCGCGCAAGTGGTCATGCTCATCCTCGGCCTTCCTTTCCTGCGCCATCTGGCGGGGCATTCGCTGGCCGCCCTCCGCGACGGGAAGACGCAGAACGGCACCGCCTTTGATCAACGCCGCTGGCCTTCCCGCCCGGCCATGCTTTCACGCAACATCGCCTCACGGCAAGGCCGCGAGGATTACGTCAGGGTGCGGCTGGACATCCCGGAGAACCCGGGCGAGCTTCCCCGCGCCGTGCCCGTGCCCGGCCTTTCCGGGCTCTTGCGCACGCTCCTCGACGCCGAGGGCGTCATCCGCATCCCCGCCCGGCTGGAAGGGCTGGAGGCGGGCACGACCGTGGAAACGTTGCTTTTCGACAAAGGCTAGCCGCACGCGCGCCTGCCCGCATCATCTGATCACGGCGCAGGAATGCCCCGCTTCCAAGGCGGCCTTGCCATAATCTCCAATGCATACAAAAAAGCCGGGGGGGAGGCCCTCCGGCTTGTTGTCTCCAAGGGAAGACGCTAGGCGTCGTTTCCGTCGGTTTTCTCCGGCAGTTTCCCGACACGGCGCAGGAACTCGTCCCGGCAATCGTAGCTGCAAAAACGATGGACGGTTTGCCCATCGCGCACGGTGATGGTGCTGTCGGCGTCAATATACGCGCCGCAGACCGGGTCCTTGACCATATCCCCGGTGGCGACGAGATGTTCCTTTTCCTTCTTGCTGTCCTCGCCCTTTTTCTTGCGGTCGTTCATAAACATGCGATACAGCGCGTACGCGGCAAGAACAAGGATCAACCATTTCCACATGACATATCTCCGGCATTGCCGTTACTGGCGGATGCGCTTCCCTTCCACGGCATGAGCGAGGAAACGCAACACCTCCCCGGGGGTCCGCCCGTCGGAGAGGATCAGATCAGGTTCGATATCCCGCAGCGGAACCAGCACGAAGGCCCGTTCCAGCATACGGGGATGCGGCAAGGCAAGATGCGGCGTGTCCCAGCGTTCCTCGTCGAACAGCAGCAAATCCAGATCGATGGGGCGCGGGCCGAAGCGCACGGCGGGATCGGACGCCGTGGCCTGGTCTCTGACGCGCCCGAGCCTCTTTTCCACATCAAGGAGCATATCCAAAAAAGCCGGGGCTGTCATGTGGCCGGGGCAGGTTATCTTGAGCACCTGATTGGCGAACCACGGCTGCTCGCGGACGTTTTGCGGTTCGGTCAGATAGACGGGAGACGCCGCCTCCACGCACCACCCGGGCAAAGACGCCAGTTTTTCCCGGGCCTGCGCCAGATGGCCTTCTGAATCGCCCATGTTGGACCCCATGCACACGTAGGCTGTATGCCTTTCGCTCATCACTCCGCTCCGAACAGGTAAGCCGTTTGCGATCCCGCATGGTCTGGTGTAGTCTGGGAGCATGAACACCACCAAGCGAATCGAGTCCGAACACGGGCGGGACGCCGCAGAGCGCCGCAGCCCGTCCGTCCTTTTCCCAGCGAAACTGGCGTCCCGCTGGCTTGACGGACTCATAGCCGAACGGGGCCTGTCGCGCAATACCGTGGCCGCCTACAGGCAGGACCTCGACGCGCTGCGGGACTTTCTGGAAGAGCTGGAGACGCCGCTTTCGCGCCTGCGCGACGAGGATGTGGCGCTTTTCGTGGCGTGGCTCCGTCAGCGCGGGGACGCCACCCGCACGCTGGCGCGCCGCATCTCCTCCCTGCGTAATTTTCTGGCGTGGTGCGTGGATCGCGGCGATCTGCCCGCCAACCCCGCCGAACTCGTGGACACGCCCAAACTCCCGGCCCTTCTGCCCGAAGTGCTGACGCAGGATGAAATCCTCCGCCTGCTCAACGCCCCTGATCCCACGGGCAAGCTGGGCCTGCGGGATCGCGCCATGCTCGAACTCCTCTACGCGGCGGGGATGCGCGTTTCCGAACTCATCGAATTGCAGCCCCTCGATCTCGATCTCCAGCGGGGCGTGGTAAAAATTTTCGGCAAGGGCAGCAAAGAGCGGCTGGTGCCGCTGCATGACGCCGCCGTCATGCGCATGGCCGACTACCTGCGCGATGTGCGCCCCCTGTTCACGCCCGTGGAGGACAAGGTCTTCCTCAACCGTTCCGGCACCGGGCTCTCGCGGCAGGGCGTGTGGAAACTCGTCAAACGCTACGCACTGGAGGCGGGCATCCGCAAGGCCATTTCCCCGCACACCTTCCGCCATTCCTTCGCCACCCATCTCCTGGAGGGGGGGGCGGACCTGCGATCCGTCCAGATACTCCTCGGCCATGCGGACATGAACGCCACCGAACTCTATACGCATGTCCAGTCGGAGCGCCTGCTCCAGATACACCGCAAATATCATCCCCGCTCGCAGCGTCCCGACGCCCCTGAGGACGGAGCGTCCGCAACGTCCGCCGCCGATCCGGCATAACCATTTCAAGGAACCTTCATGAAGCCAGCTCTGGTCCCCGCCCCCACCGTCATCACCTGCCACAGCAACGCCGACTGGGACGCCCTCTCCTCGATGATCGGCATGACCATGCTCTATCCGGACAGCGTCATGGTTTTCCCGGGCAGCATGGAAAAGCCCCTCAACGAGTTTTTCAACGAAACAGCTTCCTATCTCTATCCCTTCAAGAACCCCAAGGAAATCGATCCCGCGACGATCAGGCGCGTCGTGGTCGTGGACACGCAGATACGTTCCCGCGTGCCGCAGGTGCACGATTTTCTCGATCTGCCCGGCGTCGAAGTGCAGGTCTGGGATCATCACCCCACCCCGCAGCCGGACGAAAAGGGCAAGGTCATCCGGGCGGACGTGGCCCGCATCGGGACGACCGGCTCCACCTGCACCCTCATCTGTCAGGCGCTGCGCGAAAGGGGCGTCGTCCCTACCTGTCAGGAGGCGACCGTCCTCGGGCTCGGCATTTACGGCGACACCGGGGCCTTTACCTATACCTCCACCCGGCCCGAGGATTTCCTCGCGGCCGCGTGGCTGCGCGGCTACGGCATGGACCTGACCTTCATCGCCGATCTCGTCCATACGGGCATGACCAGCGTGCACATCAAGGTGCTCAACGAACTGCTTGATTCGGCGTCGGTCCATGAGGTCGGCCCCTATACCGTGGTGCTCGCCGAAGCGACCCTCGACAGCTTTATGGGGGATTTCGCCTACCTCGCCCAGAAATTCATGGAGATGGAATCCTGCAACGTGCTTTTCGCCCTCGCCAACATGGAGGAAAAGGTGCAGGTCGTGGCCCGCAGCCGGGTGGACGCCGTGGACGTGGGGCAAATCTGCAAGAGCCTCGGCGGAGGGGGGCACCGCTTCGCCGCTTCCGCCGCCGTCAAGAACGTGCCCATTCCCGAACTGAAGGACGCCATCTTCCAGCAGCTCTACATGCAGGTCAACCCGAACAAGCAGGCGCGCGACCTCATGTCCGCCCCCGCCGTGGGCATCGAGGACCGCCAGACCATCCGGGAAGCGGAAACCATCATGAACCGCTACGGGCTCAAGGCCGCGCCCGTCTTCCGCACGGGGACGCGCCACTGCATCGGCTATATGGAGTGCCAGATCGCGGCCCGGGCCATCGCCCACGAGCTTGGGGACATGCCCGTCTCCGAATACATGCAGCGCACCATCCTGACCGTGCCGCCGGACGCTCCCCTGCAACGCCTCATGAAAATCATCGTGGGCGCGCACCAGCGGCTCGTCCCGGTGGTGGAGAACAACGAGGTCATCGGCGTAGTCACCCGCACCGACCTCATCAACATGTTTGTGGAAGACCCTTCCGGCGTGCCCATTCCGGCCAACGCCAGCGCGCGCGAACGCAACCTCGCCAAGCTCCTGTCCACGCGGTTGCCGCAACCCATGCTGCATATGCTGCGCAAGGCCGGGGAACTCGGGGACAGACTCCATGTCAGCGTCTACGCCGTGGGCGGCTTCGTGCGCGACATCATGCTCAGCCGCCCCGCCATTGAATTCGACGACGTGGACCTTGTCGTGGAGGGCGACGGCATCGCCTTCGCCCGCGCGCTCGCGCAGGAACTGGGGGGCCGCGTACGCGAGCACCGCACCTTCATGACCGCGCTCGTCATCTACACCGACGAAAACGGCGACGAGCAACGGGTGGACGTGGCCACGGCCCGGCTGGAATACTACAAGTACCCCGCCGCCCTGCCCACCGTGGAGCTTTCATCCATCAAGATGGACCTCTTCCGCCGCGACTTCACCATCAACGCCATGGCCCTGCGACTCAACAAGGCGCAATTCGGGAGCCTCGTGGACTTCTTCGGCGGACAAGGCGACATCCAGCGTAAAACCATCCGCATCATCCATTCCCTGAGCTTCGTGGAAGACCCCACGCGCATCATCAGGGCCGTGCGCTTCGAGCAGCGTTACGGTTTCCACATCAGCATGCAGGGGGAAAAACTCATCAAAAACGCCCTTTCCCTGAACCTGGTGGAAAAGCTGTCGGGCGCGCGCATCCTGCACGAACTCAATCTCATCTTCCGCGAGGACGAACCCGAAACCTGCCTGCGCCGCCTCAATGAGCTTGGCGTGCTGAGCGCCATTCACCCCAGCCTGACGTTGAATCCCGACAAGGACGAGCTGCTCGACTCCCTGCGCGAGGTCATCGACTGGTACCGCCTGCTCTATTTCAAGGAAACGCCCGACCTCGGCACCCTCTACCTCATGGCCCTGTGCAGCGCCGTGCCCGCACTGGAAACCGCCGACATCCTCCACAGGCTCGGCCTCAACCCCACGGCACGCGAAACGATCCTGAGCCTGCGCGAAAGCGTCCGCGTGTCCCTCATGGAACTGACCAACTGGCACCGCGACATGCAGAAAAAAGGGACGGAGCATTCGGTCAGCCGCCTTTGCGAGCTGCTGGGGCCCCTGCCGCTTGAAGGCGCGCTCTATCTTATGGCCCGCGCCCCCCACGAGGAAATCAGCAGCAGCGTGTCCCAGTACATTTATAAATGGAAGCAGATCAAAGTCGATATTTCGGGCGACGATCTGCACAATCTGGGCCTTGAGCCCGGGCCGCGCTTCGGGAAAATCATGCGCCGTCTGCTCGCCGCCAAGCTTGATGACGAAGCGCCCACCCGCGAAAGCCAGCTGGAATTGGCCCGCACGCTCATTGAAAAGGGCTACGACGGCCCGGACGATGCCGCCACGCCGCGTACACGCGGCGGAACAAACGCCGGGCAGAACTGAGGCCGTTGCCGCCGAGGGCTTGCCGTGTGCGGCCTTGGCGTGTAGAAGAAGAAAAACGTTTCTCACCCGAATAAGGAAGCTGTCTTATGGGACATCCTCTGTGGGCGCCGTGGCGCATGGACTATATCTTGGGGCCGAAACCCGATTCGTGCGTCCTTTGCCTTCCGCCCGATGACCGTACGCACGACGAGGAACGGCTTGTCCTCTACAGAGGCAGGACGGCGTTCGTCATCATGAACAAATTCCCCTACAACAACGGGCATATCATGGTGGCCCCCCTGCGCCACGTGATGGACCTTCCCCTTCTTACCGAAGAGGAATCCACCGAAATCATGGACCTGCTCAAAGAGTGCACCTCCATCCTCCGGGAATTTTTCAAGCCGCAGGGCATCAACGTGGGCCTTAACCTCGGCGAAGCTGCCGGGGCGGGCATCCGTGATCACCTGCATTTCCATCTCGTTCCCCGCTGGAACGGCGATTCTTCCTTCATGGCCGTGATGAGTGAAACGCGGGTCATACCCGATCATCTGGCCTCAACCTATAGCAAACTCAAACCCCTTTTCGCCCGGCTGCATCCGGGTAAACCCGCATGAGGAGAGGTCTATGCGTTACATCAAAGTGCTGTTGCTGGTCATCCTTTTCTTCCTGGTCATGATGTTCTTCGTCCAGAACCAGGCCGCCTTTTCGCAGGCCGTGCCCCTGAAGCTGGACCTCCTTTTCATGCCGGCGCTTGAGTCCGCTCCTCTGCCCTTCTATACGTTGCTCATCATCTGTTTCGTGCTCGGGGCGCTGTGCATTCTCGCCATGCTCATGTGGGACCGCGTTTCCCTGTCGGCCAAGCTGACCGTAGCCAACATGCGCGTCCGCAGCCTTGAAAAGGAACTCGCCAAGGCCGCCAAGAACACCGATGCCGTCCAGAAGAAGCTTGAAGCCTCCGAAACCAGGGCAGCCCAGCTCGCCGAAGATGTGGAAAACGCGAAGAAGGCTGTTTCCGACGCCGCCAACGCCTAACCTTCAACCACTCCTCATGCCCACGCACGGCTCCTTCATGAGATGTGCGTGGGCTTTGTTGCACTATTCATGAGCGAATCATCTCCCCGCCTCACTCCCATGTTTGAACAGTACCTCCGCATCAAGGAGGGCTATCCTGATGCCCTGCTCTTTTACCGCATGGGCGATTTTTATGAACTTTTTTTTGAGGATGCCGAAGTTGCGGCCCGTGAGCTGCAAATCGCGCTCACGTCGCGCAACCCCAACGCGGAATCGCCCATCCCCATGTGCGGGGTCCCGTGGCACGCCGCGGAAGGGTACGTCAGCCAGCTTCTGAACAAAGGCTATAAAATCGCCTTCTGCGATCAGGTGGAGGACCCCCGCGCCGCCAAGGGGCTGGTGGACCGCGCCGTGACCCGGGTCTACACTCCCGGCACAGCCATTGACGACGTCAGCCTTGAGCCCAAGGGCCACACCTATCTTGGCGCGCTGTTCTGGAACGCGGAAACGGACCGGGGGGGCTTCGCGTGGGTGGACGTATCCACCGGCTACTGGTCGGGGCTGCACGTCAAAAAGCAACAGGAACTGTGGCAATGGGCCCAGAAAATCGCGCCCCGTGAACTGCTGCTTCCGGAGGACGCGGAAGTGCCCCCCTCCCTTGGCCTGACCGACATCCAGCCCGTCCGGGTGCCCCTGCGCAGCCACTTCGAGTACAAGCGGGCGGCCGAACGGGTCCTTGCCGCCCAGTCGGTGGCGGACCTCGCCGCCCTCGGGCTTGAAGACCGCAAGGAACTCGTACAGGCCTGCGGCGCGGCGCTGGCCTATCTCGAACAGACGCAAATGCAGGATACCAAACATCTTGCGCCGTTCGAGCCCCTTGATCTCGGGCAGCACCTGCTCATTGACGACGTGACCGAGCGCAACCTCGAACTCTTCCGGCGTCTGGACGGCCGCAAGGGGGTAGGGACGCTACGCCATGTCATTGATTCCACACAGACCCCCATGGGGGGCCGCCTGCTTGAGGAGCGCCTCCGCAACCCGTGGCGCGAACTGGGCCCCATCCGCGAGACACAGGACGCCGTGGAATGGCTCATGAAGCACCCGGAAAACCGCAAGCGCCTTCGGGAATCGCTTTCCGGGGTCTATGATCTGGAACGCCTGTCCACGCGCATAGCCCTCAACCGCACGTCGCCACGGGACATGCTCTCCCTGCGCCAAAGCCTTGCGTCCCTCCCTCCCGTGCGGGCCGCGCTCGCTTCCGAGGATGAACAGCCGCGGGCACTGCGCGCCGTCCTCGAAGGCTGGGATAATCTTTCCGATCACGCCGCCACGCTGGAAAAGGCGCTGGCCGATGATCCGCCGCAGTTCATCACCGAGGGCGGCCTCTTCAAACCCGGCTACAACGCGGAACTCGACGAGCTTCTCGATCTTGTGGAGCATGGCGAGAACAGGGTCAAGGCTCTCCTCGACGAGGAACAGAAAGCCTCGGGCATCAGCAAGCTCAAGCTCGGCTACAATCGGGTTTTCGGGTATTATTTCGAAATTTCCAAGGCCGTCGGCGCCACGCCGCCGGAACATTTCATCCGTCGGCAGACGTTGGCCAATGCCGAACGTTTCACCACGGTCCGCCTCAAGGAACTGGAAGAAAAACTGCTCTCAGCGGCGGACAAGCGCAAATCTTTGGAGTACAAGCTCTTTCAGCACCTGCGGGGCGTTCTGGCCGAAGCAAGGCCGCGCATCCTCTTCATGGCGGACGTGCTGGCGCAGCTCGACTACTGGCAGTCGCTGGCGGAAACCGCCCTCCGCCACAACTGGGCGCGCCCCGAGCTTCATGCCGGGCAGGAGATGACCATCCGCGAAGGCCGCCATCCGGTTGTGGAAGCCATCATCGGCGAAGCCTCCTTTGTGCCCAACGATCTGCACATGGACGCTGAGCGGCGGCTCCTCCTCATCACCGGGCCCAACATGGCGGGCAAGTCCACCGTCCTCCGCCAGACGGCGCTCATCTGCCTCCTCGCGCAAATGGGCTCCTTCGTGCCCGCCCGCGAGGCGAAGCTCGGCCTTTGCGACCGAATTTTCTCCCGCGTGGGGGCCTCGGACAATCTGGCGCAGGGGCAAAGCACCTTTATGGTGGAAATGATGGAGACGGCGCGCATCCTGCGACAGGCCACCAAGCGCAGCCTTGTCATCCTCGACGAAATCGGCCGGGGGACCAGCACCTTCGACGGGCTGGCGCTGGCATGGTCCGTGGCTGAAGAATTGGCCCGCCGCGCCGGGGGAAGCATCCGCACGCTTTTCGCCACGCATTACCATGAACTGACGGCACTGGAAGGCAAGGTCCCGGGCGTGCACACCATGAATATCGCCATCCGGGAATGGAACGGTGAAATCGTCTTTTTGCGGCGGCTCATCCCCGGCCCTTCGGATCGCAGCTACGGCATCGAAGTGGCCCGGCTGGCGGGCGTACCGCAGCCCGTGGTCCAGCGGGCGCGGGAAATCCTCGCGCAACTGGAGCAGAACAAGGAAGCGTCGCCCGCGCGTCAGGTGCTGCCCAACCTTTTGCCGGGCATTTCGCTTCCCGAAGCGAAACCACCCAAAAAAGTTGAGGAAGTTTCCGTCCCCGAACCCGAGCATCCGCTGGTGGTGGCGCTGCGGGACACGAACCCCGATGCGATGACGCCCCTTGAGGCCCTGAAACGACTGACCGAATGGAAACTTTTATGGGGAGCTCCCAAACCATGAAAAAACTTCGCTGGATGATTCCCGCCTTGTGCTGTCTTGCCTTGAGTCTGCCCGGCTGCGGCAAGAAGGGGGACCCCGTCCCTCAGGACGCCAAGAACATGTTCGCATGGAAAAGCGCGGACGCCGCCTTCACAGCCAACGGCTGTCTGGCCATTTCCGCCCTGATGAGCGGCGCGGCGCGCAACGTGGACCTTTTCGCCATCGAACTCGAGCCATTGGCCCCCTCGCCCGACTCCGCCCTGCCTGCGGAACTTCAGACGCCGCAGGACACCTGCGAAGGTTGCCCGTTCACCCCGCGGGAAACCGCGGAACTGACGCCGCAAGAAGTCATCCCCGGCGACAAGGGGACGCGCTTCCGCTTCACCTACTGCCCCGAAATGAAGGCGGCCGCCTACCGCTGGCGGCTGATAGCCCAGAACGTCTTCATGTCCTTCCCCTATGCCCTCACCCCGATCAAAACGTTGCGCTAACCCCCTCTCCGTCTCTTTTCCTCAATCCATGAAAAAGGCCCCTGATGGGGCCTTTTTCATGGATGATTTTTCCGAAACGTTACCACTTGAAGCGGTATTTCTCCACTCCGGCGCGGCGATACTTGATATAGGCATCGCGGGCCGCAATGTAGGGTTCCACGGCACTCTTGGTGAGCGCCTCGTAGGTATCGATGACCGGCCCGATATCGTTGAAGCGGAAGCCAAGACTCGCGGCCACCGCGATCTCAAGCTGCAGGGGGCCGACGGGGTCCGACGTCCAGAAGAGAGGCGACGCAGCCCAGTCCCCGACCATGCCGACCGTATCGCGCACGGTGCTCGGACCGGCAATGGGCCAGACCAGATAGATGCCTTCGCCAACTCCCCATACGCCGAGGGTCTGCCCGAAATCGGCGTCGCGGTTGTCCACGGGGATAAGGGGCTTGCTCTGTTTGGCCACGTCGAACACGCCGCCGAAACCGGCGGTGGTGTTGACAATGAAACGCCCGAACTCGACCCATGCCTCGCCAAAGCGCCCTTGCAGCACGCAGTTGACCAGACGGACCGGGGTTTGAAGGTTATGGAAGGCGTTGCTGATGCCCGTGCGCACGGGTTGCGGAGTCACGGTTGTATAGCCCGTGTATATCGGCTTGATCACGTGCAGCAGCATCACGTCGTTGAACTTGAACCAGAAGCGGTTCCAGCCTTCCAGCGGATCAGAAATATCCGACACGTCATCGTCGTCGTAATCCTCAAAGGCGTCGTCGGAAACGGTCTGCGTGGGCAAAGGAGCGCCTTCCGCCGAGGATGCGACCGTCAGCGGAGCCGTGCCTTCCCCCTGCCTCGACGCGCATCCCGCGCAGGAAAGCGCGAACGCCACAAGAAGGATCAAGAGGGCCTTGCGCCTGAATACACTATAGAAACTCATGGTGGAATATCCCGCTAGTTGACGGCGGATTGAGCCTGCAGCTCTCTGGCCCGCGCTTCCACTTTATCAATAAGCTGCTCGGGCGTTCCCCGGCTCAGCACGTCCTGAAACTGCGAACGGTAATTCTTGATCAGGCTGACGTTCTCGATGAGGACGTCGTAGACCACCCAGCGCCCGTTTTTCAGCATCATGCGGTAGGCCACGGGCACGGCCTTGCCGTCGGAGAGGGTCACGACCGTCTGAATCTCGGCACGGTCCCCCTTGGAGGACATCACTTCCCCCGTATAGGCAATTTTTTCGCCGTTATACCCCTGTACCTTGTCCAGATAGGTGATGAGCAGGAGGTTGGCGAAGGCAGTGTCAAAGCGCTGCTTCTGGGCCTCGCTGAACGTGGGCCAGTTCCGCCCCACCGTGCGCGCGGAAAACTCGCCGAAATCAAAGATTTCATGGACATATTTCTCGATCTGGGCCCGCAGCGGCACCCGTTTGATGGGGTCCTTGTAGGCGGGCTGCTTCAAAACGTCGAGAATCTGATCCACCTTGACCTGCAAGGTCGCCATAGGGCTCTCGGCGGCGCAGACCGTGCCCGCCAGAAGAAAGACGCCGCACAACGCCACGAACAAAGCACGCAGTGAACGTTTCATGATTACACCTTCCCGAAAACATATTTGCTGATGAGCGATTCAATATCCACAGCCGATTCGGT
This sequence comes from Candidatus Bilophila faecipullorum, assembly GCA_944326695.1. Lineage (GTDB taxonomy): Bacteria > Desulfobacterota > Desulfovibrionia > Desulfovibrionales > Desulfovibrionaceae > Bilophila > Bilophila faecipullorum. The sequence goes on along the minus strand of CALVEZ010000015.1, from coordinate 49,892 downwards.
ATCCGTGATCTCGTCCCCATTCTTGAGGGGTTCCCCGGAGCCGCCGGGTTCCAGATTGATGTACTTGTCACCGATAAGGCCGCTGGTCTTGACGGAAGCGATCACGTCATCCGTCAGATGGACGTTATCGTCCAACTGCATTTCCACAATGGCGCGCTGTTTATCGTTCAAGTGGATGGATTTGACCCGTCCCACCCGGACCCCGGCGATCTCAACCTCCGCGCCCGGGCGCAAGCCGGAAACGGAATTGAAGGAGGCCGTAAGCACATAGCCCTGCGAATTGAAAACTTCCATCCGTCCGAGCTTTATCGTCAGGTAGGCCACGCAGACGAGCCCAATCATGACAAAAAAACCAACAGCGGCTTCTTTGGTAAACGACATAAGGGATTCCTTCCTTGTCCTTGGCTAGCCTTCAAGCCACGCATCAAGCGCGGCGCGAACCGCCGGGTCCGTCGCGGCCGCCGCAACCCGGCTGGCCTCCTGTTCCGGCTTCCTGTCCATAAACCGACGCAAATATTCATCGTCGGAAGCTTTCAATGCCTCATACGAGCCCGAAAACACGACCCGCCCGTCCCGTATCACCAGCACGTGCTCGGCTACCCGGGCGACGCTGGCCAGATCGTGGCTGACCACAATCATGGTCATATACGGATAGGCCCGCCTCATATCCAAAAGGAGCTGATCCATCTGGGCCGCATTGATGGGGTCCAGCCCGGACGTGGGCTCGTCGCAAAAGAGCAACGGCGGCTCGGTCACAATGGCCCGGGCAAGGCCGCCACGCTTTTTCATCCCGCCCGACAATTCGTTGGGATAATAATCCGCGAATTCCGCCAGTCCCACCAGTTCCAGAATGCGCAGGACCGTGGCCCGGATGGTCGCCTTTGGAAGGCGGGTATGCTCATGGAGCGGCAGCCCCACGTTTTCGGCCAGCGTGAGAGAGCCCAAAAGGGCCCCGTCCTGAAACAGGACGCCAAAACGCCGCCGGACGCGCCGGAACTGGCGCTCGGGCAAGGCGAAGAGGTCCTGCCCCCCGTAGAGGATATGGCCCTGCATGGGACGCGAAAGCCCGATGACATGCCGCAGGAGGGTCGATTTCCCCCCCCCCGATTCACCGAGGATGACGGTGATTTTTCCGCCGGGCAGGACCGCGTTGATGTCATCAAGGACGACGCGGCTGCCGTAGCCCACGCGCAGGTGTTCCAGCCGGATGTCCCATGGAGAATGCTGTTCCTTCACCCTTGCCTCCTAACGCAGCATCGCGGACGTGACCACATAGTCGGCCACAAGCACCAGAACGCAGGAAATGACCACCGCCGAGGTGGTGGCGTTGGCCACGGCTTCCGGCCCCATGCCGTCGCGCCGCCGGTGCGCGTTGTAGCCCTGATAGCAGCAAATGAGCGCGATAAGCAGGGCAAAAACAAGCGACTTGATGAAGCCTTCAATAACGTCGGCCATCATGACGCTGCTCTCGATGCCGTGGAAATAGGACCCTTCGTTGATGCCGAGCAGCACCACTCCCGTCAGGTAACCGCCGATGATGCCCACCATGTCGAAGATGGCCGTCAGCAGGGGGAAAGCGATGAGCGACGCCACAAAACGCGGGGCGACCAGATAGCCCATGCCCGGAATGTCCATGACCTCCAGCGCGTCGATCTGATCCGTGATGCGCATGACGCCGATCTCAGCAGCCATAGAGGAACCGGCGCGGCCCGTCACCATGATGGCCGTCAGCACGGGCCCGAGTTCGCGGATGAGCGTCAGCGAGACGGCCGCACCCAAAAAGCCCACCGATCCGAATTTGACGAGGACGTAATAGCCCTGCAACCCGAGCACCATCCCCGTAAACAGGGCGATGAGGACAATGACGAAGAGGGACTTGGCCCCGATCACATAGACCTGCTGGGCAACCTTGAAAAAAAGTTTGGGCGCGATGAATATCTGGCGCAGTCCCTCCAGCAGGAATAAAAACACGTCCCCCAGCGCGCCTATCCAACGGAGGACCAGCGCGCCCGGAACAGCGAAAAAGCGAGAGAGCATATCCATTCATCGACCCCGGCCAACGGCCTTTTTCGAAATCTGCGTCGCGTCCTTCAGGCCCATCTTGGCAAGAAGCCCCTTCACTTCCGCCGCGTCCGCGTCGGTCCCTCTCACGAGAACCTGCACGCGGAACCACTTGGGACGCCCGCGGTTGTCTTTTTCAATCGTCATGCGCGTGCGCAGGCCTTCACCTTCCATCCGTTCGCGCAGCTTGTCGGCGGATTCCCGGTTTTTGTAGGCCACCGCCTGAAAAACAAAATCGTATTTGGCCTTGTCCGCAGGGGCGGGGGCGGGAGCCGGCTGAGGTGCGGCGGACGGCTGAGAGGCCGCCGGACGCGCTCCCTTCACCTCGGGCTTGGCAGGCGCGGCGGCGACCGCCCCGCTCTGCTTCAGGTCCGTCATGAAGGTCAATTCTTCCGGCTTCAAAATGCCCTGCGCCTTGGCGGGCTCCTGTACCCCATCCGGGGGAGGGAGGAGCTTGGCAAGCTCCGGCAGCTTCTTTTCGGGATTATAGCCCCGCCCCACGATCACCCCAAAGGCGAAAATCCAGCCAATGGCGATGATCATGATGATCCCGCTGGTGATAAGGCCGGAAAAGCTCAGCGTAATCGTATACTTCCGGCTGGAGAGGCTCTTGTCGCCCCCAGTGCCGCCGCTTCCTGCGGAACGCGACGAGGAACGGCTCGAAAAGGGCATCAACGACATGGTTTCTCCTGATGACTAAAAGCGTCCCCTGTGCATTCAGGCGAAGGGGGGCCCCGCAGCGGCGAGGCCCGCCCGGACGGTGGCGCTACATGCTTTCGGGAGCACTCACGCCAAGCAGTTCCAAACCGTTTTTCACGACCTGCCCCACAGCCCGGAGGAGGGCCAGCCGCGCCAGAGCAAGAGAGGGCTCGGCCGCCTGAAGGACCGGATGCTTGGCGTAATAGCTGTGCAGGAGGCCCGCCAGTTCCATCAGATAATAGCTGATGTGGTGAGGGGCGAGAGCCTGCGCCGCGCCCAGCGCCACGTCCTCAAAGCGATCAAGATACCGCAAAAGCGCCAAATCCTCCGGCTCGGAAAGAGGTTCGAGGACAGCCAAATCCACGGTTTCGGGCAGCGTCAGCCCGGCTTCCGCCGCCTTGCGCAGTACGGAGCGCACACGGGCGTGGGCATACTGGACATAATACACCGGGTTGTCCATCGAACGCTGCTTCACCAGAGCGAGATCGAAATCCAGATGGCTGTCGCTCTTGCGCGAGAGGAACATGAAGCGCGCGGCGTCGACGCCCACTTCCTTGACGACGTCGGCCAGCGTCTCGAACTGCCCGGCCCGGGTGGACATGGCCACCTGCGTCCCGTTCTCAAGGAGGTTCACAAGCTGGATGAGCACCACGTCCAAATCGTCCGCCTTGCGGCCCACCGCCTGCACAGCCGCCCGCATTCTGGGCACGTAACCGTGATGATCCGCGCCCCAGACGTCCACGACCCGGTCGAAGCCGCGGCGGTACTTGTCGTCATGATAGGCGATATCGGAGGCGAAGTAGGTGAGCGAACCGTCCGACTTTTTCAGGACGCGGTCCTTGTCGTCACCGAAATCCGTGGTGCGGAACCACAGCGCGCCGTCCTTTTCAAAGGACAGGCCCGCTTCCCGCAGCCGCCGGAATGTTTCCTCCACCGCCCCGCGTTCGACCAGCGAACGCTCGGAAAACCACACCTGATGCTCCACACGGAACTCGCGCAGGTCCGCCTTGATGCCGTCAAGAATCGTGCGCATCCCGTAGGCGAAGCATCTATCCTGCCCTTCGGCATCGGACAGCGAAAGGAGATCAGGTTCCTTTTCCACCATCTCGCGTGCTATATCAATGATATAGCTGCCGCGGTAGTAATCTTCCGGCCAATCGACGGGCATCCCCGCCAATTCCTTGGCCCGCAGCCAGATGGACAGGCCGAGCAGACGCATCTGGCGTCCGGCGTCGTTGATGTAATATTCCGTGGTCACATCGTATCCAGCGAAACGCAGGATGCGCGCCAGCGTATCGCCTACGGCCGCGCCGCGCCCATGCCCGATATGCAGGGGCCCGGTGGGGTTGGCGGAAACGTATTCCACCTGCACCTTGCAGCCTCCGCCCGCCGAAGAGCGCCCGAAGTCTTTCCCGCCCGCGTCCACGCGCCGCACCACGTCCTGCCAGAAATCAGGACTGAAGGTCACGTTCAGAAAACCGGGGCCCGCCACTTCGACACAGGCCAATGACGTATCGCGGGCGCGCAGGGCTTCGGCCATCTTCGCGGCCAGTTCACGCGGGGGCATCCCCGCCGCCTTCGCCGACACCAGCGCGAGGTTGGAAGCCAGATCGCCGTGTTTGGGGTCCTTGGAGGGTTCGATAACGGCCTTGTCCGGCCACGGAAGTTGCATATCGTTCAATACAGCTCTGAAAGAAGCCTCAAGATGCTGCTCGGCGCGCATGGAGATACCTCGGGATGGGAACGGTTAATAATAGAGAGACATAAAGCGAGTATTCTACCGCAACAGGCGGAAAAGTAAAGTAAGCCCTGTATGGGCTCTCCCGCAGCCCGCTTGACGAACCCCCCGCTGCCGCGAGCCGACGCAGGGATACTGCCAAGTCCGGCCTTCACGCCGGAAAGCCCGCGTAGACCCGGCGGCGTCCGGCGCTTCGCAGATCATCTCTTCTTCAGGCACCGGACAAAAGCCGTTTCCCACAGGCCAAGAGTGGACAAGGGTCAACGCCGTGCCAGCAGCGTTCTCCCCGGAAACGCCGTTTTTCAGGAGAAGGCGGCGGCGTAACCTTTTTGAGAGAAGCCGGGCCACCTCTCCCACCCCTCCCGCTAAAGACGAGGAAAGGGGCGCAAAACACGGCTCAGGGAGCGGAAGCACGCAGGCGCCGGTTCGTGTGCCGGGTCGGCATGGCCGTAAAAGGGTCTTCCGGCCACGGGTGTTTGGGGTAGCGTCCGCGCATCTCGGCACGCACAAGGGGATAGCCGTGCCGCCAGAAATGCTCAAGGTCACGCGTGATTTGCAGGGGCCTTCCCGCAGGAGAAAGCAGGTGCACGAGGACGGGCACTCTCCCTCCGGCCACGGCGGGCGTTTTCACCATCCCGAAAAGCTCCTGCAATTTGACGGCCAGAACCGGAACGGCGCCTTCCGGGGAAGCCTCGTAACGCAGGCGGACATGGGAGCCGGAAGGCACTTCCAGAGCAGCCGGAACCTCCCGTTCCACACGCCGCAGCTTGTCCCACGGCACAAGCGAGCGCAAGGCCGCGCCGAGATCGATACGGGAGAAGTGGGACCGCCGGGAAATCCCTTCGAGAAAAGGGGCCAGCCAGCTTTCGAGATCGGCCAGCAGGACGGCGTCGGAAAGATCGGGCCACGCCTCAGGCTCAAGGGACGCCAGCAGGCGCACCCGCAAGCGCCACTGTTCGAGTTCTTCCGTCCACGGCAGGCAGGACAGCCCGAGGCGGCGGATGCCGTCCAGCACAGCCGAAGCGCGTTGCCCGGCCAGATCGCCCCCGCCTTCGCGAAGGGGGCGCTCTTCCAGAACAAGGGCCCCGTAATACGTCCGGCGGCTGGCGGCCCCGGCTTCCTGCCGCTCATCCCAAAAGACATCGGACCGGGTTTCAAAACGCGAGCCGTACAACGCTTCCAACGTCTCGCGGGAAAGGGGAGCGGCCTGCCAAATCCGCGCGTTGCCCGAGGCGGCATTCAGACCGCCCACCGCCAGAAAGAGCTCGTCCGCCAGCGGATCATGCGGATCAAGAAAGGCTCCCCGCCCCTGTGCCAAACGAAAACTCCCGCGCTCGCGCCGCTGCGCCACCCGGTCGGGATAGGCCAGCGCAAGCAGCGCGCCCGCCCGTTCCGCCTCATCAAAAGAAGGAACCTCCGAAGCCTTTCCCTTGAGGGAAAGCAACCGCGCGAACTGCCTCGCCGCCTCTCGGATGCGCGCGGCAAGCGATCCTCCGCCTCCCCCTTCGAGAAGGGCAAGGCGCGAGCGGACGTCGACTTCCGGCACAGCCAAAGGATCGCGCTCTTCGGCCAAAGCCGCCAGGAGGCAGGCGGTCCGGCCCATTCCCAGCGCCGCGCCCTCCAAAAGCATATGAGCCAAACGGGGATGCAGAGGAAGGCGGGCCATCGCCCGTCCCCGGGGCGTCGCGCGGCCCGCGCCGTCCACGGCCCCCAAACCGCGCAGCAGGGCAAGAGCCTGCCGCACGCCCTCTTCCGGCGGCTCGTCCAGCCACCGCAGGGCGGAAGGATGCGCCACGCCCCAGACGGCCAGTTCAAGGCAAAGGGGAGCCATGTCGGCTTCGAGGATTTCGGGCCGGGCGTGCGCGGCCATCCCCGGCTCCTCGCCCTCATGCCAAAGGCGATAACAGACGCCGGCTTCGGTGCGTCCGGCACGGCCCCGGCGCTGCGCGGCGGCGGCAAGGGAAACGCGGCCCGTGACGAGGCGGGACATGCCGCTTCCCGCATCGAAGCGCAGGGTCCGGGAAAGCCCGGCATCCACGACGACGCGCACGCCTTCTATGGTCAGGCTGGTTTCCGCTATGGAGGTCGCCAGAACGACTTTCCGCAGCGGGGAAGGCAGGGGGGCAATGGCCGCATCCTGTTCGGCCAAGGAAAGATCGCCGTAAAGGGGACAAAGCCGCACGGTATCGCTGCGAATATCCTGAAGGAGCGCCTCCACCTTGCGGATTTCCCCCACGCCGGGCAGAAAGACCAGCACGCTGCCCGTCTCCTCGCGCAAGGCCCGGCGGACCGCTTCCGCCACATCCCTTTCCAGCGGCCTGTCGGCACGGGCCGGAGGCAGATAGCGCGTCTCGACCGGCCATGCGCGCCCCTCGCTGCGCAAGGAGGGAACAGGCCCGGAAAAATTGCGTTCAAGCAGGGCCAAGATGGACGCCGCGTCCAACGTCGCGGACATGACCAGAATCCGCAACGTTTCCCGCAGGCCTTCCTGACAATCCAGCGCGAGGGCCAGCCCGAGATCGGCGTGCAGGCTGCGCTCGTGGAACTCGTCGAAAATGAGACACCCTACCCCGCTCAGCTCGGGATCGTCCTGCAACATGCGGGTGAGGATGCCCTCCGTGACGACGACAATGCGCGTCGCGGGTCCGACGCGGCTGTCGAGGCGCACCCGGTAGCCGACGGTCCGCCCCACGTCTTCCCCCAAAAGCGAAGCCATGTAGCGGGCGGCGTTGCGCGCGGCCATGCGCCGGGGCTCAAGCATGACGATGGAACGGCCCGCCAGCCATTCCGCCTCAAGGAGGGCGAGCGGGACGCGGGTCGTCTTGCCCGCGCCGGGCGGCGCTTCGAGGACGCAGCGGGTCGAGGCCGACAGCGCGGCCAGCAATTCAGGAAGCTGGGCATCAACGGGAAGAGGGGGCATGAAGGAGCGCATCTTTTTTCCATACCATGAATCCCCGCTGGCGAAAAGCGGACGCGGACGCCTTCCGCGGCCACCTTTTTCTTGAAGATGCGCTTCGCCTGAGCTATCGTCTGACGGCGCGCCGGAACGAAAGCGTCCTCTCGGCCCGGCGGCTTCCTCAAACATCAATTTCTGGAGAGCGATATGTCTCTTATGGAAGCGCCCGAACGCAACCTTGCCTTTGATCTCGTCCGCGTCACCGAGGCCGCCGCGCTGGCCTCCGCCCGCTGGCTCGGCCGTGGCGACAAAAACGCCGGAGACGGCGCGGCCGTGGACGCCATGCGCCTGTCCTTCAATTCCCTTCCCATCGCGGGTACGGTGATCATCGGCGAAGGCGAAAAGGACGAAGCCCCCATGCTCTACAACGGCGAGGTCATCGGCATGGGGACGGGCCCCGCTCTCGATATCGCCGTGGACCCGGTGGAAGGCACCAACCTCCTCGCCTTCGGCCGCCCCAACGCCATCGCGGTGGTCGGTGCGGCCCCGGCGGGAAGCATGTACAATCCCGGGCCGAGCTACTACATGCAAAAGCTGGTGGTGGGAGCCGCGGCGAAAGACGTCATCGACCTTGACGCGCCCGTGCACGTCAACCTCCGTCTCATCGCCAAGGCGCTCGGCAAGGACACCAACGACCTCGTGGTCTTCGTCCTCGACAAGCCCCGCCACCAGAAACTCATTCAGGAAATCCGCTCCGTGGGCGCGCGCATCCAGTTGCACACCGACGGCGACGTGGCGGGCGCGCTCATGGCCGTGGACCAGCGCTCGGAAGTGGACGTGATGATGGGCACGGGGGGCACTCCCGAAGGCGTGCTCGCCGCCTGCGCCATCAAGGGCGCGGGAGGAGCCATGCTCGCCCGCCTCGATCCGCAGTCCGAGGCGGAACGCAAGGCCATCGAAAAGGCGGGTATCGATCTGACCAGGATTCTCGACGCCGACACCCTCGTTCAAGGAGATGACGTTTTCTTCGCCGCTACGGGCATTTCCGGGGGCACCTTCCTGCGCGGCGTCCACTTCTCCGGTCAGGGGGCGGTCACGCACTCCATGATCATCCGCAGCAAAACGGGCACTCTGCGCTATATCGAATCCCATCACAACTGGAACAAGCTGATGCAGATCAGCTCCATCAAGTACGATTGATTCCCGGGGCGGGCCCTCCCGCCCCTTCCTTCAAGCGACGACACGCCCATGCAACGCTTTTGCCTCACCCTTCTGCTCATCCTTGCCTGCGCCACGGCGGTTCCGGCCGCTTCCCTCTACGATCAGCCGCCTTTCAATGAAAAGGAGCTGCAACGCTTCATCGCCGACTTTCCGGACTTCCGGGCGTGGTGCAAGGCGCAGCGGATACAGCCCCGCCCGCTGGTGGACGCTTCCGGGAAAGCCGATCTCGCCTACACCCCGGAGACAGGCGCGTATCTGGAGGGCGAGGGCTGGGAGCCGGAACGCTTTCTGTGCCTTTTCGGGCGCGTGGCCGCAGGCGTCGCCATGATCCGGAACGAAAGAAACGATACGGACCCCAAGCCGCTGGACATGCCCGGCGTCAGCGACGACGAGCTTGATCTGGTCCGCCGCCATCTGCCGGAGCTTCTCGCGCTCCGCCATCCGCAACTTCCCCAAAAGTAGAGGTATGCCATGTCCCTTTCCCTCCCCACCGCCCTTCTTTTCCCCGGCCAGGGTTCGCAGGAGCCCGGCATGGGCCGCGACGTTGCCGAATACGCTTCCGAGGCGATGGACCTCTGGAAAAAAGCCGAAAAAATCAGCGGGCTTCCCTTGCGCGCCGTGTACTGGGAAAGCGAGGACGCCGCGCTCATGGCGGATACCCGCCACCTCCAGCCCGCGTTGACGGTCGTAAACATGAGCCTGTGGATGACGCTCGCCTCCAAGCTTTCCCCGACCTGCGCGGCGGGGCACAGCCTCGGCGAATACAGCGCGCTGGCCGCGGCGCGTGCCCTCTCCCCCGAATCCGTCCTTGAGCTGGTCAGCCTGCGCGGGCGGCTCATGGCCGACGCCGATCCCGAGGGCAAGGGCGCTATGGCCGCCATTCTCAAGCTGAGCCGGGAAACGGTTGCTGACGTGGCCCGCGCCGCCGCGGAAGCCACCGGCGAAACGCTTATTGTCGCCAATTTCAACACGCCCGCGCAATTCGTCATCAGCGGCACCAAGGCCGCCGTAGAAGCCGCTCTGCGGCTGGTCAAGGAAAAGAAAGGGCGCGCCGTGCCCCTGCCGGTCAGCGGCGCGTTCCACAGCCCCCTCATGGCTTCGGCCGCGCAGGAACTCGCAACGGCGCTCAAGCGGATGACGTGGTCCAGGCCTACGTTCCCGGTGTACAGCAACGTCACCGGCAAGGCCGTCAGCGACGGGGAAAGCCTGCGTGAACTCGCCGCCGTGCAGATGACGTCCTCGGTCCTGTGGATCGACACCATCGCCAATCAGTGGCGCGACGGCGTCCGCACATGGCTTGAGGTCGGCCCGAAGGGGACCCTCTCGCGCATGGTCAAACCCATCCTCGACGCCATCCCCACGGAAGGCGAAGTTTCCATCCTCACGGCGGGCTCGCTTGAGACTGCGCGGGGACTGGATGTAGCGTAGCGGAAAAAGTTTCCTTTTTCATCCGTGACGCCTTTCGGCCAAGGCCGGAGAAAGACGATTCGAGTTTCCACGAGGGCGGAGCCCCGCCCTCCCCGTCCGTTTCGAAGCCGCACCATACAAGAACATCCCGAGAGGAAGGCCTTTCGGGATGTTCTTGTATGGCATGTGCCGTGCAATCAGCGGGTGAGCTTGCGGAATTTCAGGCGGTGGGGCTGATCCGCGTCCTTGCCGAGGCGCTTGCGGCGGTCGGCTTCGTATTCCGAATAGTTGCCGTCGAAAAAGACCACCGAGGAATCGCCTTCAAAGGCGAGGATATGCGTAGCGATGCGGTCGAGGAACCAACGGTCGTGGCTGACGACCAGCACGCAGCCCGCGAAGTTTTCGAGGCCGTCTTCCAGCGCGCGCATGGTGTTGACGTCGATGTCGTTGGTGGGTTCGTCAAGCAGGATGACGTTCGCGCCGGACTTGAGCATCCGCGCCGTGTGCACGCGGTTGCGCTCGCCGCCCGAAAGCACGTCCACCTTTTTCTGCTGATCCGAACCGGTAAAGTTGAAGCGCGAGCAGTAGGCGCGCGCGTTGATTTCCCGGTTGCCAAGCTTGATGGTTTCCGCACCGTCGCTGATCAGCTCGTAGACCGTCTTGCCGGGCGTCAGGGATTCGCGCTGCTGATCCACGTAGGCGAACTTGACGGTATCCCCCACGGTCAGCGTGCCCGCATCCGGCTTCTCCTGTCCCACCAGCATCTTGAAGAGCGTGGTCTTGCCCGCGCCGTTGGGACCGATGATGCCGACGATGGCACCCGCCGGAATGATGAAGTTCACGTCCTCCATCAGCGTCTTGTCGCCGAGGCTCTTGCTCACGCCCACGGCTTCGATGACCTTTTTGCCCAAACGGGGCCCGGCGGGAATATAAATTTCCAGATCAGGGGCGCGCTTCTCGCTTTCGTGGCTCAACATGGCTTCATACGCGTTGATGCGGGCCTTGCCCTTGGCGTGGCGGCCCTTGGGGGACATGCGTATCCATTCAAGCTCACGGGCGAGGGTCTTGCGGCGTTCGTCCTCGCTCTTGTCCTCCTGCTCGAGGCGCTTCTCCTTCTGCTCCAGCCACGAGGAATAGTTGCCCTTCCACGGAATGCCCCGGCCACGGTCAAGCTCCAGAATCCAGCCCGCCACGTTGTCGAGGAAATAACGGTCGTGCGTCACCGCAATGACCGTTCCCGGGAAACCTTGCAGATAACGCTCCAGCCATGCCACGGACTCGGCGTCCAAGTGGTTGGTGGGTTCGTCCAGCAGCAGGATGTCGGGGTTCTGCAAAAGCAGGCGGCACAAGGCGACGCGGCGCTTTTCGCCGCCCGAAATGACGGAAACGGGCGTATCGCCGGGAGGACAACGCAAGGCGTCCATCGCCATTTCGAGCTTGGAATCAAGGTCCCACGCGCCCTTGGCGTCCATGAGCTCCTGCACCTGCCCCTGACGCTCGATGAGCTTGTCCATTTCGTCGGGCTCCATAGGCTCGGCGAACTTGGCATTGATTTCCTCGAATTCCTTGACCAGATCGACCAGTTCCTTCGCGCCCTCTTCGACGACCTCGCGGACCGTGCGGCTTTCGTTGACGAGCGGCTCCTGCTCCAGATAGCCGATGGTGTAGCCCGGGGCGAGAACAGTTTTGCCGTCAAAAGCCTGATCGACACCCGCCAGAATCTTCAGAAGCGAGGACTTGCCCGCCCCGTTGAGACCGAGAACGCCGATCTTCGCGCCGTAAAAATACGAAAGGGAAATATCTTTCAACACTTCACGCTGTCCATGCCGTTTGGACACGCGAATCATGGAATAAATAATCTTATCCGGTTCGTTGCTCATGAAAACTCCATACAAAAGGACGTCCGCGCCGGAGAGGACGCGGCTGAATCCATTCCGTCTAATGACGTCATGGGAAGGTGACTTTCCGCCTTTTGCCCTATTTCGTCCTGTTATGCAAGCCGGAGCGCTGATGCCGGCCACAGAAGCGTAATCCTACGGCTACGGCGAGGAAAAAGACAGCATTGCCCTTCCTCCAACCAATGCTGGCGCGGCATCCGGCCAAAAATCATGCCCGCAAAAAAAGCCCGGCACCAAGGCCGGGCTTGAACGATCAGCCTGAAAAAGCGCTTATTCGGCCTTTTCCTTGGGACGGGTGGTCAAAACATAGCACTTGGCCGTCCTGACCACTTCGCTGGCCACGGAACCGAAGAAAAGGCGGTCCAGACCTTCCCGGGCATGGGTGCCCATGACGATCATGTCCGCGCCGATACCGTCGGCAATCTCCACAAGCTTTTCGGCGGGACGGCCTTCATAGACGATGCCCTCGGCGTCCATACCGGGGAAATGTTCCTGCAAAAACTTGTCCATATCCTCCCGCGCCCGGGTCCAGATGGCCTGCATCATATCATTACGGGAAGAAGTTTTCTGCGCTCCGAACAAATCCCTGCTTTCCTTTTCTACAGGAACCTGGATTTCATGAAACGCACGCGAAGGCAGCACATAGGCCACGGAAAGCGATGCGCCGGTCAATTTCGCAAACATCTTTGCCGGCTCAATGGCGGGATTGATGGTATCCATCAGATCGATTGCGCAAAGGATCCTCTTCATCTCCATACATCTCCCTCCTGACAGATTAAGGTTGGCCAGCCACAGTTCTTTTTACCTTATCTATTGGAACATCAAAGTCAAGCTGTTCCCCTCAACATTCCCCAAACCTCCCGCTCGCTACGGATAAAAAGAATTCACTACCCTTGCGCCTCCCTCCAAAACACGATATTGGGCTCTCTACGTGGGGCGCGTCCGCCCCGGCACCAAGGACGCCCGCGGCAGACCGGGCAAAAGGATCGTCATGAGCAGCACACCCGATGAAATAACCATTGAATACGAAGAGTCCGGCCAGATTCTCATCAAGGAAATCGACAAGGTGATCCTCTCCAAAGGGGCATGGACCACCATTCTTTTCCGCTATCAGGAACTGGACACGGAAACCGGCGGCTACGGCCCGGACAAGTACGCCATCCGTCGCTATCAAAAGTCGGGCGGCGAATACCGCCAGAAATCCAAATTCAACATTTCCAGCGCGGAACAGGCCCGGAAGATTGTGGACGCCCTGTCCGGCTGGCTTGCGGACGCCTGATGCGCCTTCCCGGAAAGATTGCCCTGGCCGTCCTTGTTGGGGCGGCTTTTTTCGTACTCCGGCTGGCTCTCGTCGGCGCGGCCTCCGCCTTTCCCGCCACAGTGGACAAGTGCGTTGACGGCGACACCCTCATTCTGGATACGGGCGAACGGGTGCGTCTCGCGGGGATAGATACTCCCGAAAAAGGTTCCGGCAAGACTCCGGCCCAGTACTACGCACGGGAGGCCCACCGCTTCGCCGCGCGCCTGACGCAGGGCAAGCGCGTCAACGTCCTTCCCCTTTCCGGGGCTTCGCGGGATCGCCACAAGCGGCTGGTGGCGGAAATCATCCTGCCCGACGGACGTTCCCTCAACGAGGAACTCTTGCGCAAGGGCATGGGTTATCTGTACCTTCACCGCAATCTCCCGGAAAAGCTCGTCCGGCGTCTTCAGGCGGCACAACGCGCCGCGCTCGACGAACGGGAGGGCTGCTGGAAAAAAGTCCTGTCCAGCCGCGAAGCGCGCCAGCCCTATATCGGCAACAGCAAAAGCTTCCGTTTCTTTTCCCCTTCCTGTCTGCGGCAAACGTCCGTCAGCCCCAAAAGGCAACGCCGCTTTGATGATCTTGAAGCGGCGTTTCGCGCGGGATACGCCCCGGCGCGGCAATGCGACATCTGGCCCGCCGCGCAGGGAGACGAGTAAGGGGCTTCCCTGCCCTTCTGCAAAAGTGTAGGCTTCCGTCACATGGAAACATCATGGGGAGGCCCGCATGTGGAACGCCGAAACAGTCCGCCGTCTTCACGACTGGTACGCCACTCCGGAAGGGGAATACGCCCTCTCGCAAGAAAACAGCCTCTTCCAGCGCCTTGTGTCCCAATGGCCGCGCCGGGGCAAGACGCTTCTTGACGTGGGCTGCGGGGCGGGCGTCTTTCTGGAAATGCTTTGGCATTACGGTTTTGACGTAACCGGTTTCGACACCAGCCCCGAACTGATCGAGGCGGCCCGCGAGCGCATGGGCAACCGGGCGGACTTCCAGCTTGGGAAATCCGACTATCTGCCTTTCGACGACAAGGAATTTGACTACGTTTCCCTGTTGAGCCTCCTTGAATATGTGGAAAACCCCGAGGATGTCCTTGCCGAAGCCTTCCGGGTGGCGAGCCGTGGCGTGATCATCGGGACCATGAACAGCTTCTCGCTCTACCATGCGACGAGCCTCTTGCGCCGTACCCCGCCGCAGCCGGGGCACCATGTACGGCGCATGAACTTCTGGTCGCTTTCCCGCCTCATCCGGCGCCTGTGCCCTTCCGGGCGGATCGCCGCGCGTTCCGTTCTGCTCGGCCCCAGTTCCACATGGAGGAAAAAAGGCTTTTGGGGCCGGGCGAACGCCGTGCAGACGGCCCTGCCTATTGGGGCCTACCTCGGCGTATGCGTGGACACGCAGGCCCGGCTCCCTCTCACCCCTCTCCTTCTGCGGGCCAAGGCCAAAGCCTATAAAGTCTGTTCCGGCCTCCAGCCGGAAGCCAGCCGGGAAGGTGTCGCGCCGCACCCGCTTCCCTGAGCGCCGCGCATAAAAAAATCCCCCAAACCGACAGCTTGGGGGATAAGATACTCAAATCAGAAAAAACTACTTCTTAAGCCACGGCATGAGCGCGCGCAGCTTGCCGCCCACCTGTTCGATCTGGTGGTTGGCCTGAATCCGGCGCTGGGCCTTGAAGCTCGGGTAGCCGCAACCGCATTCGAGGATGAAGTCGCGGGCGAAGGTGCCGTCCTGAATTTCGCTCAGGACCTGCTTCATGGCCTTGCGGGTTTCGTCGGTGATGATGCGGCGGCCCGTGCGGTAGTCGCCGAACTCGGCGGTATCGCTGATGGAGTAGCGCATCTTGGCGAAGCCGCCCTCGTAGATGAGGTCGACGATGAGCTTCATTTCATGGCAGCATTCAAAGTAGGCGATTTCGGGCTGATAGCCGGCGGCCACCAGCGTTTCGAAGCCGGCCTTGATGAGTTCGGTCACGCCGCCGCACAGCACGGCCTGTTCGCCGAAGAGGTCGGTTTCGGTTTCTTCCTTGAAGGTCGTTTCAATGACGCCGGAACGGGTGCCGCCGATGCCCTTGGCATAGGCAAGGGCGCGCTGCGTGGCTTCGCCGCTGGCATCCTGATGCACGGCGAAGACGCAGGGGACGCCGCCGCCTTCGGTGAAGGTGCGGCGCACAAGATGGCCGGGGCCCTTGGGGGCGACCATGAACACGTCCACGTCCTTCGGGGGCTCGATCTGGCCAAAGTGGATGTTGAAGCCGTGCGCGAAAACGAGGCACTTGCCCGGCTTCAGGTTAGGGGCGATGTCTTCGCGGTAGACGCGGGCCTGATGCTGATCGGGCAGCAGGATCATGATCACGTCGGCGGCCGCGGCCGCTTCAGCGGCGG
This sequence comes from Candidatus Bilophila faecipullorum, assembly GCA_944326695.1. Lineage (GTDB taxonomy): Bacteria > Desulfobacterota > Desulfovibrionia > Desulfovibrionales > Desulfovibrionaceae > Bilophila > Bilophila faecipullorum. Next base: position 34,294 of record CALVEZ010000015.1, on the reverse strand, counting down.
ACATGGGGGCGAAACCGTGTTCTTTGGCGAGCGCGTAGTTGGCGCCGCCGGCACGCTGGCCGACGATCACGTTGAGGCCGGAGTCACGCAGGTTCTGGGCGTGGGCATGTCCCTGACTGCCGTAGCCGATAACAGCGATGGTCTTGTTTTTGAGATAATCCAGATTCGCATCCTGTTCATAGAAGGCTTTCATGTTCTCTCCTTGGTGGGTCCAAAAATCCTGACAAACACAGTCCTTGGGGACTGCACGGAATCACCTGCGGGCATGCGCCAAAAGCGGTTTGCTCGGAAACTCAAAATACACAAGAGCCATGAGACTGGCAAGGCGCTCCTGCGGGCAAAACCCGCTTCAACAGAGACAAAAAGAGGGGGAAAAGGAAGAAAGGGGGGCAGGAAGGGAACAAAAAAGCGGAAAAAGGCGGGAAAGCCCCAAAAAGGGACCCACCGGCATAGCCGGTGGTTCTTCATATGCGCCTATAAGGCTCTGTTACCAGCAGCGCCCTAACAGGCGCATAACGATCTGGCATTGGCATTTCTGTTACTTGCGGCCCGTAAACGGGCTGCCCGGATAGGGAAGGGAAAGTTGTGTGCCTACTTTGTCTTCTTCAAGTTGTTTCCGTATGTACTCCTTTATCTTTTCCTTGTTCTTTCCTACCGTGTCCACATAGTATCCACGGCACCAAAATTCGCGATTGCGGTATCAGATCACCAAATCGTTCATAGAGCATCAGGCTGCTCTTGCCCTTTAGATAGCCCATAAAGCCTGATACGCTCATCTTGGGCGGTATTTCAAGCAACATATGTATGTGATCCGGGCAACATTCCGCTTCAAGAATCGCCACCCCTTTCCATTCACATAGTTTGCGCAATATCTCACCAATTTCACGCTTCTTTTCGCCGTAGAAAACCTGCCTGCGATATTTCGGGGCAAATACCACATGATATTTGCAGTTCCATTTGGTGTGAGCTAAGCTTTGAACGTCACCCATTGTGACCTCCTTTTGATTTGTTGCCGCTTGCAGTTGCCAGACCGCGAGTTGTTGCTAACAAATCAAAAGGAGTTTTTATAACATAGGCAAAGCTTTAAGCTTTTAAGAACCTCCCGCCTAGCGGGAGGTTTTCTTCCATACAAGAAGAGCCAGCAACTTCGTGTTGCTGGCTCTTATGCTGAAAGTGGTACGGGAACCGCTGGTCGACAACCTATGTCGAGCCACAGTGTGAATACAACGGCTTTTAAAACTTGTCGCAAAATTCCAACTCTGGTCATGGCAGTCTCTATTATAGCATTGTTCCACACCAAGTAATTGTTCAGATACTTGGTGGCTATGCCTTTAAACCTTCCGATGAAGGCTTTCAATCGGAAGTGATAAGCGTTGATGTACTGAATGTGATAGACCCCAAGTTTAGCAATACCAGACTCAATCTGCACAAGCTTGATACCGTTATGCCTCGTAAACGTCTTATAAGCCACTTCTTTATCCGTGCAGAGGATAGCGCGTTTTGAGATGCGCCTATTAAGGACTGCATGAAGCGACTTAATAGTGACCTTTCCAAATGGGGAATCAGGGATAACAAGTGTGTTGGGGGAGGCGCTGGAAAAAGCGGTTGCACTATGCAGCCGCTTTTTTCGTATGGTATTTTTCTCATTCTTATGAGAAAAATGTGTATTGATGAGAAAAAAGACGCCTCTGACATAATGACAAACGATTTCTCATGGTTACTTGATGATGACGCTGGAATGCTTCTTGAAAGGGGAGACCTGTCTTTCCCACGTGGTCAGCGGGCGCATCCCGTTCCCGCACCGTCCTGTTCGCTTTTTCCCGCACATCTGCGGTTATCGGAGGCTTTATGAATCTGCATGCGTTTTTTCGGAGCGAAGTGAAACCGACCCTCGGCTGCACCGAGCCGGGCGCGGTGGCCTATGCAGCGGCGGTGGCCGCGCGCCATCTGCCGGATGCCGTACTGCGCATCCGCCTTTCCATGTCCGTAGCCATCTATAAGAATGGGCGTTCCGTGGGCATCCCCGGCACGAGCGGCCTGCGCGGGCTGACGTTGGCCTGCGTGCTGGGGGCGTTGGGGGGGGACCCGGATAAAGGGCTCATGGCGCTGGAGGGCCTCGCCCCCGAAACGGTGGCGCGGGCGCAAGCCTTCATTGAGGAAGGCCGCATTACGGAAGAAGTGGTGCAGGACAAGCCGTCCATGTGGGCGACGGTAACGCTGGTCTCCGAGGCGCATACGGTTTCATGCACGGTTGCGCACAAGCACGATCACGTCGAGCGGATTGTGGCGGATGGTCAGACCGTGTTCGAGCAGCCTTTCACGGCGCAGGCGGGCGACGACTGGACGGAAGAACTCATGTCCCTGCGTTTTCAGGACCTGTGGGACCTCGCCATGAGCATTGACGACGCCATTGGTGCCCAGATGCTGGAAGGGGCCCGGATGAACATGGCCATCCTCGACCACGCCGACAGTGCACCTTCCGGCCTCGGCATCGGGAAGACGCTTGCCAAGTACAATACGGACGGTTCCTTGCAGGATCGTATCAAGGCCATTGCGGGCGCGGCCTCGGACCTGCGGATGAGCGGCGGGGACGTGGCGGTCATGAGCAGCGCGGGTTCCGGCAACCACGGCATTGTGGCGGTCATCCCCGTGGCCGTGACCGCGCAGGCACTCGGCGCGGACGAGCGGTCGCTGGCCGAAGCGTTGGCCCTGAGCCATCTGGTATGCGGCTACATCAAGGCCTATACGGGGCGGCTGACCCCGACCTGCGGCTGCGCCGTGGCTGCGGGCGCGGGCGCGGCATCCGGCATTGTCCGTCTCTACGGCGGCACGCCCCGGCAGGCCGAGCACGCGGCCATCACGCTGGTGGGGACGCTGCTCGGCATGATCTGCGACGGGGCCAAGGAATCGTGCGGCCTCAAGGTCAGCAGCGCGGCGAGCGAGGCGTGGGTCGCGGCTATGCTGGCCCTCGAAGACAAGGGTATCCAGAGCCCGCAGGGGATCATCAGCCCGGATATCCACGAACTGGGCCTTACCCTCCGCGAGTTCAACGAAAAGATATTCAGCGCGGCGGATTCAGTCATGATCGGGCTCATGACGCGGCAGGCCCGGATGAGTGCTTCCTAAGGACGGGCTCTCTTGCCCGGAAAGACCGGGGGGAGCAATGGCGTACATGGAGGACGAACCGGAAGGTTCGTCCTTTTTGTATGGAAAGAAAACCTCCCGCTAGGCGGGAGGTTCTTAAAAGCTTAACGCTTGGCCTATGTTATAAAAAATCCTTTTGAGGAAGAAGCCTCATTGCCGGGGAAGCCTAGCTGATCTTGCCGAAGAGATCGTTAAGGGCTTCCGTCATGGACGGATGGGTGAAGATCATGTCCCGCAGGAATGTATAGTCCTTGCCCGCCCGGATGGCGGCTTCCACGGTATTGATCATTTCTCCCGCTTCGGCGCAGTGCAGGGCGCAGCCGAGGATGGCCCCTGATTGGGCGTCGACCACGGCTTTGAGCAGCCCTTCCGTTTGGTCGATGACCCGGGCGCGGGGAACGGCCCCGGCGGGGAGCACGGCGACCCGGACATCCCGCCCTTGGGCGCGGGCGGCCTCTTCCGTCAGCCCCACCCGGGCCAGCGGCGGGTCCATGAACACGGCGTAGGCAGGATCGCGGTCGTTGATGGAGCGGGTGTTTTTCCCGGAGAGGGCATCCCGGACAATGCGGAAGTCATCCAGAGAAATATAGGTGAACTGCGGCCCGCCCTTGACGTCGCCCAGCGCCCAGATATGGGGGACCGAGGTTTGCAGGCGTTCGTTGACCACAATCGCCCCCCGCTCATCAAGCCGGACACCTGCTGCTTCCGGATGCAGCCCTTCCGTATGGGGGCGGCGGCCCGTGGCCAGAAGCACGGCATCCACGGCGAGGCGCCGTTCTTCGCCGTCCACAGTATAGAGGACCGTGGTGTCGTGTTCCCCGTCCTTCACCGAGCGGATGGCCGTCCCGGTGACGATGGACACGCCGCGGGCTTCCAGAGAGTCGCGCACGCTTTGTGCGACGTCCGCGTCCTCGCGGGGGAGGAAACGGGGGCCGCGTTCGAGGATCGTCACTTCCGACCCGAATTCCGCATAGAAGGAGGCGAATTCCAGCGCGATGTACCCCGCGCCGAGGATGGCAAGGCGGCGGGGAAGCTCCTCAAGATCGAGCATGGTCGTGCTGACGTAGACGCGGCGGCTGTCGCGCACGCCCTCAATGGGAGGGATGACCGTTTCCCCACCGGTGTTGATGAAGAAGCTGTCCGCCGAAAGGACCAGCGTCCCGGCGGCTGCGGCGACCTCCACCTCATGCGGGGAACGGAACGAAGCCGTGCCCGTAATCACGTCCACGTTGTCACGGTTCGCCAGCATGCTATAGTTCTTTTCGCGCAGGAACGCCGTCACTTCGTTCTTGCGGGCGATGGCACGCCGGTACGCCTTGGCCTTGGCCGGAAAATCCAGCTCCCCGCAGGAGGCGCTGCGCTTGGCGTCGTGCACCAGCGTTTTGGTGGGGATGCAGGCAATATTGATGCAGGTCCCGCCGTACATTTTTTCCGAGCGTTCGATGACCGCGACGGATTGGCCCTTGTCGGCCAGATGCGCGGCGAGCGTCTTGCCTCCCTTCCCGAATCCGATAATGATAGCGTCATAGTGCCTGTTCATGCTGCGTCCTTTGTTTTTTCATCGATCTTAACGAAAAGAAAAGGTACCGTCAGCGGCATAGACGGGGATTCCCTTAAGAAACCATAGCGTTTTTTGATCAGGCCGCGCCTTGCGGATCATCTTGTATGCTATGCCGGCACGATGTCCGGTACGGCAGAGGAGCAGGACGGGCCGGTCGGCGGGTACCTTGTCCATCTCTTCTTCCAGCGTCTGGACGGGCAGAAGGAGAGCGCCGGGGACGTGGCCCTGCGCGAATTCCTCGGGAGTGCGCACATCGACGACGGCGAGCTTGTCCCCGAGGCTTTTCATGACCTCAAGCGCCTGCGCTGGCGTGAGGGCTCCCGAAGCGGGGAGGTCGGCGGCAGGGGTGATCTGGACGGCGGTGAGCAGGAGCAGGCAGGCCATCACAAGGCCAAGGCAGGGGGCGGTAAGGCGTTTCATGGTTCCTCCGAAGGTAAGGGTTGCGCCGGGGCGGAAAAAAAGAGTTGTTTTTTTATTTAATGATCATTAAAATACCCTTGTTGCCGTGCTTGTCAAGGTTTTTTTCGCGCATCGGTGAAGGAGGACGTCATGGGCAGACCCCCATCCTATGATCAGGATGTATTGTTACAGGAAATCATTGAATGTTTATGGGAGAGGGGCTATGCGGCCACCCCGGTCAGCACGCTCGTACAGGAGACGGGCGTCAACGCGCCGAGCCTCTATGCCCGTTTCGGCAGCAAGAAGGGCATCATGTTGGCCGCGCTCGACGCCTATGGTCAGAAGACGGTGGAGGGCATCGAAACGTTGCTGGCCTCGGTGCCGCCGGGTGCGGCGCAAGTGCGGGCCGTGCTGGATCACGCGCTGGAAAGTTTTGACGATCCCAGACGGCGGGGCTGCTTTCTGGTCAACAGTATCATGAGCATTTCCGAAGATATGCCGGAATTCACCGAGGCGGTGGAAGGCTATATGGAGCGCATCCGGGGCCTCTTGCGGGACGGTTTGGCCGCCGCTCCGGGCCTGCGTCCCGGCGTTACGCCGGAGGAGGCCGCCCTCTTCGTCCAGATGCAGGTATGGGCCATCAAGCTTATGGCCCGGATGCATCCGAGCCGGGAGATGGGCGAGGCGGTGGTCCGGCGCACGCTGGCGTCTCTTTTCGACGAGGCCACCGTTGCCGCCTTTTCGTAGCCGACAAATCGGTTGAGACGTGCGGCAGGGCCGGGGAGCGGCGGAAAAAAGCCGGAAAGCGGCGGCTCATTTCCGCCACGCTAGTCCCATCGCCGCACAAGGGCCTTTTCCATGCGGTCCATGCCGCGAGCTTGTCGGAGGCGTTGGCGGAGGAAATCCGCAGATGTCGGTCATCCCACGGGACGGCTGCCAGCCCCGCATCAGGCAGGGCCTCCGCCGCCTCCCGGGGCGTTTCCCAGCCGGACAGCGTGATCATGATGTAAAAGGTCCCTTTCGGACGGACCAAAGAGACGCCCGGTCCTTTGATCCGCCCGATTTCCCGTACGCAGCCCTCGGCACCGAGATGGAGGGGAACGGATCGGCTTATGGCATACGAAGCGGCCCCCTGTCTTGAAGGCAGGAGGCCGCTTCGTATGCTGTTGACGACGTCATTTCCGTTCGAGGGTCAGGAGGAAGACGGCGGAGATGACCAGCGCGCTGCCCGTCCAGCCGATGGGCGAAAAGTTTTCATGCCACAGCAGCCACACCCAAAAGGTTCCGAGCACCGGCTCGATGTTGCCGATGACAGCGGCTTTGACCGGGCTGATGAGTTGCAGGCTGCGGCAGGAGGCGAGGTAGGCGACGTAGGAGGAAAGGACGCCGAGAGCCAGCAGATTGGCCCAGACCCATGCGGAGCGGGTAGGAGCGAAGTCGACGAAGGGCGCGAGCGCCAACACGCCGCCCAGCAGCATGTAGGCATAGAGGGTGGCCGTGGAGTAGCGTGATTTCCACCACAGGTAGATGGGGAAATGGGCCGCATAGGTCAGGCCGGAAATCAGCCCGGCGGCGATGCCGAGGGCTGAGGGCGCGGCGGCAAGGCTCCCTCCGGAGAAGCAGACCAGCGCGGTACCGCCCATTGCGAGCAGGAGGGCGAGGAGCTTGCGGCCAGAGAGCGACTCATGAAACAGCACGCGCGCGAAGACCGCTACCCAGGCGGGGGCGGTATACAGGAGCACCATGGCCGTGGCCGCGCCGCTCAGTTCGATGGCGATCTGGAGGGAACTGTAAAAGACGCTGATGGTGAAAAGGCCGAAGACACCGAAGAGGAGGGCGTGCCGGAGAGGAAGGCGCAGCCCGCCCCAACGCGCGATCTGAAAAAAGAAGCAGGCCCCGCCAAGGGCCGCCCGCCAGAACGCCACCTCAAGGGGCGAGAGTCCGGCCTCAATGCAGTTTTTGGAAAAAGGGCCAATCATCGACCACAGCAATGCGGCCGCGAATACATAAAGATACCCCGTCGTTTCCGTTGAGCGCGGCGACATGGCGGCCTCCTGTGTCCTGTCTGCGGCGGGCGGCGTCCCGTCGGCACGATAAGGCCCCTCCATCCCCGCAGGCCTCCCCGCGGGAGGGGCACGCGCCGTCCGCCGCCGCGCTCCCATCCATCCGTTGAGGACCTCTTATTCCACGACGCGCGTTTCCACGTCCCGTATGCCCGCGTAGTCCGTGAACCGCCGCACGGCCAGCGCAAGGGCGTCATCAAGTGCGGGCCGCGCCGAGAAGGAAAAGATGACGGTGAGACAGCGCCGGGCCTCGGGCGTGATCATGGCTCGGGTCGAATCGCTCGTCGGGCTGCCGAACGCTCCCTCGGCATCCGCCAGCAGAGGGAGATGCTCCAGATCAATATCGGATTTGCCGATGCCGGGATACGTTTCTCCCGTTTGGCCGGGCCGGAACTCAATGGCGGCCCCGATTTTCGCCGCATCGTAGGAACCGAGGGAAAAACCCGTTTCGAGCGAAACAAGGTTGTTGGCGTCGACCACCGTATTGATTTGATAGAGTTCCTTGCCCTGCCGGATGCGGCGGTACAGCGCCTCGGAAGACACGCGGAAGCGGCCCGGGTCCTTGCCGATGGCCTTGTACGCCTGACGGGATTCCGCCAGATTGGGGATTTCCGCGAGCGGGGTCTTTTCCAGCATGGCTTGCAGGTGCGGGGCCAGCGTGCCGCCGAGATAGGCCCAGAGCGCGTCGTCCTTCGGGCGGACTTCGACGGAGTAGAAGAGACAGCCCAAACGGGCCTGCGGCCAAGCCTGCCGGATGGAATCGTCAATACGCAGTACGGGGAAGGTCATCATCGCTCCTGAAGAATAAAAAGGCTCCGTCATGCACGCTGATCGAGGCTATGACAGAGGGCCTCCCGGTTCCCTGAAACGGTGCGGACGCGCAGAACGGCAACAAACCGCTTCCGGCTCCACTCCTTTTTTCTCTGCCACGGCGGACTGCTGAAAGGGACGTACTGTGCCCGTCGGAGAGGGAGAAAGCTCTCGCTCCATGTAACGCAGGACGTGGCGAAGGATTCTTACTCTAAACCCAAGCTGCCTTTCTTACAATAACCTAAAGAGGAGGGATGGCGAGGCCCCACGCAAGGTTGCATCTGCCTTTTACGGAGGAAATGTGGAATAGGAGCCGCCTGCCACGGGCGGATGCCTCTTGGAATCCATAAGGAGCCGTCCATAAAGAGGAGGCTTTATCACAGAGGTTCTATTTGGAGTTGTTCTTTCCGGGCGCGGTGGCGAGCATGGACTTGAAGTTGCAGATGAAGATCAGGAATACGATGGCGGTTCCCACAAAGTCCGCGATGGGTTCCGCCCAGAGCACGCCGTCCGTCCCATACCCGAGCCGGGGAAGGAGGATGCAGAGGGGAAGCAGGATCACGAGCTTGCGCATCATGGCCCCGAGCAGGGAGAGCTTGGTCCGTCCAAGGGCCATGAAGGTGCGCTGGCAGGCATAGAGGACGCCGATGAACATCATGCCCGCGAAATATATCCGGGCGGCGTGGGCGGCGATGTCCATAATCCGGGGAGAGTCGGTGAAGGGGAGGATGAAGACCTGAGGGAAAAGCAGGATCAGCCAGCTGCAGAGACTGGTGAAGGCAAAGGAAAAGGTCAGAATCAGGAAGTAGGTTTTTCGGACGCGCTCGGGCTTTCCGGCTCCGTAATTGTAGCTCATGATGGGTACCGCACCTTGGCACAGCCCATCCACGGGAAGGCGCAGGAGCTGTTCGATACTGAAAAGGACGGTCATTGTGCTGACGTAATAGTCGTTGCCGTAGTGCTGCATCTGGGCGTTCATGACAAGGGGGACGATGCAGTCCGTCACCTGCACGAAGAAGGGAGAAAGACCCAGAAGGATTACGGGCGTAAGCTCCTTGAAATCGAGCCGCAGGTAACGGCGGCGGAATCGCAGGAGGGTGCGCTTGCCGAAGAAGAAGGCGAATATCCACACGGCGCTCACTGTCTGGCTGCAAATGGTGGCGAGCGCCGCGCCCTTGCACCCCATGCCGAAACCGTAAATGAAGATTGGATCGAGGATGATGTTGAGGGCCGCGCCGATGAGGACGGTCATCATGCTGGTCTTGGCGAAGCCCTGACAGGAAATGTAGTAGTTCAGGCCGAGGGAGAGCTGTACGGCGGGCGTGCCGAGCAGGTAGAGCGAAAAGTAGTCCATCGCGTAGCCGATGGTCTGTTCGCTGGCCCCGAACATGAGCAGCATGGGCCGCATGGTCAGGAAGCACAGCCCCGCCAGCACGAAGGACATGAGCAGAAGAAAGATGCAGGACGCGCCGACGATGCGCTCGGCCTTGGCGTAGTCGCCACGCCCCATCGCGATGGAGGCCAGAGGCGCCCCGCCCATGCCCGCCAAAAACGAGAAGGCCGAAATAATGAGGATGATGGGAAAGGAGACGCCGAGCCCCGCCAGCGCCAGTGGCCCGATGTCCGGTATCCTGCCCACAAAGATGCGGTCCACGATGTTGTAGAGAAGGTTGACGATCTGGGCCAAGATACTGGGCACGGCAAAGCGCACGAGGAGCCTGCCGAGAGACTGGGTCGCCAGCGAGCTGGCGGAATCCTGAGAAGCCATTGTGCCGTCTCCTTTCTGAAACGTGCGCGGCGTACAGGGGGGACGCCGCTGCACGAATGCGCGGTGCGCAACTAAAGACCCCGGCGTCCTGTAAGGACACGGGCAAGCGAGGGACCTTGCGCTCTTTTGCGCGACGTCCTATCCGGTTAAGCGGGAAAAGAACCTGTCCGTAAAAAGATCAAGGGGCCGGGCCGTCCGTTCCAGATTGGCGCGTTGGATGGCCCCTTCCCATCCGTACCAGAAGACGGCGGCCTCTTCCTGACAGTCTCGCGTAGGTGCCACTTCCCCGGCCTCCTGCGCAAGCCGCAGGCCACGGGCGAAGGCCTGTTGCCAGACGTCGAACGTGACCACGATCCGCTGGCGGAAGGGCTCAGGCAGGGTATTGACTTCCTGCGCGAGCTTTCCCATGAGGCAGCCGCAGCGGTAACCGCTTTCCATGATTGCCCGTCGCCGTTGCCCCACGAAGGCGCGCAGGCGGTTCAGGGGCGGAAGGCTTTCGTCGGCAAGGCAGTTTTCGAGCTCCTGAAGGATGCCGTCACGGTAGAGGTCTATGAGCTCCGCGCCGAACCCTTCCTTGCTCTTGAAATAATAATAGAAAGAACATCGCGAAATGCCCGTCCGTTGCAGGATTTCATCGACACCCACGGCGGAAAATCCTTTTTCCGTCACAACTTCCATTCCGGCATGGAGCAGCGTTTCCCGAGTGAACAGCTTGTTGCGGCGTTCCTTGGGAGGCCGCCCCCGGCCCTTGGCTTGAGGCGCTGGCTCTGTCATGGCGTGATTTTTAGACTGATCTGTCTATAAAATCAACGAAATAATATCATTCCATATCAATATATTACCTAAAACAGGCTGATATGATAGAATAATATTTGAAACGAGCGGGCTTTTCCTGGGAGGGTAGGGGAGGGACGCAGCGGCAAAAAGCTGGAACCCCTTTACAGGCTTCCCGCTTCGAGGAGAGGCGGATACCCAAAGAGGGAAAAAGTCCCAGCGGTGGAGCCATTCAAAAAGCTGGAACAGGGGAGGCTATTCTTTTGTAACGCGTTTTCAGACCCGTGTGAAAAAGGCGGTTGTTGGAGCCGGGTCTCGCCAGACATCTTTATGGAAGGACCTACCTCAGCCCCGCAAAGAAAAATCCTGGACGCCTCAGGTCAGGACCTTCGAACAATGGTTTGGCAGGGAGGCCGGGGATACCCTTTATACTTTTTTCTGTCGGCTTTGCTTATCGTGGTATCCTTTGAGATGAGGAGTCTCCAAGGCCAAGCAAATGGGCAAGGAGGGCCATTTTTTTGGGGGTAGGCTTGTTGCCCCAAAAATAGGGGCCGTCCAGTTTCGTCTAGGGACGAAGCGGGATACGATGGAAGTGTAACTATCTGGAAAGAAAAGGCCCACGAACCTTTTTAGGGCTTCATGGGTCTTTGGGAAAGAGTTTCTGGAGGGGAATGGTTACATTTTTTGGAAAGTGGACAACCTGAGGATCAGTTCTTCCTCCGGCATGGGCTTTGCGTAGAAAAAGCCCTGAATGTAGTCCACACCGGAAGCTTGGACAATATCCCGAACCTCCGCCGTCTCTACGCCTTCCGCCACGATGGCCATGCCGTTGATCCGGGCCATGTCGACGATGGCCTTTAACAAGGCGTGCTGCTTCGGGGAATCCATCACGCTGCCGGTCAGCCCCCGGTCGATCTTCAATACGTCCACCGGGAGGCGGGACAGGTAGTTCAGGCTGCTGTACCCCGCCCCGAAGTCGTCCAGCGCGATGCGCAGCCCGGCCTTTTGCAGCCGCATGGAAATGTCCTTGATCTTGTCGAAGGACTGGATGAGCACCGTCTCAGTGATCTCCAGCGAGACGACATCCGGCTCCACGCCGCTTTCCCGGATCGCCTTCAGGATGCCGTCCGTGCAGTTTTCCACCACGAAGTGCTGTACCGAAAGGTTGATCCCCACCCTTGACAGTCCGAGGCCCAGCCCGGCCCGCCGCATGAACGAGCACCCCCGGCGCAGGACGTATTCGCCGATGCGCACCACAAGGCCATTCCGTTCCGCAATGGCGATCACCTGATCCGTGGGCAGGAGCCCGCCTTGCGCATCCCTCAGGCGAAGCAGGGCTTCGACCGCCGTAAACGTGCCCGTGTGCAGGTTCATGAGGGGCTGGTACCAGACTTCCAGCGTCCCATCTTTCAGGCTGGTTTCCAGCAGCCGCAGGATAGCGGCCTCGTCGCGAAGCAGCCGCATCAGCGCGCTGTTGTAGATGACCGTGCCGCCCTGCCGTTTGGCGTAGCGCAAGGCGACCTGAACCCGTTCGAGCAGTTCCTCCGGCGTGTCGGCGTGCACGGGGTAGGTGCAGACGCCGATGTTGACGCTGATCGTGAACATGGAGCCGCCCGCCTCAATGGGCATCGCCAGCACCTCGCGGAGTCGGCCCGCGACGTCCTCGGGATGTTCCTCCTGGAAACCGATGCCGAGGAAAACGTCGCCGCTGATGCGGTAGATGTATTCACCGAAGGACCCTTTCAGGCGTTCGGAAACCTCGCGCAGGATGGCGTCCCCGGTCTGGACGTTGAAGAGGTCGTTGTAGTTGCTGAAGGAGCTGATGTCGATGCAGAACAGGCTGAACCGCCGCTTCTTGTTGTAGGAAATGAGCATGTTCACGTCGCGCAGGTACTTGATGCGGTTGCCCACGGCGTACACCGGATCATAATAGGCGAGCTGCTCCACATGGCTGCGGTACTGGTTGAGGGCCATGGAGAGCTGCATGATGTCCAGATTGGACGAATCGTTGAAGGTGACGTCCGTCTGTCCTTCGACCAGCAGCCTGCACTTTTCGGACAGCGAACGGAGCGGCGATTCGCTTTGGAGCCGTTCATAGAACTGGCTGAAGAGGTTCCTGAGCAGTTCCTCCGCCGTCTTCCCGCCCTGCGGGTAGACGAGGTAGTCGTACTGCGCCTCAAGGAAGACTTTCGTCCCGTTCAGGTTGACTTTCCAGAGCAATTGCAGCGAAAGCCCCTGCGCCAGATCGGACATCTGCTCGGCGGTCATTCCTTCACGCACCGCAACAACGAAACAGCCGTCTCCCATGACCCCCGCGAGATAGTCGTTCTTGATGTATTTCGCGAAAAGCCCCGGCACCCCCCGCAGGAACGCCATCGTCTGCGTGTTGTCCACTGTTCTCGATATGCGCTGGCAATCGCTGATCATAAAGAGGAACACCCCGAACGCTTCTGTGCCGGAGCCTATCCAGCCGTCAAGCCGGTCGATGAAGCCCGTCCGGTTGTACAGCCCTGTTACCGGATCGACCTTCGAAGCCGCGCGCAGCTTTTCGCGCAGCAGGAAAATCCGCATGAGCGCGTACCCGATCCCGAACAGCAGCCCTCCCAGCAGCGCGCATCCGCCGAACCATACCGCATAGTCGAAAGAGGATATCCAGCCGTCCACGGGCTGGATGCTCAACGTCCACTGGTTCGGCAGATAAAAGGATTCCCGGACGGCATGTGAAAAATCGACGCCGCGCGAAAGCGTGAGGATTTCCTTGTTGCCGGTCTGAGGGGAAATCCGCCACAGCTCATAGTCGTAGCCTTTGCCCTGCAACGATTCGAGGTTCAGTTGTTCGTGTATATACTCTTCCCGGAAGGCGACGGCGACTTCGCCCAGATACTCGTCCCCGGAAAAGACGGGCTGGAGGAAAAGGAAACAGGGCTGGCCGTCCGGCAGGGTCGTCGGCCCGTCGACGAGAAGGTTCTTCGTGAGCTTCGCCAGCGTATAGATGTAGGGAAGTTCCTTAATCTTTTTCCCCTGATAGGCCGGGCGGAAGGATGGGGGAAAAACCTTGGCGACGGCGTCGCCCCGGAGGAGGATGACGGAGATGACGTTTTCGTCCCTGAGGACGTCCAGTGCGGCCCTGTCGAAACAGTCGGAACAGGAGGGAGCGAAGGCAAGGAGCGCGGCGAGAGGTTCCGCCACGTTGAACCGGTGCTGCAACTGGAGGAGGATCGTCTCCCGGTAGAAAAGCAGGATGCTCTCGGCATCGCTTTCCCGTATGGCCTTGTAACGCTTGCTGAGCGTAACGCTGGCAACAAGCATCAGGACGCTGATCAGCGCCAAGGCCCCGGCGAGGAGGAGAAAACGGCGCGAACGCTTGGACTTCATGGACGCTCTCAGGACTGATATATCTTGTAATACCCTTTTCCATTCTGCTTGACGAAGTACAGAGACTCGTCCGCCTCGGCAATCAGGGTATCGATGCCGGCCTCGGCCCGGTACAGGGAAACGCCGATGCTGCAATGGATGGGGATGGAGTTGTTCTGTTCCCCGACATCAAGATGGAGCCGGAGCACGAGTTCATCCAGAACATCCCGCAGTTCCTTTTCATCATCCAGATCATCGAGGAGCAGGATGAACTCGTCGCCGCCGTACCGCCCCACAAGCCCGTCATACTTCTTCTCAAATTCCCGCAGGACATAGCCGATGCTTTTCAGCGCCCTGTCGCCGACTCCGTGCCCATAGGTGTCATTCAGGGTTTTCAGGTCGTCCAAATCAACGAAGCAGAGCGCAAGCAGCCTGTGGCATTTGACGTTCTTTAACTGTTCCTTCAGTTGGCTCAGGAATACGGAACGGGTGACCACGCCCGTCAGCCCGTCCGACAGGCCGGTGCTCGTCAGCCGGAGCACCTCCTTGAAATCCAGATTGTCAGGCCGCTCGTCCCGGTAAATCTTTTCCTCCAGCTCCTGCACGGACTGCACCAGCATGTCGACGACCTGCATCTGCGCCCGGACATAGCGCCGCATCACCCACAGCAGCCCCCCGCAGGCCAGAACGACGAGGCCCATGAAGGGCAGCAGGACAGGGAAAAGTTTTGCATAGGCCGCCCACAGACTGCCCATGCAGATAAGGTCCCACTCCGTGCCTTCCACGCGGGCATATTCCACATAGGAAAGGTCGGCCCCGCGGATGCTCCAGTAGCTTCCCGAAACGCGGCCCAGCAACTGCTCTTCAATCTTGTCCTTTGACGTTCCCAGCAGGATGGATGCGCGGACTTCGTCGAGGAAAGGGTCCCCGTAATGCAACTTGTCTTTTTCCGTGGAGGACATGATCTGCCCCCGCCTTCCGATCAGGATTCCTTCGATGCCGGGCTCGAAGGCCATTTCCCGCATCAGGTCCTCAACTTCATCAAAGTAGATGGCGCAGAACAGGCATCCGACGATTTCGCCCTTGTAAAAAAGCGGCACGGCCACAGTGTAATTCAGCGTGACGCCGTCGGCCCCGGCCGCGAAACTGTCCGTAACCTGCGGCTTTCCGGTGGAGAAAAGGCGCTGCATATAATCGCGGCTCGCCAGACTCGCCGGTTCCTCCCCGACGGAGTGCACGTTGACATCGGCGTCTACATAATGCGTCAGCATATAGCCGAACTGCTTGCTGATCACGTTCAGGGCCGCCGCCTTTGCCTCTGGAGGCCGATGAGGTTCGTAGAATTCCGGCTGTGCGGCGAGAGACTCCAGCAGGTTCAGGGACTGGGCCACGCGGTAGGCAATCTGATTTTTGCCGCTCAGCAGGGTAGAGTGGACGGCAGAAGTCACATTTTGCTTTGCCTGAAAAAGGCCGAAAAGGGCGATGAGCAGGCAGACCAGAAGGCAAAGCACAAGATTTCCCTTCAGCACGGGCGCAAAAGAGAATCGCCATTGTTCCTGAGCGCTATGTTTTATCCGTAACACAATGATTCCTTGTTCAGGGGATCGGCTTCGAGTACGGCGGAATGCAGGAGTAGACGCTTGGCCTGTTTACTCAGCAGATTGTCGGCGTGATGCCCACACAATGGGAACCCCCGGACGGCGTGGAGTAGCAAGCCCTGCCGCATTGTCGGCAGTGGAGGAACCGGTACAACGCCGTTGGAAACAACCCTGCTCAGGCGGGATGGATGAAAAGACGGGAAGAACCCGTGGAACAAGCGTGTCCATCACCTTGCGACCCCGTGTCCGTTTTGGGCTATCTACAATGGGTCCGTATATGCCGGCTGTCCACTGCCTTACCAAAAGAGGCTTGCAGGCTCTTCGCCATGACTTCTGGGGGATTTGACAGAAGCACTGTCACTGGCAACTTACGTAATAATATATTCAAGTGTACTTGTTAGCAAGAATCTTTCTTCAGAAAAGATTTTCCCGCACAGATATTCCTGAAAATGTAATAAATTCATCTTGATAGCTTATTCTGAAATGCCTTCAACCCCTGAAAATCGACAGTATTCCTATGGATTTGTGGTTATTGCCTCTTAGATGGCAAACGTACAAAGGAGCACACCCATCGGCAGTATCGAGAGGGATTTCTTCCTGCCCCGCCTCGCGTATCCCGGCGGGGCGCAGCACGACCTAAGGAGCTCGGCGCGGGGCGACACTTGTCTACAGGGTCTATCTGCCCTTGAAGTCACCGAAGGATTTTACCAATACGCTGATCCCCTTTACCGACATTTTTTTATGGTAGTGTATAAACCTGCTGATGGTAACAGAACCTTCCATGAAACTTTGATATCGGCATCTTTAGATATGAATGAGAAGGGAACAAATGCGCTGCGACGTTTCCCCTGCGCCCCGCTTGATACCAAGGATACCTTCTTCCAGTAATGGTCTCTTCTTCAGAAGGTGCCAAAAATTGGCGAAATCTTGGGTAATTATTGAGACAATCCTGAAAAGAAAAATCCCGAAAGTCCGCTCATGGACTTTCGGGATTCATCCGATTTTGGCCGGAAAAATTTGATGGTGGAGGCGGGGACCACCAATTATGAAAGACAAGCTATTGAAATTAATGACTTCATGTCCCGCTTATTGGGAACATGGTGCCGCAGAAGGTGCCATATGTCAAGTCGGTAGGGCTTTGTTAACAGGGTAGGCTATATATACGCCTGCCCTAGTTGTAGTGTTTTGGCAATTGCCAGTTGACTTTATTATGATAAAGTATCATAAGGAACTATGCCTAATGTGACAGAAGAAATCTTGAGTAAAATAAATTCATATAATTTATTTAATTACCTGTTTCCTGGTGCTATCTTTTCTTATCTACCGAAGCACTATTCAACAGCTCCTCTTAAAGAAGATACAAATTTAGTAATAGCGGCATTTCTTCTTTATTTTACAGGAATGGTTTTAAGTAGAATAGGATATATTATTATTGAGCCGATTCTAAAAAAAATTAAATTCATCAAGTTTTCTCCATATAAAGCATATGTTAAAGCAGAAAATAATGACAAAAAAATATCTTTGTTGTGTGAAGTAAATAATACATATACATCTATTCTCTCAACATTTTTAACTTTTGATATTTTAAAATTGTATGAAATATTTTTGCTTAACGAAACAACCCCTGATAATTTTGAAATTTTATTGATTTGTTTTGCTATATTTACAATTTTTTTAATTTCATACATAAAACAAACTAATTATATCGCAAAACGAGTTGAAATAAATTTACAAAAAGAAGATGAATGATGAATTTGTAGTTTTCGAAAATTTTCTTAAGAAGAATGATCGCAATACATCTCCATGGTATGTGCTGTGGCTTCCTCAATTCGTGCAAGAAACTAAAGCTGTTGATATTTTTAATGTGGCAGTCGTATTACATTTTTTTAATTTCACACAATTATACGTTACGTGTTAATCCGCTCGGGCGGCTTAAAGTTGCACAAGATTACATTCAGTTCGTTATCTCCTGAAATAATTTGAATACCTAGGCAGTCGTCACTTGACAGAGTTTCTGCTAATATAGCGAGTTGGCCCAAATCAATTTTACTGGGCCGAGTGCTGTAACCTTTTGGGTGTGAATGCCATTCCCCTACGTAGCGGATATGATCAAGAGTTCGCGCCATAGAATCCTTGACCATCATCTCAAGGCCATCTGTACCTCGCACGAATTCCTTGATTCTTTCCTCACTATCAGGGGGAGGAGGTAATGCAGCAATTACTTCGATTTGTTTTGCGGGAATATCCACTACTCCCAGTAGTGCGCCACCAGTTTCTGTAGGAAGTTTAACCTGTCGTCTGCTCTGAATCTGCTCAACCACTTGAGGAAGCAGGCGAACTTTCCATTCACCTAATTGATAGCTGGTAGGAGATTCCACCTGATAGCTGGTCACATTAACAGTACCAGCATCTGTGAGTTGCCAAATTTTTAGAAGGGAGTGCGTCTTGTCCAAAACGATGCCCAACTCTTGGGCAATAAGGCCACTTAATATTTGAGCGCGGGAAGAAGGCATTCGAGTCGTCAACGCGCTGCAATTTCCTGAGTAAGGAAGACGTTCAGGGGAAACTAAAAGTAAATCTGCTAAACCGATGTCATTCAAAATGCGGGAATAGAACGCTGCTTCGATAGCTCGCAAATTAACTGTCCGTTTAATATCCTCAACCATAAGAACCGCAGATGTTCCTGCGGGATTAAAAAAGAAACTGGTTCGTCGAGCTTCTACAGACAGGTCACAGAGGTATCGACTGACTGGTACAGAGGCAGAAGCATCCAAGATGATATCCGCAGTCTGTAGGGCCTTTTCAACATTTTCAGCATTGTCAGCTGGACTCATTGCATCGGCTACAATACTCTCTACTTTGCTGCCGCATATGGTCTGCTGAAGATGAATTTTTAAACATAGCGCTTTTGAAAATCCAATGGCATTTCCTCCAAGTGCATGGCGAGACAGATTATGTGGAAGCAGTACATCATCATCAATAATTGTCCAGCTAAAACGACCTTCACGTAAAAGAGAATTTGCAACAAGTGAACCAACTGCACCAGCGCCAATCATTATTACCTTTCGCTGATCATACTTTTCTCGTCCAGCCATACGAGCCGCAAGGTAAGGTTCAAAGCTTGATGTTACATTGAATGGGTCCAGATGAATGTTGCTGACTTTTGACAAGTCAACAGGATCTGGATTTATATTCAACACATATTTAAGACCACAGCTAACTTCATTATTTTTGCCCAGTTGCCCAAGAGAAACTCCCACATCACCTAAAGAACATCTTGTTACGAATGCGACCATGCTGTGCGCCCCAGTCAAACCAGTGACGGGATGAATAACTGGCATTTTAAGTAATATTCCAAGGTGAGAATTAAAACGGAACTGTTTCCATTCATCATCCTCTAAAATCCAATCACTCACCTTATTCGCGAGGCTCTCAAAGAGATTAACCCCTCGGGCTTCCATCTCTTTGTGTAAGCTAGCAAGATCAGATGGCGCTGCTCGTAACCTAGACATTTTTTGAGGCTGAATTTCATATGTTATAAAAATAATTTTCGGAATCTTTTCGTAGTGTTGCGCGGGGTTAAAGGTTCTAGCATAATCAAGCCGCAAGGTTCTGGATTTCTCATCTACTTGGACGACTACTAAATCGCATCTTTCACTAAGACTCTGCTCAAAAACTTGTCCCGGTAAGATAACAGTGCCTGACTCTCCAAAAAAATACGGATCAAGTGGCTGATTTGCATCGTGCAACTCGCCCTTACCAGCTTTTTCGAACCAGACCACTATTCGCTGAAGAAGTTCCGCCGGAGTATAGGTTATCCTGGCTTCCGCCAGTTACGATCATCAATACAAATACTAAAGGGAGTTCCTGGAGGTATTATATTTTGATGAGGAGTATCGGGAAAGTCCTCGCGCGCAGACATAACATAGGGAGCGCCTTCTTGCACAGTAAAAAGCACTCCTACAGGTTCCTCCCGTAGAAGAGGATAGGCTGGCCGTTGCGGGCGGCCAGTAGCTATTCTCAGCAGTAAAAGTTCATGACCTTCTTTTAACCGGCGTGCACCGTCTAAGCACGCTGCACCAAGACCATGATGGATAATAAACTGAGAAAAATTTATAGCCATTGGCACGAGAAGATTATCAATTTCGATCTCCTCATGCGATACAAACCATGGGTGCATAAAATCTTTACCCTGCTCTAGAACTGGTCGAAGTGGCGGTACCAATAGCGGTTGTTACTGCGGTAACCACCCTTGCGCCTAAGTTAGTAATCTCGACAGTGAAAGGCCTTGGAGCATAGATGGAGGGGTATTCCATTGTTGCTCTAAATACACCACCTTTTTCATCGGTGATACGACGGTAGTAAGTTGCTGCTTGACGATGTGGAGGTTGCCTGTCTTTATCTTCTTCCGTACCCTTCTTTGGGATAGGCTTGCTTGGCGAAATGACAATACAGCCGTCTCTCCCTTGGCATTCAATAAGCCATTTGACATCAGGGGTAGGGACAGTTTCATCCTTTCCTTTATTGTCCTTGTCAAGAGATTTATAAGAACAGTGATGAAATAGTTTCAGCACATCCCAAAGCAATCGATCTTTGCGATTATGTCGTTTAGTAGTAGTAACAATTTGGGAAAGAGTCTCTGATTCTACGTCCGAGGCGAAGAGAGCATGGGTGTCGTTACCTCCTTCTCGGAAGGTGACTTGAAAGCCAATTGAATCCTGATTCCGGTCTTCAAGCCCGCGTTCATCAGTACGCCAAGCGAAGGGGCAGTGAACAAAAAACTCAACCGCAGATGAACTGTCTAGCGAGAATCCAGGAACAGTTTGCCCCGCGTCCACGATGCAACTCTTGCGTTCTTCAACAGTCAATCCTTCTTCAAAAAGCCATGCCTTTAATGCCTCAGGCCTAGAAAACACCTTGATTCCTTTACTTTTTTTAACCGATAACGTGCTTCTTGACGAACAACCCATGCGTCGTCTTCAACACCAGTTTCGGTTATGGCTGATGCGGGTACCCAAAGTTCTTCGATCTTCGGGCGTCCTTCGACCTGAGACGATTGGAGATATTCGAGCCAGAAAAAATCCTTCACGCCTTTGACATGGTCTGTGTCAAGATGAGTAAAGCAAACTACAGAAAAATTTTTTTGTTGGCGTCTTTCAACGCACGTCTTAAGTAGGTAGGCAGGTCACACCGTTTATCATCTTTGTTAGATGGATCTCCCATATTCGCGAAGTCAATCAGAACGAGACGACTATCAGCAAGGTGAATCAACGCAGTATCCGCATTGCCTAATGGGTAGAATGTAATTTTGGCAGACATATGACCTCCCTTATTCTTGTGAGAATTATAGGTATACTCTGTGATAGAGCCGTAGTCGCAAATTCGCTTCTTAAAAAATTATATATTTAAATCTAATCACAGGAAGCCGGCTGTCAATAGTTACAAAATTAATGGCCAGGTCAGACGCATCTAATTCGATAACTACTTGAAATTATTGTTCTATAACTATAGCTAGTTATTATTTGTAGCTAATGATTCAAGATGGTTAGAAGGTACATGCGTCTGCCCTAAGTTAATGGCCTTCGTGCTGAGAGGATATTCTCTAATCATATGGCCAAAGGGCAGGCAGACTAGACGACACATCTGGCTAGTGTCGTGTCATTCAATAAATGTCGAGTACTCAGCGGGATCATTTACGTCATAAAACATGGACTTCAGTGGAAAGACGCACCTCGCGAGTACGGGCCACATAACACCTTGTATATCCGACCTATTCCCAAAAGACAGCGCGACCGGGACATGAATCCTGGCCGCGCCGTTTCTGTTTCGACTTCCACCAAACTGAAAACCGTCACCATAACGCTTCACGGATATATGCCGCGATAGCCTCCTGCTAGTCAGGTCCAAAAAGCACAGCGGCACTTTGTCAGGTCGTTTTCCCGGTTCGCGTTTTCCGCGTCACTATCCGGTACAGCCCGTTTTCAATACTTTTGTAGCTGTACGCTCGAACAGAAAGATTCGGCAGGGTAAAAAGAGTAAGCTGGACAGGCGTGATTCGCGTCATAGCCGTACCTCCTCCTGTCGGATTTCATCAGAATCCGCTCCTGTTTCCGGGACGACATCAGCTTGAGACGCCTCAAGGTGGATGCCGTTTTGAACTTTACCTTCTCCCGCGTCACTGTCCGTTTCATCCGAGCCGTCGAGCAAGTTCCGCATCCGGGCAAGAGAAACCTGAACTCCGGACTGAGCGAGCACATCCCGAATTTCTTGCAGCGAGTATCCCTGTTCAACGGCCTTGCGAATCTCCCCGGCCAGCAGTCCGGCCACTTCCGCGCGCGTTTTGCCGACCCTTTTGACGGCCAGACTGCGGAGCTTTTTTCTGGCGTTCTCTATCTGCTCCATTGAGTAGCGTTGCGCTTTTGCCATAGTCGATTGTTTCTTTTACATATCTGTTAGAGAAATGGGCATTCCCCTTTCTCATACCACGCATATTATATTATATTCAATTTAAATTTCTGGATAATATCGTACTATACGATATAACTACAGACCGTATTACACATGTATGGATGAAAAATTTTTTTCATTTAAAAGTAAAACATCATCGCTATATATTGTTTATGGAAATATAATATGGTCTTTTTGCTTTTTTCTCTGGAAACCATCACAAAATTTCAGCTATGCTTGCCGCAAAAGAGAGAGAAGAAAGCGCGTGGATACACGCTGGAAAAAGAAATGAAGCGGTTTCAAACCGCGTCGGGTGTTCATCTTTACAGGTTGGTAGCTGTCTGACGCCAGCCACAAACCTGCCAAAGGCTCTGCCTCTGGACTCCGGCGAGTGCTCGGCGCTTCGCTTCTCACACTTCGCAAAAGGCAAAAAGACAATGAAGAAAAACAGTGGTAGGAAAACACGATTTCAGCAGCGGCGGACGCTCCGGCTTACCGTCGAAGAAGACGAGAGATTGAGCCGACAGGCTGCAACAGCCGGAATCTCTGTTTCCGAGTATATGCGGCGGCTGTTCTTCGGCGGCAGGCCCATTGTCGCAAAAACGGACGGCCAAACCATCCGGGAACTGCGGCGGCTTGGGGGCTTGCTCAAACATCATTTTGAAACCGTCAGGGCGGCGGGAAGGCCGGAAGACCTTGAAGCAATGAACCGGGCGCTTCTAGCGATACGGCTTGCTATTGAGGCCTTGAGCAAAGCAGCATGATTTTGAAAAAATTGCAGCGCACCAATCTCAGCAAAACCAAAGCCGCCATGATCGGTGGGCTGGTGGACTATGTACTGGCTCAAAAGGACGAAGAGGGCAAACAGAAACGGCTCTATGCCTATGGCATGAATTTCCTGACCACGACCACGGCGGCGTGGAAACAGGAAATGATTGCCTTGTCCGAGGAATCCATCAAAAGTCGGATGCCCGTCAGTCACTGGGCAATGTCATGGCAGGAAAATGAAATCCCCAGCCATGAACAGGTGCAGGAAGCGGTGAATATTTTTCTGGAGCGCATGGGCCTGAAAGGTCATCAGGCTATTGTCGCTGCGCACGGCAATACGGGAAATTTCCACATCCACATTGTCGTGAACCGGACGCATCCCTACACGGAAAAAGTGATTCAGCCGCACCGGGGATTCGACATCGAGGCGGCACACAGGATTGTGGCGGAAATTGAGCACAAGCAGGGATGGGCCAGCCAAGACCATGCCCGTTACCGGGTCAACGAAAAAGGCGAGATTGTCCGCAACCGCCAGCTGAAACAGGTCAAGCCCGACTCCAGAGCGGAGGACTTTGAAAACGCCACGGGCGAGAAATCGGCGCAACGCATCGCTCAAGAAAGGGGACACGCCATCATTGCAAACGCCCGCACATGGAAGGATCTGCATGAAGGACTGACCCGTGCCGGGCTGCGGTTCAAGAAGAAAGGTTCCGGCGCGGTCGTTTTCGTGGGAGAGATTGAGGTCAAACTGTCCTCTGTGGACAGAAAATTCGGCTTCGCAAACCTTTGCAAGCGGCTTGGGGAATATGAAGAGGGAGAATATCCGGAGGAAGCGCCGAAGATGGAACCGGAGCCGGTCAGACATGTGTGCGTCGAAGAATGGCGGGAGTATCAAAAAGAACGGGAAGAAGCATCTGAGGAACGACGGGTGGTCCGCAGGCGGGAAGCTGAAAACATGCGGCAGGAAAAGGAGCGACAACACGCGCGGCGGGATTCGGCCCTTGCCGCTCTGGCCCGGCACGAGCTTTCCGTCCTGAACATCGCCCGGCATTGCCTGAAAAAGCAGGAAGAAGAAACAGCGCAGGCGCGACAGAACTTGCCCCCGCGTAAGATTCCGCCTGTCAGACGCTTCAAGCACTGGCTCGGCAAACGAAGTCCGCGCCTAGCCAGTCTGTGGCGGTTCAGACGGCGGATTACGCCCGACATGCGGGTCAGGCCGTTCGAGTTTCCCAGGACAGGCGCATTGGCCGCTCCCTTCCCTGCCTATCGGGAAATGGTGAAACGACGTTTTTCCGATATGCATTTGGCACGGTCGCGTCTGGACTACATGACGGCCCTGTATCTGCGCTGCGCCGGATACACGAAGGCCGAAGTATCCGAAGAGCTTTCGAGACACAGCCCCGCCCCGTCCACCCTGCGCGAGAAAAACATCAAGGTCTTCTACGATCATCGGATTGTCGGCCAGGCTTTCGGCGTGGCCGGAGACATCGACATCGCCTCAGTCCAGCCAAATCTGGAGCAGATTCAGAAGCTCAATCGTGAGGCCGAGGAAATGGAGCGGGAACGGATAAGACATGAAAGGCGCGAAAGGCAGGTACGTTCAACCTTCCGGTTACGATGAAGACTATTGACGATACACGAGAAAATATATATTTAAAATCTATACTAAGGAGGCGGATATGGAAACCGCTAAGATTTTTCAAAACGGTCAAAGCCAGGCTGTCCGACTGCCCCGGCAATTTCGCTTCGCATGCGACAGGGTGGCCATCAAAAAGGTCGGCAACGCCGTGGTGCTGTTTCCACCTGATGCGCCTTGGGAAACCCTTTTCAACGCTTTGGAGCAGTTCTCTCCCGATTTTATGGAGGACAGGTGTCAACCGCAGATACAGGAACGCGACAGTTTATGATAACCGCGCTGTTGGACACAAACATCTGCATCTATCTTATCAAGAACAATCCGCCTGAAGTGCGTGAACGCTTTGCCGCATACGCTCCCGGTGAAATCGGCATTGCGTCCATATCCGTGGCCGAGCTGCACTATGGCGTGGAAAAGAGCGCCTCACGGGAGAGAAATGCCAGAGCGCTGGAGGCCTTGCTGCTTCCTCTGGAGATTGTACCTTTTGATATGGCGGCGGCTCAGATCTACGGTAGTATCCGGGCTATGCTGGAACGGCGGGGCACACTCATCGGGGGCATGGACATGCTGATAGCCGCAGTGGCCCTGGCAAGAAATTGTACCTTGATTACCCATAATCTGCGTGAGTTTGAACGTATTGACGGCCTCAGATGTGAATCCTGGGCTCAGAGATAAGCATGCGGTCCGCTTTGCGGCAAGCCGATACGCCTCTCGCCCCCGCACTTGAGAAGCGCACAGGACTTGTTCTCTGGGGCATCATATGTTCTGGAAAATGTCTTCCTCACGATATGTATTCCTGTCCGCCGGATGATGCGCATGCCGTCAGGCTTGTCAAACGATGGCGAGTGGAAATTGCTCCTGCGATCAGCAAATGGAAAAAACTTTCGACCCTGTCGCCGCGCTGCTCTCACTGTGATAACGAATAGCCGGATACTGTATTTAAACAGAATCTTTTTCATAACATACTTGGGTCGCCGTCCAGCCGTTGCAGAGCGCCGACAACGGCCGTACTGATGCCTTCGTGGGTATAAAAATTCCCGTTGACCAGGGCACGGGCCTTAAGAACCCGCTCAAAATCCGCCAAGGCGGAATCCTCCGGTCCACGCGGGGCATTCCAGAAGGCGTCCAGCGGCATTTCCGCGCTGTTCACCGCTAGGCCGGGCATAGCATAGATGGACGTGCCCACACAGTATACCGGCTTACCCTGGCGTAAGGCGGAAATCCCCATTGTGGAGTTCAGCACCACCACACCGAGGCTTTTGTCCATCATCTGGTGCGCCTTACCGCCCTCGATAAAGTGTACCCGGTCGCTGATGCCACAGGCCGTAGCGAATGAGGCAATGAAGCCCGCATAGTCGATAAGGCCGTTATCCAGCGGGTGATTGCGGATGATGATATGGATATCCGGCGGGGCGCTTCGGGCAAAAGATGAAAGCACGCAGGCAATGGCCTCCTTCATGCCGCTGTAGGGCGAATAGCGGCGTACCTGGGAATCGGCGTCAAGCTGGAGGGGAAAGAGGAAGTACGGGGCATGGGAGCGGTACGCGGCCCGAAGGGCCTGAGAGGAACGCCTTCTCCGTGCGGAACGGCTCAGCACGCGCAGAAACCAGCCCCAGACCTCACGGCTGGCGCTTTGTGGACGGTGGGTCTGAAAATGCCGGAACAGCGGCCAGAGAAAGATGGTGCCCGCATAATGGGCGATGGCCCGCCATGTCTTGACGGTTTGAGGATTGCCGACTTTCCGGGCTTCAGGAACGTCCGGGCATCGGGCGGCAAATTCCACCATGCCTTCTCTGGTGCCCAGCAGGGAGGAAAGACCGTTCACGCCGCCCTGTTCCATTGTGATGTAGTCCGGTCGCAGATACCCTTCCTCATAGGCCCAGACCCGGATGCCCCGGACTTTGGCCAGCAGAACGGCTT
This sequence comes from Candidatus Bilophila faecipullorum, assembly GCA_944326695.1. Lineage (GTDB taxonomy): Bacteria > Desulfobacterota > Desulfovibrionia > Desulfovibrionales > Desulfovibrionaceae > Bilophila > Bilophila faecipullorum. The sequence goes on along the minus strand of CALVEZ010000015.1, from coordinate 8,052 downwards.
CCCTGTGCAGGGGCCGCCAGTCCCCGAAGACATGCAGGTCCGTTACCTGTTTTTCATCCATGAGTCTGGTGATCCAGGCGCTCCAGCCAGTGGCCTTTTTCCGGAACAGACGGGTATGGGGCCAGGGCCAGTCCACCACGTCGCCGCCACAGCAGTTGACGCGGATGACAGTATCCCCACGTCGGGTTAACGCCCGACCAAGCCTACGAAAAAAGGGACCGTGCGGCCCCTGAAGAAAGAGATGGGTGCTCATCGTCACATTCTCCGCAGTAAGCCACGCACGACAGAGGCAAGTCGCGCCCAGACACGCCCCCGCATCTGGCCGTCCGGCTGAAGCAGACGGCAACAGACATCCTCCGCCCGGCAGAAATTTCCCGTCTGCCAGTCGTAATAGGAGGGATAGAGCAGCAAGGTTCCGGCCACCAGATCATCCAGTGTCAGTCGAGCCTTGCGGCGAGGAAAGGATTGTCTGTCTTCCGTCAGACCCCATCCCGCATAAAACGGTCCACCGTAGGTCATCACTTTGACTCCGCGCAGCAAAGCTTCAAAGCCTGTCTGAGAAGTCAGGGTATGTACCTCATGAACCAGAGGCAGAAGGCGGCCCATAGGGAAATCACGGAGTATGATATCCGCGTGGCGCAGAACTTCGGCATCGGAAATCGCGCCTTGTCGGTTTCCACTCTCCACATCCGGGTGCGGTTTGTAGATGATGAAGGCGTCGGGCCTGGCTTCCCGTGCGGCCCGCAGCACATCCAGATTGCTCATGCCGAAACCGCCGCAGCGCACGGAGGCGTCGTCTTCCACCTGCCCCGGCACAAGTACGATATTTTTCCCTTTTGGAAATTTGGGCGGCAGAGCGGCACGGAACCCCGTGTTATATTTGGTCAGCCCTTTGTTCATAATCAGCGTGCGCAGGGCGGCGGCACGTTCCAGTAGTGCGTTACGATCAGGATGTTCCGGCATGGCGCTGAGGATATCTTCAAGTTCGCTGGGCCGGGACGGGTCGTAATAAATCCCTTTTCTGTCCACCACCAGTGAATAGGGCCAGTTGAAATCCGATCCCAAGCCCACGGATCGGATGAAGCCGTCTTCCATGCGTGCCAGCGTCACGCCTGTGTTGTCGCACTCCTCTTGCAGCGATGCATCCACGCCGGAGGACCATGCAACGATTTCACCGCCCTGAGCCCAAGACACAAGGACGGCACGTTTTCCGTCCCGAAAAAATTCCGTTTCTCCTCCAGTGGATTGCAGATAAGCTCTTGCGTAAGGCCGCTTCCACCAGCGAAATCCCACGCAGGCGTGAAAGCGACGGTTGCTCTCATTCTGGTTGCGCTGTTCGGCCAGCAGGCCGATAGTATCATGAATGTCGCAGCGTTCGCCGCGTATGGGATTCACATAGCGGGCATAGAGCAGATAGGCGGCGGCAAAGACTTCTTCAAGGCTTCGTTGCCGCTGGCGGCGTGAGCAGGTCTGCCTGTCTCTGGTCAGCCCCCATCCGGCATAGAACGGCATGCCGAAGGAGTGAACCTCCTTCCCAAGCATGAGAGCTTCAAAACCCATCTGCGACGTGACTGTGTATACCACGTCCGCACCGGCCAGAAGGGAAAGTGGCGCGCAGTCCGCAGCGATGACCCTGACACCGCGTTCGGCGGCATAGTCTGTCAGATAGCCGCGTTTTTTTCCGGCAATGACATCCGGGTGCGTTTTTATCCAGACATGGGCAAGTGGGTACGCGGCTAATGCCTCGTTCAGCATTGTGCGGAACGTAGCTTCATCCGCGCCGCCGAGAGCGACACTGGCGTCGCCCACGGTCTGGTCGAGAAGAAGCACACGGGGAGCCGCTATGTCTCCCCATATCCATTCCGGCGCATCAGGAGCATGGTTGTACTTGCTCAGGTTATATTGGATAATGTCCCGCATGGCGCGCCGAGCGGAATCCAACAGCTCCGGCGTTTCCCAGCCGGAAGCATTGAGAATGTTCTCCAGGTCGGACGGCTCCCCGGCGTCGTAGTAGATGCCCGTATGGTCCACCACCAGAGAGAGCGGCTGCGCTCCCTTGCAGCCCAAGTCAAGGGAACGTAGAAAGCCGTCCTCCAGCGCGATGTAAGGTAGGTTGTGTTGGGCGGCGTAGCGACGGGCCTTGCCCGCTGTGGGCTTGTGGCCCCAGCCTACTACCACCATACCGGCAACTTGACTTTCCCGCGTCAGAAACGTCCCCAGGGACTGATTGCGTTTCAGGGTGGAGGAAAAATACTTGAGCATGGAGTAATACCTAAAAAGATGTTATGAGCTTACCTGTCTATTCAAACTCTGTTTTTCTCCAATATTGAGACTTTATTAAACCTTTTTTAAATAAATCCCCATTGACATATGGTTTTTCCCATGCGATATTATATCTGATATATCTATATGGTGATCCACATACAATACTATTATTTGCAATAATACAGCTTGAAAGAAGAATATTCATTCCAACAACAGAGCCATCACGAATAATTGTGTTTTTCAATATTGTACAATTTTCACAAATCCATATATGATTGCCAATGGTTATATTTTTTGCTATATTTATACGATTCCCTGTCATTACATCATAAATCGCATGGCTATCATCTGTGCGAAATGTGATCCTTCCAGAAAACATACAATCATTTCCTATTATTAGTGAGGTTTCTTCTCCAAGAAAATATCTATTATTATAATCTGACAATAGATTGTCACCAATAATAAGTTTACAATTTGTAGATATCCTTATAATCCCATTTAAGGAACATTTTTTTCCAATTTCTATGTAGCTATTATCTCCAAAACAATTTATAATTAGATTATTTACCTTTAATTTTTCTTTAAATATAATTGCATTCCCCCCCCCCATTGTGAATAAATATTTTTATTTTTGAATTGTCATACTCTCCATACAATCCTCCCTAAAGGTCGATTACAATGTTAATTAACATCTTATTATATAAACAAATGTAAAATATAAATTTTCAAAGATAATCATCTTTTCCAATGAATATTTTTTTTAATGATTTTAGCAGGAATGCCTGCAGCAATACAACAACTATCTATATCGTGTGTAACAATACTTCCAATGCCAATTACAGCTCCATCACCAATTGTAACACCTTTTAATATTGTAGTATTCATTGATACCCATACATGTTTTCCTATTTTTATTGATTTTGATGGATTAATTCTATTGTTTTGTTCGTCAAATATATAATGACCATCTGATGTTCTGATAATAACATTATGAGAAAACATACAATCTTCATCAATTAATATAGACGTATTCTCATAAGCTGTCATATGAACATTAGATGCAAAAGTTGTATTCTTATGTACAATTATCGTTGACTTAAATCCACATCGCAACTCTCCTGAAATTTGACAATTGTCTTCAATTATTATTTTTGATTGTTTTGCAGCATATATATAGAGATTATCAATTTTACAATTCTCACCAATATTAATATTTGCAGAATTATCTACAATTTCTAATCTTATCTTTTTTCTTCCTTTAGTGCTCTTAGGTATATCTACTGTCTGTCTGTCTGTCTGCACGCTAACCTCCTAACTGTTTTGTTTTTATATGTAAAAATTATTTTGGCCTATTCTTCAACATATCAACAAAAAACAACTTTGGATTTCTAAATAGTTTTCTTATTTTACGTTTAATTTTTGAAGATTGTACTTCTTTTTTTATATTTTGATTTTTTATAATATGTTTTTCCTGTGATGTTTTTGCAGGTGATTTCAATTCATTATTTTCTATCTTTTTTTGAATATCGGATATATATGGACGAAGTGATAATGTATCTTTTTTGTATTTTAGTTTTGTAATATCATTTGCATCAAGATAAGTATTTCCATTTATGGTTATACGATAAAAGTCTATATAATTGACAATTCTTCTAATACGATTATTTTCCTCTTTTGATTTATAATAAGATTTACCATAGGAATAAAAATTTTGATAAAGATAATAAATAAATTTTGTCATTTTGTCTTTATTAAATTGAAAGTCTTCTTTGCGAATATATTCTATGATTTCGTCTTCTGAATACACTCTGATATTTATCCCATTGAATTGGTAAAATGCATTTCCTGTGATAATGCATGGTTTTTCAAATATCATTGCATATACGCCAACGCCAGAATTTATTGTCAATACAATATTACACATATCTAATAATGTGTTTATATTTGTATCGTCAGGAACAAAAATCAAGTTAGGATATTGCGATTTGTTAAAATTTTTCATTAATGGGTGTTGCTTGGCAACAAAAACCCAATCCTCTTTGTCTAGTTTTATAGCTGCATTGTTTGCTATTTGTGCAAAACCATAATAATCAAAAGGATGCTCGGTAAAATATTTTATTACTGTGTCATCTTCAACTTGTAATGGAATAAATACAATCTTTTTATTTCGAATACCAAGTTTCTTTTTTAGTTCATAGCTATCAATTTTACTTCCTTGCGATTCAAGAAAATTATCAGATTTTTTTATTTGCTCTATATAATTATTAACAATATCAATCTGTTCATTGGTTAATTCTTTATTCCAAATATCTTCGCTGTAAGAGGTAGAATCATAATTAAATCCTTTTGAATCTAAAAACCACGAATCAGGAAGAGCTCCACGGTCATAGCATAAATATGAAAGACCAGCAGTTCTGACATAGTTATATATTTCTAATCTTTTTTCATTTCCATAAGGATTTGGAAATATTATTGTGTCTATTCTGTTTTTTTGTAAATATTTTTCAAAAAATGTATTATCAAATTTATCATTTTCAAAAAAAGAATCTTCATTCTTACAAATAAGATTTCCAATATATGGAATAACACCTCTTAAGGACCTATAAGGTGATGAATTTTCTTTAGTAAATATCAAACATCTTTTCTGAAATGCTGTAAAATGTAAAAGAGGATCAGGTCCATCTGACATAATTTTATATTTTTCAATTCGAGAATAGAATTTTTGATGATTTATTTCTTTATTATCATTATACCCATTGTTATTTGGTTCAATATGATAAAAATGATAGAGATATATTCCATAAAATAGGGCCTCAAAACCAGGGACTGATAATAATGCTCTAAATCCTTTATAGTCAGTAAAAGTCCATGAGCGAGCATCGAATTGAATAGATTTAGGCATATATTCAATATTACCACAAGATTTAAACAATCTCATGGAAAAATCAAAATCTTCATACCCGTGCCCAATATATGTCTTATCATTACCCCCAAGTTCTAGAAATTTATGCCTGTTTATGACTACAGAGCTTGAGCTGAGAGCAAGAAAACGTGATAAGTTTTTCTTTTCAGAAATAACGTCATATTGAACCAAGGTGTCCCATTTCTCTCTATCCTGGTTTAGAAGGCAGTTGCTTCCGTTTTCAGTCAAGAAAACACAAGGTAATATCAAAAATCTATTTGGATTTTTATCTATTTGTTTTACTTCTATTAATTGTAATAGTTTTTTTATTGAATTTTTTGATATATAATAATCAACATCTAAAAAAGTACATACATTACAACTTGCATATGATGCACCAAGATTTCTGCACATTCCCTGACTAAATCTTGTTTGTTCTATATCTTTATAATAAATATGCCCATTTTGTTCAATTATCTCTTTTAAATTAGGATTTTGTTTTGATGAAAAACCTTCAACAAATATAACTTCAATATCATTAATTCCTTTCAATTCATAAACTTTATTTTTGACTCTTTCATCAATATATGGTCTCTCTTGGCTTGTCCCAAAAGGAATAATAATCGTAACCGCCTGTCCCATAAAGATATCTCCTTATTATGCCTTTTGGAGCTGCATGATCAAATCCACTACGTCCCTGAACGCCCCCTGACCACCCCTGCATTCCAGCACGAGATCAGCCTTGGCTTTCACATAATCCGGCGCATCTCCCACAGTCACGGACACCCCGCACAGGTCAAAGACTTCCATGTCCGGGATGTCGTCCCCGATAAAGGCGACTTCGTCAGCAGTAACACCGCAGCGCTCCATAATGCCCGACACCGCCGTCCGTTTATCAAGCTGCCCCAGTACAGCCTCGGTAATGCCCAAATCCGCGAGTCGTTTGCGCAGGGCAGGGCAGTCCCGCCCGGAGAGTACAGCCACCTGTACCCCGGCCTGCTGCAATATCCTGATTCCCAGCCCATCACGTGCATGAAAGCGTTTCAGACATTCGCCGTCAGGCCCGTAATACAGCCCTCCGTCCGTGAGCACGCCGTCCACATCGGTGACAACCAGTTTGATGTTGCGCAGTTTGCATGCCAGTTCGGGATTCAGTCGTGCGGCGACCACAGGCAGAACAGAAACAGACCGCCGCAAATTCCCCACAACCACGGTTCCAGTATTTGCAGTGTTGGCATGTTCTCTCTCGTTGATGATGGCGCGTACCCGCTCCAGATCTTCCGGTGTATCAACGCCCGCGCCCATAGACGGCACTTCCAGAACGCGGATGGAAATACCGGCCTGAAGAAAGCGGAGCTGTTCCAGCTTTTCCGCATGTTCCAGAAGAGAGGGCGGCAGGGAGGCAAAACAGCGCAGAGCATCGGCCCTATAGGCGTACATGCCGATATGCCCCAGAAAGACGGCTGATTCGCCACTCTCGCGAACAAAGGGAAGGGGGGCGCGGCTGAAATACAGCGCGTTTCCCGCGTGGTCGCGGACGACCTTGACCTGATGCGGGGAACGGGCCTGTTCCTCGCTGATACGGCTGCACAGCGTCGCTACTTGAACGCTGTCGCTCTGCCTGAAGACGGACAGCAGCGCTTCAATGGCTGAAGGCTCCAGCAAGGGCTCGTCGCCCTGCACATTGACGTACACGTCAGCGGTAAGGGATTCCGCCACTTCTCGTACCCTGTCGGAACCGGACTGACACTCCGGAGAGGTCATACACACCCTGCCGCCAAAGGATTGAACGGCATCGGCGATTCGGGCGTCGTCCGTGGCCACCACGACTCCATCCAGCCCGCGCGCACGGGACACGATCTCCCAGACGCGCTGAATCAGCGGCTTGCCGTAGATGTCCAGCAAGGGTTTGCCCGGCAGACGAGTGGAAGCATAACGGGCCGGAATGACGGCGACGGCTTTCATACCCTTGCCCCCTTTACCAGCCGGTCAAATGCCTTGAGCTGTTCCAGCAGCGGCGGTAGATCGCGCAACGCCAGCATGTTGGGACCGTCGCAAGGAGCCTTGTCCGGATCGGGATGCACTTCCAGGAACAGACCGGCCACGCCCACGGCCACGGCGGCGCGGGCCAGCACGGGCACGAACTCCCGCTGTCCTCCGCTGCGGTCGCCTAATGCGCCGGGAAGCTGTACCGAATGCGTAGCGTCAAAGATGACGGGCGCGTCGGTACGCTTCATGATTTCCAGCCCGCGCATGTCCACCACCAGGCTGCCGTAGCCGAAGCTGGTGCCGCGTTCGCACAAACAGATACGCTCATTGCCCGTTGTTCTGGCCTTTTGCAGCACATTCTCCATCTCCCACGGGGCGAGAAACTGGCCTTTTTTGATGTTCACGGGCTTGCCTGTAGCGGCCACGGCGGCAATCAAATCGGTCTGACGGCAGAGAAAGGCCGGAGTCTGAAGCATGTCCGCCACTTCGGCCACAGGCCCTGCCTGTTCAGGCGTATGCACATCAGTCAGCACGGGCACGCCTACGCTTTCTCGCACCTCGGCCAGAATGGACAGCCCTTCGCTCATGCCCACACCGCGAAATGACGAACCGGAAGAACGGTTGGCCTTGTCGAAACTGGACTTGTAGAGGAAAGACACGCCCGCCGCCGCGAAGACTTCTTTCAGCGCCACGGACACTTCCAGCGCGTGGGCGCGGCTCTCCAGAGCGCACGGCCCGGCAATGCAGAACAGGGGTGCGCTATTATCCACCGGCCCGAAGGCTTTGCCCTGAAACTCAAAGAAAAATCCCATATTTTTTCTCCTACAGCCCTACGGCGACCTTGACGGCCACGGCCATCTGGTAGAGTACCTGGGTCACGTCCTTGACCAGTTGCA
>CALVEZ010000014.1 GCA_944326695.1 Candidatus Bilophila faecipullorum | reverse complement strand
GGGAGGTTTGGAGGGGGCGGGGGAAACTTTCTCCAGAAAGTGTCCCCCGCCCGCTCCAATCTTCTCTTTTACCCGCCACACTTGGTATAGGCGCAGTTGGGGCAGCGGTGGCAGCCTTCCTGAAAGACGAGTTCGCACCCGCAGTCGGGGCATATCTGGCGGTCGAAGCCGGTAACGGTGTGGGCGGGAACCGGATTGCGGCCCTTGAGATAGCGGTTTTCGAGCACCCATGCGATGGCGTCGGGAATGGACAGCAACAGGCCCTTTTTCTGAAAGACCGGATGCTCGCCGCCGATGCCCTTGAGCTGGCCCACGACGTCGGCCACATCGATGCCGGAACGGAAGGCCAGAGAAACCAGACGTCCGATGGCTTCGGCCTTGGCCGTGACGGAATGCCCGGACTTGCCGATGGTGGCGAAGATTTCAAAGGGCTTGCCGTCCACTTCGTTTACCGTGAGATACATGCCGCCGAGCCCGGTCTGCACCTTTTGCGTAAAGCCCGTGACGAAATCGGGGCGCTTGCGAACCCGGGCCTGCGGCTCTTCGGAAGGCTTCGAGGTGCCGCCCGTAGTCAATACCTGCGTGGACTTGCAGCCGTCACGATAGACCGTCACACCCTTGCAGCCTTCCTCGTAGGCCATCCAATAGATGGAAGAGATGTCCTCGCGGGTGGCGGAGTGGGGCAGGTTGACCGTTTTCGAGACGGCATTGTCCGTATGGCGCTGGAAAGCCGCCTGCATCCGCAAATGCCATTCCGGGGCGATGTCCATCGCGGTCACGAAAATGCGGCGCAGCTCTTCGGGGAGGTGATCCATGCTCTGGATGGAACCGAGTTCCGCTACCGCTTCCAGAAGCTGCTGGCTGTACTGGTCGATGTCGCGCAGCGCGTCCTCAAAATGGGGGTTCACTTCCACCAGCCGTTCCCCATCCATGACGTTGCGGGCGAAGCTGAGGGCGAAAAGAGGCTCCACGCCCGAAGAGCAGCCCGCAATGATCGACAGCGTGCCGGTGGGCGCGATGGTGGTGATGGTCGCGTTGCGCAACGGCGGGATGCCCTTGGAAGGGTAGACGGACGTTTCGTAGGCCGGGAAGGGGCCGCGCTCGTCGGCAAGCTGCATGGAGGCGGCCCGGCCCCGAGTCTCGATGAAGTCCATGACCCGCTCGGCCAAGGCCACCGCCTCCGCGGAATCGTAGGGGATGCGCAACTGATAGAGCAGGTCCGCCCAGCCCATGACGCCAAGGCCGATCTTGCGGTTGCGGCGCACCTGATCCCGGATGCGGTCCAGCGGGAAGCGGGAGGCGTCCACCACGTTGTCGAGGAAACGCACGGCCAGCCCGATGGTCCGTTCAAGCCCCGCCCAGTCGATGCCGCGATCCGCCGGGTTGGGGGCTTCCAGATGCCCCGGCGCGTAGAAACGGGAAAGGTTGATGGAGCCGAGGTTGCAGGCTTCGTAGGGCAGCAGCGGCTGTTCCCCGCAGGGGTTCGTGCTCTCGATTTCTCCCTGATCCGGTGTGGGGTTGTCGCGGTTGATGCGGTCGAGGAAGATGATGCCCGGATCGCCGCTCTGCCATGCCTTGTCCACCAGCAGCTCAAAAACGTCCCGGGCCTTGAGGCGTCCCTGTTCCTTGCCGCTTGCCGGGTTGATCAGGGCGAAATCCCCATCGGCCTCGACCGCCTTCATGAAGGCTTCCGTAATGCCCACGGAAAGGTTGAAATTGTTGAATTCTCCTTCCTGTTCCTTGGCCCGGATGAATTCTAGTATGTCGGGATGGTCGACACGCAGGATACCCATGTTCGCCCCGCGCCGCGTGCCGCCCTGCTTGATCTGCTCGGTGGCGGTGTTGAAGATGCGCAGGAAGGAGACGGGACCCGAAGCCACGCCGCCCGTCGAGCCGACGCGGGCGTTTTTGGGGCGCAGGCGTGAGAAGGAAAAGCCGGTACCGCCGCCCGACTTGTGGATCATGGCCGCGAACTTCACGGCGTCGAAAATCTCCTCAATGGAATCGCCCACGGGCAGGACGAAACAGGCCGAAAGCTGGCCGAGTTCAGAGCCCGCGTTCATCAGCGTGGGCGAATTGGGCAGGAAACGCCAGTCCGTCATCATCTCGTAGAAGGCCCGGGCCAAGGCTTCCGGCTTCCACGGCGAGGCTTCATACTGCGCTTCTCTGGCAGCTATGGCGGAGGCGACGCGCCAGAAAAGCCCGGCGGCGTCTTCCGTGCACTCGCCGTTTTCGTCCTTTCGGTAATAGCGTTTGGCAAGGACCTTTTCCGCGTTGGGATTGATGACCGGGGCGGCAAGATTGAGAGGCTTGTTCATTGGGGTACCGCATGGGTTGAGGGATGGGAAAGAGGGGCTTTTACGCCCGACGGTTCAGGGACGATAGCCCCACGGACGGAAAAAGGCTATCCCCGTCCGGGACGGCTTGAAAGCGGAGGCACGGTGATCATTGGAAAAACGCCGTATGATTTTTCGGGACAGGACTTTTCTCCTCCGGGCACAAGAGACCCCCGGGGCGTAACCCCGGGGGCGGAAGTGAGGAGTGTGAATGAAGGCTATTCGGCCGGAGCGTAATAGCAGCGTTTCGGGGACATGATCTTGCCCGCCTTTTTCAGTTCATCGATGGCCTTGGACACTTCTTTGGAATCCACATCCAGAGCCTTTGCCACGTCTCCGGGACGGACGGGCTTTCCCGCATCCTGCATGGCCTTGAACACCTGTTCCGCTGTAACCGCCATCGTGTACCTCCATAAGACGGGCTTGCCGCCGTTTTTATTTTAGGAACAATTCCTGATAACTAAAAGCCCCACCTCTGTCAAGAGTTTGGCGGCACCGGGAGGGAAGTCCGGGACATAGGGGGATTATCTGGATTTTTGCAGGAAAAGGGGCTAGGCTCAGTCCTTGTTGAAGTACCGCCGGTGAAAAGCCGATTTTCCAAAGGTCAAGAGGGAAAAGGACGGCGAAGCCGCAGCCGCCCTCCTTTTTTGCCGAAGGCCACGGGAAAAGAGGACTGGCAGGCGTTTACCGAGGACTGAGCGCAGTTCTCCGGAAAAGGAAAACGATATGAAATACCTCATCATGGAAGATTTCGCGGGGCAGCCGGTAAGTTTTATTTTCCCGCGCCGCGTCGACCACGGTGACATGCGGGAACAGCTTCCCTATGGCCGCGTCATGGGTGCCGGGTATGTCGAACTGCGCGACGGCGCGTTCCATTGCTACGGCGGTTATGCCGAGCTGGGCATCTCCGCCCGGCCCGAGGATGAAGCCATTTTGACCCAGGCTTTCGAGAAGGCGGATTAGTTCTTCCTTCATTAGCGTCCTGTCCGCGAAAGCCGTTTTGTACCAAGGCGGTGCGGTGAAAAGGTTGTCCAAGCGAGTCGGCTGCGTCAGCATGGCTTCCCTGCAGGTCACCCGGAAAAGGCGGCGCTGCGGCGGATGGATGATGCGTGATCCCGGGGCGCTGCGCACGCGACAAGGGCAGATGTTGCCGACCTGACCGATGGTGGCGAGGCCCGGGGGGTGCGCACGCGGCAAGGGCATTTCATGTTTCATATGCCCGAAGCGTAGCCGGGAGGCCCTTTCCTTTGTGTCTTTTAGAGAAGAACGCGCCCGCGCATTCTCGCCCGGAGGCATCATGCCCGAATTGCCCGAAGTGGAAACCATAGCTCGCACGTTGGCCCCGCAGGTCGAGGGTCGGCGTATCGTGGGCTGCGAAGTGCTCAATCCTTCCACCTTTGCGGGAGAGATTCCCCTTGAAAAGGTTGTGGGTGCGACCATCCGCCGTCCCGGTCGCCGGGGAAAGCTGCTTCTGTTGCCCCTGACCTTTGGGCAGGAGGACGTGCCTTCCGACGAGGAGTGCCCCTGCCGCGCTCTGGCGGGGTATCTGGCCTCGGGCGCCGAACGGGTCACGGGGCTCGGCTTCCATCTCAAGATGACGGGCCGCGTCTTCGTTTATCCGCAGGGGACGCCCCCGGAAAAGCATACCCGCCTCATTCTTGATCTTGATGATGGCTCCCGGCTCTTTTTCGACGACGCCCGCAAGTTCGGCTACGTGCGGGTGCTCTCGCCGTCGACCGTGGCGCGCTGGCCCTTCTGGACGGAACTGGGCCCCGAGCCGCTGGAAATCGACGCCGAGGCCTTTGCCGCCCGTTTCGCGGGGAAGGGCGGCAAAATCAAGGCGCTCCTGCTCGATCAGACGATTTTGGCCGGATGCGGGAACATTTACGCCGACGAGAGCCTCTACCGGGCGGGCATCCGCCCTGATGCGCGGCGTGTATCCGGCGAGCGCCTGAAACGTCTCCACGCGGCCTTGCGGGAAGTGCTGCTCGAATCCATCAACGCCTGCGGGAGTTCCATCCGTGACTACCGCACAGCCCGGGGCGACGCCGGGGCCTTTCAAAACGCCTTCCGCGTCTATGGGCGTTCCGGCCAGACCTGCCTTGACTGCGGCACGGCGCTGGAAAGCTGCCGCATCGCGGGCCGCTCCACGGTTTTTTGCCCGAAGTGTCAGCGTGCCTGACATTCGTCCATACCAACCTTTTACGTTCGCAAGGATTGAACATGCAGAAAACGATCTGCCTCTTGCCCGGTGACGGCATCGGCCCTGAAATCGTCGCTGAAGCCGTGAAGGTGCTCCGGGCCGTGGAGAAGCAATTCGGCCATTCGTTCACGTTGACCGAAGCCCTGCTCGGCGGCGCGGCCATCGACGCCGTGGGCGTGCCCCTGCCCGAAGCGACGGTAGAGGCTTGCAAGGCTGCGGATGCGGTCTTCCTCGGCGCGGTAGGCGGTCCCAAATGGGACACCATCGATCCCGCCATCCGGCCCGAGCGTGGTTTGCTCGGCATCCGCAAGGCGCTCGGCCTTTTTGCCAACCTGCGTCCGGCCACGCTTTTCCCCGAGCTTTCCGGCGCGTGCCTGCTGCGTCCCGACATCGCTTCCAAGGGGCTTGATCTCATCGTCGTGCGCGAACTGACGGGCGGCATCTATTTCGGCCAGCCCGCCGGGACCGAGGTACGCGACGGCCTGCGCACCGGCTTCAACACCATGATCTACAATGAAGAGGAAATCGCCCGCATCGGTCGCGTGGCCTTCTCCGCCGCCCGCAAGCGCCGCAAGAAGGTCTGCTCCGTGGACAAGGCCAACGTGCTGGCCGTGTCCCGCGTGTGGCGCGAGGTGATGATCGAAGTGGGCAAGGAATTCCCGGATGTGGAGCTTTCCCATCTCTACGTGGATAACGCCGCCATGCAGCTTGTGCGCGATCCTTCCCAGTTTGACGTTATCGTGACGGGCAACCTCTTCGGGGACATCCTCTCCGACGAGGCTTCCGTGATCACGGGCTCCATCGGCATGTTGCCTTCCGCCTCCCTCGGCGCGGGCAATCCCGGCCTTTTCGAGCCCATCCACGGTTCCGCTCCCGACATCGCCGGGCAGGGGAAGGCCAATCCGCTGGCGACGATCCTTTCCGCCGCCATGCTGCTGCGCCTCGCCTTCGATATGGACGCCGAAGCTGCGGCTGTCGAAAAGGCCGTGCACCGGGCTCTCAGCGACGGCTTCCGCACCGGCGACATCATGGAAGCCGGGAAGACCCTGCTGACCACCTCCCAGATGGGCGACAAGGTCGTTGAATATCTGTAGGCTGTGAAGATATTGGGGAGGGGGGAGGGAACCTTTCTGAAGAAAGGTTCCCTCCCCCCTCCCCAAACCCCTCCCCTCTCCCTCCCAAGACTTTCGACTTTATCGAATCCCTCTTTGCGGTTTTCCCCGTGGGCCGAGTGAGGTGGAGGGGAGACGAGGAAACGGGGTTTGCTGTAAGAGGAAAAACGGTTTGCCCTCAACTAGGGTAGGCCGGACGGCAGGGCAGTCCGAGGAGGCCGGAGGAAGCGGCGTTTTTTCTTGTCGCTCTTCTTATTTTCATTCTCTTTTTTCCTTCTCTTCATATATATCTCTCTCCTCCATATCTTGAGAGCGCGGGTGGGTTATCTGACCGATGTTCTCTCCTGTTTTCCCACATGTCTCTTTTTCTATGACGGCGGCGTGCGTCCTTTGCTCGGGCACTTTCTAGGCGCTGGCATTTTTTGCGGCTTTATGCTTTTTCTGAAAGCATCTTTTGGGAGACGGAGGCGCGGGGCACGGGCCGAAGCGCCGCCGTCTCCCTCATCGACCCATAGGCCGGGTCAAGGGGCGGACCCTTGCGGGTGCAGGCGGAGTCCCTTGCCGCCGCCGTCAACGCCGAGAGGGAGGGCGGAGCCCTGCCCGCCGGAGGCATTCCCCAATGAACGACTTTTTTTCCTCCCCCGTCGGAATGGCGCTGCTGGCCGGGCTGGCTACGTGGGGCTTTACGTCCCTCGGCGCGGCTATGGTCTACACCGCGAAATCCTTTTCGCGCCGCAGCCTCGACGTCATGCTCGGCTTTGCCGCGGGCGTGATGATCGCCGCTTCCTACTGGTCGCTGCTCGCGCCCGCGCTGGAGATGACGGCGCATCTCGGGCGCTGGGCCTGCATTCCCGTGGCGCTCGGCTTCCTGGCCGGAGCCGGGGCCTTACGGCTGATAGACATCATCCTGCCGCACATCCACCCTACGGAAAACGTCCCGGATGGGCCGCCCTCGAAGCTCCCTCGCAGCGCCCTTTTGGTCTTCGCCATCACGCTGCACAACATCCCGGAAGGGCTGGCCGTGGGTGTGGCCTTCGGCGCGGCGGCCTCGGGCGCGCCGGAAGCGAGCATCGCCGGAGCCTTGACCCTGATGTTCGGCATCGGCCTCCAGAACGTCCCTGAGGGGGTGGCCGTCTCCGTACCACTGCTGCGGGAAGGCTTTTCCAAACACCGCGCCTTTTTCTACGGCCAGCTTTCCGGCATCGTGGAGCCCATCGCCGCCGTGCTCGGCGCGCTGGCCGTGGGCATCGCCCGCCCCGTCCTGCCCTTTGCGCTGGCCTTTGCCGCCGGAGCCATGATTTTCGTCGTCGTGGAGGAGGTCATCCCCGAATCGCACGCTTCCGGCCACGGCGACGCGGCGAGTGTCGGCGTCGTCATCGGCTTTGTGGTCATGATGTGCCTTGACGTGGCGCTGGGATAAGCGAAGGCGGGGGAACCCTTCCAAAAGAAAGGTTCCCCCGCCTGAAACGTGCTGCCGTGGCCCCGACCGCTTATTGCTCGGCGTTCATCGCGGCCTTGAACTTGCGGGAGATGCGGAAAGCCAATACGTCGTGGGATTCGAGGACAATTTCTTCGCCCGTCTGCGGATTGCGGCCCTTGCGGTTCTTTTTCGTGAAGGCTTCAAATTTGCCGAACCCGCTGAGCAGCATTTCCTTTTCCTCTTTCAGCGCCTTTTTCATGATCCCGAGCATGGCGTCCAGCACCTTTTTGGCGTGCTGCTGCTTCATGTCGGACTGGGCGCAGATGGTTTTGGCGATATCGGCTTTGGTGACGGTCTTGCTCATAAGTTCTCTCTCCGAGGTCTTGGGCGCTTGAGTAGCGATGGATTTTGGTGCGTACCGGGGCCTCGTCTGCGTTATCGAACGAGTGCGCTTCCCGTAAAGGGGACACGCCGCAAAGCGGTACGAAAGGAAGTGCGATGCGTGACGCACTGAAGGCACTATGCCCTATCCGGGCGCGCATTTCAATTCCCCTTTTGCGCTATGACCATAAAATGATGCTTTTTTTTGCTCTCCGACGCCTTGACGGGGCCGAGAGACAGGGGCGCCAAAAGTCTCTTTTTTGTGAAAAGAGGCGGCAAAAGCAGGTGAATTCAGCCAACAAACTGTTTTTCTGGGAGAAAAGGCGAAGGAAGCTGCGGCGATGAAGAAAAGGCTTTCCAAGGCGGTTGAAAGAGTCGGTCTGGGGAAGGGCGTGAAAAGAAACGGAAAAGGGAAATCGGAAAAGGGAAAACTCGTGAATGATATCACAAGGCTGTGGTGAAAAAGGCGGGAACCTCCGAAGAGGCCCCGCCTTTTCCGTTATGAGCGCCGCGAGGGATTAATCCCATTCGCGCTTGTCTTCGATGGGCTTGATCTGGGGAGGCAGCGTGCCGGGGGCCAGAACCTTCAGTTCGGGGCGCAGCTTGATGCGCTCGCGGAAGAGGTGGAGCAGCTCGTCTTCCTGATGGAAGTTGCTCGCTTCCACGTAGAGGATCATCTCGTCGATGCCGCCGGGGTTGATGACCTCGATCTGCCAGCGCTTGATGTCCTCGAAGCGGGCCATGACCTGCTCGACCTGATGGGGGTAGACGAACATGCCCTTGATGCGGGCGGTGGTGTCCACACGGCCCACGATGCCGCCCAGACGCGGGCTGGTCCGGCCGCAGGCGCAGGGCGCGCGGTCGATGTAGGACAGGTCGCCCGTGGCGAGGCGGATGAGCGGATAGGTCTTGTTGAACGAGGTGACGACGATTTCGCCCACTTCGCCGTCCTTGAGCGGGATGCCCGTATCGGGATGGCAGATTTCCACGTAGCAGCGGTTGGAGATGTGCAGGCCGGTGCGGTGGAAGCATTCGTAGCCGATGCAGCCCACGTCCGCCGTGCCGTAGCCCTGCCGCAGGATGATGTCGAACTTCTTTTCAAGCTGGTTGCGCATCTTCTCGGAAAGGCGTTCGCCCGTGACGAAGGCCACTTCCTGAAAGAGGTCCTTGCGCAGGTTGATGCCCTTTTCCTCGGCTTTCTGGGCGAGGTGCATGAGGTAGCTCGCCGTGCCCACGTAGCCGGATACGCGCAGCTTCTGCATGATGTCGAGCTGGGTGCCCGGATCGGTGGGACCCGCCGGGATGGAGGCGCAGCCGAGGTTGCGCAGCGGCTCCTCGAACATGAGGCCCGCCGGGGTCAGGTGGTAGTTGAAGGTCACCTGCACCACGTCGCCGGGGCGGAAGCCCACCGAATAGAAGGCTTCGGTATAGCCCCAGTAGTCGTCCATGCGGTCTTCCGGGTCGAAGATGGGGCCGGGGGAAAGGAAGATGCGCTTCAGTTCCCCGATGTCCTTGGTCAGCAGACCGCCGAGGCGCGGGCCGATGGACTGGAGGAAGATAAGCTCCTTCTTCTTGAGGAGCGGGATGTGCTTGATGTCGGAAAGCGTCTTGAATTTCTCCACGTTGAACTGGGCGCGGTCGAAACGTTTTTTGACGTCTTCCGAATATCTGTAGGCGTAGGAGAGCAGGTCCTTGAGCTGGATGAGGCAGTATTGGCGGCGCTCGCTCTCGTCGAGCACTTCGCGGCGGTTATAAATGCCTTCGGTGCGGTCTTTGCGGGTCATGTCGGCGTGCTCCGTAGAGTTGTGCATTCGGAAAAAAGACATGCTTAGCGTATTTGGTCCGCACAATGCAAGTCTTTTTTTAAAAGATAAATAATTTTTGTGGCTTATGAGGATTGCTGCGCGGCGTCCCGATTGGCGAGGATGCGTTTTTTGAGCGAGTCGTACACCGGCGGCGAGCCCGCGGCGTTGGCGACGATAGTTGAAACGAAGGCGACCACGGCCATTTCCGGCAGGCAGGCCAGCGCGCCCGACATTTCCGCGACCAGCGCCGTGCCCGTGAGCGGGGCGCGCACCGTTCCGGCAAAGAGCCCGGTCATGCCGAGGACCAGATAGGCCGGAAGCTGTGGGGCGGCGGCGAGATCGGCGCTGATGAGCAGGGTGCCGCCCACCGCGCCCGCCATGCTGCCGATGGCCAGCATGGGCATGAGCAGGCCGCCGGGTACCCCGGAGGCAAAACTCAGGATGGAGAAAACGATTTTGACCAGCAGCAGGAAGGCCAGCGGCCCCAGCAGGAGCGGGCCGTTGCCCGTGAGCCCGGCGAGGTCGGCGGTGGAGTAGCCGACGCCGACGAGCACCTGCGGGTAGACGTAGAGCAGTACGCCGCTGAGCAGGAAGGGCAGCAGGGGCTTGAACCGCGCAGGGACCAGCGTCTGGCGGTCGTGCAGGTGAGTCACGGCCAGCAGAGAGGCGTTGTACAGGGCGCTGAAGAGGCCCGTGCCTACGCCGAGGAGCGCGGGAATCCACAGTTGCGCCCAGCCGAGCGAGGGGATGTCCGCAAAGGGGAAGACGAGGCCGAAGCCGAAGAGCACCCGCACGACGAACCACGCCGAAGCCGCCGCTACGCCCGTGAACAGCAGGAGGGGAACGGTGACGATGGTTTTGACCTCTTCAAAGGCGAAGAGCATCCCGGCCACGGGCGCGCCGAAGGCGGCGGTGAGCCCGGCCACGCTCCCGGCGATGAGGAAGCGCGGGGCATGGCCCGGGTCTTCGCCGGTCAGCCTGCGGAAAAGGACGCCGAAGCCGCAGCCCACGGCGGCCCCCATCTGGATGCTCGGCCCCTCGCGGCCCACGGACAGGCCGCCGGACAGGGAAAGGAGCGTACCCGCGAATTTGGCCACGACGATGCGCAGCCACGGAAAGGGAAGCTGCCCGGCCAGCGCCAGTTCCATTTGCGGGATGCCGCTGCCGCTGATGAGCGGCTCGCGGCGCACAAGCTGCCCGACGACGAAGGCCAGCACGACGAGCGTCCCGAAGACGGCGAGCGCGGTGGAAAGACCGCCGGGGCTGTGCCGCAGCGCCTCCACGATGCGGGCGTTGCCGTGGTCGTACAAGAGGCGGAAGACGCCGATAACCCCGCCCGTGCAGCCGCCCACAAAGGCCGCCTGCATGACGAGACGCAGCGCGCTCTCGTTGCGCAGGGCCTGCATTTCGCGCAGGATCGGCACATGACGGGCCAATCTCGCTATCTTGACTTTGGTTTTTCTTTTCATGGCCGTGCGGGTTGGGTAGGGGCCGCCGGAAGGAAGCGCCGGGCCGGGAGAAGGCCGTGCGGGACGCCTTGCAAAGGCATTTCAGGTCGCAAAAGAGGGAAAAAGAAGCCCTTCAAAAAGACATCCTTCCCGGAATGCCGGGAAGGATGTCCTGCCTGCGCGGGGAGGGAAAGGGGACGCCGGGGACCGTGAGGCTCGAACGGTCCCGAGGCTCCCTCCCCGTAACGGAGCGTTCAGGAGCCGAGGCTCAATACCTGCCTGACGAGTTGCAGCCCGATGGCGAAGGCGATGAGGTACAGGGGCCCCAGCGCCAGCCCGGTGCGCGACCACGGCAGGCGCAGGGCGTACTTGCAGCCGATGAAGCAGCTCACGCCGAACCAGATGCTTCCGGCGATGGGGCCGATGAGCGGCACCACGCAGACCACCGTGGGCGCGGCGCTGTAGGCGATGACCCGGAAGACCGAACGGAAACGCACGTTCTCCGGCTGCACGAGGCGCAGCATCAGGTAGAAGACCGAGGCGAAAAAGCACAGTTGCACGGCCAGCATGACCGGGGCCATCAGGATGGTCAGGGGAAGGCTCATGCTTTGCGCCACGTCTCCGAGCAGTTCCTGAAGCTTCGGATCGGTGATCGAAGGAGCGGAAGCCTCAAGGCTCATGAGGTACCACATCCGTTCGACCAGCGTCTGGAAAAGGCCGAGGATGAGGTAAAAGGCGAGGGGCCGGGTGAGCTTGCCGTTAGAGGCGGGCAGGGCGGCGAAGAAACGGGGCGCGTTGAACATTACCCGCAGGATTGTCTGGTACAGGGCCATGAGCGGGTTGTAGCGCCGGGGTTCCTCCCACGGGACGTCGGTTTCGTCCGCGTGCAGGGCCGCGGCCAGCCCGCCGCGGCTTTCGCCGTTCTTTTTCTTTTGAAAGTGTTCCCAGAAGGAAGGCTTTTCCTGTGCGCCGGAAACGGACGGCTTTTCGTCCGGCGTTTCGGCGGGAGAAGGCTTTTCTTCCGCGTGGGGCGTGGCCGCGTCTTCTCCGGGGATGCGGGGCACCACCGCGCCGGGGGGCAGGGGATCGTCGCCTTCCATGTCCGGCGGCAAGGGAGGCTGCGCGGGCGGCGCCGTCTGCTGCGGCGGCACCGGGGCGGGAGCCGCGCCTTCGGCGGTGGGCGTGCCGTCTGGGTTGCGGAAACGGAAACGGCATTGGCAACGCGGGCAGGTCGCCATCATCGCGTTGGCGGGGATGGCGTCGGCGTCTATCGTGCGCTCAAACCGGCACTCGGGACAACGAATCAGCACTGGGCACCTCGAAAGGGAAATCGTACATTGCACTAAACATATAGTCTCATTTTCCACAAATCAAGGGACGAATTTTTGTACTCGCGCGTAGTTGGGCGCGCGAGGCGCGAGGGCCGCCGCCCGGGGAGCCCTGTCCTGCGGGGATATCCGGGCGGCGGGTCCGGATCGGCGGCGCTGGGCGGGTTCCGTTTTCCCTTATTTTGTTGTAGAGTAGACGCTTGGCACCATGCGGGACAGCGGCCTGCCGTTTTGTGAAAAACGGGGTCCCGGCCGTCCCGTCCTCTCGCATCATCCGAACAACGTTCCATCTTTCAGGGGAAGGCATGAAAAATTTTGTGAAAAAACTGATGCTTGCCGCCGCCGTCTCTGTGCTGGCGGCCTCTTCCGCCCTTGCCGCGGATGCCATCCGCATCGGTCTCATGTGCCCGCTGACGGGCAAATGGGCCAGCGAAGGGCAGGACATGCAGCAGATCGTCAGCCTGCTGGTTTCGGAAGTGAACAAGGCGGGCGGCGTCAATGGCCGGAACATTGAGCTGGTGGTCGAGGACGACGCGGGCGATCCGCGCACGGCCTCCCTTGCCGCCCAGAAGCTGGCCTCCGCCGGGGTCATGGCCGTGATCGGCACCTATGGCTCGGCCGTGACCGAAGCCTCGCAAAACATCATCGACGAGGCCGAGATCATCCAGATCGCTACGGGCTCCACCAGCGTGCGCCTGACGGAAAAGGGGCTGCCCCTCTTCTTCCGCACCTGCCCGCGCGACGACGAACAGGGCCGCGTGGCGAGCGAGGTCATCGCGGCCAAGGGCTTCAAGAAGGTCGCCATCCTGCACGACAACTCCTCCTATGCCAAGGGGCTGGCCGAGGAAGCGCAGAAGGGCCTCAAGGCCGCGGGCGTTCCGGTGGTCTTCTACGACGCGCTGACCCCGAGCGAGCGCGACTACACCGCCATCCTCACCAAGCTTAAGGCCGCCGAGCCCGATTTGATCTTCTTCACCGGCTACTACCCCGAAGCCGGGATGCTCCTGCGCCAGAAAAAGGAAATGCGCTGGGACGTGCCCATGATGGGCGGCGATGCTGCCAACAACACCGATCTCGTGAAGATCGCGGGCAAGGACGCCGCCGCCGGCTATTTCTTCATCAGCCCGCCTTCCGCCCATGACTTCGATACCCCCGAGGCCAAGGACTTCTTCTCGCGCTATCAGGCCGAGTACAAGAGCCTGCCGAGTTCCGTCTGGTCCGTGCTGGCCGGGGACTCCTTCAAGGTCATCGTGGCCGCTCTGGAGGCCGGGGTGAAGCCCGAGCCCGAGGCCGTGGCCGAATACCTCAAGAAGGATTTGAAGGACTATCCCGGCATGACCGGGAAGCTCGCCTTCAACGAGAAGGGCGACCGTATCGGAGACCTCTACAAGGTCTATGAAGTGAACGCCGACGGCGGCTTCGTCCTGCAAAAGTAAATGCCGTGCCGCCGTCCTGCGGGGCGGCGGGGCTTTTTTCGGATACGGCGGCGGGCGCTTGCGCCGGTCGCCGTATCCGCGGCTTTTCCGCCCGGCGGGCCGGGGCAGCGATGCGCCGGAAGCGGGGGACGCGCCTCCGGCCGCCGCAACCTTTTCACCCAAAAATCCTCACGCTATGAACGAATTTCTACAGCAGCTCCTCAACGGCCTCGCCGTGGGCGGCATCTACGCCCTCGTCGCCCTGGGGTACACGATGGTGTATGGGGTCTTGAAGCTGATCAACTTCGCGCACGGCGATCTCTTCACCATCGGAGCCTATCTCGGGCTCACCCTGCTCCTCTCCGGCGGGCTCTCCGGGAGCCTCAACCCCGTGCTGGCGGTGGGGCTGGTGGTGATCATCGTCTTCGGCCTTGTGGCTCTCTTCGGCGTGGTGCTGGAGCGGGTTGCCTACCGGCCTCTGCGCAAGGCCAACCGGCTGGCCGCCGTCGTTTCCGCGCTCGGCGCGTCCATCGTCTTTCAGAACGCGGTCATGCTCATCTACGGCGCGCGGGTCTACGTCTATCCCGAAAACCTCATCCCCTCGCTGGTCTTCAACATTTTCGGGCTGAACGTGCCGGTGATGCGCATCATCGTCATTGTCAGCTCGCTCATGCTCATGCTCGCGCTCTACACCTTCATCAACCGCACCCGCATGGGGACGGCCATCCGCGCCGTAGCCATCGATCAGGGCGCGGCCCGGCTCATGGGGATCAACGTGGACCGCGTCATCTCGCTGGTTTTCCTTATCGGCGCGGGGCTCGGCGGCGTGGCCGGGGTCATGGTGGGCGTCTATTACGGCCAGATCGACTTCATGATGGGCTGGAGCTACGGCCTGAAGGCCTTTACGGCGGCCATCCTCGGCGGCATCGGCAACATCCCCGGGGCGATGATCGGCGGGCTTCTGCTCGGCGTGATCGAGGCGCTCGGCGCATCCTACCTCGCCATGGCGTGGAAGGACGCCATAGCCTTCCTCGTCCTTATCCTTATTCTCATCATCCGACCCACCGGCCTGCTCGGTGAAAGGGTGGCGGACAAGCTATGAGCGCGCTCAAACGTTATTACCCTGTCCTGATGGTCCTGCTCATGGCCCTTCTGCCCCTCGGCCTGAACACCTACTGGATCGAGGTGGCGGTGAACGTGGGGCTCTATGCCCTGCTCGCGCTTTCCCTGAACGTCATCCTCGGGCAGGCGGGCATCTTCCACATGGGCCACGCGGCCTTTTACGCCGTGGGCGCCTACGTCACCGCCATCCTGAACACGCAGTATCAGATTCCCATCCTGCTGCTCGTGCCCGTGGCGGGCGCGGCGGCGGCGCTCTTCGCGCTTGTGGTGGCGCGGCCCATCATCCACCTGCGCGGTGACTATCTGCTCATCGTCACCATCGGCATCGTGGAGATCGTGCGCATCGCGCTCATCAACGACGTCTTCGGGCTGACGGGCGGGGCCAACGGCATTTTCGGCATTGGCCGCCCGGAAATCTTCGGCATCAAAATCCGCAAGGCGATCCAGTTCTACTATCTGGTCTGGGCTATGGTCGGGGGGACGGTGCTGCTGTTCTACTGGCTGTCCGTCTCGCGTTTCGGGCGCGCCCTGAACTGCATCAAGGAAGACGACACCGCCGCCGAGGGCTGCGGCATGGACGTGGCGCACCTGAAGCTCATGGCCTTCGTTATCGGCGCCTTCTGGGCGGGTATGGCCGGGAACCTCTTTGCCGCCAAAATGACTATCATTTCACCAAGTTCTTTCAATTTCTGGGAATCGGTGGTCGTTTTCGTGGTTGTCATCCTTTCGGGCGGCAGCCAGATCGGGGTGCTGCTCGGCACCTTCCTCATCGTCGCCCTGCCGGAAATCTTCCGCGATTTCGCCAGCGCGCGCATGCTGGTTTTCGGCCTCGCCATGATGATCATGATGGTGGTGCGCCCGCAGGGGTTGTTGCCGCCGGCGGCGCGGGCCTACGACGTGCGGCGTCTCCTGCGGCGTTCGCGTGACTTCTCGTCGCCGGTCGCGCCCCGGACGACGCCCAAGGGAGGTGCGGCATGAGCCTGCTCTCGTTGCAGAACGTGACCAAGGTGTTCGGCGGCCTCACCGCCGTGGACGAGGTTTCCTTTGAGGTGGAGCAGGGCAGCATCGTGGGGCTCATCGGTCCCAACGGGGCGGGCAAGACCACGGTCTTCAACCTCATCACGGGCAACTACGTCCCGGACGGCGGGGACATCCGTTTCGCGGGGCAGTCCATCAAGGGCATGAAGCCGCATACCATTGTCAGCCTCGGCATCGCCCGGACTTTCCAGTCCATCCGCCTTTTCCCGACGCTTCCCCTTGTGGAGAACGTCCTTGCCGGGCGGCACTGCCGGATGCACAGCGGGATCATCAGTTCCATGTTCCACACTCCGGCCCAGCGCCGCGAAGAGCGGGCCGCCCTTGAGCGGGCCATGAACGAACTGGAGTTCGTCGGCCTTGCCGAGAGCTACGCGGAGGAGGCCGGGAGCCTGTCCTACGGCAACCAGCGGCTGCTTGAAATCGCCCGGGCGCTGGCGTCCGATCCCAAGCTGATCATTCTGGACGAGCCCGCCGGGAGCATGAACGATCCCGAGACGGCCGTGCTCATCGAACTCATCTACGCCATCCGGCAGCGGGGCGTCACGGTGCTGCTCATCGAGCACGATATGGGGCTGGTCATGAAGGTCTGCGAAAAGCTCCTCGTCCTTGAGTACGGTTCCCTCATCGCCAGCGGCTCCCCCGAGGTGGTGCGCCGCGATCCGAAGGTCATCGAAGCCTACCTCGGGCAGGATGATTGAGAATGAAATCGGGGCGGGGGCTTTTGAGAAGGCCCTCTCCCCTTCTTCCCCTTCCCTTCCGGCAGCCTTGGCCCGGGAGCGCGTGAGGGATTGCTTCGTCAGTACATGACGATCCGGGAGTTCGGATGTTTCTCGAAGTCGAAAATCTTCAGGCCGGCTACGGCACGGAAGAAGTCCTGCACGGGGTCAGCCTTCGCGTTGACGAAGGCGAAATCGTGAGTATTCTTGGTGCGAATGGCGCCGGAAAGACCACCACCCTGTTGACCATCAGCGGGCTAGTGCGGGCTTCCGGCGGCGCGGTTCGTTTTCTGGGCGAGGATTTGCATACCCTGCCCAGCCACGAGGTGGTGCGGCGTGGCCTTACGCAGTCTCCGGAGGGCCGCCGGGTTTTCGGCGTGCTTTCCGTGCTGGAGAATCTGCGTCTGGGCGCGTTCACCGTGGCGGACAAGGAAAAGGCCGAGCAGACGCTGGAATGGATTTTTGATCTCTTCCCCCGCCTGCACGAGCGCAAGGATCAGCTTGCGGGCACCTTGTCCGGCGGCGAGCAGCAGATGCTGGCCATCGGGCGGGCGCTCATGGGGCAGCCCCGCCTGCTCCTGCTCGACGAGCCTTCGCTCGGCCTCGCCCCTTTGCTCGTGAAGTCCATCTTCGAGACGATCCGTGCCATCAACCAGTCCGGCGTGACCATTCTTATTGTGGAACAGAACGCCCGTGCCGCCCTCAAGCTGGCGACGCGGGGGTACGTGCTGGAGCTTGGCCGCGTCGTCATGGAGGACACCGCCGAGCATCTTCTGGCCAACCCGAGCATTCAGGAAGCCTATCTCGGCGCGTAGCGCGAGCCGCAGGGACGGAGGAAGCCCGTGTGAAGCAGGCGGCCTCTCCCGGCAGCCCGTTTCCCTTCCCTTGATTTCCCGCAGGGCGTCGCCCTCGGCGGACGTTGTGGGAAGGGCCCGCTCCTCGCCGCAGGCCGTTGAGACCGCCGATGCCCCGCGATTGCGGGAAGCATCCGCGCCGCCCGCCGGGAGGCTTCGCAAAAGGAACGCACATGAGCGAATTGACCCCCCGCGAGATCGTCGCGGAACTGGACAAATACATCATCGGGCAGGAACAGGCCAAGCGCATGGTGGCCGTGGCGGTGCGCAACCGCTGGCGGCGTCAGCGCCTCGCGCCCGAACTGCGCAACGAGGTCGCGCCGCGCAACATCATCATGATGGGGCCCACGGGCGTGGGCAAGACCGAGATCGCCCGCCGCCTCGCCAAGCTGTGCTCGGCTCCCTTCATCAAGGTGGAGGCCACCAAGTACACCGAGGTGGGCTATGTGGGCCGCGACGTGGAATCCATGATCCGCGACCTCATGGAAATCGGAATCAATCTGGTCCGCGCGGAGGAGGCCGAAAAGGTCAAGGGCCGCGCCGAGGCCGCCGCTGAAGAGCGGCTCCTCGATCTGCTGCTGCCGTCCGGCGAGGGCCGCGAGAACACCCGCGAAAAGCTGCGCGAGCTTTTCCGGCAGGGGTTCCTCGACGACCGGGAAGTCGAAGTTGAGGTGAAGGAGCAGAGCCAGCCCATCGGGATCATGGGCGTGCCCGGCATGGAGCAGTTCGGGGATCAGATGAAGGGTGCGTTCAGCAAGCTCTTTCCGCAGAAAAGCCACCGCCGCAAGATGAAGGTCGGCGCGGCGTGGCGGCACCTTATCGAGGACGAGTCCGCCAAGCTGGTGGACGAGGACAAGATCACCGATCTCGCCCGCGAGCGCGTGGAACAGATGGGCATCGTCTTCATCGACGAAATCGACAAGCTCGCCAGCGGCTCACAGCAGCGTTCCGCCGACATCTCCCGCGAGGGCGTGCAGCGCGACCTTCTGCCCATTGTGGAAGGGAGCGCGGTCAACACCAAGTACGGCCTTGTGAACACCGACCATATCCTCTTCATCGCTGCGGGCGCGTTCCATCTCTCCAAGCCCTCCGATCTCTTCCCCGAATTGCAGGGGCGCTTTCCCCTGCGCGCGGAACTGGAGCCGCTCGGCAAGGAGGAATTTTACCGCATCCTCACCGAGCCGCACAACGCCCTGACCCGGCAGTATGAGGCCATGCTGGAGACCGAAGGCGTGCGCGTGGAGTTCACCGACGACGGGCTGCGCGAGATCGCGGCCTTTGCCGAGGACGTGAACAGCCGCACGGAAAACATCGGGGCGCGGCGGCTGCACACCATTATGGAAAAAATTCTTGCCGACATTTCGTTCGACGCCTCGGAAAAACGGGGCAGCACGCTGGTTGTGGACCGCGACCATGTGGCCGCGCAGCTTGCCGACGTGCGCGCCGACGCCGAACTGAGCCGGTTCATCCTGTAAGCGGGGGAGTCTGTCGCATGGACGCGAAGCTGCAATCTCAGGTTCTTATCGAAAGCTTGCCCTATCTGCGCAAGTTCCACGGCGAAACCGTGGTCGTCAAGTACGGCGGCCACGCCATGAAGGACGAGGCGCTCAAGGCGGCTTTCGCCCGCAACATCGCCCTGCTCAAACTGGTGGGCATCCACCCCGTGGTCGTGCACGGCGGCGGCCCGCAGATCGGCAGCATGTTGGAAAAGCTGGAAATCCGTTCGGAGTTCCGGGAAGGGCTTCGCGTTACCGACGACGCCACCATGAACGTGGTGGAAATGGTGCTGGTGGGCTCGGTGAACAAGAGCATCGTCAACCTCATCAACCAGTCCGGGGCGCGGGCCGTGGGTCTTTCGGGCAAGGACGGGATGCTTTTGCACGCCGAAAAGAAGGCGATGGTCGTTGCCCGAGAAAACCAGCCCCCGGAAATCATCGATCTCGGCAACGTGGGCCGCGTGACCCGCGTGGAGACGTCGCTCCTCTTTTCGCTGATGAAGGACGGCTTTGTCCCGGTCATCGCGCCGGTGGGCGTTGACGAGGAAGGGCATACCTACAACATCAACGCCGACGCCGTGGCCGGGGCCGTGGCCGGTGCCCTGCGCGCCCGCCGTCTGCTCATGCTGACGGACGTGGCCGGGGTGCTCGACACCGAGGGCGCGCTTATCCCGTCCATCCGCGTGGAAGACGTGCCCGGCCTTTTCGAGAGCGGCACGGTCAGCGGCGGCATGATCCCCAAGCTCAACTGTTGCGTCGATGCGTTGGAACAGGGCGTCGAAAAGGTGGTCATCGTGGACGGGCGCGTGGAAAACTGCGTGCTTCTGGAACTGCTCACCGATCAGGGCGTCGGGACCGAAATCGTGGGCGAGGAACGCTAGAGTGAACGGGCGGCCCTTCCGAAGGGGCCGCCTTGCCCGCCGCGTGGCCCGCAAGGAGCGGTGGCCCTTCCGCTTCCTCTCCTTCGCCGGAGGATGGCTCTGGGAGCGGGCCACGTTCTTTCCTTTTTTATGGCCGAGGCGCTCCATCCGTGTAAGGACGAGGAGCCCCTCACCGGGGCCCGTAGCCGACGGCGTTTCCTGTTCGGGCGGCTTTTTCCACATGGCTGCAAGGGATAGTGCGTGAAGCAAGGGCGCGCTTCTGTTCAAGAGCGCTATGGCGTCTTTGATTGTGGGGGTAAAGGCTGTCGGCTGTGAAAGGTTGTGGCCAATCCTCTCCGCAGAGTTCCCGAGGAAGGGCGGCAACGTCCCGCCCGAAAACTTTTCCTTTTATGAGAACAGGCGGGAAACCATGAGCTATACCTACCGCATACCGCAGGGCCGTGACAAGGACAAGCGGACGAACGATATGCTTCCCGTGCGCGGGAAGCTGGAATCCGTATTGTCTGCGCTGGGGAACGGCGAAAAGCTCATGCAGGTGCGGCTCTGGCAGAACTGGGAAATGGTCATGGGGCCGGAGATCGCGCCGCTGGCGTGGCCGCTCGGGGCGCGCAACGATATTCTCATCGTGGGCGGGGAGGACAACCTCGCCCTTCAGGAACTCTCCTTCATGACCCCGGAGATACTGGAGCGGGTCAACGCCTTCATGGATGCCCCCGCCTTCGCCAAGGTGGAGTTGCGCCTCGTCATGGGCGACAGGCCGCTCGACCGCCCGCCGGACATCCAGCCCGCCGAGCGCGTCCGGCCCGCGCCGCCGCGTCCCGGCGACCTCGGCGGCCATCTTGAGGATATGCGCCCCGATTCGCCCGTGGCCCGGTGCTACGCCGCCTATCTGCGGATGCACGGCGTTTTGCCGCCCGAATAAACAGGCAGGAAGAAGGTTCCCGCCTGTTTGCATATCCGCCGCCTTGCGAGAATAGCGAAGCCGTCCGGCCCTTCCCGGCCCCGACAAGAGGAAGACAGCCAGCGGCGGGCGGGACTTTTCGGCGCGCTCTCATCCCCGCTTTCCGTCATAGGCCACAAGGCCCCTTTCTCGTTTTTCCTTCCCCAACGTCTTCGGCCTTTGGAGCGTGTTGACACTACATAAGGCCCCGTCTTTTCGGTGTGTTTCCTTGTACTCCGCCAAGGGAAATGATTGTTTCCAACCTACCTGAAAAAATGAGGGTATATAGAATAGTGTCAATAGATTCCAAGCGAAATCAAGGAAGGGCAGACGTTCCCGAAAGGGAAGACTCCGGGCGATTCTTCCGCCGCAGCGGGCTGGTGGCCTTTCAGCCGCGGCGTTTCTTTTTCTGG
Source organism: Candidatus Bilophila faecipullorum (assembly GCA_944326695.1). GTDB lineage: Bacteria > Desulfobacterota > Desulfovibrionia > Desulfovibrionales > Desulfovibrionaceae > Bilophila > Bilophila faecipullorum. Next base: position 58,824 of record CALVEZ010000014.1, on the reverse strand, counting down.
TATTTTTTGGGGAGTTTTTTGGGCGGGGTGAGCACCTTTACTTCGCCCTCCACGGAAAGGGCCTTTTCGGTCAGGCCGAAGGGAGCCCAGTTGGCGGGAACGAGGCTCATGCGCTCAAAGGCGCGTCCCGTGGCATAAATGACCGGGATGTCGCCGGAAGGCGATCCGGCCAGCAGGAGGGTGGCGTTGCTTTCGGAAGGGACGGGAGGCGGCGTGGCGGGCAGGTCTTCGGTTTGGGCCTCACCGGAAGGGGCGGCGGGGGCCTGTGCCAGCGTTGCGTTGGAAGAAGGGGAGGGCGGAAGGGGGCCGGAGGCGGCGGGCGTGGCAGGGGTCTCGGCCGGGGGCTCTTCCGCCATTTTCCCCTTGGATCGCAGGAAATGGAGGAAGTCGCTTCCGGTCAGGCCCACCAGAGCGATCATGGGAGAACCATCCCCGGCGGTGAGCAGGCTGACCGGCACGGTCCCGCCGTGGATGCCAATATACGTCGTCCTGGCTCCCGCGGGCATCTCGCCCCAGACCACCTCTTCCTTTTTGCCCTTGTCCTGTCCGGATTCCGGCGCGGCCCACACGGTCGGGCAGGCCAGCGCGACAAACGCGAACGAAAGGAGGAACCGCCCTGAAGTTCTCATGATTCCATTCATGTGGATCACATAGAGCCGTCCGGCCCGCAGGTCAAGCCTTTCCGCTCGGAAGGGCCGTTTCAGCCCCGCATGGCTTGGCGGACTTCCGCAACGCGGGCCGCGATATCCGGCGCGCCCACCAGTTCGGAGACGAGGGCGCAGCAGCGCGCCCCGTGCGCGACGACATCCGCGATGTTGTGGCGCTTGATGCCGCCGATGGCTACAAAGGGCAGATCGATGTGCTTTACCACCCAGTCAAGGTAGTCGAGGGTCACGGCGGCGCAGACGTCCTTCTTGGTTTTCGTGGGGTAGATGGGGCCGACGCCGATGTAATCCGCGCCTGCGGCGACGGCTGCCCGGGCCTGTTCGGGGCTGTGCGTGGATTGGCCGATGATCATGTCCGGCCCCACCAGCCGCCGCACGGCCTCCACAGGGAGATCGTCCTGGCCCACGTGCACTCCGTCCGCCTCACAGAGCAGGGCGATGTCCACGTGATCATTGACGATGAAGCAGGCTCCTGCTTCGCGGGTCAGGCGGCGCAACTCAAGGCATTCCGCGAGCATCTGCCCGGCCTTTTTTTCCTTTTCCCGGTATTGGAGAATCTTGATGCCGCTGCCGAGCAGAGCCCGGGCAACGTCGAGCACAGGGCGGCCAAGGGAAAGCCCGTCGTCGGTCAGGGCGTACACATCGGTTTCCGGCGAGGTGCCGGGCAAGAGTCTGGGCATGGTTGTTCTCCTGAAAGCGGATGACCCGTCGCAAAGCGCCTCTGGCTCCTCGCCGCATGGACGGGGGAGGCGTTTCCGGGCCTCTGTATTTCTCCTTTGCCTTGCCGCATCGCCCCTCTCCGGGAGCTATTCCCGTGGGGCAGGGGGCTAGTCCGCCTCAATGCCGACGAAGGAAAAGGTATTGACGTTGAAAAGCCCCCGGGCGGTCAGTTTGAGTTCGGGGATGACCGGGAGCGCCATGAAGCTAAGGCTCATGAACGGTTCGACAGCGTCGGGAATGGCGAGTTCCTCGTGGGCAGCCCGAATCATTTCTTTCAGGTTTTCGCTGACTTCCAGAGGATCGGCGCTGGTCATGAGGCCCGCGATGGGCAGCGCCAGCCCCCGTACCCTGCCCTTGTGGGCGGAGACGATGCCGCCGCCCATAGCCGCCAGTTCGCGCACGGCGAGGAGCATGTCGGCGTCGTTGTCGCCCGCGACCACGATATTGTGGGAGTCGTGGGCAATGGTCGTGGCTACGGCCCCATCTTGCAGGCCATAGCCTTCAATGAGGCCCACGCCCATGAGCCCGGTGGCCTTATGGCGTTCTATGACCGCGATCTTGTTCAGGCCGGGATTCAGGGCGCATTGGAAGAGGCCCGCCGCATCGGTGCGCACGGCCCGCACGAGGTTGAGCGTCAGCAGGGAAGCCGCTTGCAGGCCGATGACCCGCGCCTTGCCTGAAGTGATGGGGAGGTCAAAGGCGTTGTCCGCGAGGGGCTTCACATGCACGGAATGGGAGGGCGCGCCCGCCGCCGCGTCATCAAGGGGGAGGAGCATGGCACCGTCCTGTGCGACGAGGCGTCCGGCGGCGAAGACCTTACGCACGCGGAAGTTTTCCAGATCATCCACGAGAATGCAGTCCGCGTCCCGGCCGGGGGCGATGGCCCCCTTGCCGCGCAGCCCGAAGCATTCGGCGGCATTGAGAGTACACATGGTTACGGCCTGCACGGGGTCCATGCCCATCGCCACGGCCAGCCGCAGGTGGTTGTCCATGTGGCCTTCGCGCACGATGTCCTCGGCGTGGCGGTCGTCGCAGCAGAAGGCGCAGCGGCGCGCGTTGCCGGGCGTCACGCCGGGCAGGAGGGTTTTCAGGTTCTTGGCCGCCGAGCCTTCCCGGATGAGCACGTAGACGCCCCGGCGGAGGTTTTCGTGCATTTCTTCAAGCGTGGTGCATTCGTGGGTCGTGCTGATGCCGGAAACGAGATAGGCGTCAAGTTCGCGCCCGAGCAGGCCTGGCGCGTGGCCGTCCACGACCTTGCCGTGGCTGGTGCCCAGCAGGATTTTGGACAGGACGTCGTAATCGCCCGTGACCACGCCGGGAAAATTCATCATTTCCCCGATGCCGCTTACTTTGGGATCATCAATGAACTCTTCCAGTTCTTCGGCGGAGAGCGTCGCGCCCGCATCCTCAAAAGGCGTGGCCGGAACGCAGGAAGGCAGGGTGATGAAGACGTTCAAGGGCAGATGGCGGCCATTTTCAAGCATGTAACGGATGCCTTCCATGCCATGCACGTTGGCGATTTCATGCGGGTCCGCCACCACGCTGGTCGTGCCGCGCGGGAGCACCAGTCCGGCGAAACGGGCAGGGCTGGCCATGCTCGATTCGATGTGGATGTGGGCGTCGATGAGACCGGGGAGGAGGTACGCGCCCTCAGCGTCCACAGTACGCAGAGCTTCCGTGTGGGCAAAGCCGAGAAATTTTCCGTTGCCGATGCTGACGGGCGTTTCCCGGATTTCCCCGGTGAAGACGTCAACCACCCTTGCGTTGATGATGAGCAGATCAGCGGGGCTGCGTCCGCCCGCGGCCTTATCCACAAGAGTCTTTAATGCTTCGGTATCGTACATATCGCCTCGCTTGGGAGCGTTTCGTTTTGGTATGGAATCAATGCCGCCGCCGGGATGAGGAGGCGGGGCATTCCGACGGGAAGCGTCTTCCCTCAGCCGTGGAGCCCCATGCAAGCGGCCACTTTTAAAGGGAAACGGCTCTCTTTTTCTTTTCCTTCCAATCTCGCCGGGGGACGGGCGCCTCCGTAACGGAACCAGCGCTCAACCTTATCCTGCGTCGACCCTTACGGAAGTCTTGGGAAGGAGGGGAGGGCGCGAGCCGCGCTGGCAGGTTTGGGGAGGGGGGCCCTTCTCCAGAAGGGTCCCCCCTCCCCAATTCTCTCCATCCTTCTATTGCTCCAGCAACGCCTTGGCGAAATCGTCGCCGTTGAAGGGGCGCAGGTCTTCCATTTTTTCACCGAGGCCCACGTAGGTAATGGGAATGCCGTACTGCATGGACACGGCCACAGCTACGCCGCCTTTGGCCGTTCCGTCGAGCTTGGTGAGGATAAGCTCGTCGATCCCGGCGGCTTCCTTGAATATCTTTGTCTGCTGCAAGGCGTTTTGCCCGGTGGTGGCGTCGACGATGAGGATGCTGCGGTGCGGCGCGCCGGGGTGCTTGCGGGCGATGACTTCCCGGATTTTATGGAGTTCGTCCATAAGATTGCTCTTGGTGTGCAGACGGCCCGCCGTATCAATAAAGAGGACGTCGTAGCCGTCCCGAATGGCGAGGTCCATCGCTTCCCACGCGACGGCGGCGGGATCGGCGTTTTGCCCCTTGGAATGGAAGCCGGAACCGGTGCGTTCCGCCCAGATGCCGAGTTGCTCCACGGCGGCTGCGCGGAAGGTATCGGCGGCGGCCAACAGGACTTTTTTGCCCTGCATCCGGGCGCGGTAGGCGAGCTTGGCGATGGTGGTGGTCTTGCCGACGCCGTTGACGCCGATGATCAGCACCACTTCCGGCGGATTGACGGCCACGACACGGCGCGGCACGCGGAAAATGTCTTCCAGTTCGGCGGCCAGCAGAGGCCGGAGGTCTTCCGGCGTGGCGGCGGAGGCGGCACGAGCGCGGGCCTTGAGGCGTTTGCACAGTTCCGTGGCCGCTTCGACGCCCATATCCGCCATAATAAAGAGTTCTTCAAGCTCATCCCAGAAATCGGCGGAGAGATCGCCGTGGCTGGCAAAGAGGGTGGCGAGGCCCTTGCCGAGTTGTTCGCGGGTGCGCTCAAGGCCCTGATGGAGCTTCAGGAAAATGCGGTTGCGCTCGTCCTCCTCGTCTTCAAGATCAAGGGCAAGAGCGAGGCGGTATTGCAGTTCAGAGCGGAAGTCCGCCACTTCCTCGTATTCCATGCGCTCGGTCCACGCCGCAAAATCGGACACGAAGGCGTCGGCTTCGTCCTTGGGCGCGCCAAGGGCGTTCAGAAGAAAGCGGATGCGCTCCCAAAGCTCCTCACCCGTCCGCGCATCCGGGCCGAGGTCTTCGAGGACGAGGGAAAGCCAGACGGAAAGCCGCGGTTCGGCTTCACGCAGCGTGAGCAACAGGCGGTCGCTCCATGTCGCCGTGGGCGGCGCGGAGGGGGCGGAAGAAGGGGCGGGTTCTGTATCTTGAACCGCCGCGCTTGACGTCTCGGGAGCCGCTGCGTCTGAGGGTGCCTCGGCATCTTGGGAAGCCGTTGTCTCCCCAGCGGCAGGAGCGGCCTCCTCTACGGAAGGAGGAATCGCTTCGGAAGAGTCGTCATGCTGTTGCGGCGGCGTTTCTTCTTCCGGCTCGGAAGGCGGAGCGGAGGCGTCGTCCCTTGCCTCACTTTCCTGAGCTTTGAGGGCGTCTTCCGCCGCCGGAGAGGTTTTCGGGGCGTCCGCTTTCTTGTCGGACGACCATAGGCGCTTGATACTGGAGAAAAAGCCCATGCGTTTATCCTTACTATAGAGGTCTTCACGGGGCAACGGCGGCCTGCGCGGGCCCTGCGTCCTGTTTTTTTTGCGTACTTGCGCCCTTACGTCAAGCCCCGGAAGGCCGGATGGCCCTGAAAGAAGCGGAGGGAGGAGTACAGCTATTTGGCCGGAAAAATCATTTAGAGCTGGCTGAGAATCATTGAGTCAAAATTTTTTTACAAAAAAGCTTGCCTTCGGCTTAGAGTTATGAGAAAAGACTCCTGAGCACAGGATTGTCCTGTGTTCGGTAAGTAAGGAATTTTCATAAAGAAGGAAGGAATAGACATGAAGCGCATCGTGACTCTGCTTCTTGCTGCCGGCCTCGTGCTCGGCGCGGCTGCTGGTTCTCAGGCTGCTGATATCAAGGCTAAAGGCATTTGGCAGAACAACCTCTCTTGGGCTGACCGCGCTGCTAGCCAAGACGCTGCTGGCGATAACTTCCGCGCCTCTACCCGTCTGCGTACCCAGATCGACGTGATCGCCGACGAAAACCTGAAGGGCGTCGTCTTCTTCGAAATCGGCCATCAGAACTGGGGTGAAAAAGCTTCCGGTGCCGCTCTCGGTAACGACGGCAAGGAAGTGAAGGTCCGCTACAGCTATGTTGACTGGGTCATTCCCCAGACCTCCGCTCAGGTTCGTGTGGGCTTGCAGCCCTTTGGCGTGCCTACCTTTGCTGTGCCTATGGCCGTTCTGGACACTGACGGCGCTGGTATCACCGTGTCTGGCCAGTTCACCGAAAATGTCGGTGCTGCGCTCTTCTGGCTGCGTCCTTACAATCAGTATGATTCCGATCATAACGTTCATGACGCCATGGATGTTGTGGGGTTGACTGTTCCGTTGACCTTCGACGGTGTGAAGGTGACTCCCTTCGGCATGTACAGCGTCATTGGTAAGGACACCCAGTTTGGTGGTGGTGCTAATAACCTGAACGGTGTGGCCAATGGCCTGCTTCCCGCTGGTGGAGCTGATCTCGTGGTCGGCAGCAACGACGATCACGGCAACGCCTGGTGGGCTGGCATCACCGGCGAACTGACCATGTTCGATCCCTTCCGCATCGCGGCTGACTTTGCTTATGGCAGCGTCGACATGGGTGAAATTGGCAACTTTGACCTGAAGCGTTCTGGTTGGTATGCCGCTCTGTCCGCCGATTACAAACTCGACTTCATGACCCCCGGACTCATCGGCTGGTACGCTTCCGGCGATGATGACAACGCTATGGACGGCTCCGAACGTATGCCGGTCATCGACTCCGATGTGGCCCTGACCAGCTACGGCTTCGATGGCGGTACCTACAACCGTTCCGCTACCTTCAACGGTACCAGCCTCGCCGGTACGTGGGGTATCTTGGCCGAGTTGAAGGACATCTCCTTCATCGAAGACCTCACCCATGTGGTCCGCTTCGGCTACATTCAGGGTACCAACAACACCGCCATGGTCACTGGTGGTTGGGTCGGCGGTATGACCGACGTGGGCAACGACCTGTACCTGACCACGAAGGACGGCATGTGGGAAGTCAACATCGACTCCCAGTACCAGATATACAAGGACCTCAGCCTCTGCGTCGAACTCGGTTACATCAACCTCGACTACGACGAAAGCATCTGGGGCAACGACACCTACAACGAGAACAACTTCAAGGCCGCTATGAGCCTGAACTACAAGTTCTAGTTGCGGGGTGAGCCTTCCGAGGTTCACGTTTGAAAGATAAAGGGGAGAAGGTATATGCCTTCTCCCCTTTTCTTATGGGCAACGCTTTTTTATGAAGCGCAGCTTGATGGACTTTTTTGCCGAAATGACTGGGGTTTAAAACAGGATATGGCGGAGGTTTTTTATTCCGCCAGCGTTACTTCCTGTATGGCCGTGATGGTCTGCCGGATGACTGCGGAGAGGTCCGCTTCGTCTATGGTGGCCCCTGCCGCGTTGAGGTGGCCTCCGCCTCCGAAAACGGCGGCTACGGAGCGCACGTCGTCTTTTCCCGAGGAGCGCAGGCTCAGCTTGCAGCGGCGACCGGGGTCCTGTCGGATAAGCACGGCCACCCGCACGCCCTTGATGCGGCGCATCTGCTCCACAAAGCCTTCCAAATCCTCGCGCACGGCCCCGAAGGAGGTTATTTCCTCGGATGTCACCGGGCAGAGGGCGATGCGGCCTTCGCATTCGAGGGTGAGCGTCTGCATGAGCTTCCCCCAGAGGCGGGTTTTGGGCATGGTCCACTGATTGTCGAGCTTTTCGCGCATGGCGGCGGCGTCGAGGCCCCCGGCGACCAGACGGGCGGCCAGAGCGAAGACGGCGGCGCTGGTGTTGCCGTGCGTGAAGGAGCCCGTATCCGAGACGAGTGAAAGGTAGACGCATTGAGCCAACTCGCCTGAAAGCGGCACGCCTGCGGCATCGGCTATGGCCGCCACCATCTGGCCCGTGGCCGCCATGCCGGGCTCAACCCAGTTCCCCAAGGTGGCGAAGTGGGGATTGCCCAAATGATGATCAATGTTGACCGAAGGATAGGAAGGAAAAACCGCAAGAAGGTCTTTGCCCATACGCCATGCGTCGCCACAGTCGAGCACCACGACGAGGCCCGGCTTGAAGGGGATGGCCGAAGGTTTGCTGACCAGTTTGCCGGGCAGAGGGACCCAGCTCAGGTAGTCGGGGATGCCGGTCGCGTTGTAGAGGATGAAGCGCTTGCCGAGGGCCCTGACCAGATAGCCCATCGCGCCCGTGGCTCCGATGGCGTCCCCATCCGGGCTGCCGTGTGCCACAATCACAATATTATCAAACTGCTGGATAAGCGCCGCCATTTCCTCGGCGGGCTCGATGACGTGGGCCGCCTGCAAGTCTTGCTCGTACACTGTCAATCCCCGTTGATGAATTCGAGGTCGCTATAGACCATTTCTTCGGAACAGACCGCCTCCATCATGGCAAGGCATTTGTCCATCCGCGATTGAAGATGCTGCTGGCTGTTGCTGAGGGAAATAACCATAAGCCGGAGCCGGGTCAGAGAGTCTTCCGTACCGTATTCCGCGACCGCGACATTGAACGTGTTGCGCACCTTTTGTTTCAGGCTGTTGGCGACACGGCGCTTTCCTTTCAGAGAGTCGTTGCCGTGCAGGTGGTATTCAACCGTCAGGACTGCAATAACCATTGATGCATCCGCTTGTAAAAAGGTTGTGGGCTCCCTCTCTGGAATAAGGGAACCACGCAGAAACGCAAGCCCTTGGCCGAGGATTCTCATGAGAGGCTCTCCGCCGGGCTCCTTTCTTATCGGTGGGTTGCGGTCTCTGTAGAAGAACCTCGCTCATTCCCTTTTAAGAAGGGAGAATCCCTCTACCGGATATGGTCGCCTTTTCCTTCCTCTTTCCCCTGCCAGCCTCTTTTCCCTCCCTCTTCTGCTCCTTCCACACTCCCGCGCCATAAGACGAAAAAACGCCTGAACGAAGGTTCAGGCGTCGGCATATGGGGAAAGCCTGCAAGAGGGATTCGATAAGGTCGAAAGTCTTTGAAGGGGTGGGGGAGGTTTGGAGGGGGCGGGGAAACTTTCTTTAGAAAGTTTCCCCGCCCCCTCCAATCTTTTCCACTATTTTACAACGTAGCGGCTTCTTCCACCATTTCAAAGGCTTCGATGATGTCGCCAACCTTCACGTCGTTAAAGTTCTCAAGGCTGATGCCGCACTCGTAGCCCTTGAGGACTTCGCGCACGTCGTCTTTGAAGCGACGCAGCGAGGCGACCTTGCCGTTGTGCACGACGACGCCGTTACGCAGCAGCCGGACGTTGGCATTGCGGGTGATCTTGCCGTCGACCACGTGGCTGCCCGCGATGGTCCCGACCTTGGGCACCGAGAAGACCTCGCGGATTTCGGCCTGTCCGAGATAGACTTCGCGGCTGACCGGGGCAAGCAGGCCCGCCATGGCGCTCTTGATCTCGTCCACCAGCTTGTAGATGATGTCGTAGAAACGGATGTCCACGCTTTCGTGTTCCGCCATTTCCTTGACCTTGGCCGTGGGACGCACGTTGAAGCCGATGATGATGGCGTCGGAGGCCGAAGCCAGCAGAATGTCGGATTCCGTGATCGCGCCCGTGCCGCCGTGGATGATGTTGATGCGCACCTTTTCCGTGCTCTGCTTGTTGAGCGCATCCACGATGGCTTCGAGCGAGCCCTGCACGTCCGACTTGACCACGAGGTTGAGCACGAGCGCTTCCTGATCGTCCGCCTTGCGGGACAGGAAGGTTTCGAGGGTCACGCGGGACTGCTTGGCAAGCTCGCGCTCGCGCAGCTTCACGGCGCGGCTTTCGGCGATGCGGCGGGCCAGCTTTTCGTCCTCAAGGCAGATGAACTCTTCGCCCGCTTCCGGCACGCCCTCAAAGCCCTGCACTTCCACGGGGATAGACGGTCCGGCTTCCTTTACCTTACGGCCCTGATCGTTGAACATGGCGCGCACACGGCCGCTGAAGACGCCGCAGACGAAGGTGTCGCCCTGATGGAGCGTGCCTTCCTGAATGAGCACGGTGGCCACGGGGCCGCGGCCCTTGTCCAGCTTGGCTTCCACGATATGGCCGCGGGCCAGCTTGTCGGGGTTGGCCTTGAGTTCGAGGATGTCGGCCTGAAGCGCCAGCATTTCGAGCATTTCGTCAAGGCCTTCGCGGGTTTTGGCGGAAACCTTACAGACCACGGTGTCGCCGCCCCATTCTTCGGGCACAAGGCCGAGGGAGGCCAGTTCCTGAAGCACGCGGTCGGGATTGGCCGTAGGCTTGTCCATTTTGTTGACCGCGACCATGATGGGCACGCCCGCCGCACGGGAGTGGCTCACGGCCTCGCGGGTCTGTTCCATGACGCCGTCGTCGGCGGCAACGACCAGCACCACAAGGTCGGTGACCTGCGCGCCGCGGGCACGCATGGCCGTAAACGCCTCATGGCCGGGGGTATCAAGGAAGACGATCTCCCCACGCTTGGTCTTGACGTGGTAAGCGCCGATGTGCTGCGTGATGCCGCCCGCTTCGCCGCTGGTAACGTTGGTCTTGCGGATGGCGTCGAGCAGCGAGGTCTTGCCGTGGTCGACGTGGCCCATGATGGTCACGACCGGAGGACGGCGCTGGAGCTCTTCGGGCTTGTCCTCGATGCGGTGCTCGGCCAAGTATTCTTCTTCAGCGAAGCCCACCTTTTCCACTTCATAGCCGAATTCGGCGGCTACGACCGAGGCGGTGTCGATGTCCAGCGCCTTGTTGATCGTCGCCATGATGCCGAGGTTGAACAGCACCTTGATGATTTCGTTGGATTTCAGGCCCATCTGGTGGGCCATGTCCGCCACGCGGATGGCTTCTTCGACGCGGATTTTACGCTTGGCGGCCTTGAGGGGCTGCGTCGTCTGCGGGGCGGGGCGGCTGACGTTCTTGGGACGTCTGCGCGCGCCTCTCGAACGCGGCATATCGTCCCCGTCGTCGTCGCGGCGGCGTCCTCCCATCGTATCCTGAAAGTCCACGGTACGGCGAGCGGTCTTGTTGCGCTTCTTCTTGCTCTGGCCGTCCCGATCCGGCAGGGGCGCGCCGGGCGCGGCTGCGGGGCCGAAAGAGCTGGGAGCCGCGCCGCCGGAGGGACGCTGTCCCTGATAGCCGCCGGCAGGACGCTGTCCACCGGGCGCACCGCCGGGGCGCTGGCCCTGATAGCCGGGGCGGGGGCGGTTGTCGTCGCGTCCGTCGCGGCCCCGGTTCTCACCGGCGGCCTGCTGCGTGCGCGCGGCGGCCACAGCCACGGGATCGGGGCGGGAAATGACGCGCACCTGCGGGGCGGAGGGTTCCTGCGGACGGCGCGGCTTGCGGCGTTCACGGCGATCCTCCTCACCTTCCTCGCCTTCGGAGGCGGCGGCGCGGTTTTCGGACACCGGGGGCAGCAGGGAAGGCGCGGAAGAGCCCTCCGGACGGGCGGAGGCGGCGGGCTGCTTGCGCGGCTTGTCGTCGTTCTCGGCCTTTTTCTTTGCGGCGGCTTCGGCTTCGGCCTTGGCGGCAGCTTCCTCGGCGGCCTTTGCAGCGGCTGCGGCAGCTTCGGCGGCAGCTTTGGCCGCGGCTTCCTCAGCGGCCTTGGCAGCAGCGATGTCCTGCGGGCGGCTGATAACCTTGGCGGCGGGTGCGGTCTCGCGCAGGCCGGAACGCTTGCGCGGCTTGTTCTCGCGCGGCTGGCGCTGACGGGGCTCTTCCGGTTTGGCTTCCTTTTCCGGGGCGGCGGGAACCGCTTCGGGCTGCTCGGGGGCGGCCTGCGCGGGTTCGGCGGCCTGAACGGAGCTTTGCTCGGGAGCGGCGGGCCGCGTTTCCGGCTCTGCGGCACTCGGAGAGGCCGGGGCCTCGGCGGAGGGCGTCGGCGCGGGGGCGACATCGCCTGTGGCGGCGGGTTCCTCCGCCGTCTGGCGACGCCGGCGGACAATGACCCCGGGCTGCACTTCGCGGCGGTTTTCGCCCTGCCCGCTGGAGGCCGTTTCCTTCAAATGGTTCTTCACGCGTTCGACGTCTTCGGCGGCAATGCCGGTGGACGTGCTTTTCGCCGGAATGTCCAGCTCACGCAGCGCCTGCAAAAGATTCTTGGTCGGAACGCCAAGCTCTGTGGCAAGGTCTCTCACCTTGGTCTTATCATCAGTCATGCACTAATCTCCCTTACGCTTCCGCCCGCCTGTGCGGAACCGCCGGAACTTTTCCCGGCAGGCCGTTTCCGAGCATACATACCAGCCGCGTCCCGGCCGGGTTTGGCTTTCATCGACCAGAAATTCTCCCCCCTGCGGGGACAGAATGTGGCGCACGAGCTCCCGTTTGGGCATACGCCGCCGGCAGACGACGCACATCCGTGTGGGCACATGCCCCCGGCCCATGGCTATTCGTCTTCCTCGGCCGCCGTTTTCCCAGCCTCGGCCGCATCGCCTTCGGCATCCCCGGCAGCGGCGGCGCTTTCGCCCACGACAGGCGTGAGGAAGTTGATGGCCGCGCGCAGATCGCCGATACGGCTGTCCGACAGGCTCAGCTTTTCGGACAGTTCCTCGTCGGTCGCTTCCTGCAACTGTTCGAGCGTGGTGAATCCGGCGCTCACGAGGTTGTCCACGGACACTTCGGCTACGCTGGCGACCTGTTCGAGGCCGCGGCCGATGGCGTTGGTTTCGTTGTAGCGGGTTTCAGTGAAAATATCGATTTTCCAGCCCAGCAGCTTGGCCGCGAGCTTGACGTTCTGCCCCTTGCGGCCGATGGCGCTGGTGAGCTGATCGTCGGGCACGGTGACTTCAAGGAGGTTTTCCGCCTCGTCCACCACGATGCGCGAAATCACGGCCGGAGCCAGCGCGTTGCGGGCGTAGGTCGAGATTTCGGGGCTCCAGACCACGATGTCGATGCGCTCGCCGTGCAGTTCCTGAACGATGTTCTGGATGCGCGAGCCGCGCACGCCGACGCAGGCGCCCACGGGATCGACGTCGCGTTCGCGGGAGAGCACGGCGACCTTGGCGCGGCTGCCGGGATCGCGGGCGACGCCCATGATCTGCACGGTGCCGTCGTCGACTTCCGGCACCTCGCGGCGGAAGAGGGCGGCGGTGTAGTCCCGATGGGCGCGGGAAATGACGACCTGCGGGCCGCGTCCTTCCTTGCGCACTTCGATGATCAGGGCCTGCACGCGATCCCCGCGTTTGTAGTGCTCGCGGGGAATCTGCTCTTCCTTGGGCAAAATGGCCTCGGTCCGTCCGAGGTTGATGATCCAGCCGCCCTTGTCGCGGCGCTGGATGATGCCGCTGCAGATTTCGCCCACGCGGTCCTTGAATTCCTCGTAGATGAGTTCCTGTTCGGCGTCGCGCATCCGCTGGATGATCACCTGCTTGGCGGACTGGGCGGCGATGCGGCCCAGATCGGTCACCTTGAGGGGAAAGCCGATTTCGTCGTCAAGCTGAACGGAGGGATCGAGTTCGCGGGCCTTTTCAATGGCGATTTCGGTATCCGGGTCTTCGACTTCCTCCACCACGATCTTGAACTGGTGGACCTGGATTTCTCCGGTATCGTCGTTGTAGCTGACCTCGACGTCGATGTTTTCGCCGTATTTGCGGATGACCGAGGTGCGGACGGCGTCCTCAAGGGTATCGACGAGCATGTCGCGGTCGAGCCCCTTGTCCTTGCTGATCTGATCGATGGCTTTTTTCAGTTCCAAATTCATGCAGCGCCTCCGCGTGTGCCCCTGGAATCTTTGGAGTCTTTCTTCCCGCCCGGTTTTTTGCCCGGTTCGGGGAAATGATGGATGAGGGTAGCCTTGCGCACAAAGGGCCAGGCGATGGTGACGTCTTCGGGGTCTTCCGCCTTGCGGGTCGCGGCGGGGAGGGCGAGGGTGAATTCCTCGTCGGCCACGGCCTTGAGGACCCCGGAAAATTTTTTGCGCCCCGGCCACGCGTCGAGCGGCGCGGAGAGCACCACATCCACTTCCCGGCCCACGTAGTCACGCAACTGATCGATTTTGAAGAAGGGGCGTTGTAGCCCCGGAGAGGAAATTTCGAGCGTCCAGTTGGTGGAGAAGGGGTCTTCCACATCGAGCGCGAGCCCGGCCAGCCGGGAGAGTTCCGCGCATTGATCGATGGTGACGCCCTGCGGGAGCATTTCGTCCTCGGATGAGGAGGGAACCTCTTCGGTTCCGGGGAGGGTGTCGACGTAAATCCGGGCGATGGGGCGGGCCGCGCCGCCGATTTCCACACCCCAGACGGCAAGCCCGAGGGATGCCGCGAGAGGCGTGACCACTTCGGTAATGAATTCTGCTCTGTCAGATTGACTCATGCGTCTTGCTGTACTCCGTAACGCCCCCGTTTCGCCGTGAAAAAGGGGCTCGGCATAAAAAAAAGGGGGCCGTTATCAGGCCACCCCAGCAGGGCCGCTCTTCCGCGGCCAGACAGGATGAGAAGAAAAAGTCGCCCTTTTCTTCACAGCGATTCAAATACCTCCTCCCGCTGCCCTTGTCAAGAGGTTTTCTTCCGTCTTTTCGGCGGCATTTGGGGGTACGCCCGGGTTTATTCTTGCCTCCCCCCGTGCCTGACGATACGATGTCTGGTATCGAGAACCCAATCCAAGGAGCCGCGTCATGGCGAAAAGCATTCTTATTCTAGCCGGGGATTTTGTTGAAGATTACGAGCTGATGGTGCCATATCAGATGCTCCTCATGGTGGGGCACAAGGCGGATGTGGCCAGTCCCGGCAAGAAGCCGGGGGACTTCATCGCTACGGCGGTGCACGATTTCGAGGGGCATCAGACCTACACCGAGAAGCGCGGCCACAATTTTCTTATCAACGCGGATTTTGACGCCGTGGACCCTGCCGCCTATGACGGTCTCGTGTTGCCGGGCGGCCGTTCGCCGGAGTATCTGCGCCTGAATCCACGCGTCATCGAGATCATCCGGGCCATGGACGCGGCCAAAAAGCCCATTGCCGCCATTTGCCACGGCCAGCAGATGCTGGTTTCCGCCGGCATCCTCAAGGGCCGTTCCTGCACCGCCTATCCCGCCGTCAAGCCTGACGTGGTGGACGCGGGGGGCATCTGGTGCGAGCCCAACGAGACGGCCAGCAACGCCTTTGTCGACGGCAACCTCGTCACCGGTCCGGCCTGGCCCGCGCATCCTGCGTGGATGGCCGAATTTTTGAAATTGCTTGGGACGAAGATTGAGGCGTAAGCAGCAGGGGTAAGAAGCATTGGAGGGGAGGGGGAAACTTTCTGGAGAAAGTTTCCCCCTCCCCTCCAAACCTCCCCTCCCTCTTCAAAGACGTTCGACTGGTGGGGAGGCGGCGCGACAGGAGTCCGTTCCGGCCGGGGGAAGAGAGGGAATGGGAAAAGGGCGTGTGTGAACGGGAAAGAAACGGAGGAGTACATGGGGAGAGGATTTGAAAGAAAAAGGGCGGGACGGATTCATAAAAAGGCAAGGGCGGGAACAAGTTCCCGCCCTTTTACTTTTTGGTGTGGAGGTACTCCCGCCATCGCCTATCTGACTGGCAAGGAGATTTATCCGAGGGGTCCGGGGGGAATTCGACCCAACGAGCGGCGAAGCCGTGACCGTTAGGTGAGCTTGCGAACCTTACGGGCATCGCACGCAGAGCCATTTCCCCCGGGTAGGTCCGGGCGGCAGCCCGGCGGGTGCGGGCTGAGCCCGCGGCTATTCTTCGGCCTTGGCCTTCTGATGTTCGGCCACGACCTTGTCGACGATGGGCTGGGGCGCTTCTTCGTAATGGTCGAACTCCATGGTGAAGACGCCCTGACCGCCGGTGATGGAACGAAGCTCGGGCGCGTAGCGCAGCACTTCGCTCATGGGGATGTGGGCCTTGATTTCCGTGATGCCGGCCTGCGAATCCGAGCCGAGCACCTTGCCGCGGCGGGAGGAGAGGTCACCGATCACGTCGCCCATGTACTCATCCGGCACGGAGACGGAGAGCAGGACGATGGGCTCAAGCAGCACGGCCTTGAGGGATTCCATCGCTTTCTTGAAGGCCAGCGAGCCCGCTACCTTGAAGGCCATTTCCGAGGAGTCCACGGTGTGGTAGCTGCCGTCGTAGAGGCGGACCTTGAAGTCCACCACCGGGCAGCCCGCGAGGAAGCCGCGCGCGGCGGTTTCCTGAATGCCCTTGTCGATGGCCGGGATGTAGTTGCGCGGGATCGCGCCGCCCACGATGGCGTCCTCAAAGACATAGCCGGAACCGCGCGGCAGCCCTTCCATTTCGATCCAGCAGTCCCCGAACTGGCCGCGGCCACCGCTCTGCTTCTTGTGGCGGCCCTGCGCCTGCACCTTGCCGCGCACGGTTTCGCGGTAGGGCACCTTCGGGGTCTTGAGCAGGATTTCCACCTTGTAGCGGCGCTTGGCCCGCTCCACGGAGGTTTCGATGTGCAACTGGCCCATGCCGGAAAGCAGGATGTCGCCGGATTCCTCGTCGCGGCCCAGCTTCAGCGTCGCGTCCTCGTCAAGCAGCTTCTGGACGGCGGCGTAGACCTTATCTTCTTCGCCCTTTTCCTTGGGGGCAAGGGCGAAGGTGATGAGCTGCGGGGCCAGCTGCGGCATGGCGACGGCGAAGGGCGCCTTGTCGTCGCAGAGGGTGTCGCCCGTGCGGGTGTTCTTCAGCTTGCCCACGGCTATGATGGCGCCGGGGCCGAGAACGTCCTTGCAGGGCGTCTGGGTTTTACCGTCAAGGTAGAGCAGGGTGCCGAGGCGTTCGGGCTCTTCCGTGCGCATGTTCTTGAGGGTGGAGTCGGAGCTGATGGTGCCGGAAACCACGCGCACCATGTTGAGCTGGCCGGAGAAGGGGTCCGCGATGGTCTTGAAGACGAAGCAGCAGGGCGCGCCCTCGTCGTCCGAAACGCGTTCGTTGCCCTCGGCGTCGAGGTAGGGGGCGCGTTCGAGCGGGGACGGGAAGAGGCGGACGATGGCGTCGAGAAGCTGGGAGCCGCCCTTGTTTTCAAGGGAAGAGCCCACCACAACCGGGGTCAGGCTGCCGTTGAGCACGCCCTTGCGCAGGCCCGCGGAAAGGTCCTCGGGGGAGAGGGAGCCTTCCTCAAGGTATTTTTCCATCAGTTCTTCGTCGGATTCGGCGATGTTCTCGATGGTCGTATCGCGCAGCAGGGTGGCTTCGTCCATGAGCGCCTCGGGGATGAGCGCGTCGCTCACGGCCCCGTTGTCCCCGAACATGAGCGCCTTGCCGCCGAGGATGTCCACCAGCCCCGTGAAGGCTTCGCCGTCGCGGATGGGCATGTACAGCGTAACCGGCTTCATGCCGAGCACGGCGGAAAGGCCGTTGTAGGCCATGTCGAAATCGGCGCGGTCACGGTCCATCTTATTGATGAAGACGATGGAGGGAAGCCCGGCGTCGCGCGCGGCGTTCCAGATGCGGCGGGTCAGGGGGCGCACGCCGTCCACGGCGTCGATGACCACGACGGCGGCGTCCACGCCCATGAGCAGGTAGGGGAGATCGCCCGTGAAGTTGGTATCGCCGGGAACGTCCATGAGGAAATGGCGGTCTTTGTTCCAGAGGAAAGTGGCGAAACCGGGCTGGATGGAGCCGCGGCGCTTGATTTCTTCCGGTTCGTAATCGAGAGTGGTCGTGCCTTCTTCAATGGCTCCCAGACGGTTGATGACGCCGCTCTGGAAGAGCAGCATTTCCGCCAGTGAGGTTTTCCCGCAGCCGCCCGTGCCGATAAGGGCGTAGGTTCGCTGGCTATCCAAGGCTTTGGACATAGTCCTCTCCTGCTTCTGTGAGTGTTGTCCCGGCCATTGGCCGGGGGCCGTCCCGCGCGGAAGGCCCGCTGCGGGAAAAAGGTATGACGGGACGCCGCGCGTGGCCGCACGGCACCTGATCCATCTGTTCTTACTCTCTGTCATAGGGAGTAGTCTCTATAGATGTCAAGAGGGACCTTCCACCGCGCCGTCTCTGGTTTTTTCGGGCGCGGCGGGCCGCGTGTGCGGGCATGGGGGCGAAGCTTGTGTCTTTTTGAGCAAAAATGGCCGGATGGGAAGAGGGGGAGCTTCCGCCGCATTGACAGGGTACGTCAAACGGGTAGTATTTCCGCTTTATTGGAGCCCCGGATTTCCAACCAGCATGAGGCACGTTTTGACAGCCACCCCCCGAGCCAAAAAAAGCCTTGGACAGCATTTTTTGAAGGACGCACGGACCTCGGCCCGCATCGTGGACCTTTTGCGCATCGAGCCCGAAGATCGGGTGCTTGAGATCGGGCCGGGACCGGGCGCCATCACCGGCATCATCCACGAGCGCGGCCCCGCGCGTTTCCGGCTCATCGAGAAAGATACGTACTGGGCGGAACACCACGCCCGTCTGGAGCGCCCCGGCCCGCCCGAGGTGGAGGTCCTGAACGATGATGCGCTGGCGTTTCGGTGGGAATCGCTCGAGGGGCCCTGGAAAATCATCAGCAACCTACCTTATAATGTCGGTTCACCCCTCATCTGGGATATAGTGTCTCGGACGCCGCAGCTCACGCGGGCCGTGTTCATGGTGCAGAAAGAGGTGGCCGAGCGGCTCTATGCCCGGCCGGGGACGAAGGATTACGGCGCGCTGACGGTCTGGGTGCAGAGCTATGTGCGCGTCGAATGGGGCTTTGTGGTCGGGCCGGGCGCGTTCAGCCCGCCGCCCAAGGTGGATTCGGCGGTCGTGACCTTCGTGCCGCTGCCCAAGGAGCGCCACCCCTCCCGCCCCGACGCGCTGGCGGCCATGCTGAAGCTCTGCTTCCAGTTGCGGCGCAAGCAGTTGCAATCGATTCTGCGGCGCGCGGGCAAGGGCGATCCTGTCCCGCTGCTTGAAAGCCTCGGCATCGACCCGCAGGCGCGGCCCGAAACGCTGCCTCCGGCCCTTTTTCAGCAACTTGCCGAGGCGTTTGGAAGTTTGGACGGTTGACTTCCCGCTCGAAACATGATTGACAGAAAAAACGGCGGAAACCCCCTTTTCGCCCTAATAAAGAATGCCCCATTATCAGAGGGCGTTGTGCCGTCCGGCGCCGCCCGCCTCGTGATGCGGGCGCGATTGCGGAAGGCGGCGTGATGGCGTATCATGATTGGCTTCCGTGGTCCGAAACGTGAAGGAGTCGATGATGACCAAAGCAGATCTCGTCGCCCAGATTGCGGCCAAGGCCAACATGACCAAAGCGGCAGCGGAACGTTCCCTCAACGCCATGCTTGAATCCGTTCAGGACCTGCTGGCTGAAGAGGGCAAGCTCACCCTGACCGGCTTCGGAACGTTCACCGCCGAGACGCGGCAAGAACGGCAGGGGCGCAACCCCCGCACCGGTGAAGCCATCACCATCGCCGCCTCCAAGGTGGTGCGTTTCCGTCCGGGCAAAATGCTCCGCGACGCCATCAACAAGTAAGGAGAGAACAGCATGTTGCACGGCGAAACGATCCACAGCCCCCTGCCGCAGGACATCCCGTGGTGGTCCCCTGATTTCGCGGTCTTTTTCGGGGTCCTTTACCTCGTCCTTCTGGTCATCGGTTCCGGCGTGGGCTACGTGATCCTGCGCTCGGTGTGGGATGCCTGCCGGGGCGGGGCCCACTGCGAGGGGCACGGCGCGGATCATGCCGAAGCACGGGCGCATTAGGGCTTGCTTTTTTTTCCTGAGTCGTCTATCTTTCCTCTTCCGTCTTCAGGTCAAGGGTTTTCGCTCACCCTGAAGCGCACTACGCAAAGAGGGGGTGATGACCCATGCCCGGAGTCTTTCTTAACGAAGACGACTACAATTTCGACATCGCGCTTCGCCGCTTCAAGAAGCAGGTGGAAAAGGCCGGCATTCTTTCCGAAATGAAGAAGCGCCAGCACTTTGAAAAGCCGAGCGTCATGCGCAAGAAGAAAAAGGCCGCCGCCCGCAAGCGTCTGCTGAAGAAAATGCGCAAGATGAACGCCGCCTAATCCTTTCCGTTTCCCGTCCTCGCGGATGCGGAAACGGCGAGGCAAGGGGTTTGGAACGCTCCATCGTTCGACGGGAGTGAATCCCGTCCGGGTTTCTGGCGGGTTTCCTCTCGCGGACGAGCGGAGCGTTTCCGCGTTTGTCCCTCCTCCTTTTTCGACGTCTCCGCGAGGGGACGCCGGGAGAGGGGCCACACGGGAAGCTCGGCTTTCCGTGTTTTTTTCAATCATCATCCCCGGGAATCGCCATGTCTCTGACAACGCGTATTGAGCAGGACTACATCGCCGCCTACAAAGCCAAGGATGCCCTGCGCCTCGGCGTGCTGCGCCTTTTGAAGACTGCGGCCAAGAATCTTCAGGTGGAGCTTATGCGGCCCGTCACCGACGACGAACTGGCCGGGGTCATCCAGAAGCAGGCCAAACAGCGTCAGGACTCTATCGAGCAGTTCACGGCCGCCAACCGCCTTGACCTCGCGGGCAAGGAAGCCGCCGAACTCGCCATTCTGAAGGACTATCTTCCCGAACCGCTTTCCGAAGAAGAGCTTAAGACCGCCGTCGAAGAGGCCGTCGCCCGGCTCGGCGTGACCAACATGTCCGGCATGGGCAAGGTCATCCAGTCCGTGATGGGCGACTACAAGGGCCGCGTGGATGGCAAGGCCGTGAGCGCGGCGGTCAAGGCCCGCCTCAGCTAGCGCCCTGCGGGAGCAAGTGAGCATACATGGACAGCCGTACCTTAAAGGCTCTGGAATTCGGCAAGGTGCTCGAACATCTCGCCGCCTTGTGCGTGTCCGAAGCGGGCCGGAGGGTCACTTTCGGCCTTCTTCCCCTGTGCGACATCGACGCCGTCAACGCCGCCCACACGCTCTTCGACGAGGTGCGTACGTGGTCGGGCCAGAGCGGATTCCGGCTTTCCGATTTCCCCGATCTGGAGGGGCTTTTCCCGCATCTTGAGCGCGCGCTTCCGGCGGACGCGCCGCTTGACGCCGACGCGCTGTGGGCCTTGCGCGAAACGCTGGCGCAGGCGCGGCGGGCCGTGCAGTCCGTCAATGAAAACGCTGCCCTGTGGCCTGCCCTGCGCGATCTGGTCGCCTCCATGCCCCTGCCGGAGATGACCCTCTCCGCCCTTGGCCGCTGCATCGGAGACGACGGCCTCATCAAGGACGAAAGCTCCCCCGAGCTCATGCTCGTGCGCGGCGAGCTGCGCCGTCTGCATCTCATGTGCCTGCGCAAGGTCAAGGATTTCGCGGTCCAGTACAACATCGCCCAGTATTTGCAGGACGATTACATGACGCTGGCCTCCGACCGCTACGTCCTGCCCCTCAAATCCAATTTCAAGGGCCGCATTCAGGGCATCATCCACGACTATTCCAATACGGGCGAGACCTGCTATTTCGAGCCGCTCTTCCTTGTGGAGCAGAACAACCGCCTGCAGGAGCTCAAGCGCGAGGAGCGCGAGGAAGAGCGCAAGGTGCTCGGCTATCTGACCGGCATCATCCGCAATGAATTGCCGTTCGTGCGTTCCGCATGGGACCTGCTGGTCCGGCTGGACGTGGAGCTGGCCAAGTGCGGGCTCGCGGCGGCCTTTGACGGCGTCTGCGCCACGGTCAGCCCGGAAGGGGAAAACGCGCCCCTCTCCCTGCGCGGCGCGCGTCATCCTCTGCTGGCGCTTGACCCGCAGGTGCGCAGGCAGGGCGGCCCGCATCCCGTGGACCTGCTTTTCCGGCCCGCGGACCGGGCGCTGGTCATCAGCGGCGGCAACGCGGGCGGCAAAACCGTCTGCCTCAAGACGCTCGGCCTGCTGGCGGTCATGACGCTGGCAGGGCTCCCCGTCCCGGCGGCGCGCGGTTCGGTCATCCCGTGGTGGACCTCCATCCACGCCTTCATCGGTGACGAGCAGAGCCTTGACGATCACCTGTCCACGTTCACGGCGCAGATTCGGCATCTGGGCGCGGCGTGGGAGGCCACGGACGGACATACGCTCATCCTGCTCGACGAATTCGGCGCGGGCACCGATCCCGCCCAAGGCGCGGCGCTGGCGCAGGCCGTACTCGACGGCCTGCTTGAGCGCGGGGCGCATGTGGTTGCGGCGACCCATTTCCCCGCCCTGAAGACCTACGCGCTGACCCGCGAGGGAGTGCGCGCCGCGTCGGTGCTCTTTGACCCGTCTACGAAAAAGCCGCTGTTCCGGCTGGCCTACGATCAGGTGGGGGCGAGCCGGGCGCTGGACGTGGCCCGCGAGCATGGCCTGCCTGAATCGGTCCTGCGCCGGGCGGAGCAGTACTTGTTACTGGATGGTCAGGATATGACGGCGGTCATGGATCGCCTCAACGAACTGGCCGCGCAGCGGGAAAAGGAAGTGGACGCGCTCAAGGCGGAGCAGCAGCGCACCCGTGAAAAGCGCAAGGCCGTGCAGGAGCGTTTCGAGCGTGAGCGTGAGCGGCTGATTGCCGAAGTGCGCGAGGTTTCGGCCACGATCATGAAGGACTGGCAGGAAGGCCGCGCCGGGCACAAGCAGGCGCTCAAGCAGCTTGCCAAGGTGCGGGCGGATTTGAATGTCCAGCCCGGGCAGGAGGAAAACGCCGCCCCGGTTTTCGACATTGCCGACCTCAAGCCCGGCCAGACGGTTCTGCACCGGCCTTGGAACAAGAAAGCCGTGGTGCGGGAAGTGGACGTCCGTCAGAGCCGGGTCAAGCTGGATATGAACGGTGTGACCCTCTGGGCTGACGCCGGGCTTCTCGGCCCTGCCGAAGCGCCGCAGCAGGCCGCGCCCAAGGGCGGCGTGCTGGTGCGGACCACGGCGGGGGGGGAAGGGATGTCCCTTCTGCGTCTGGACCTGCGCGGCAAACGCGCGGATCAGGCCATTGCGGAATTGTCGCAGTATCTGGATCGGGCTCTCCTGTCTGGGCGGGAGGGCGTCGAGATCGTGCATGGCCGGGGCACCGGGGCCCTGCGCAAGGAAGTGCACGCTTTTTTGCGCACCTTCCCCGGCATCGCCTCGTTTGCGCTCGCTCCCGAAGATCAGGGCGGCGACGGCGTGACGATTGTTACGTTTAAGTAATCTGGCGGCGGAGGAAAGGGGGCGCGCAAAGGTGCGGCCATCCTTTTTGCCGCCCTCTTTCCGCTCTTGAAATTGTAAAAGAGGGAAAGGGGTTTGACGGCGGCTGTTCCGGTCTTATATGTGAAGGGCCGCGGACGCGCCCATGAGAGTTTGCAGAGTCCCCGAGGCCGCGGCCCTGCCGCAGGATGAGGGGCCGGGGGAATCTTCCCGCCACAGCGGTCCCCCGGACAGAGCCCGAGGCGGCAGCCTTGGCCGCCGGAGGGGAGCGTATGGGAAGGAACGCAAGTGCCATTCAGGAAATCAAGGCGCGCCTGAATCTCGTCGACATCGCCCGGCGCTACGTGGACCTCAAGCGCAACGGGCCGCGCTGGGTCGCTCCCTGTCCTTTTCACCAAGAAACAAAGCCCTCGTTTTCCATCAACGAGGAAGAAGGTTTTTTCTACTGTTTCGGCTGTCAGGCGTCCGGCGATCTGTTTGATTTTTATGGACAGATCAACGGGCTGGATTTCCGGGAAACGCTGGAGCAGCTTGCTGAGGAGGCCGGGGTCACGCTGGATCGCGGCCCGCAACGGCAGGATGGGCGGCCCGCCGGCCAGACGATGTCCAAGCGGCGGCAGCTTTTGAAAATCCACGAGCTTGCGGCGGCGCATTTCGTGGACAACCTGAGCGGGGAAGCGGGCCGGGAATGCCGGGACTACATGGCCCGGCGCGGCCTTTCGGACGAGGTGGCCCGCGCCTTCGGGCTGGGCTGGAGCCGTCGGGACTGGCAGGCGCTGACGGAGGTTTTGCGCCGGGCCGGGTTCAGCGAAGCGGCGGGTGTGGAGGCGGCCCTGCTCGGCAAAAGCGAGCGCGGCAGGGCCTACGACCGCTTCCGGGGCCGCCTGATGTTTCCCATCCGCAGCCTGACGGGGAATGTCATCGCCTTCGGGGGGCGCATTATCGGGGACGAGGACGAAGCCAAGTATATCAACAGCAGCGATTCCATCCTCTATAAAAAGGGGGAGCACCTCTACGGCCTCCAGCAAGCCCGGCGCGCCATCGCCACGGGAAAGCCCGCCATGCTTACCGAAGGCTACATGGACGTGGTGACGCTGCATCAGTTCGGGTATACGAGCGCCGTGGGCGTGCTCGGCACGGCCTTCACGCCCGAGCAGGTGAAACGGATTTCGGGCTTTACCTCGCATGTGGAACTGCTGTTCGACGGCGACGGGCCCGGGCGCAAGGCGGCTCTGCGGGCCTGTGAAATGCTTTTGACGCGAGGGCTGTCCTGCAAGGTGATCCTTTTTCCCGAAGGCGAGGACATCGACAGCCTCCTGCGGACGCAGGGGACGGAGATTTTTGAAAATCTGCGCAGAGACGCGCCGGAAGGGATGGCCTTCTGCGTGCAGGCCCTGCGCGATATGGCCCCCCGGGAAGCCGTGGACTGGGCACGCGAGTTTTTGCGGCAGGTGGAAATGCCCGAGCTCGTCAGCCGTTTCGCGTCCGCGCTGAGCACCGGTCTGGGGCTTTCGGAAGGCGAATTGCGCGAGCGCCTCGCGGAGAGCCGCAACGCGCGCAACCTTCCGCGCACTGCGGGCGCGCCGGAATCCGCGCCGCCCGTGCGGACGAATCCCAGAGACAGGGAGATCATGACCTTCGCGGTCCGCTATCCCTCCTCTCTGCCCCGTCTGCGCGATCTCGGGGCCCAGTTGATCCTGAGCGCGCCGTGGGCGCGGGACTTGTGGCAAAAACTTGAAGAGAACCCTGTGGATGAAGTGGTGCAGCATCTTGACCCCAGGGAAAAGCGTTTCTGGATACGGTGTCGCACCGGGGACGTGCCCCCTCTGGACAATGAAGAGGGCGAATTCGGCGCCATCCGCACCATGCTTGACACGTTGCATTTGACTGCGCAATCGGCCTCGGTTTCGGCCGCATTGCGGCAGGGGGCCGGGGCAGGCAATTTTGAGGCCGATTTGGAATATTTGCGCGCCCTTCAGGAAACGTTGGAGAGGACTCATGGGGAACAACATTAAAGATATCCAGCAGATCAAGAGCCTCATCGCCAAAGGGAAGGAGATGGGCTTCCTCACTTTCGAGGAAGTGAACAAGGCCGTTCCGCTGGAAATGAATACGCCCGAGCAGTTTGAGGAGATCATCGGAATCTTCGATCAGCTCGAAATCGCTATTGTCGATCTGGAAAAGGACGGCAAGAAAATTCCTGTCACCTCGGCGGAAACCGACGGCGATCAGCCCGAGGAGCGCCTCGAACTGGTGGACAGCGAAGATGCCGCCGACTTTTCCTCCCGCAGTACGGACCCGGTCCGCATGTACCTGCGCGAAATGGGCGCTGTGCCTCTGCTTGATCGTGACGGTGAAGTAACCATCGCCAAGAAGATTGAGCAGGGTGAGCAGGATGTGCTCTATGCGCTCGTCGAGGTGCCCGTGGCCGTGGAAGAGCTCATCAACGTGGGCGAGGACCTCAAGCTCAACCGCATCAAACTGAAGGATGTGGTCAAGACCATTGAGGAGGACGATCCCACCGAAGACGAGATGAACCAGCGCACCCGCGTGATCCTGCTGCTGGAGGAAATCCGCCAGACATTCAAGAAAAAACGCAAAATATACGCCAAGCTCGATGAGTGCTGTACGCTTGAGCGCCGCGTGACCGCCATTCAGAAGGAAATCATGGCCTTCAAGGAAGAGATCGTCACCCGGCTGCGCGACATCAAGCTTGAGAAGACGCTCATCGACCGCATTATCGAGACGGTAGAGGACTATGTCCGCCAGATGCGCAACTGCCAGCGCGATCTCTCCGCCTATCTGCTGTCCACCGGCAAGAATCAGGAGGAGATCAAGGAACTCTTCGACAAGCTTGACAGCCGTGAAATCAGCCCCATGGCCGCGGCCAAAGAGCTGAACATGAGCGTCGACGAGCTCTTTTCCTACAAGGAAATGATCCTCGGCAAAATCGAAATCCTTCAGCGCTTGCAGGAAAAGTGCTGCCACAACGTCACCGATCTTGAGGAGGTCCTCTGGCGCATCAAGCGGGGCAATACCGCCGCCATGCGCGCCAAGCAGGAACTTATCCGTTCCAACCTCCGCCTTGTGGTCAGTATCGCCAAGAAGTATACGAACCGTGGCCTGCAATTCCTCGATTTGATTCAGGAAGGCAATATCGGCCTCATGAAGGCCGTGGACAAGTTCGAATACCAGCGCGGCTACAAGTTCTCGACCTACGCTACATGGTGGATTCGGCAGGCCATCACCCGCGCCATCGCGGATCAGGCCCGCACCATCCGTATTCCCGTGCACATGATCGAGACGATCAACAAGCTTATCCGCACCTCCCGTTACCTTGTGCAGGAGCTCGGGCGCGATCCGACCCCCGAGGAAATCGCTGACCGCATGGAATACCCGGTCGACAAGGTCAAGAAGGTGCTCAAAATCGCCAAGGAACCCATTTCCCTCGAAACCCCTATTGGTGACGAGGAAGATTCGAGCCTCGGGGATTTCATCGAGGACAAGAAGGCCGTCGCGCCCGCCGAAGAGGTGGTCAACACCAAGCTCTCCGAGCAGATTGCGTCGGTGCTGGCCGATCTGACCCCGCGTGAGGAGCAGGTGCTCCGCAAGCGCTTCGGCATCGGTGAAAAATCCGACCACACCCTTGAGGAAGTGGGCAAGCTCTTTAACGTTACGCGCGAACGCATCCGCCAGATTGAGGCCAAGGCCCTGCGCAAACTCCGCCACCCGGTACGGAGTCAGGTGCTGCGGTCATTCTACGATAGCTGATGTATGCGAGCCTGATGAGAGGCGGGGAAGTTTTTCGGAATTTCCCCGCCTTTTTCATTGCTGCTTTTCTTTTCCTGAAGCCTCTAAAGCCTTTCGTCTGGAAAGGCTTTTTTTATAGATTGCTTCTTCCCTTAGTGAGGTTGCTTCCTTGTGACTCTAAAGTCAGATACTAACTGCATGTTAGGAAGTCTGATGGCATAGTGTGAGTACAGACGGAGAGAGGCAAAAGGTGATTCTATCGGAATGGAACTCCTTTCTTTTTGTCGCTCCTCAACTTCAACCCAGTGGGCGTCCCTTCGGCTGCAAAAAGACAAACCGCATTATAGTGCGTAACACAAGGGCCGTTTTCACAGGTATGTTTCCGTTCTATGGACAAGACTACCTTCGCGAAACCATTTGGGGACATGCTGAAAGAAAAACGCAGGATGCGGGGGCTTTCCCAGTCGGGAATCGCCGCTCGCTCCCGCCGTTCCCTTCGGTGCATTCAGTACTTGGAAGCGGGAAAACAGGAGCCCACTTTGTCCACGCTGTACGCGCTGGCCCATGCCTTGGATATCCGGGTAAGCGAGATGCTTGAAGCCTTGCCGGAAGAGCTGTACAAGGTGTACGGTGAAAAGTGATCTTTGATTCCAAATAGTCACAAATTGTTTCTTTATCGTCACACTGCGTTTGCCCTTTCTTTTTGGCGAAAGAGGGCGTCTGGGCGTGCGAGCTTTTGCCGAGCGCCTTTTCCGCCCTCGGCAAAGCCCTCTACCGGGCGCCGCGTTCTCAAGATCGGTCTTTATGAATGAGCCGTATCTCGGGGGCGAGTCTCCCACCTTTGCATCGAGGTTTCCCGCAAAGGCTAAGGATGCCCGTCTTCTTCCATACGGGGGCCGCTCGTTTCCAGCAATTGATACCGCGTATTGGAGTAGGGAGTTTCGAGTTGCCTCAAGGCGTATCGGTACACGGTTTCAGCGTCGATGGCGGCCATGCACGGCGGGACATAACCTGCCGCATGGCGTTTCCCGTGCTTCCTGTTGCTGGAGCAGCGGCTGATGAAGGCGCAGTCATAGCAGTTGCGGGCGCAGCCGATGGCCAGCCCTTTATTGCTATAGGGATAGGTGCCTGTAAGGGTGCTCCCTGCAAGGGAAAGGACCGGAGTACCCAAGGCGGCGGCGATGTGGACTTGTCCCGTATCGACGGAAACGAGCAAATCCGCCTTGCGGAGCATGGAGACGCATTCCGCCATACTCGTGCCGTGGATAAAGATTGGCACGCCAGAGGCTTCGCGGATACGGAGGGCTTTTTCCATATCATAAGGCGGATAAGCCATAAAAAGCTGGCACCCTGCTGAAGAAAGGCGTTTGACGAGAGCTGCGGCCGTGGATTCGGGCCATGAAGAAAGCCCGGTAGACGAGCCGTGAAAGCATACGCCCACATGAGGTCCGGGGCGCTGAAAAAAGTTTTCAACGGCAGGAGGCAGGGCATCGGGGAGAGGCGCAATGGAGGGTTGCTCTTTCCCTGAGCTATGAAAGTAACCCCGGACAATGTCTTGGAACCAGTCCACCACATGGCCCGTCCATACGGAGCCCGTGGGCACGACATCCGTACAGAAGGGGGCTGCTTTGTTAAGCGAGCCGTTAAGGTCCAAAGAAGCGCACACGCGGACAGGAATGCCGGAAAGCCATTGAAAACGTTTGGCATTGGTGGCGGATTCCCCGAAATAAAAACAGGCGTCGTAATGCCTGAAGCGAAGGCGCAGGGCATCCAACGTCTTATGAAAACTGCGGAAGGAGCTGTAGGAAGGGACGGCGACGACCTCGTCGACAAGTGCGGGATCGTTCACCAAGGGAATGGTGGCGGGCGGTACCATCAGGGTCATGCGTGCATGGGGGCAACAGGAGCGCAACAGTCTCACCGCCGCAGACGCCATGAGCACATCACCCATGTGGCGATTGTTTATGATGACAATATCGCCCAACATGTATACTTCCTTGCTTTTTTTCCTATGATTTTACAGTAGTTCATCCCTCCGCCTGCTTAAATCACGTCGAACCGCTCGAATTTCATCATAAGCCCGGCCCGGCCTTGAGTCGCTGAGCGCAGGTCCGTAGAGAAACCGAAGAGTTTGCTGAGCGGTGCAAGACCCTGCACGAGTTTGAGCCCTGCGTGATCGAGGATATTCTCCACCTTTCCGCCTCGGGTGCCGAAGAGACTGATGGCCGGTCCGAGATTGGCTTCGGGAGAGGAGATTTCCACGAACATGAGCGGTTCCAGCGTGGTGACGCCCGCCTCTTCGAGAGCCGAGCGCAGGGCAATGCCCGCGGCCATGTGGTAGCCTGCGGCGGTCGCTCCGTCACGGCGGGGCATGGCGGTTATGGCTACGTCGGCATCTTGGAGGGGGTAGCCGGTGAGGGGATCGGATTGCAGGGCATTTTCGACGCCCTGTCGGGCCGCCTCGACGAAAGCCCCCGGAAGGGCCGAGATGTCCACGGTAAAGTCGATGCGGTTGCCTTCGCCGCGTCCGCGTGGGGAAATGGTCAGGGAAATTTCACCCACATGGGTTTCCTTCCCCAGTTCGCGATCGAAGACGCCTGTGGCGGATGCCGAGCGTTTGGGCGTTTCGCGGCGGATGACCTGCGGCTGGCCCACGCGTGGGCTGATCTTGTACTCGCGTTTGATGCGCTCAAGTACCACGTCCAGATGCAGTTCTCCCATCCCCGAGACGATGCGGTGCCCCGAGCCTTCGTCCACGGACACGGTCAGGGTAGGGTCTTCGAGGGCAAAGCGGTCGAGCGCCTCGTCGAGGGTCTTGCTTTCGTCGGCGTTACGCGGCTCGATAGCCAGCGAGATGACGGGCTGATAGGCTTCGATGGATTCCAGCAGGCTTTTGACGCCGGGCGCGCCCACCGTGTCGCCCGTGCGCGCCGAGCGCAGGCCGATGACGGCCACGATGTCCCCGGCGGAGGCAAGGTCCACCTGTTCGCGCCGGTCGGCGTGCAGGCGGTAGAGGCGCGATACGCGCTCGTCGACGTGGCGGGTGACGTTACGGCAGAGATCGCCTTCCCGGAGGGTTCCGGCGTAGAGGCGCACGAGGGCGAGTTTGCGACCTCCGTCCAGCATGACTTTGAAGACCAGCCCCATAAAGGGCAGGGCGGGATCGCAGGGGACGGCGGCGTCCGTGCTGTCCTCGGGATTATGGGCCGTGGCCGGAGGCCGATCCTCGGGGGAGGGCAGATAGGCGGTCACGGCGTCAAGAAGCGGCTGTACCCCGGTGTTTTTGAGGGCGGAACCGCTCAGTACGGGCGTAACGCGACGGGCCAGCGTGGCCCGGCGGACCGCGGCGCGGATGTCGTCCTCGGTATAGCCGCCGCCCAGATATTGCTCGAAAAAGAGATCGTCGTTTTCCGCAAGGCGTTCCAGCAGGCGTTCGCGCCACGGCGCGGCGTCTTCCAGCTCCGCGCCTTCAAGCGGCGCACGCGTCCATGTGCGGCCCTGATCCGCTTCGTCGAAGCGCAGGCGGTCCATGCTGATGAGATCAATGACGCCGCTAAAACTTTCCGCCGCGCCCACCGGGATGATCAGCGGCAGGGGATTCGCCCCAAGGCGCTCCTGCATGGACCGCAGGACGGCCTCGAAATCAGCGCCCACCCGGTCCATTTTGTTCACGAAGGCCAGCTTGGGCACGCCGAAGTGTTCCGATTGTCTCCAGACCGTTTCCGATTGCGGCTCCACCCCGCCCACGGCGCAGAAGACGCCCACTGCGCCGTCGAGCACGCGCAGGGAGCGTTCCACTTCAATGGTGAAGTCCACATGGCCGGGCGTATCAATAATGTTGATGGCCGTGCCGTTCCATTCGCAGGTCGTGCAGGCGGAAGTGATGGTGATGCCGCGTTCCTGCTCCTCCGGCAGGTAATCCATGGTGGCCGTGCCGTCGTGGACTTCGCCCATACGATGGATTTTGCGGGTATAAAACAGCATCCGTTCCGAAAGCGTGGTCTTGCCCGCGTCGATATGGGCGATCACGCCGATGTTGCGCACAGCTTGCGTCATGGAAACTCCTTATGATGAACGGCGGGGAACCGCTGCGGCGGCACACGCGCCCGCGCCGGAAGAGGCGCGAGCCTCCCCGTTCATACCGTGTTGTGCGGCGGCGGGTCAACAGAGGTTCCCGGCCACAGGGCGGGCGCCTCCTGTGTCCGTTCCTTCATGGCTCATCCTTGCATCTCCCGGCCCCTTTTTCGCCGGGAAGCCGTGGTTCCGGCAAAGGGGCCCGGCATTGGAAGCGTGGTCGGGCAAGAAAAACCATGAAAGGCGAGCAGGCGCGGAAGAATGCCCGCTTGCCGGCGGACCGGTCTGATGGGGAGTGTTACTCGAAGGGGTCTTCCCGTGCGTCTACGGTGAAGAGGCCGAGCCGGTCATTGAGGAAAAAGTCGGGGGAAAGAGAGGGATGCAGCCAGCAGCCCTCAAGCCCCTTGCCGAGGGTGAGCGCCGCAGTCGTTCCGGTCTCCTGCCCTTCATAGAGCGCATCCGCGCCTTCGCGGACGAAAAGGGCGTCGGGATGGGCCCAGCGGATGAGCGCCTCCTCCGGGAGGGCCTTGGCAACGATACGGGGAGGCGCGTCGCGCCAGATCGGAAGCACGCTTTCCATTCTTGCGGCCTGCGGAAGGCCGAAGGCGAGAAGCCTTCCCCGGCCTTCAAGCTCGCGCAGCAGGGAAGAGGGATCGGGCAGGGTGAAAACCTGCTCCACGCCCGTGAGTTCCAGCGCGGCGAGGACGGCGCAAGCCACGTTTTCCGGCTTGCCCGCGCAGACGGCGAAGAGCGGCTCCACGCCCGCCATGCGCGCCGTCATGAGCGCGGCGGCCAGCCGGATGGCCGAGGCATAGCCTTCCCCGAGAAAGGCCACTGTCCACGGTACGGTTTCGGAAAGATGGCGGAGGCCGAAACCGGCGGCTGCGTTTTCCACGGTGACGAGGCGGCGGGAAGGCCGGGCCGGGAAAGCCGACTCTACCAGCGCCAGCGTGGTCTTGATCCAGCCCCGTTGCGAAGGGGGCGTGCCTTCATAGGCCGCGGCGAGGATTTCGTCGGCAACACGGTGTTGTTCGAGTTCGGCTGAAAAGGACATCTTGTCTCCTTGCCCGGCAGGGGCGGGGCGTAACCGAAGGGGTCGCCCGGTTTGCGGTGACTCTCGCACACAAGAGAGGCATCGCCGCGCGGCTCCCCTCAGGCGTATACCGTTCCGGTCGCGCCGTAGGGATACGTTGGCGGACTGCCTGACCCTCATGGGGCGTTTTCAGCCTTGACGCCCTCCCCCCTGGGAAAAGCCGGTTTTCCAACGTGGGAGGTTCAGGCCAGAGGCCTGGCGGCAATTGCTGTTCCTTTCCCGGTGAACCGTGCGGAAAAGGCGGCCTTGCGGCGGGCGTTCGGGGGCGTGAGCCCTGCTCGGCCCGTCAGCAGAAGAGGCAACGTCGCTCTGTAGGGAAGCGGCCACGTGTTTGCCTGACCTGAAAACGGCCCGGGCCGCAAACGTCGCCTCCTGCCGCCGTCCTTGCGCGTCAGGGTGCCCGTCGCAGGGGGGCTTACTGCCCTGCGACGGCGGCGGGCAGGTTGCCCAGCGTTCGGCGCATCTCCAGTTTCATCAGTTCCGCGATGGCGTTGTCGCGTTGCAGCGTCTCGGCATAGGCGTTGTTGTCGAGCACGGCCCGGAACGCCTTCTCGTCGAGCGGATCGGCGTCCTGTCCGGCGAGATGGGCGGCGAAGGGACGCAGCCGGCTGCGGAGGGTAGCCTCGTCCATGCCTTTGAATGCGGCGAAGCGGGCGGCGATGTCCTGCGGGGAAGGGCAGCGGGGTGACTCCGTCACCAGCCGCAGGCCGGACGTGAATCGCCGCAGGCCCGCCGTGATGTGGGAAGGCTTGACCACGTTGGAGCCCTTCCAGCCCGCTTTGGCCCACTTGAAGAAATGGGCCTCGGTCCGCCCCGTCCCGTCTTCAATAAAAACGGTCACGCTGGCCGAGCCGTACAGATAGGTTTCCGCCCAGCCCAGCATGGCGAGGTTGGTTCCTTTCTCGGACGTGTAGACATAGGTCCAGTCCTTGTCGTCGCCCACGATGGCCCCGCGCAGGCCCACGGAAGACTGGCCCGGCATGGCGGATACGGAGAAGAGGGCGGCGCGACCCTTGTAATCCGTGAGCACGAAAAGGCGGTTGAGCTTATAGGAATAATAGCAGCCGCTGGAAGTGTCGGGGGTCGTTTCCTCATACTCCACGCCGCGCGTTACCAGCGGGGCGGCGGGAGGCAGGGTTGCTGTGAGGAAACGGCCGCTGTCCTTCAGGATGCCGCTGCCCGGCAGCCATGCGTTGCGGCGCACGGCCGAAGGGTAAATGGCCTCGCCCGGCACGGCGGGATCAAGCATGTAGCCCATGAGCTTGCGCAAGGGCAGGGCGAATGTTTCCTTATGGTAGACCCCGGCACCTTCGGCGCGGTTGGCGGGCCGCACCTTGGCGGCGGGGAGGGTATTGGCGGTCACGAAGTCGAGGATGGGCGTCAGTGCGGCTGGCGCGGGATCGGGCCTGCCTTGCGGCGCGGCGGACAGCAGGAAGGTCAGTGCGTTTTCTACGGGGGCGGGAAGTTCCGGCGCGGTTGTTGCGGCGGCGGGCAGTACGGCGAGGGCGACGAGGAGCAGGGAGCACAGCAGGCGGGAGGTGAAGGAGAAGAGCATTATGGCCTCGAAACAGTAAAGGGTCCGTAAAGGCTGGGCGCTTTGGCCGCCGTCGACGGTCTCCATGCGAAGAAACATGCAGCCGTCAACAAGTCCATGCGGAGGCGCCTACATCCATGCGAAGATGGCGGTGACGAAAAAGGGCACGGCTACGGTGAGGACCATGCCGGAAAAAATGCCGAGGATGGTGTTGCGCTCGCCCGAGGTGCGGATGATGGCGGGCAGGCAGGTATCGCTGGCGGCCCCGGCAGCGGAAAGCGGGCCAAGGCCGCCGAAGACCCGCGCCATCAGGGGGGCAAAAAGCAGAGTGACCAGCTCCCGCACCATATTGGAGACAAGGGCCATCGAGCCGAGGCTGACGTCGGCGAGCTGGTTGATGAGCATGGTCGAGAGGCTGTAGTAGCCGAATCCGGCGGCCACGGCCATGACGTCGCGCAGGCTCATGTCGAGCACGGACCATGCCGCCAGCCCGCCGAGGAACGTCCCGATGACGATGACGAGCGGCACCAGCACGACCCATCCCCGGAGGTCACGCAGGATGCGCCACGCCCGCACGTCGAAGCCGAGTGTGAGCCCCACGGCGGCGAGCATGGCGTAGACCGCAATGTTGCTGGCTTCATGGGCAAGCCCGAGCGCGTCAGGGGAGAGGATGTCCAGCCGCCCGGCAAGCACGCCGAGGCTGAAACAGAGCAGGACAACGAGGGATTCCTTCATGCGCGCCCTCCCGCCGATTCGCTTTCCCAGAGGAGGGCTTCGCACGGGCCGCAGGCGCGGAGGCCGCCCGCCCGTACCGGATGCGAGCCGTTTTGACGGGTGAACAAGGGTACGGGAGTGTGGCGTGCAGGGGGGAGGAGGCGGCGGGTGCCAGTGGCGGAAAACAAGGGGAGCATCAGCATCATGGGCATTAGGAGTGTTAGCGTTGAGGGGTACGAGGCCGCAAGGCGCCTTCGGAGGGCAAGGTATCCTTTTGAAACAGGGGGATCAAGCGGCGTGCCGGACCGCCTCCATCCGGAAAGGGCAGGATGATCGCTGAAAGGATGGTGGGGCCGCCTTGTGAAACTGCATGGGCGGGCTTTGATCGGAACGTAAGGCTTTCGCCTCAAAGGAAACACGGCGATGTGCTGAAAAGCCTTTTCCCTGCAGCAGGGCCTTGCCGACTCCCGTAGCGGTGTATTCCTCTTTGTGGAGGCAGCAGCGTGCGGGCAGGCGAGCCCCCCATGGATCGGGGCTCGCCTTTTTTCGCGGGCCGTGTTCCGCAAGCTTCGGGTCTTCCCTTGCCGTTTCACCGAAGGAGGGTCCCTTCATGCGAGGAAAGGCCACCGCCACGGCGATGCGTTCGTAAAGCTCGAAGGGGGGCTCCTCATGCGAGGAAAGGCCGTGCGTCCTCATCATCTTTATCTTTTTTCAGCTTTTTTAGGGCCACTATCATGGAGAAGCGGCAGGGAGGCGGCCTGCGGCAATAAGGAGCCCCTTGCCCTCGGGGGGAGAGGGGCAAGGGGCGCATTGTGGGGGAGGCCCGGCTCCTAGTAGGTCCCGAGCAGTTTGGGCAGGAAGGTGACGACGCCGGGGAAGAAGATAAGGAAGATGACGATCAGAAGGAGAAGGAAGATATAGGGGAGGGCCCCCTTCGCCACCTTTTCCAGAGGCAGGTTGGAAAGATTCATGGCGATGAAGAGATTGACCCCCAGAGGCGGCGTGAGCAGGGCGATTTCGTTGGTGACGACCCAGAAGACGCCGAAGAAGACGGGATCGATGCCCACGGACTTGATGATCGGCAGAAAGACCGGGGCGAGCACCACGATGGTGGCCAGCGTCTCCATGAACATGCCGAGGAAGAAGAGGAGCGCGGCGATGAGCAGGAGGATAAGCACGGGGTTGGTGGTGAAGAGCATCATTTCGGCTGCCAGCTTCTGGGGAATCTGGTACATGGTCAGGAAACGCCCGAAGATGGTGGAGACGCCGACGACGATGAGGATGGTGCCCGTGGAGATGTTCGCCAGTTTCATGGCGCTGAACACTTCGCGTGGGTTGAGCTTCTTCGTGATGAAGAAGCCGACGAAAAGCGCATACCAGACAGCCACCACCGAGGCTTCCACGGGCGTGCAGATGCCCGCGTAGATGCCGCCGAGGATGACGACTGGAGCCATAAGCGACCAGATGTTTTTGAGGAGCGCCCGACCGAATTCCGCCAGCGTGTAGGTGTGCATCGTTCCTTGGTAACCGTGCCGCCGGGCGATGACATAGGCCGTCGCCATCAGGCAGGTGCCTACCAGCGCGCCGGGCACGAAGCCCGCGGTGAACAGGGCGGAGATCGAGACGTTGGCGATGATGCCGTATACGAGCATGGGGTTGCTCGGCGGGATGAGGATGCCGAGCGTGCCGCCGGTGGCCGAAACCCCGGCCGCGTATTCCGGCGAATAGCCGCGCCGGATCATGGAAGGGATCATGATGCTGCCCATGGCCGCCACGGTGCCGGGGCCCGAGCCGATCATGGAAGCGAAGAACATGCACCCGAGGATGGTCACCATGCCGAGGCCGCCGCGGATGTGCCCCACGAGCATGGACGCCACCTCGACGATCTGCGCCGCCATGCCGCCGCGTTCCATGAGCGCGCCCGCGAAGACGAAGCCCACCACCGCCAGCAGGGGAAACATGTCCGAAACCTTGATGAGGTCGATCATGACGAGCGAGAGCGGGATGTCGCTCAGAAGGAGCACCGCGATGGAGGCCATGCCGAGGGAAACGAAGATGGGCGTCCCTATGATCAGCAGAACAGCGAGGACAAGCCAGATGAGGATTTCAAGCGACATCAGAAGACCTCCTCGCTCGGAACGGCTAGGGCGTCCCGCTTGGTGAAGATGCGCCACCAGCGTTCGATGAGGCGGACGGCCTGAAGAGCGAAGGCGAGAGGCACGGCCATGTAGACGTAGCGCATGTCGAACATGAGCGCGCCGGAAACCATCGGCCTTTTACTCATGCTGATGATGAAGTCCGTCCCCACCTGCACCACGATGCCGCAGAAAACGAGCCACACGAGGTCGGTCACCAGAAGCAGGAACGTCTGGCCCGCTTTGGGCAGGAGCTTGAGCTGTGCCGTGACGCGGATATGCAGGTTCTTCGAGGCGGCGAGGCTGGCCGCGAAATAGACCAGATACAGAAAGAGGAAGCGGCTGACCTCTTCGGACCACGCAATGGACCTGCCGCCGAAGTATCTGTAGCACACCTGCATCATCAGAAGCGTCATGATGACGGCAAGGAGCGCACAACAGACGTATTCCTCAAGATTCCTCCAGATGCACGCCAACGGCTCGCGCATGGTTTTCTCCTTACCCTTTGGGTTGTTGGCGCCCGGAGGGACCCCCTCCGGGCGAAGGCACGCCTTATTGCGGACGCGAACGTCCGAGAGACTTCATCATGGCGTCGAGCAGGGAAACGTCGCCGATCTTGTCGTAGAACTGCGGCCATACGCTCATGGCCTTTTCCTGCCACAGGTCCTCGTCCTCGGGCTTGGAAACGATCTCCACGCCGCTGGCCTTGATCGACGTGACGAGCTCGGCTTCCATTTCAGCAATCATCTTGCGGTTGTTTTCCGTGGCGATGCGACCGCCTTCCAGGATGGCCTGCCGCACGTTTTCCGGCTGGCGCTTGAACCACGCGGCGTTGACCACGATGGGGCCGATCCACATCTTATAGTGGATTTCCGTGATGTACTTCTGCACTTCCTCGAACTTGTTGGAGGCGAAGACTGGATAGGGGTTTTCCTGCCCGTCCACGACCTTCTGCTGGAGGGCGTTGAAGGTCTCGTCCCAGGCCATGGGCGCGGGCTCGCCGCCCCATGCGCGGAACGTCGCGATCATGATGGGGTTGTTGGGCACGCGGATTTTCAGGCCCTTCAGATCGGGGAGGGTGCGGATGGGGTGCTTGCTGTTGCTGAGCACGCGGAAACCCTGTACGAGCCAACCCACGGCCATGTTGCCGCTCTCGTCGATCATGCGCTTGTTGATCTCGTCCCAGTTGCCGTCGATGACCTTGTAGCAGTCCTCGTAGTTGGTGAACATGTAGGGAAGATCAAAGACGCCCATGGACGGGCTGAACACCGTCACGTTGTTGACCGCGAGGGACGCGATCTGGATGACGCCCTGCTGGATGTCCTGAAAGCTGCGTTCCTCGCCGCCGAGCTGACTGCCGGGGTAAATCTGGACTTCGACCTTGCCGTCGGTCGCTTTTTCCACATGATGCTTGAAGTCGAGGGCCGCGGCGTGGTGCGGCTCCTTGACCATGGCGCTTGAGCTGTGGCTGTAGCGCATGATGATTGGTTTTTCCGCCGCTTCGCCCGGGACGGGGGAGAGCAGGACGGCGCACAGCGCGCCTACGGCGAAACAGGTCAGGCTCTGCCGGATAGTCATGGAAACCTCCTCATTGCGGATGGGCGTTGCCGGGCGCGGCCCGGGGACGCTCGGATACGGCCCGGTTTTCTGGGCAAAAGGCCGAACACAGTCATGAAACGGCAAGCGTTTTCACTTGCATGTTTCTTCAAAAGCACGTAAAATCAGACATAATTATATTAAATTACAGTGAAAAAGCGTTTTCATGGGCTTCAGGCTCAGGGGCGTTGCCGCCGCATGTCGGCCATCATCCTGTCGAGGAGGTCGAGTTGGCCGATTTTGGGATAGAGGTCGGGCCAGAGGGCCATGGCCTTTTCCTCCCACACGCTTTCGTCTTCGGGCCTGTCGAGGATTTCGACGCCGGCCTTTTTCATGGCGGGCTTCAGGCGGGCTTCCATGGCCATGATCATTTCGCGGTTGTGCCGGGTGGCGAGGCGGCCGCCCTCAAGGATGGCCTCCCGCACGTCGGCGGGTTGGCGCTTGAGCCATGCGTCGTTGACCACCATGACGATGATTTGCAGCTTGTAGCGCAGTTCGGTCATGTATTTCTGCACTTCCTCGAACTTGTTGGAAGCGAAGACAACGTAGGAATTTTCCTGCCCGTCCACGACTTTTTGCTGGAGGGCGTTGAAGGTTTCGTCCCACGCGAGCGGCGTGGGTTCGCAGCCCCACGCCCGGAAAGTGTTGATCATGACCGGGTTGTTGGGCACGCGGATTTTCAGCCCCTTCAGGTCGCCGATGGTGCGGACGGGATGCTTGCTGTTGCAGATGTGGCGATAGCCCAGATCGAGCCAGCCGATGATGCGGTTTCCGCTTTCCTCGATGCATTTGGCGTTGAGGGCATCCCAGTATTTGTCAAGGATATCCCACCCTTCCTGATTGGTGCGGAAGAGGTAGGGCAGATCGAGGACATAGAGGGAAGGCGCGAAGACCGCCGCGTTGTTGGAGGCGAGGGACGCGATCTGAATGACGCCCTGCTGCACGTCCTGAAAGGCGCGTTCCTCCCCGCCGAGCTGACTGGCCGGGTATATCTGCACTTCCACTTTGCCGCCGCTTTTGGCCTCGACGTATTTTTTGAAATCCAGAGCCGCCACATGGTGGGGTTCCTCCACCATGGCCGCCGAGCTGTGGCTGTAGCGCATGATGATTTTTTTCTCCGCAGCCGCTTCGCCGGGTGCCCACAGCACCGCCCCGATCATCAGACATACCGTCGCCTTCCAGATAATGGATACGTGCATGAGTCCCCCTCCTTGAGGTATCGGGTTTAGGCCCGCATACGGGCGGAAGAGTACGGTCTCTCCCGAGATGCGGGTATGGTGTCTAATCCTGTGCCCTTATTGAATATCCACAAAAACGTAGGTGATGCGAACCATCTTTTGAATTCGTTTTTTAAAAATAATTATTTGATATATATAAACTTATAAATGTAAAATTCATTTTTAATGAATACGTTTTCATTCTATCCGTCAAAAAAATGTCTTGTCAAGGGAGCATGTCTTCTTGTTGTCTACCCCGGAGGGTGTAGTCTCTTGTTCTTTTAATTATTATAATGGATTGACGTGTATCATTTTTTTTAGCCTCGCCTTCGGCCTTGAAGAACGCGCTGCGGGGCGCTTTGGCGGCATGGGACGGAGGCGGGTTTCCCTGCGAATATATATCATACTTAATTTACATAAAATTACGTTCATAAACCTTGAGGTCGCCGCCGGACATGCGGGGGGCGAATGCTTCACCGCGGCGATCGGCGTTCAAAGGAGGGAAACGCGTACAAACGAGAAAAAGAGGCTTGACAGCCGTTTTATGGCTGGCTAGATTGAAAACGTATTCGAAAGAATACAAACTTTTTGGGTAATACATTGAGAAAAAAGAATAAAATGAATGAAAACGGTTTTACAGGAGCACGAGCAACGATTAAGGATGTTGCTATGAAGGCGAACGTTTCGCTCTCTACGGTCTCGCGTGCCCTGCGCGATCCCGACAAGACCCCCGCTGAAACGGTCAGCAAGGTCCGGGCGGCGGCGGAGGCCCTCAACTACGTTTACAACGCCACCGCGGGGTCCCTGTCCAAGCGGCGCTCGGACACCATAGGCATCCTCCTTCCTTCTCCCACCTACGCCGCCTTCGGCGTCAACCTGATGGCCATCCAGAAGACCTGTTCGGAGCGCAACTATTCCTGCAAGGTGGCCGTCTCGGAATTTTCGCCGGAGGAGGAGCGCCTCGCCCTGCGCCGCTTCCACGAGCAGCGCATCGGCGGGCTCATCCTCGTCGGGCTCGACATGAGCAACGTGGAGTACATGAAGACGCTGGAGGCCGCGGGCATCCCCTGCATCATTCTTTGGGAAGTCCCGGACGAGAGCGTCAACTACATCGGCATCGACAACGCGAAGTCCATTTATTCGAGCATCAAGTATCTCATCGACCTCGGCCACAAGCGCATCGGCTTTCTGGTCGGACCCATGACCTGCGCCCGCCGTACCTTCGACCGCATCGAAGGCTACAAAAAGGTGCTGGCTGAAAACGGCATCCCCTTTGACCCGGAACTCATCCGCTCGCAGCCGCCTTCCTACCTGCTCGGCAAGGAATCCATGCGCGCCTTCCTGAAGCTTGAGGACCCGCCGACGGCGGTACTGGCCGTGAACGATTATCTGGCTATCGGGGCCATCCGGGCGATCACCGAGGCGGGGCTGCGCGTGCCGGAGGACATCTCGGTGTGCGGCTTCGACGACATCGACATCGCGGCCTACTTCAATCCGCCGCTGACGAGCATCAAGACGCCCTGCTATGAGATGGGGCAAATGGCGGCCAACATCATGATTTCCGCCATCGAATCGCAAACTCCGCTGAAAGTGCAGTATCTTCTCGATACCGAGCTCATCGTCCGCCGGACCTGCGGCAGGGTGAAGGAAAAATAGAGGAAGCAGACATGGATACCCCCGAAGCCGCGCCCCTGGCCGTCTACGATACCCGCATTCCCTGCCTCGGGACGCCGGAAATCGAGTCGCCCCTGTCGTACCTGCCGACGGCGGGCGAGCGGCGCGCGGTCTTCAACGTCGACGAGGCGCTGATCGAAGCGTTTACGGAGCCGCAGCCCCTGTCCTTCGAGGTGGCCGGGCCACGCCGCAGGCTCTATTTCGATCCGAGCAAGACGAAGTGTGCCATCGTCACCTGCGGGGGGCTCTGTCCCGGCATCAACGACGTCATCCGGGCCATCGTCATGACGGCGCACACCGCCTACGGCGTGCCCTCGGTGCTCGGCATCCGTTACGGCCTGCAGGGTTTCATTCCTTCCTGTCGTTATGGCGTGCGCGAGCTGACCCCCGGGGCCGTGGAGGGCATCCACGAGTTCGGGGGGACCATTCTCGGCACCTCGCGGGGGCCGCAGCCTTCCTCGGAGATCGTCGCCGCCCTTGAGCGCCTGAACGTCAGCGCGCTTTTCATCATCGGCGGCGACGGCACGATGAAGGCGGCGGCCTCCATCCAGCGCGAGGTGGCGCGCCGGGGGATGCGCATCGCCGTCATCGGCATCCCCAAGACCATCGACAACGACATCAACTTCATTCCGCATTCCTTCGGCTTCGAGACGGCGGTCGACAAGGCCGCAGACGCCATCCGCTGCGCCCATATCGAAGCGGCCAGCGTCTTCAACGGCATCGGCGTCGTCAAGCTCATGGGGCGGGAATCGGGCTTCATCGCCGCCAACGCCGCCCTTTCCATGCGGGAGGTGGATTTCGTCCTCGTCCCGGAAATCCCCTTTGTCCTCTATGGCGAGCGGGGGCTTTTGCCCGCGCTTGAGAAGCGCCTCGCCGAACACGCCCACGCCGTCCTCGCCGTGGCGGAAGGGGCGGGGCAGGACCTGCTCTCTACGGGCGCGGTCCGTTGCGACGCCTCGGGCAACAAGGCGCTCGGGGACATCACGGGTTTTCTCTGCCAGAAGATCGCCGCCTACTTTTCATCCAAAAGCATTCCTTACTATCTCAAATATATAGACCCGAGCTACATGATCCGTTCCGTCCCCGCCAACGCCAACGACAGGTTGTATTGCGGCTTTCTCGGCCAGCACGCCGTCCACGCGGCCATGAGCGGCAAGACGGGCATGGTGGTGGCTCGGATCATGGACAAGTTCGTCCATCTGCCGCTGGAACTGGTGACGCGCCAACGGCGCACCCTGAGCAGACGCTCCGATTTGTGGCAGTCCGTTCTGGAAACGACCGGGCAGGGCGACGTGATGGGCACGCCTCCCGAATCCGGACCACATCCGTAAGGAAATGAGGCATATGAACGAGGAAAAAGAGCGGCGGCTGACGCAGTTGAGCAAGGAGGCGCGGCGATGGCTGGCCCGCATGATCGGCAACATCGGGGTCGGCCATGTGGGGGGCTCCCTCTCCATCGTCGAGGCGCTCGTGTACCTCTACTACGAGGAGATGCGCGTCCGGCCCGACGATCCGCATTGGCCGGATCGTGACCGTCTGGTCCTCTCTAAGGGCCATGCTGGGCCGGCCCTGTACACCCTGCTGGCGATGAAGGGCTATTTCGACAAGGAACTCTTATTGACCCTGAACCAGCCCGGAACGCGGCTTCCGAGCCACTGCGACATGAAGCTGACGACAGGCATCGACATGACCGCGGGTTCGCTCGGGCAGGGGCTCTCCGCCGCCGTGGGCATGGCGCTGGCGGCGCGCATGGAGCACAGGCCCTACCGCGTCTACTGCATCGTCGGAGACGGCGAACAGCAGGAAGGGCAGATTTGGGAGGCCGCCATGTACGCCGGGAGCCAGGGGCTCGACAATCTGGTCGTGCTGGTGGACGACAACGGGATGCAGATCGACGACTACACCGACGCGCTCAACGCCGTGCGTCCTTTGGACAAACGCTGGGAGTCCTTCGGCTGGGCCGTCATGAACGTGGACGGGCACAGTTTCCGCGATCTTGAAAGCGCCCTGACGCGGGCGCGCACCGTGAAGAAGCGGCCCACTGCCGTCATCATGTCCACTGTCAAGGGCAAGGGCCTTTCCGTTGCCGAGGGCAAGCTCGGATCGCACAACATGCCCCTTTCTCCGGAAGATGTCGAAAACGCCCTGAAAGAATTGCAATAAGGAAACCCGCTATGCTCGAAGCCCAAGAAATGCGCACCGTGTATTGCGAGACCATGATCGCGCTCGCCAAGGAAGACCCCCGCATCGTAGACGTGGAGGCGGATTTGACGGGCGCGCACGGCATGAAGCCTTTCAAGGCCGCCTATCCCGAGCGTTCCTTCAACGTCGGCATCGCCGAGGCCAACATGGTGGGTGTGGCCGCCGGGCTTTCCGCCTGCGGCAAGATTCCCTTCGTCCACTCGTTCGCCACCTTCGCCTCCCGCCGCTGTTTCGATCAGATCGCCATTTCCGTGTGCTACGCCGGATTGAACGTCAAGATCGTCGGCTCCGATCCCGGCGTGGGCGCGGAACTGAACGGTGGCACGCACATGGCCCTTGAGGATATGGGCATCATGCGCACCCTGCCCGGAATGACCGTTTTCGAGCCCACGGATTCCGTTCAGCTTCGTAAGGCCCTGCCCGCCGTGGCCCGGCACGAGGGCCCGGTCTACATCCGGCTTTTTCGGCGCAAGGCGGAAAAAGTCTTTGACGACGATTACGTCTTCACGCTCGGTAAGGCCGATCTCCTGCGGGACGGCTCGGATGTGACCATCATCGCCTCAGGCGTCTGCGTGGCCAACGCCTTGCAGGCTGCCGCGATGCTGGCCGGGGAGGGCGTTTCCGCGCGCGTGCTCAACATGCACACCGTCAAGCCCGTCGACGCCGAGGCCGTGCTCAGGGCCGCCGAGGAAACCGGGGCCGTGGTCACGGCGGAGAACCACAGCGTCATTGGCGGGCTCGGCAGCGCCGTGGCCGAGGTGCTCGCCGAAGGGAGGCCCGCTCCCCTGGAGCGCGTGGGCGTAAAGGACCATTTCGGGCAGGTGGGCAAGGCTCCCTACCTGATGGGCGTTTTCGGCATTACCCCCGCCGACATCGCCAAGGCCGCGCGCAAGGCCCTCGCCAGAAAACGCTGACCGCCTCCCTTTCCCGCCATTTCCGCGTTTCCCTTTGAGAGCGCGTTGTTTACCGCTGGTGAAGCGGGGGCTTTGTCACACCCTTTTTCGTCTTCAGACAAAGGATTGCATATGGATACCGCAGGCATTGTCGGACTTGGCGTCATGGGCGGCAGGTGCGCGAAAAAACTTCTGGAAGCGGGCGTTTCCGTGGCCGGTTACGATCCTTCCCCCGCTGCGGCGCGGCGGGCGGAGGAGGCCGGGGTCGCGGTCTGCGGCTCTCCGGCGGACGTGGCGGGCCGGTCTTCCGTCGTCCTGCTCTTCGTCCCCGGTTCCGCCGACACCGAACAAGCCATCGTGGGTGAGGGCGGCCTCATGGCCGGGGCCTCGGCGGGCGGCGTCATCGTGAACATGAGCACGGTCGATCCGGGCGTCAACGTCCGCATGGCCGAACGGCTGGAACCTGCGGGCATCGCCTTTGCCGACGCCCCGGTCCTCGGCAGCCCTTCCGGGGTGGGAAGCTGGGCTTTCGCCGTGGGCGCGTCCGAAGGGACGTTCGCTCGGATCAAGGACGTGCTCCTCATCCTCAGCGGTTCGGAGGAGCGGCTTTTCCACATCGGTCCCGTTGGGTACGGGAACAGGCTGAAACTCCTCAATAATATGATGCTCGGGGCCATCAACGCCTGCGCCGTCGAGATCATGGCCCTCGCCGATCATATGGGCCTCTCGCAAAAGACCCTCATCGACGTGGCCGTGGCCGCCAACGCGCGCGTGCTCAGCAACGCCTATAAGGAGATCGGAGGCCGCATCGTGGAGGGACGCTACGACGAGCCCACGTTTACGGTCGACATGCTCATAAAGGACAACCGCCTTTGCCTCGATATGGCCAATGACTACGGCGCACCGCTCGTCGTGGGGGCTGCCGTGGACTATGTGCACCGCATGGCCGCCGCGCAGGGCTACGGCCCCAAGGATCACGCCGTGGCGTGGAAGGCCGTGGCACGCAACTGGAAAGCCTGATTCCGTTTAACTGCGGGGAATTCCCCGGAGGATGTATGCGTATTCTCGTAACCGGTGGCGCGGGCTTCATCGGCTCCCATCTGGTCCGCGCCCTCCTGCGTCAGGGGGATGAGGTGATCGTCTTCGATCGGGTTCCTGTACCGCATCTTTTGAGCGACGTACGCGATTCCATTACC
Source organism: Candidatus Bilophila faecipullorum (assembly GCA_944326695.1). GTDB lineage: Bacteria > Desulfobacterota > Desulfovibrionia > Desulfovibrionales > Desulfovibrionaceae > Bilophila > Bilophila faecipullorum. The sequence goes on along the minus strand of CALVEZ010000014.1, from coordinate 14,184 downwards.
TATGTGCAGGGCGACGCCGCGTCCGAAGTCGATCTGTATCGGGCGGTTGCAACCAGCCGCGCGGAGGGCATCTTTCACCTCGGGGCGCTCCTCGCGGGCGCGTGCGAGGAGAATCCTCCTTTGGCGTTTCAGATCAACTTCCGTTCGACGCAAGTCCTGCTGGACGCGGCCTTGTCCTGCGGGGTGAAACGTTTTTTCTTCATGAGCTCCATCTCCCTGTATGCCCCGAGCGCGGTGGAACCCGTCCCGGAAGACGCGCCCAAGGAGCCCGCTACCATCTATGGCCAGACCAAGCTGGCCGGGGAACACCTCCTGCGCTGGTACGGCGATACCTACGGGCTTGATGTACGGGGCATCCGGCCCACGTGGGTGTGGGGGCCAAACAGGAGCAACGGCCTGACCACCCGCTATACCTCGGGGCTCGTGGGCTCCATCGCTGCGGGCGGGGAGGTTCATCTCGACAACCCCGACGAGCGCGGCGACTGGATATACGTTCACGATACGGTCAAGGCCATGCTGCTTGTCTGGAATGCCCCGCATCCTTCCCGGCGTTTCTATACCGTCTGCGGCAGCGTGCACACGCTGCGCGAAGTGGCGGAAATCGCCAATCGCCTGTGTCCCGAAACACAAGTTACCTATGCGCAACACGGCGCGGTCACTTCGCCCTACGCCTGCTCCTTCGACGATACGCCCATCCGCGAGGAACTGGGCTATGCTCCCGACTGGTCCATTGAGGACTCGGTAAAGGATTACATCCGGGCCGTAACCGGCAAGGCGTGCTGAGGCGGCGCGTTTCCTGAAGGCCGCCGACCCGGGCCTGAGGTACGGGGCGGCGGCATACTTCGTGATGCTTTTGCTTGGAAGGCATCCCTATGGACGGTAGCCCCTCGCGTGGGCCGGAAGCTGTGCTTCGCCTGGTTCCCGGAACCTCCCCGCGAGGGAACGCCGTGGCCGCTGTGCCCGACGGAAGCGTGAAAAAGCGGGAGTTCCTTTCCAGAGCGGACACGGGCGGAAAACGTCTGATCCGCCCAGCCGTGGCGTAGTACGTTCCCACAGGAAAGAAGGCCGGGAAGGGCTCCTTCCCGGGGGCTCCTCCCGGTTTCTCTCAGGGGAGGGGAAAACGGCCCGTAAAAAAAGAAAACTCATGCCCCTTAAGGAAAGCCTATGTCTTTTGTAGTTGGCATCTGCAATTGGACCCATCCGCTGCTGCGTTCTCCAACCTGTTGCGAAACCGTGCAGGAAGCGGGCTTGCGGGCCTTGCAGCTTGCATGGGACCGGGAGGATTTTCCGCTCTCGTCCGAAGACGTGCGGCGTCAGTGGAAAGAGGAGGCGGAACGCCACGCTCTTCGGCTGGACGCGGTAGCGGTGCTGGACGTCATGCGCTGGGGCATGACGGCGGAGGCGGGTTCCTCCGAGCGGGCCAAGGCGGAGGAGGCCATAGCTGCCGCCGTGAGCGGGGCCACCGAAATGGGGATTGCCCGGATCATCCTTCCCAGCTTCAAGGCTTCGGCTATCCGCAGCCGCGATGATCTGCGCGAAACGGCCCGCACTCTGCGTCTGGCCTGCGCGCTGGCCCAGCGGCACGGGATGAGCGTCGCCACGGAAAACCTCCTTGACGCGGAAATGCAGCGGGCGCTTTTTCATATCGTCGGATACGATAACCTGCGTCTCCTGCTGGACCTTTCCAACTTCACCCTGCGTCGGCGCGACGAGGTGTTCGAGGCTCTACCCAGTTTTGTGGCGGCTGGGGACGGCGTGCACGTCAAGGATGGCCTGTACGGAGAGCCCGGCGTCCGCCCGCTCGGGGAGGGCTACGCCCGGGTAGGAGAGCAACTCGCCGCCTTGAAGGGAGCGGGCTACACAGGAACGCTTTTTCTCGAAAATTCCTATGCCACGGCGGGATTCGGCGCTGATCCGTGGGAGGCGATCCGTCGGGATGCCGCCTTCATCCACCATGCGGAATTGTAATTTTTTTTAAAGGAGGCTATGTCCTAACCGCTTGCCGGGCCTCCGAACAGGCTCGCCCGCGTTTGCGGAAGGCTTTGCCGTCGGCGCCTTCACCAGCACCAACGTGGAAAACGTACGGAGCATCTTGGTCTTTATTGTTGGAAGGAGGCGGGTATGGATGAAGCGCCGAAAAATCTGCGGCCCATCGCGCTGGTGGCGCATGACAACTGCAAGGCGGAACTTGTGCGCTGGGTGAGGAGGCACACGCAAAGCCTGAAAGGGCATGGCCTCGTGTGCACGGGCACGACGGGGCGTCTCGTCGGTGAGGCGCTGCGGGAAGAGCTGGGGGAAGAAGCCGAGGAACTGCGGTTGGAATGCCTGAAATCCGGGCCGTTGGGCGGCGATCAGCAGCTCGGAGCGCGGATCGCGGAAGGGCGCATCGCCGCGCTGTTCTTTTTCTGGGACCCCATGCTGGCGCAGCCGCATGATGTTGACGTCAAGGCGCTCCTGCGGATTTCCAACCTCTACAACATCCCCACGGCCTGCAACGTCGCTACGGCGGATTGCCTCATTTCTTCGCCGCTGTTGTGGAAACTGAGCGGCGAAGCGCCCTACGACTTCGCCGGATACGCCGAAAGGCCCCTGTCCTAGGCTCAAAATCGACTCCACCATCTGCCGCCACGCCGCTTTTTCAACGAGCCGCCTTGCCAGAGAAAACGGACAGTGCAAGGGCGCGTACCCTCCGTCATCCTCCGCTGGCCTTTGGCGAAAAGCGGTTTTTTCGCGGGTGTTTTTGCAATAGGCCTGCCTTTCCGCCCGGTAAGGGCCATCGCAAGGCCCCGGAAAAACCATCCTCCGCTCGCCGCGTCTCTCAGGATTGTTGAGGCTTGTCCTCTTCTTTGGGCGCAGGAACGGGGTGTCCCACGTGCCGATTCATGATCGGCTCAATGAGCTTGGCCCCGATAAGGCTTCCGAAGACGCAACAAAGGCTGATGAAGATGCCGCGCGCGCCGATGGTGTCCATCTGGGACATGAGGCTATCGTCCGCGCCCAGAGCGAGGCCGAGCAGGAGCAGGAGTACCCGCACGGACCATGTGAGAACCTGATCCGTCATGCGGATGACCAGCGGCTGCTTGCGCAGCAGAAAGCCCACGGGGACGCCGAGGACAAGGCAGCTCATTTCCACGAGCATGGGGCAAACTCCTTTATCAACGCCGAAAAGTTGATTATCATATCGGCTTGTTCCATTAAGGTCAACAATGCAAAGGGCTTCCCGCCGCGTTGACCCTTTCCTCCGCCCCCTGTATAGGTCGTGCGTAGACGCAGTGCCGGGACGGGCGACGGCAGGGACGGCAGGCGGGGCACCCCGCGCGTAGATGCCGTGGCCGGAATGTCGCCTTCCGGCTTTTCGGGGTAACAACGTGAACGAAGTGCAAGAAACCCCCCTTTCCGGGAACGGCTGGCAGCCTTTTTTGAAGGTGAGGGCCTGCGGGAGGGAATGGACGCTGGAGCGCGCCGCCGACATGGAGGCGCTCTGGGAGGCCATGACCGAATTCACCGAGGACGAGCGCCTTCCTTATTGGACCGAGCTATGGCCCTCAAGCCTTGTGCTGGCCGAATGGCTTTATGAGCAGCGGGAACGGCTGGCCGGGCAGCCCTGCCTTGATCTGGGCTGCGGCATCGGCCTCACGGCGCTTGTGGGGACGTGGCTCGGCGCGGGAGTCATCGGCATGGACTACGAACCCGAAGCCTTGCGTTTTGCCAGCCGCAACGCCGTGCATAACGGCGTGCCCCAGCCGTGCTGGGTGGCGATGGACTGGCGCAAGCCCACCGTGAAGCCCCGCAGCCTCCGTTTTATCTGGGGCGGGGACATCATGTATGAACAGCGTTTCGCCGCGCCCGTGCTGGATTTCCTCGACTATGCACTGGACGGGGACGGCGTGGCGTGGGTGGCGGAACCGAGCCGCGCGGTTTATGATGCGTTCCGTTCGCAGCTCGTTTCCCGCCGCTGGGCCGGGCGCTGCGTGTATGAGAAGTCCATAGAGGCTCTCTACCCGCAGGAGCGCCCCGTGCCCGTACGAATCTGGGAAATACGCCGATAGCGCGAAAGAGGTTGCCACAATGGGAGAAACGGTTCGGTTCGGCGTGTCGCTGGATGGCGATCTGCTGGAAAAGTTTGATGCCCTGTGCGAACGGCAAGGATGCCCGAGCCGCTCGGAAGCCTTGCGCGACATCATCCGCAACGCCTTGGTGCAGGATGCCCTTCAGTCCGAAAATTCCGACGCGGCGGGCGTGCTGACCCTGATTTATGATCATCACGTGCGGGACCTCTCCCGCAAACTGACCGAGCGGCAACATGACGCGCACGACCGTATCGTCACGACGCTTCATGTGCATCTTGATCATCATAATTGTCTGGAAATATTAGTGCTCAAGGGAAAAGCCGGAGAACTGCGCGCGCTCGCGGACCAGCTCAGAGCCATCCGCGGCGTGACGCACGGCACTTTTTCCATTACCGCCATCGGCGCGGATTTGCCCTAGGCTTCGCCGCGCGCCGGAAACGCTGCCACGCTTTCTTCGGAGGGCGCAGGCTTGGTGTGGCCGCCGTTGTCCCCGGCCTTCTTTTTTGCAGGGTTGAGGCGGAAGAGGCGGCCTTCCGGGGCGTTTCGGCTTTGGCGGAGGGCATGAACAGAAAAGGAACAGAATGGAAGACGTACAGAACAGTCCGGCTCCGGTGGCTTTGCCCATCGACCGGGTAGGGGTGAAGGGCCTGAAACTTCCCCTCCTCGTGCGCGACCGCGCGCAGGGCAGTCAGCACACGGTGGCGCATGTCGATATCAGCGTGGACCTGCCCGCCGCCTTCAAGGGTACGCATATGAGCCGCTTTGTGCAGGCTCTGGAGAATTGGAACGAGCAGCTTGACTATGCGGCGATGAAGCGCCTTCTTGAAGACGTCAAGGAACGGCTGCACGCGCGCCGGGCGCATATCGTCTTCCGTTTCCCCTACTTCGTACAAAAGAAGGCCCCGGCCACGGCCTGCCCCGGTATCCTGCCCTATGAGTGCCGCCTTACCGGGGAACTGGCCGAGGAAGGCAAGCCTGTCTTTCTTCTTGAGGTGACGGTTCCGGTGATGACGGTCTGCCCCTGCTCCAAGGCGATCAGCCGCGAGGGGGCGCACAGCCAGCGGGCGGAAGTGCGCATGGCCGTGCGGATGCGCGGTTTCTGCTGGATTGAGGATTTCATCGAGATTGCCGAGGCTTCCGGTTCTTCCCCTGTCTATTCCCTTCTCAAGCGGGAAGATGAGAAATACGTGACGGAAGATGCCTTTTCCCGCCCCACCTTTGTGGAGGACGTGGTCCGCAACGTGGCCAGCCGCCTTGCCGGGCATCCGCAAATCGCCGGGTACCGCGTGGAAGTGGAGAGCTACGAATCCATCCACGCCCACAACGCCTTCGCCTGCATTGAGCAGGGGGTGACGTTGTAGGGCGGGGGGAGAAGAAGGCCTGGAGGGGGCGGGGAACCTTTCTGAAGAAAGGTTCCCCGCCCCCTCCAAACCTCCCCCACCCCTCCCAAGACTTTCGAATGGGTCGATGACGGGTCGGGAGGCTTGTGTGTTCCGGGCTGTGGCCGCCGTCCCCCGGTGCGTCGAGAAAAGAGCTTTCTGTCGGTAAGGTGCATAGTTTTAACGGCAGCTTTTGTTGAGGGGAAGCCCTTTCCGACGGCGGAAAAAGAATTGAGGGCCGGACGGAGCGGAAGCTCACCCTCTCCTGATGTGCTTTTTTAACGCTTCCCCCACTGGAAAAGAGAAACGAAAAAGGACAGGCAAAACCTGTCCTTTTTTCCGTCTCAGAGCTTACCCCAAAAAAATATCTTGTTTCTTCTCGGTAACAAACGGAAAGCTGCCGTGCGGCCTCCCCACTCATTGAACGTTTTAGGGGGATGGGGAGGGGTTTGGGGAGGGGAAGGGGAGCCCTTTTTCAAAAGGGTCCCCTTCCCCTCCCCAAGCTCTTACTTCCGGTAAATCTTCACCAGATTGGTGCCCCTCGGCTGCGGCGAGGAGGAGGTGGGCTGACCGGCGGTGATGACCACGTCCTCGCCAACGCCGAAGAGGGACGAGGAGGCGATGAAGCGCTCGGCCCGGGCGAGATGCCCGGCGGAGTCGTTGCCCACCTGATGGGGAAGCACGCCCCACGAGAAGTTGAGCGTCTTGAGGCTGGTCACGTCCGGGGTCAGGGCGTGGATGGTCTGCGCCGGACGGCGGGCGGAGAGCAGGCGGGCGGAAGCCCCGGAAAGACTGTGCGCCACAAGGGACTTGGCGTTGGCCTTTTCCGCCAGCAGACAGGCGGCGTAGGCGAGGAATTCGGCAGTGCCCTCGTCTTCCGGCTCGGCGATGCGCCGCGTTTCGGCCATGAGCTCTTCGGCCTTGAGGGTGATCTGGCTCATGAACTGTACCGTTTCCACCGGGTAGTTGCCCATCGCGGTTTCTTCGGAGAGCATCACGCAGTCCGCACCGTCAAGCACGGCGTTGGCGACGTCCGTCGTCTCGGCACGGGTCGGCGAGGGGCTCGAAACCATCGAAAGCAACATCTGCGTCGCCACGATGACCGGCTTGGCCGCCCGGTTGCAGGCCCGGATGATACGCTTCTGCATGGCGGGCAGTTCCGGCAGGGGACATTCGATGCCGAGATCGCCGCGCGCCACCATGACGATGTCGACCTCCTTGAGGATGGCGTCGAGCCGATCCACCGCGTTGCGGCGTTCGAGCTTCGCCACCACCGGGATGTCGCGGTCGCTGTGGCTGCGGATGATCGCCTTGGCTTCCCGGATGTCCTCGGGCGACTGCACGAAGGACAGGGCTACGGCATCCACGCCGAGGGCGAGGCCGTCAACAAGGTCTTTCTTGTCCTTTTCCGTCAGCGCGGGCAGGGGGATGGACTTGCCGGGCAGGGCGAGACCCTTGCGCGAGGTGACAAGGCCGTTGTTGTTGGCTTCGAGCACAAAAAGTCCGTCGGGACGCTGCTCGATCACGCGGAACTGAAGGGTGCCGTCGGCGAGGACGAGGCGGTCGCCCGGTTCCAGTTCCGAGAAGATTTCAGGATGATCAAAGGGGATATAGGGGCAATCCACGCCCTCGGCCTGCGCGGAGGGGCCGAGCAGCAGGCGGTCGCCCTTCTGGACGGTCAGCGTGCCGTTGCCGCCGATGGTGCCGATGCGGATTTTGGGGCCGGAGAGGTCCTGAAGGATGGTAATCGGCGTTTTGTGCAGGACTTCCAGTTCCCGAATGGTCTTGATGAGATCGACGAAGGAGGAACTGTCACCGTGCGAGAAGTTGAGACGGAAAATGCGCACGCCGGCTACAATCAGTTTGGAAAGCACGTCCCGTTTGTTGGAGGCGGGGCCGATGGTTGCGAGAATTTTGGTTTTCATGGAACGGAATCCTTAGTTCCTTCGGGGAAGGAAGCGGCGGCGAAGGCCGGACAGGGATGAAAGAAACGTTTTTGGACCGATACTGCGTGTTTACCCCGTTTTTTCCTGCGCTTTTCCTCCCCTGTCAAGTGTTTTGGCGTGAGCATCACCCCATGAACGGGCGCGCCTTGACGCGGGTTCCGCCCGCGCCGTATATCTGGCCGTGATGCCCGCAAGGCAGGAGTAACGCACGCATTCGCCGTCCGCGCGGCGGCGTTGTATCCATTTAACGACGGCTGGAGCATGATGAAACAGATCGCATGGGACGAAGTGATGCAGCGGCTGGAAGTGGCCTCGAAGATTTGCAACGACACTTCCCCGGTTCAGGTGGAAGGCCCCATCCACGTGGGCGTGGACCTCGGCACCGCCGACGTGGTGGTCATGGCCGTGGACGACAACGGCGTCCCGGTTTCGGCCTTTCTGGAATGGGCCACCGTGGTGCGCGACGGCGTGGTGGTGGACTACCACGGCGCCATCACCATCGTGAAGAGGCTGGTTGCGCAAACGGAAGCCCGGCTGGGCCGCAGGATCACCGAGGCGTCGACCTCCTATCCTCCCGGCACGGACGCGCGCCTCTCCACCAACATTCTTGACGCCGCCAATCTGCGTCTGGTGAGTGCGGCGGACGAGCCGAGCTGCCTTGCGCGTCTGGCGAAGCTGGACCGGGCCGCCGTGGTGGACATCGGCGGCGGCACCACCGGAACGGCCATCATTGCCGGCGGAAAGGTGGTGGCCTCGGCGGACGACGCCACGGGCGGGCATCACGTCACGCTCGCCATGTCCGGCGCGCTGGCCATGCCCTATGAAGACGCCGAGCTTAAAAAGCGCGGCAAGGACAACCGCCAGTACGCCCCCATCGTCAAGCCCGTCTTCGAGCGCATTTCCGACATCGTCAAGGCGCACATCACCGGCTATGCCGTAGATACCGTGTACCTGACGGGCGGCACCTGCTGTTTCCCCGGCATCGCCCCGCTCTTCGAGAAGGAATTGGGGATCAAGGTCGAATGCCCGGACTATCCGCTTTTGCTGACGCCCCTCGCCATTGCCTGTCTACCTTTGATGGAGGGGTAGGAGTGGAGCTGGAAGGGCGCATGTGGGGAAGGGGGAACCTTTCTGAAGAAAGGCTTCTCCCTCCTTTCCCCACACCCCATACCCCATACCTCCCTCTCCCAAGACGTTCGTCCGGAGGAGAGGCGGCGCGGCGGGAGTCCCCTTGCGCGTGAGGGAAAACCATGTCTGGAACGCGCTGGCCGGGACTGACGCGGACGCTGCGTGCGAGAAAAGCTGGCGGCTGTAAACGTCAGGTGATCATGGCGGACGCGGGCGCTGCGCGTGGGCGAAAAACCTCTCCTCGGGCCGAAAACGGGCATGGGCAGGTGGTCTGGCCCTCGTGCGGCAAAACCGCCGTGCCGCAGGTGAGTACGCATGCCGCGATGGGCCACCCTGTTCTTATTTTTTCAGCATTTCCAAGGCTTTTTCCGCCACAGGCTCGGCGCGCAGTTCCGTCAGGCAGCGCTGGTTATGGGGGCAGTGGTTCTTGTTGCAGGGCTGGCAGGGCAGACCGAGAGCGATGTGGGCGTGCTCGGGTGCAGGGAAGGTCCACGCGCCGCTGGTGGCCCCGAGGACGGTCAGCGTCGGCGTGCCCACGGCCACGGCGATGTGCCGCGGGGCGGAGCAGTTGCCGATATGCAGGTCCGCTTCCGCGATGCAGGCCGCCATTTCCCGCAGGGAGAGCATCCGCGAGGGCATAAGGAGCGTCCCTGAGGGGCAGCGGGAGGCCAGTTCCGCGATGTCCTTTTCTTCGCCCGGGCCCCACAGGGGCAGGAAGCGCAGGGATTCGTCCCGCCCGTGGAGCAGGCGGATCAGCTCGGCGTAGCGTTCCGCAGGCCAGCGGCGGGTGATTTGGCGGTGCGTGGGATCGAGCGAAATGAGGCGCTGTCCCGGCTGGAGCCCGGTCGCCGCGAGCAGGGCGCGGGCAGCGGCACGCTCCTCGTCCGTCAGCCACAGGTGCGGCCGTTCGCCGTTCCAGTGGATGCCGAGAGGCCGGAGGACACTCGCCTTGCTCATGGCCGAATAGCCGTCCAGCATGTCGGTGGAGTGCGTATACAAGAGGCGCGTGTACCACGGCGGCGTGTAGGAGAGCCGGACCGGAGCGCCGGAAAAGGCCACTACCCAGCGGCAGCGGGGAAGCTGCTGGAAATCCACAACCAGATCATAGCCCGTGCGCGCGACATGCCAATACCACGCCACTTCCCGGGGCAGGTTGTCGAGCTTTTTCTTGTCCAGCGCCCAAATCTTGTCGATGTGCGGGTTGTGTTCCAGGACCGGGGTGCATTTCTTTTCCGTGAACATGTGCAGTTCCGCGTCGGGATAGCGCCGCCGCAGGAGTTCGAGCGCGGGCGTGGTGAGCACCACGTCCCCGATTTGGCGGAGCTGGCAGACGAGGATGCGCCGGGGCGCGAAGGTGGCGAGATCGACGGTCATGACTGGAGCGCGCCTACTTCTTGCGCGATGCGCAGGCACATGGAGGCCCGGTTCAGCGTATAGAGATGGATGCCGGGCGCGCCGTTGTCGAGCAGGGTGCGTATCTGGCGGACGGCGAACTTGAGGCCCGCCTCGCGCACGGCTTCCGCGCCGCCCTTTTCGTTGGCTTCCTCAAGTTCGAGGTAGAGCTTGGCGGGGATGTTCGCGCCGCAGAGGGAAAGGGTGCGCCGGATGGATTCGAGGCTCTGGATGGGCAGGATGCCCGGGATGACCGGGACGGAAACGCCCATGTCGCTGAGCCTGTCCACGAAATGGAAATATTCGCGCACATCGAAGAAAAGCTGCGTGACCACGAAGTCCGCGCCTTCCCGGATTTTGGCCACGGTATAGCGCCAGTCGCTGGTGAAGGTCGGGGATTCGGGATGCGGGGCGGGATATCCGGCCACGCCGATGCCCATGTCGGGATAGTGCGCCTTGGCGAAGCGGACCAGATCGGCGGCATGGCGGAAATCGGACGCCTTCCAGTCGATGACCTGCCCCTTGGGGATATCACCGCGCAGGGCGAGCACGTTGTCCACCCCGTTGTCGCGCAGGCGTTGCAGATACTGGGTAATATAGTCCTGCGTGGCGCCCACGCACGTCAGGTGGGCCATTGTTTCGAGGCTGAATTGCTTTTTGAGGTGGGTGACGATTTCCAGCGTAGCATCCTGACTTGAACCTCCGGCTCCGTAGGTGACGGAAGCGAACAGGGGATCGAGAGGGAGGAGCTTTTCCACCGTCTCAAAGAAACCCGGCCACTGCGCCGAGTCTTTCGGGGGAAAAAATTCGAGCGAGTAGAAAGGCTTGCTCCTTTCCGCGATAAGCTGGCCGATGTTCATGGGAAACCTCGTTGCAAAAAAGTCTCTTGGTACGCAAGCGTCTATTCTATGTCGGAACGTCCCGAAGGGCAACGTTTTCCCGGCTCCTCTCCCTGACAAACGGGCCGCGTTGCGCCTTTGGCCCGATTGCCGTAAACTCTTCACGTCCGGGGGAGGGAGACCAGAACGCCATGACGCCTTTGTTGCTGTTCCTACGCCATGCGCCGCGCCGAGGAAGGGGAGGCTTTGCTTTCCTCCGTTCCTGTGGCGCGCTCTCCCGCCTGATGCTTCTGGGCCTTTTCCTTTTCTGGGCCGCTCCCGCCTGTGCTGACGGAGGGCTTGCCGGGGAAGAGGCCGCTCCTCCTGAGGCGCTTCCCGCCGATCCACTTGATATGGAATGCCTCAATGAGCCGCCTCCGCCTTCCCCCCGTTGGCGCTTCAAGGGGCTTCCGCCGTGGGAGGCGCTTGAGGAAGGCTTGCAGCTCGGGCTTTTCCCGGCCGAGTTCGAGGGAGGGAATGCCTTCGAGGTGGTGATCCTGCGCATCGATCCCGTGCTCTATGATTTCACGGTGGAAACGGCGTCGGCGGAGGGCGTGTCCCTCTCGCTTGGCGAATGGGCCCGGCGCAAGGATTTGGTCGCGGCCATCAATGCCAGCATGTATTTGCCGGACGGTGTGACCAGTACGGGTTATCTGCGCGCCGGGGACGTCATCAACAACGGACGCATCGCCTCCCTTTTCGGCGCGTTTTTCGTGGCCGGGCCGGACTCCGGCGACCTGCCCGGGGCCGATCTGCTGGATCGGTCCACGGACGAATGGGAAGCGAGGCTTGGCCGTTACCGCTACGTCGTGCAGAACTACCGGATGATCAGTGCGGATCGCCGTCTGCTCTGGAAGCCCGGCGGCCCGCAGCACGCCATTTCCGCGGTCGCCCGCGACGGGCGCGGGGCCATCCTGTTCATCCTCTGCCGCGAGCCGCTGACGGGCGTGGATTTCGGAAAGCTTTTGCTCGATCTGCCGCTGGACGTGCGGGTGGTGATGTATACCGAAGGCGGCAGTCAGGCGGGCTTGCTGGTACATACCCCTGTCCGGCGGCAGCTTTGGATGGGCCGCTCCCTGCCCGATTTCCTGAGCGGGGGACATCAGGGCGCGCCTTTGCCCAACGTGATCGGCGTACGCCGCAAGCCGGGCCCCGAAGCCGCTTTTCCGCCCCCGCAAGAATGAGGACTATCATGAAGCTCTATGTCGCTATGGTGGGTCTGCCCGCCCGAGGCAAAAGCACGCTTGCCAAGCGTATCCGTTCCGGTCTGGAACAGCAGGGCATCCATGCCGCCATTTTCAACAACGGCGAATTACGCCGGATGCTTTTCGGGCCGGAGAGCGGTTCCGCCGAATTCTTCAATCCCGACAACCAGCGTGCCCGGCGGCTGCGAGAACAGATCACCCGCCAGAACATGGAGCGCGCCCGGGCGTGGCTGGACGAGGGCGGCGACGTGGCCATCATCGACGCGACCAACGGCACGGTGGAGCAGCGGACCGAGCTGAGCGCCACCTTGCAGGATCGCCCCATCCTTTTTGTGGAGTGCGTCAACGACGATCCCCTCTTGCTGGACGCTTCCATCCAGCGCAAGACCCGGCTGCCCGAATTCGCCAACATGACGCAGCAGGAGGCGCTGGACAATTTCCGCCGCCGTCTGGCCTACTACGAAAGCGTGTATACGTCCGTGCGCAAGGAACGCTGCTGGATTCGCGTGGACGCGGTGGACAGCTGCATTCAGGACGAGGCCCCGAGCAACGATCTTCCCTATTACGCGGCCATTCGGGACATCATTTCCTCGCGTTGGGTACAGGACCTTTATCTCGTGCGGCACGGCGAGACGGAGTATAATCTCGAAGGCCGTCTCGGCGGCGATCCGCCCCTGACGGCGAAGGGCATGGAGCAGGCGGAGAAGCTGGCCGCGCATTTCGAGGGTATCGAGCTCCCCTACATCTTTACCTCGACCAAACTCCGATCCGCGTCCACGGCTCGCCCCCTCATGCCTTCCCGCCCCAATACCATCTTGCGGCCCATGAGCGAATTCGACGAGATCAACGCCGGGGACTGCGAAGGGATGCGCTATTCCGACATTCGGGATATGAAGCCCCTTGAGTATGAGGCCCGCGCCCGCAACAAGTACGGCTACATCTATCCCAACGGCGAGAGCTACGCCATGCTCAAGGATCGCGTGGCGCGCGGCCTGCGCCGGGCGCTCTTCATCGCCGGGGAAGGCACCCTCATGATCGTCGGGCATCAGGCCATCAATCGTACAATCCTGTCCCTCTTCCTTTTCCAGCGGGCCGGCGACGTCCCCTATACCTACATCCCGCAAAACCAGTACTACCACATCACCATCACTCAGCGCCGCAAGCTCTTTGAGATGGTGCGGTATGCGTAAGAGCTTGGGGAGGGGAAGGAGAAACTTTCTTTAGAAAGTTTCTCCTTCCCCTCCCCAAACCCCTCCCTATCCTCTTCAAAGATTTTCAAATGGTGGGGAGGCGGTGCGACGGGAGTTCAGAAAGGCGGCGGGTGAGAAGGCCGGAAGCCGGGAAAGATGGTGAAGAGGAAGATTGGCTGTTTTCCGGCGGGCGGCCTACGGGTAAGACGACGGAGTTATGGGGAGGCAGAACAGGTGGCTGAAGAGAAGCTTTTTTGCACGTGCAGCGACAGGGAATGTCCGAATCACCCTGCGAATCACGACAAGGGATGCACCCCCTGCATCCGCAAAAATCTGCGCTCGGGGGAAATCCCCACCTGCTTTTTCGTGAGCGCGCTGGGGGAGACGGACGGGATCAGCGACTGGTCCCGGGAGTCCTTCGCCCGGCTTGTCATGGAAAAGGCGGAAGGAGAGGCTGACTAGATGCGGTTGTCATTCAACCTGTTGTGAAAGCCGATTTTCCACGTGTTGGATTAGAAGGAAACATTCATGTCATGGTTGGGTGGGGCCGCCGCCGTCCGCGTTTCCCCGTGACCTTGGGGCCCCTCGGTGTGTGGAGGGGACCTTGATGGAAGCTCAGCCCATGCCCGTTTGACAAGAAGGAAGAAGTCGTCTATACAAATTCTTCCAAAGAGAGTCGGGCGGCGGTGACGCCGCCAACCCCGCCAGGTTCGAAAGAAAGCAACGGTAACGGTTGTTCGCCGGGTGTCCGACTCTCAAAAAGCGCAAGCCTTCGGGTTTGCGCTTTTCGTTTACGGGCTCATGTTGAGGGGGGCGGCCTCCGAAACAAAGGCTCATCCTGCTGTGCGGGTGCGGGCGGTTCGGTCTGGCGAAACCCATCTCGTGTCCGGCGCTTTCGTGCCTCTTTTCCGGCGTTTTTTTGAAGGTTCTCTCTCTCTCTCTCTCTCTCTCTCTCTCTCTCTCTCTCTCTCTCCCCCTCCCCCTCCTTCCTTCCTC
>CALVEZ010000013.1 GCA_944326695.1 Candidatus Bilophila faecipullorum | reverse complement strand
GAAACTTTCTAAAGAAAGTTTCCCCTCCCCCTCCCCAAACCCCACCCCCTCCTCTTCAAAGACTTTCGACTGGTGGGGAGGCCGCGCGGCGGCTTTCCCGTTTTAGCGCGAAAGAAAGGAAAGGCGGCGAATGGATACGTTGCGGCACCCCGGCATGATGGACCTGCCGGACCTCTTGAACAAGCTGGAAGCACTGAAAAAGGCCGGGAAGCGGATCGTCTTCACCAACGGCTGTTACGACATCCTGCATCCGGGCCACGTAGATCTGTTGGAGCGGGCGAAAGCTCTGGGCGACGCGCTCGTCCTCGGCCTGAACAGCGACGCCTCGGTCAAACGGCAGGGCAAGGGCGACGACCGCCCGGTCAACCCCTATCCCGTGCGCGCCTTCGTGCTCGCCCATCTGGAAAGCGTGGATTTTGTGGTCCCCTTTGACGAGGACACGCCCGCAGCGCTCATTGAAGCCGTCCAGCCCGATGTGCTGGTCAAGGGCGGCGACTGGCCCGTCGAACGCATCGTAGGCCGGGAAACCGTGCAGGCCCGGGGCGGGGAGGTCGTCAGCCTGCCGCTCATCGAAGGCTATTCCACCACCGCGCTGATCGAAAAAATCCGCCGGGGCGCTTGAATCCGCCGCGTTCCCGGCTTTCCCTTATCTGAAAAAGACACAAGGCTCCGTTTGCCGCAGGTAGGAAAACGAAGCCTCTGGAAGCGGCTCTGAAAGCCGCTTTTTTTATTTTTCCCGGCACGCCGGGCAGACCCCGAACAAAAAGCATTCGTGATCCTCGACGACGAAGCCCGCGGGCGCGGCCTCCTTTTCGTTCAGGGCGCAGCCCGGCAGATCATAGACGCGGTTGCACAGGCGGCAATGGAAATGATGATGGTGTCCCTTGCCCGTGCGCTCGTAAAGCGTCCCGAGCGAGGGGTGGTAGACCTGCCGCAACCAGCCGTTTTCGAGCAGCAGCTTGAGATTGCGGTAGACGGTGGCCTGATTGAGCGACTCGACCAGCAGTCGCCCGCTTTCCAGTATTTCTTCGATGCCGAGCGGCCTGTCCCGTTCGCAGAACACCTGCTCGATGGCCGCCCGCTGCGATGTCTTGCGCTTCATCCCTTGCACCTCGCGCCCGCAGCATAGCCAAGCCTCTCCGGTCTTGCAAACGCTTTGACGCCTTGACTGTGCCGCTTTTTCCTCCATCCCTGTGGGAAGCGCTGTTGGCCTTCGGCACGAATCATCCATTATCAGAGGTGAATAAATGAAATACAGTGGAGCGCCCTCAAAAAAGGGGGCGGCTGGCGCCTTACTGTTCACAGCCCCGGAAAAGGCCGGGATATCCTCTGCCCCGGGCAGGGCTCTAAGAGGCTTGACAGCTCACGCGGCAAGGAATATTTGCAAATGCTTTCGCAATAGCAACAAGGTTCCTTTCCCAAAGGAGGCACCGTGCGCCTGCTCATAACCGCCCTCGTCCTGCTGGCCCTCTCGCTGGCCCCCGAAGCCCGGGCCGCCATTCCTCAGCGGATCGTCGCAACCACCTTTCCCGTCTATCAGCTTGTCCGCAATGTGGCCCGGAACGTGCCGGACCGCGAGGTCATGCTCATGCTTCCCGCGCAGGCAGGATGTCCCCACGACTACGCTCTCACCCCGCAGGACGTGAACAAGGCGGCCTCGGCGGACATCCTCGTCGTCAACGGGCAAGGGCTTGAAACCTTTCTCGGCTCCCTCTCGGGGCTGACGAAAAAGCACATGCGCCTCATCGACGCCTCCCGGGACATTCCCGACCTGATCGTCTACGCCGATGCTAAAAAAGACGAGCACGGCCACGGTGGGACGAATCCCCACCTTTTCGCGAGCCCGCGCATGGCCGCCGCCATGACCCTTTCTATTGGGCGGCAGCTTGCCAAAGCCGATCCCGCCAATGCCGACGCCTACCGTGCCAACGCCGAGGCCTACGCCCGCAGGCTGGACGCGCTTGCCGACGACTTCGCGGCCCTCGGCAAGACGCTGAAAAACACGCGCATCGTCACGCAGCACGGCGTTTTCGACTATCTGGCGCGGGACATGGGCCTGTCGGTGGTCGGCGTGGTGCAGGCCCACGACACGCAGGCCCCGTCCGCCGCCGACATGATGCGCCTCATCAAAGGCATCCGCGAGCAAAAGGCGGGGGCCATCTTCACGGAGCCGCAGTACCCGGACAAGATAGGCGCGACGCTTTCCCGCGAGACGGGCGTCCCCACGGCCACGCTTGATCCCGTGGCTACGGGACCTCTCAGCGCCCCGCTCGACTATTATGAGACGGTCATGCGCGAAAACCTGCGCACGCTGGAGGCGACCCTTGGAACCGAATGACGCCGCCATCACCTTTCGGGACGTTTCCGTCCACCGCAGCGGCCTGCCCATCCTCGAACATGTGGACGCCACGGTCCCGAGGGGAAGCTGTACGGTCATCGTCGGGCCCAACGGTGCGGGCAAGACCACGCTTCTGCTCGCCCTTATCGGAGAGATGCGCTACAGGGGAGAAATCGACGTCCGCGCGGGTAAAAACGGCGGCCCCCTGCGGCTCGGCTACGTGCCGCAGCGCATCAGCATCGACCGTGGGATGCCGCTGACGGTCATGGAATTTCTGGTCATGGGCATCCAGAAGCGCCCGCTCTGGCTCGGTATCCGCCCTTCCCTGAAACGCCGCTCGCTGGAACTTCTCGACATGGTGAAGGCCGGGCATCTGGCCGGGCGGCGGCTCGGCAACCTGTCGGGCGGCGAGATGCAGCGCGTGCTGCTGGCTCTCGCCCTCCAGCAGGAACCGGAACTGTTGGTTCTTGATGAGCCCTCGGCGGGCGTGGATTTTCAGGGAGAGCACCTTTTCTGCGAACTGCTCGACGAGCTGCGCCTTTCGCAAGGCTTCACGCAGCTCATGGTCAGCCACGATCTGGGCATGGTCTTCCACCACGCCACCCACGTCATCTGCCTCAAGCGCCGCGTCTTCGCGGAAGGCACGCCCGACGAAGTCCTCACCCCAGAAAACCTCATGGCCCTCTTCGGGATGCACATGGGCCTTATGAACCCCCACGCCTTCCTCTCCGACTGCAAGGGGGAACCCCATGCCTGATCTGACGCCCCTCTACCACCTCGTTTCCCTGCTTCCCTTCGATTGCCTGCAAGCCCGCTTCATGCAGCAGGCCATGTTGGCCCTCATCCTCCTCGCGCCGATGGCCGCCAGCATGGGCGTGCAGGTCGTCAGCTTCCGCATGGCCTTCTTTTCCGACGCCATCAGCCATTCGGCCTTCGCAGGTGTGGCCCTCGGGCTGATCTTTTCGGTCGATCCGCACCTCGCCATGCCTCTCTTCGGCATAGGCGTAGGTTTCGGCATCATGGCCGTACAGCGCAACAGCGCCCTTTCGTCGGACACGATCATCGGCGTCTTCTTTTCGGCGGTCATGGCCTTCGGCCTCGCCATCGTCAGCCGCGACAACGCCGTGGCCCGTGATCTCCAGCAATTCCTCTACGGCGACATTCTGACCATTACGGAAAGCGACATCCGCTGGCTGCTGCTCCTCTTCGCCGCGCTCACGGCCTTTCAAATCTGGGGCTACAACCGCCTTCTCTACATCGGCCTCAACCCTGTGGTCGCCCGGGCCCACCGTATCCACGTGGCTTTCTGGCAATACCTCTTTGCCGGACTGCTCGCGCTCGTGGTGATGTTTTCCGTCTGGGCGGTGGGAGTCCTGCTGGTAACGGCCATGCTCATCGTGCCCGCGGCCACGGCCCGCAATCTGGCCCGCACAGCCGGAGGGATGTTCTGGTGGTCGCTCGCCGTCAGCGTCACCTCCGCCGTGGCCGGGCTGGCGATCTCGGCGCAGGAATGGGCGCGTACGGCCACCGGCGCAACGGTCATCCTCGTGGCCTGCGGCTGGTTTCTCGTCAGTGCGGCCTTCGCCTTTGCGCGTGGAGACAAGAGATAGGGATGGAAAAACCGGGGGAGGGGCTTTTTTACAAAAAGGCCCCTCTCCCGGCTCCCCGCCCCCCCAAAAGCTTCGCTGGGTGGGGAGGCCGCGCCTATGACGTCCCCCTGGATACAAAGACGGGCCGCCCTGAAAAACCTTTCCTCTCTGTTGTGCGAGGGTCGGGCATTGAAAGGAAAGGCTCTGTTGCTGGAAGGGATTGATATTTTTAGCCCCCCGGCATTCCAGACGTTTTCGACACGGTTGAGGCAACAGGCTCCTCAATATGAAAACGCTCGTCCGTAGTATTCTGAAATCACAGAGGAAAGAGAACCATTGGCTGTTATGGCAGGGCCAATGGAAAAAACGGAAGGGAGTTGCAGGTGAAAACCGGGAAGATGCCCCAGCGTTCCAGCCTCAACCTTCAGCGTGCCGCCAAGGAACGTGAGCTTGGCGGTTTTATTGTTTATTTCATAGTGTTATCCATTCATCTTATGGTCGTCCGTGACCGTCCGCCCCGTGCCCTGCGTCAGAGGCCGATAGAGGTTCCGGCTGTGCCGACGATACCCTGCGCCACTGCGTCGCTCAGGGTTTCATAAGAATCAGGCCACGCCCAAAAAAACGGGCGGAAGGGCCTTTCTAAGGAAACGTTTCTCCTCCGCTCCTAGCGTTGCAGGATTCCGGCATGAAAGGCGATGTGCAAGGGTATCTCCTCGCGCCAATAGGCCCAGTCGTGCCGTCCGGCGGATTCCCGGTACTGGTAATTAAAACCGCCCTTGCGCAGGGCGTCGCGGAAGGCCCTGTTCTCGGGCACCACGGCGGCATCCTCCTGCCCCACCGTAATCAACATGGCGGGCGCGGCGGCGGGCTGCGTCCGGGCCAGCAGGAAGCGGGCGGAATAGGATTCCCACAGGGGCCGTTGCGAGGCCAGCGGGCCGAGAACGTCGCGTATCTTCCACTGTCCGGCATGGCGGGTGATGTCGAGCACGCCGCTCATGGAACTGACCGACGCGAAAAGCCCGGGATGGCGTAGCGCAAGGGCAAAGGCCCCGTGCCCACCCATCGACATGCCCATGATCCCCCGTTTGGGCAGGACGGGGAAATGCGCTTCCACAAAAGGCAGAAGCTCGCGCACAATAAAACTTTCCATCCGGCTGTTCTTTATGAGCGGGCTGTCCGCATACCAGCCGGTCTTGCCGCAGGAAGGCGCAATCAGGACAAGGCGGTGGCGCGTCGCAAGGTCCGTCAGCAGCGTGCCCGCCTCGCGGTTCCACACATCCGCGCCTTCAAAGGCACCGTGCAGAAGATAGACGACCGGGAAACGCTCCTCCGGGCGGCGGTTCGCCGGAAGGAAGGCGTAGCAGTCCACATCCCCGCTTCGCAGCGCGGACCGCAGCGTAAAGGGCATTCCGGAGGTTTCCGAAGGGCCAACGACGGAAGAAGGTCCGGCGGCGGGGGACGCGGGAGACGCAGAAACGGCGGGCGATGCGGCGGGGTCGGACGCTTTCTCTCGGGAAGCCGCGAGCGCCTTTTCGATGGCGGGCACCACGGCGGCGGTCAGCATGGCTCCACCATCTTCGGTCACATGCACCATATCCTTGTAGCGCAGGCGCACGTGACGGCCCTTTTCGTCTTTCTTGAAGGTGGCATAGGCCCCCTGCTCGTCGGCCAGCACGCGCACGGTATCCACAAAATCCGCGTGATAGACGCCACAGGCCTGCTCTTGCACATCGCTCAGGCGACGGATGCGCGTCGCATAGGGTTCCTTGCCCATGATCGGCAGCCCTGCCCAGACGACTTTCGCGCCCCGCGACGTGGCTACAGCCAGCAGGCGTTCCGCCCGGCTACGATAGATGGCCCTCCATGACTCGCTGTCCGCATGATGGCGCTTTTTATTTTCGTCGATGATGTCCTGCGGATCGTTGGCCCCCATGCAGATCACGATCACATCGGGATTGTGCTTCGCCACAAGGTCCTGAAGGTGCGCGGGCCAGTCGAAATAATCCTCCCGGCTCAGGCCCGTGGAATACTTGCCCTCACGTACGACCTCCATATCGGGGCGCTTGCGCAGGGTCCGCTGGAGCACGGGGCCGAAGCCTTCCATCATCATGGAGTCGCCCACAAGCAGCACCTTGGGCTTGCCCGTGTGTTTCTCCGACTGAGGCGGGACGGCGGTTTCGGGTATGCTCGGCGGTACGGCGTCCGGGGAAGCAAGGGTGGGCGCGCGGGAAGGTTCGACGGCCGTGGGGGCATTGCCCTTCTCCCGGGTATCCACGGAAACGTCAGGCAGGGGAACGGAAGTGGCGGCCCCTTCCGGCGCGGCGGCAGGGGCGTGAGGCGGAACCTTCCCCGCACCTGACGGGGAGGCAGGCGGCGTTTGAGGCGCAAGACCCGCCGCACCGGACGAAGAGGCGGAAGAGGCCGGAGTCTGGCCCCCCGCGCCGTCAAGGGATTCTGCGGAAGAAAGAGGAGTTTTCCCGTCCCCTCGGGAAAAATCGCCCAGCGCGTCGGCCACCGCGTCCTGCGGCGCAGGTTCCGCGCCGATGACCCTCTCCACGGCGAAATCGGCCACCAGCCGGGTTTCCGCTCGAGACAGCGCGGCAAGGCCCGTGATCTCGGCCCCTTCGCGCACCATGCCCCCCAAAGCGGCAGCGGGCGCGAAATCCGCCCCGGCCCGGTCCAGAAAGCCGGAAAAGCGTTCCGCATCCAAAAGCAGCATCAGCACGAAAGCCAGCGCGTAGACGGCGCAAGCGCGGCCCGACGTCAGCGTTCCTCGTCCGGGTCGGAATGGGTTCTTCATCCGCCGTCCCTCATGGGATCAAAATTGGAAGTAAATGAAGGGCATGACGCCGTCCGGCCCCATCCTGAGGATGAAGCCGCCGAGAAGCGCCAGCACCACGGCCTGCGCCGCCCACGGGAGGCGATCTTGCATGTCCACGAAGCCGCGAAAGAGCCGCGCGCCATAGAGCTGCACGAGCAGACCCGCCGCCACCGCCGGAACCACCAGCAGGGGAAAGCCCTCTCCGGGCTGGCCGAAGAACAGGAGACGGCGCAGGATTTCAAGGCTGCGCTCCATGTCCTCGGCGCGGAAGAAAATCCACAGGAGGGATACGAAATGGAAAGTCAAAAGCCACGCCGCCGCCATGCCGCACCAGCGCAGGACCGTATTCTCCACGGGCCCGGGCCAAAGCCGGGGCTTGAGCTGATGGAAGGCGTGCACCACCGCGAGCCCTACCCCGTGCATGACGCCCCATATCAGAAAGCGCAGGTGCGAGCCGTGCCACAGCCCGCCAAGGGCCATCGTGATGATCAGGTTGAGGTAGCGGTTTCCCCTGCGGCTGCCGCCGAGCGGGATATAGAGGTAGTCGCGCAGCCACAAAGACAGGGTGATGTGCCAGCGCCGCCAGAAATCCTGCACGTTCAGGGCCAGATAGGGCGAACGGAAGTTTTCCGGCAGGCGGAAGCCCATCAGCCGCCCTACCCCCACGGCCATGTCCGAATAGCCCGAAAAGTCGCAGAATATCTGGATGGAATAGGCATAGACCGCCGCCAGCACAGCCCATGAGGAATAGAATTCCGGCGACTCGAAAACGCCGCGCACGATGTGCTCGGAAAGGTAGCTCGCGATGACCACCTTCTTGAAGAGGCCGCTCAGGATCAGGGCAAAGCCCTCCTGCACGTCCCTCGATTCCCATGTCCGATGCCCGAGCTGGGGCAGGAACTGCCGCGCCCGCAGGATGGGCCCGGCCATGATCGTGGGGAAAAAGGACACGAAAAGCAGGACATCGAGAAAGGCACGCGGCGGCTCGTCGGGATTGCGGTAGTGATCGACGGCGTAGGACAGGCCCTGAAAGGTGTAGAAGGAGAGCCCCACCGGAAAGAGCATATCCGTACCCGGCAGAGCGTGGGCGACAAGCCCCATGCCGAAACCGCCGAGGCTCGCCAGCGATTCCAGCCCGAGCACAAGGAATTCGTAATATTTGAAGAACGCGAGGAGGCAGACGTGCGCGGCCACGTCCGCTACGATGAGGGCCTTGCGTACGCGGGGGCGCTCCCGGAAACGGGCGAGCAGGTGCGCCGTCCCCCAGTTGAGCACGGCCACCGCCAGCAGGAGCGGCACGAAGGCGATCCCGGCTACGGCATAAAAAAAGAGGTTGCACAAAAGCAGAAAGGCCCGGTACGCCTCGTCGCGGTCGCGCAGCAGCCAGCCCGCCACCAAGACAAACAGCAAAAAGGACGCGAACTCCAGCGTAACAAAATTCATCGGTGCCTATCCGGGCAAAAGGTCCTGAGCGGGAAAAATACCGTTCGCGCACGATAACGGAAAGGAGCGGACCTGACAAGGCAAGGCCGCCGCTTTTTCGCCTACTTCGTGGTAATAACTAGATTTTTTGTTTCGGCTTTTCACGGGGCAGCAGCAGGAAGACCGCCCCCCGCGTGTCCAGATAGCTGGCCGTATGCGTCGCCGTCTCCCCCGAACCGCAGAAGAGGTCCACACGGTTGCGCTTGATGGCCCCGCCCGTATCCTGCGGCAGCGTCAGGGCGTTGAAGGGGAGGCTATGCTCGCCCTGCCCGTCCGGCAGAGTCAGGTTCATGAGCGTCAGCGCGCCGTTGGGCAATACGCCCTGATCCGTGGCCACGCTCACCCAGGGGGTCAGCCGTCGGCCCATGCTGCCGTTGGCATTGCGCTGGCCCGGCGTGCCGAGCCTGAAAAAGACGTAACTCGGGTTGGTGTCCAAAAGCTCGCGCGTTTCCCCGGGGTGCGCGGCCAGCCACTCCCGGATGGAAAACATGCTCACCTCTTCGCGCTGCAAGAGACCCCGATCCACCATCACCCGGCCCAGCGACACGTATTTGTGCCCGTTCTGCCCGTCGTACAGGACAGGCCGCACGCTCCCGTCCTCAAAGCGCAGGCGGCCCGAGCCCTGAATCTGAAGCATGAAGATGTCCACCGGGTCCTCGACCCACGCCAGCTCAAGCCCGCGCCCACGCAACGCGCCCTTGCAGTCGATGGCGTGCCGGGAATGGTAGGGGCGTTTGCGCCGCAGGTCCGGGGGCCTTTTATAAAGAGGATGCCGATACTTCGCCGTGCGCACGCGCGAGGCGGCGATTTCAGGCTCGTAATAGCCCGTAAAGCCGAAATCCGGCCCGATGCGCAGCCAGCGGAAATCCTCGGCCAGCAGTTCCGGCGCGGCATCGAGGAAAGGCAGATCGCGCCGCAAACGTTCCAGCGAGCGGGCCAGATCGCCATAGGTCACTTGCAGATCGGGAAAATCCAGCGCCAGCCGGGAGGCCGGTTTCGAGCGCACGTGCGCGAGGCTCTGCTCCACGGCGAAACGCATATCCTTCCAGGAGCGCAAGCCTTGCCTGTGCGGGGCCAGGCCACGCGAAAGCCGCAGAGCCTCGTCTTCCGGGACCGGGAAAACGCCCGGCTCGGCCAGAGGCTCAACACGCACGGCCTCGGGAACCTCCGGCGCGACGGGCTCGGGCCGGGGAGCCTTCCCCGCGCAGCCGGAAAGCGTGAGCGCACAGAAAAAGAAAGCCGCAACAAAGGAAAGCGAACGGGACACCACGGATCATCCTCATGCAACAGGTTGAAAACAATGACGCCGTTGCTGTGTATCGTATCCCGCATCCGGACGCAACGCCCGGTCCGGTCCCGGGCGGCGAAAAATTTTTCTTTTTTCCGAAGAAAACGCTTGACGAAAAGATGGAGCCGATATAAACACTCTCTCGTTCTGCGGGAGTAACTCAGTGGTAGAGTGCAACCTTGCCAAGGTTGAAGTCGCGGGTTCAAATCCCGTCTCCCGCTCCATATATTTTTACCCTTGCTCGCCTCAAGGCTGGAGCGAGGGTTTTTCTTTCCACCGTTTCCCTTTCGGAAACGTCATTTTATAGATATTCATCATTCCCGTGCACGGCCTGCCGTAGTGACGCCGCAGTGCCATTCCATAGATAAACTTTCTTGTACGTTCATGAGAAAGGCCCGGCCCACAAAGCCGGGCTTTTTTCATTGCCCTCCCCTTTCCGCAGAAGAACGGCCCGACTGTGCCTCCCTCTCAGGATGCCTCGCAGCCGCGCCCTCCGAGGTGGAGGCCCCCCGCCAGCGCAGCGCCGAGACGCCGGGCCTCCCTTCCCCGCACCGAGAGCGGCCCTTGCACCCAAGGCAAGGCCCGGATGCCCTCAAACCTCGGCTTTCCCGTGTCGGCGCGTCTTCGTTTTCCTCGAATGTGGCAGAAGCACAACGCAAAAAGAGCCCTTGGGCAAGGGCTCTTTCCATTCCTATTGAGAGGAAACAGGAGACGCTACACCAGACGTCCGATGTTGGCCATGCGCTCGCCGGGCAGCAGCAGGACCGGAGGCACGTCGATGAGCGTATACGCGCCGGGCCTTCCGGCCTGCGCCAGACGGACGGCGGCGCGGGCGGAGGACACGAGCACCTGCGCGGTCAACGCGGGGTTGTCGATGCGCATGTCGAAGGTCAGATGCTGGTTGGCGGTCAGCCCGGACGCGCCGAGGCGTTCCATGAGCACGCCATGCGAGGCGTCGGCCACGCGGGGAAGTTCCTCCTGCGTCACCTGCCGCACTTCCAGCGGATCGTGGGCGAAGTAGGGATCGGCCTTGATCGCGGCGTGCACGTCTTCAAAGGCCGCGCCCCCTTCAAGCACTACGTAGACGAGGCGCGAGTGACGGCCTCCGCCGAGGGGAATGGTGATGGAAGTGGCGTCGGCCACGCCGGGCAGAGCGCGGGCGGCCACGGAGTGGCCCATGGAACGGCCCCGTCCGAAGTTGGTAAAGGTCGTGCCCACGGGCACCATCGCCTCAAAAAGGGCGCGCATGGCGGAATCCGTGCCGGGGTCCCATCCGGCGGCGGTGACGGCCACGGCCCCGCCCTTGGCGGCCTGCGCTTCCAGAACGCCGATGGTTTCCACGATGCGGTCATGGATGTCGAAGCTGTCCACGGTATTGTAGCCCTTGCCGAGCAGATCGCCCGCCACTTCGGGAATCTTGCGGGACGGCGCGCACAGGAGCAGGACGTCCGGCTTCCCGGAAACGGCTTCGAGATCAGCGAGGCTGGCGTATTCGGCCACGCCACGCAGATCATGCGGGGCCGTGCCCAGAGATTCCTTACGGCGCACGACGCCCACGCAGGTAAAATCCGGCGCGGCTTCCAGCGCTTCAACGGCATAACGTCCGATATTGCCCAAACCGATGACGGCAGCTTTAATTGACATTGCTTCCTCCAGAAAAAGTGTGAAGAATTATTAAAGCATGAAAATTCCGGCTTGTAAAACAGCCGGTTCAGGCCGTTTTCTTCAGTTTGAAGCGCAAACGCAGCCGTCCGGACGTCTCTCCGGCCTGCGGCGGGGTGAAATCGTGCGAAACGAGGCGGAAGGCCCCTACCTGCGATGTATTTTCCACATGCTCCCCGATGCAGGGGCAGATGTCGTAGTCGCCCACGGTGACGATACGGACCATAAGCGCCTCTTCCCCCTCCAGATGCGCGGGGAGCCTGCCCAGATCGACCTTGCTCTCAGCCTCGGCGCGGGGCAGCGTTTCCGTACGCACCGGAAGATTCCGGCCCAGCACCTCATTGACGCGGCGCTCGATTTCGGCGGCCTCGGCGTCTTCAAGGGGACGGGGAAAATGATAATCACACTTGGACTTGTCTGCGTTGAGATGCGAGCTGAACGAACGGCCGCATCCGAAAAGACGGACCATCGTCTGATTCAGCACGTGCTCGGCGGTGTGCATGTAGGGATCATATTCCTTGCTCATGGGGGACTCCTTCTTTCATACTCTTTATAATATACTTCAGCACGGGGCGGCCCTTCTCCGAAAACGCAAAAAGATGAAGGGAACCGATTCTCGGCAGAGAAGGCGGCCACCCTCACGAAAAGGGAGGCCGCACGCCGTAAAAGGCGGCGCTTACGCCCCGGCAGGCCAGCTCAAGGCCATTCTTCCGAAAGGATAAGGCCCTTCGTATCGCGCGGCAACGGCACCTCGCAGGCCACGGGGGAAGGCCCCGGCCCCGGACGAAACGATGGCGCGAGCGGCCCTATACAGGCCGCAGGAAACGGCTTGCCCATACGGTACCCGCCTCCGTGACGGATTACGCATACAGGCGGCATTCGCTCACGCTCTGGGACAATACCGCGTCCCGCAAGCGCTTTTTGGCCCTGCCCTCAGCGGGGGGCCATTCATGGCCATAACGTTTCCCCCTTGGGCGGGGATGAAGCCGCTTGCCGGAAGCGCACCGACCTTACCCCACACGCCGCCCGGAGACAATCCGCCCTTACCGGACCGTCGGGCGCGGCTTGAAATCCTCGGGCGTTGCCCGTATGCTTCTCCTCTCCGCATCATCCCTCTGCCTTCAGGAAGGCCATGCGCTCCTATCCTCTTCCTCCCCCCGACGCCGACAAAACGTTTCCCTGCCAACTGCGCGAACCGGAAACGCCGCCGCTTGTGCCCTTTGCCCGGGATATTCCCGCCGTGCCTACGGCCCTCGGCGCGCTCGACGCCGCGGAACGGGCCGAATTCTGGGCGGCGCTGGCCCTCACCCACACGCACGGGCTTGGGCCCCGAAGCCGCAAGCGCCTGCTTGACGTCTTCGGTTCCGCCCTTGGCGCGGTGCGGGGCGTAGCGCGCTGGGCCGAGGCGGGCATCCGGGAAGCGGCCATCCGCGAATTCCGTTCCGAAGCGTGGCGGGAAAGCGCCAAAAAGGAATGGGAAGCCGCGCGGCGCCTGACCGGTTCCCTCCTCCTGTGGACGGACGACCGCTATCCGCGTCTGCTGCGGGAACTCCCCGACGCGCCCGTGCGCCTCTACTGCCGGGGTGACCTCTCCTTGCTCGGCAACCCCTGCGTGAGCATCGTCGGCACCCGGCTGTGCAGCAGGGAAGGCGTGCGCGCCGCCCAAACCATCGCCTCCGGGCTTGCCGCCTCGGGAATCACCGTGGTTTCCGGGCTGGCCGTCGGCATCGACAAACAGGCGCACCTTGCGGCCCTGCCCCTGCCGGGCGGCACCATCGCTGTGCTCGGCGCCGGTCCTGATGTCTGCTATCCAAAAGAAAACAATGCTTTGCGTGAGGCAATCATCGAAAAGGGCCTGCTCGTCTCCGAATACGCACCGGGGACGCTGCCGGATTCCCGCCATTTCCCCATCCGCAACCGGATCATCAGCGGCCTTTCCCTCGGCGTGGTGGTCGTGGAAGCGGCCTTGCGCAGCGGGAGTCTCATCACCGCACGCCTTGCGCTGGAGCAGAACCGTTCCGTCTACGCCGTGCCCGGCCTCATCGACGCCAAACGCGCCGAGGGCTGCCGCAAACTGATCCGCGACGGCGCGCAGCCCATCTTTTCCTTCACGGACATCCTTGAAGACCTGCGCCCGCAGTTGCAGGGGCGCGTCCCGCGCGGACCCGAAACGGCCCCGCCCGTCGCCCCGCTCTCCCCGGCCCCCGCAGGCCCAGCGCCGGAACGGGGCCAACCGCTCCCGGCTTCCCCGACCACGCCCGCCCCATCCCCGGCGGGACCGCTTGAAAGCCGCCTCCTGACTCTCCTTGCGCAATCGCCCCTTTCCGTCGACGAAGCATGCCGGGCGCTCGGCTGCCCCTCGGGTGAGGCCGGATCGCTGCTGATTATCCTTGAAGTCCGCGGGCTGATCCGGCAGCGTCCCGATCTGCGCTATACTCTGGCCTGAACCGCCCTGCTCCTTCCCGACGGGCGCGGTATTCTTCTTCAATAGTATCAACCCTTGCCGCCATGACTATGCCCCTCCCCCAAAACGCCGAAGACTTCCTCGAATGGATGGCCGTCCAGAAAGGCTTTTCCCCGGCCACGGTCGCGGCCTACCGCAGCGATCTGGAACAGTTCGAAGAATGGCTCCACCGTGAACAGCACACCCTCGCCCGGCCCGGGGAACTGGAAAAATATCATTTTCAGGATTTCTCCGCCTACCTCTTCCACGAGGGGCAGGCGCGCAGCTCCATAAGCCGCAAGCTTTCGGCCCTGCGTTCCCTGTACCGCTATCTGATGAAGATGAACCGCATCGACGCCAATCCCGCCAAGCTGGTGCGCAACCCCAAGCGGGAAATCCGCCATCCGGTCACGCTGAACGTAGACCAGATGTTCAGCCTCCTCGACGAGGCGGGTGCGGAGGCGGCGGGAACGGAAGGCGCGGAAAAGGAAAAGGCCGTCGACCGCGAACGGGCCGCGCACACCCGCGATCTGGCGCTGGCGGAGCTGCTCTACGGTTCGGGGCTGCGCATTTCCGAAGCGCTCAATCTGGACGTGGACGACATCGATCCCGCCAGCAGCGTGGTACGGGTCATGGGCAAGGGCAGCAAGGAACGCATCGCGCCCCTGAGCGACACCTCGGTGCGGGCGCTCTTCCTCTGGCTGCGGGTGCGGGCGCTGCTCGCGCCCCCGGCGGAAAAGGCGCTTTTCGTGGGCAAACGCGGCAAACGGCTCAACCGCCGCCACGCTGCACACGTGCTCGACGAAATACGGGAAAACGCGGGCCTGCCCCAGCACCTTTCGCCGCATACGCTGCGCCACTCCTTCGCCACGCACATGCTGGAAAACGGAGCGGACCTGCGCTCGGTGCAGGAACTGCTCGGCCACTCCCGGCTGGCCACGACCGAACGCTACACGCACATCACGCTCGATCACCTCATGCGCGTCTATGACAAGGCCCATCCGCGCTCAAGCACGCGGGGCAAGGATACGGAAACAGACGAATAGGAGAAAGGCCCGAATCCGGGGAAGAAGGCCGCCATGCCGGGCAAGGGGCCGTCTGGACTCCCCTGTAATCAAGCAAAAGCTGGCTCAGAGCGCCCCGCCGGGCGGGAGTTCTCCGCCGCCGAAGCGCGCCCCCGGCAACGAGCCGCGCAAGGCCGCCTTTCCCCGTGGCCGCGTCACCATGAAACGCGCCACGGCGCAGCGTCTTTCCCGCTCCTCGGGCCTATTATAAGGAGAAACCTTTCCCGGACGGCCTCGGGCAAGGACGACAGCGTAGACGCACGGACCGGCAACGTCCTGTTTTCCAGAGTAGCGATCCCCTCTCCAGCCGGGGAGGGCATTTTCTGAACCCGCCCCCCTCTTTAAAAAGCATGAAAGAGGAGAAAGAGGCCCTACTCTTGCTCGTCCTCAGCCCGGGCCATGCGCCGCAGCTCGTCCCACAGGGCATCGACGCCGCGCCCGTCCTTGGAGGACACGGGCAAGGGCACGACGCCGCCGAGCAGACGGCTCCATTCCTGCTGGCGCTTGGCGCGCTCGATCTGCGTGCACTTGTCGGCCTTGGTCAGGACGGGCAAAAGCGCGATGCCGTGCGCCCGCGCGAAGTCCGCGAGATCGCGGTCCAGCGGCTGCGGGGGAACCCGGCAGTCGAGGAGCAGGGCCAGCGCCTTGAGCCGGGGCGCTTGCGTCAGATAGTATTCGATGAGCTTGGCCCAGCTTTTGCGCTCTTCCTGCGAGCACTTGGCGTAGCCGTAACCGGGCAGATCGACGATGAAAAAGCCGTCCGGCGCCACGCGGTAAAAGTTGATGGAGCGCGTCTTTCCGGGGGTGGCGCTGATCTTGGCGAGCTGCTTGCGGCGGGCAAGGGCGTTCACGAGGGAAGACTTGCCCACGTTGGAACGGCCCGCCAGCGCGATTTGCGCTTCCTGCCGTCCGTCGAGCGCATTGAGCTGCTCCTGAACCTGCGCCTTATTAAAGGTCGTCGCTTCGAGCGTAAGGATGGGCGGCTGTTCTTTCATCATGCGGGAACCTCTGGTGTATGTTGACAAGCGCGGCGTGATGTTCGACAATATCAAGTTGCAGTGGCAAGGCTATCCTGCCGCGGCGGGAAAAGCAATCGGCCCCGCAAGGCCGGGCGCACGGATAAGGCACCGCAGGGGTCGGCGCGCCAGCCCCTTGATGAACTCTTTGATTTTCAACACCGTTTTCTGGAGGCAGCATGTATTCTACCACCGATTTCCGCAAGGGGCTTAAAATCGAAATCGACGGGACTCCCTTCGAAATCATCGAATTCCAACACTTCAAGCCCGGCAAAGGCGGAGCCATGGTGCGTACCAAGCTGCGTAACATCCTCAACGGCCGCGTATTGGACAATACGTTCCGTTCCGGCGAAAAGGTGGACCGCCCCAATCTGGAATCGCGCGACATGCAGTTCCTGTATCACGAAGGCGAAAACCTCGTCTTCATGGACATGACCACCTACGAGCAGATTCACATGCCGGAAGAAGTGACCGACGGCAAGTCCGGCTTCCTCAAGGACGGGCAGGAGTGCCGCGTGCTCCTCTACAACGAAAAGCCGCTGGACATCGAAATCCCGGCTTCCCTCGTGCTTGAGGTCACCAGCACCGAACCCGGCGCCAAGGGCGATACCGTGAGCAACGTCACCAAGCCCGCCACCCTCGAAACCGGCATCGTCATTCAGGTGCCCATTTTCGTGAACATCGGCGACCGCGTCAAGGTCGACACCCGCACCAAGGATTACCTCGGGCGCGAATAGCCCGTTTTTCCGGCCCGGAGGCGCTTCGGGCCGGAACCGATTCCATACGCCGGATTTCCCGGGCCTCCCGCGTGCGGGGCCGGGAAGGGCCGGGGGAGGTTGCCGTTACGGACGGACGAAAAATCGCCCGGGAGCTGTTTGGGCTCTTTCTCATTTTCTGGGGACTGCTGGTGCTGCTCAGCCTGGTGTCCTTCGATCAAAACGATCCCAGCATCAACCACGCCGTGAGCAATCCCGCCGTCGTGAAGAACAACGCCGGACTCTTCGGCGCGTATCTGAGCGGGCTTCTGGTGGACATCTTCGGCTTCGCCGCGCTGGTCTGGCCCGCCGTCTTCATCGCCTGGGGCGCGGGCTGCATCTCCACGTGGTTCACCATGCCGTGGTGGCGCTGGTGCGGCTTTACGCTGCTGGCCGCCTGCCTCATCTCCCTCGGCGCAGCGTGGGACCTCGGCCTTGGGGACGTGCGCGGCGGAGGGATGCTCGGCATGACCCTCTACACGCGCTTCACCACGCTCTTCAGCCCGGTGGGGTCCACGCTCATCTGGCTCTTCCTGCTCTTCCTCTCCCTTGAGCTGGCCTTCGGCATCGCGTGGCTCTCGCTCATCCGCCGGGCGTGGCTCCTGCTGAAAGAACAGCTCAGCGGCACGCCCCTTTCGCTCGACAACCTGCCGGAACGTCTGTCCAAACTTCCCCGTATGGGCCGATCCGCCAAGGAGACACCCCCCGCCGAGGAAAGCGAGCCCGCGCAGCCGGAAAGCGCCGCCGACGTGATCGCCCTCTTTGATCTGCACGAGGAGGAGGCGCGGCCAAGCCGCAAACGGGAAGCCCCGCTGAGCATGGAACCGCTGTCCATGACGCCGCCCACGCCCGTCAGGGACGAGCCCCTTTCCCTGTGGGAACCGCCCGCACCGGCAGCGCAGGACGATCCTTTCGCCTCGCGGGATACCTTCGCCTTTTCCCCGGAAGAGAAAGAAGAAGCAGCTTCGGCGGCTTCTTCCCCTGCCTCTCCCGCCTTTGACCTGCGCGTGGAAAATCCCCTGCTCGCCCTGACCGTGCCCGAAACGCCCCTGCCGTCCGTCTCGGCCCCGCTTTCCGTATCGGTTTCCGTCCCGCCCTCCAACGCAGTTCAACTCTCCGACGCGCCGCAAGGCGCAGGGGAAGACGCTGCGCCGGAAACGCCCCTCGCGCCCACGTCCGCCCCGGCCCCTTCCGTTGCAGCGGACGCGCAGCCCCTGCGGGAAAAGCAGCCTATGGCGGACGCTCAAGCCATGTCCTCCGCACAGGCCGCAGCTCCGCAAGCCGCTTCCCCCGCCCCGCAGCCGCGCATCGACGCCCCCGTGGGGGCGGCCCCCGCCGCCAAGCCCGCCCTGCGCAAACGGCAGTATCCCATGCCCTCGCTGGACCTGCTCCAGCCGCCGCAGCAAAGCGATTCCCTGCCCTCCCGCGAGGTGCTGGAAGAACAGAGCGCGGGCCTCATGAACTGTCTGGCCGAATTCAACATTCAGGGCGAACTCGTGCGCGTTACGCCCGGCCCGGTGATCACGCTTTTTGAAATCCGGCCCGCACCCGGCGTGCGCGTGGGGCGCTTCACCAACCTCACCGACGACCTCGCGCGCAGCCTCAAGGCCGAGGCCATCCGCATTCAGGCCCCCGTGCCCGGCTGCGATACGGTGGGCGTGGAAATCCCCAACCTGAACCGCTCTACGGTCAATTTCCGCGAGCTTGTCCGCTCCGAAGCCTTCCAGCACGCGCCCTCGTTGCTGACCATGGCCCTCGGGAAGGACATCGAAGGGCGCCCCGCCGTGCGCGATCTGGCTACCATGCCCCATGTGCTCGTGGCGGGCACCACGGGCTCGGGCAAAAGCGTCTGCCTCAATTCCGTGCTGGTGAGCTTCCTCTATAAAGCCTCGCCCGACGAAGTGAAACTGATGCTTGTCGACCCGAAGCGCGTGGAAATGGCCATGTACGCCGATTTGCCGCACCTCGTCCATCCGGTGGTGACGGAAACAGCCCTCGCCAAGACCGCCCTTGACTGGGCTGTGGCGGAAATGGATCGGCGCTACGACTGCCTCGCCAAGTTCGGCGTCAAGAACATCAAGGATTTCAATCGCAAACTCGCTTCTTTTGGAGACGAAAAACCGCAGGAATACGCCGATCTGACGCCCCTGCCCTATCTCGTCATCGTCATCGACGAGCTCGCGGACCTCATGCTGACCGCCGGGAAGGACGTGGAAGGCTGCATCGTGCGGCTGGCCCAGCTTGCCCGCGCCGCGGGCATCCATCTCATCGTGGCGACGCAGCGCCCGAGCGTGGACGTGGTAACCGGGCTCATCAAGGCGAACTTCCCCTGCCGCATCTCCTTTCAGGTGGCCAACAAGTACGACTCGCGCACCATCCTCGACGCGGCGGGCGCGGAACAGCTCCTCGGCAAGGGCGACATGCTCTTCAAGCCCACGGGCGGCAAGCTCCTCCGGCTGCACGGCCCCTTCGTCACCGACGACGAGGTGCAGGCCGTGGTCGACCACTGGAAGCGCCAGTGCGCGCCCCAGTACGAAGTGGACTTCACCGAATGGGGCGCGTCCCTGACGGAAAACGCCAAGGCCGCCGCTGTCCCCGCTTCCGGGCCCGGCAGTTCCGAAGAGGAAAACCTCTATGCCGAGGCCGTGGCCTTCGTGCAGGAACAGGGCCGCATGTCCATTTCCCTGCTCCAGCGGCGCTTCCGCATCGGCTTCAACAAGGCGGCGCGCTTTGTGGAGCGCATGGAGGAAGAAGGCATCCTGCCGCCGGCCTCCCGCGCCAACAAAGCCCGTTCGGTACGCATGGATTGAGGAACATCCGAGGGGCCTTTTGCCTTAACGGGGAACCGCGCACACGCCTCTCCCCGGACCTCGCCTTTCACGCCGAGCGGCGGCCAAGCGCGCGGCGGTCCCTTGCAGGACGGGCAGCGGCGGCGGGCAAACGTGGACCCGCCGCAAAAGCACTTCATTAAAAAGCCCTTCTCCGATACAGTCGGGGTTGACGAAACTTCCGGCCTGCGGGCCGCAACACTTCTTTTTCAGGAGACAAGCTATGCGTATAGCCCTTTTCGCCTGCGCGCTCGGCCTCATGCTGGCGTCGGCGGGCCTTTCCCACGCGGCGGCTCCAGCCCTCACGGGCGAGATACAGAAAAAATACGAGTCCATGCAGTCCTTTACCGCTGATTTCACCCAACGCCTCCTCCATCAGGAAAGCGGTGCGGAAGAAACCCGCAAGGGAACGCTGGCCTTTCAAAAGCCCCTGCGCGTGCGCTGGGAAACGCTCCCGCCGCACGCGGAACTGCTGGTCATCACGGACAAGGACGTCTGGGACTATCTGCCCGACGAAGAGCTTGCCTATCAGTACGCGCCCGAAGTGGTGCAGGATTCGCGCTCCATCATTCAGGTGATCACGGGACAGGCCCGGCTGGACAAGGATTTTTCCGTTGAAGCCGAACCCGACGAAAACGGGATGGCCGTGCTGCGCCTCTATCCGAAGGAACCTTCCCCGCAGCTTGTGGAGGCCGTCCTGTGGGTGGACAAGGCAAACGCCCTGATCAAGAAGGTGCAGATACTGGACTTTTACGGCAACACCAACGAAGTGACGCTGACTTCCCTCAAGCCTGACGCTCCCCTTTCGGCGGAAACGTTCCGCTTTGCGCCGCCTCAGGGCGTCACCGTGGAGAACCTGAAGAACCAGACGGCCCCCGAACGCCCGCTCTTGCAATAACGCCAACGCATTGAGGTAGTCATGACTCTCGGCCAATGGACGCACGAAGCATTCGTCGAGCAGGCCCGCGCTTTTCACGGGTACCCGGCTCCCGGCCTGATCATCGGCGGCTACATGGTGGAACTCGCCAAACGCCACATGCCCGAAGGCGTGCTGTACGACGCCATAAGCGAAACGGCCCACTGCCTGCCCGACGCCGTGCAACTGCTCACCCCCTGCACGGTGGGCAACGGCTGGCTGCGCGTGTTGCCCTTCGGCATCTACGCCGTGACGCTCTACGACAAGCGCACGGGTGAAGGCGTCCGCGTGCATCTGGACAACGACAAGCTCGGTCCCTACGACGAAATCCGCTGCTGGTTCCTCAAGGAACGCCCCAAAGGGGAACAGGACGGCGAACGCCTTCAGGCCCAGATCAAGGAAGCCGGGGAATCCATCCTCACGCTTCAGCCCGTGCGCCTGCGCAAGGACCTCCTCCGCCATCACTCCTTCGGCAAGACGGCCCGTTGCCCCCTCTGCGGCGCGTATTACCCCGCCTCCTACGGCGGTATCTGCCGCTCCTGTCAGGGCCAGTCCCCCTATGAGGAAGGGCCCGGCATGGCGCTGACGCAGCAGCCCAAATCCGTGGCCGCGCCCGTCGCCGTGCCCGTGGAAGAGGCCATCGGCAAGCACGCCCTGCACGACATGACCCAGATCATCCCCGGCAAGGAAAAGGGGCCCGCCTTCACCGCCGGACAGGAACTGTCGGCGGGCGACATCTGCCGCCTTCAGCAGATGGGCCGCAACCGCGTCTATGTGCAGGAAAACAATCCCCATCCGGAAGGCTGGGTACACGAGGACGACGCGGCCCGCGGCTTTGCCCGGCACATGCCCGGCGAAGGCGTGGAAGTGGAAGCCGAACCGCGCGAGGGCAAGGTCAATTTCCGGGCCACCCGCGACGGCATGTTGCTGGTGGATACGGAACGCCTCGAACGCTTCAACCTCGTCCCGGACGTCATGTGCTGCACGCGCCACAACTACAGCGTGCTCACCGCCGGAACTCGGCTTGCGGGCAGCCGGGCCATCCCCCTTTTCCTTTCCCGCCCCGGCTTTCTGCGCGCCCTCGCCGTGCTGGAGGACGGCCCCCTCTTCCGCGTCGCGCCCATGCGCCGGGCCAAAATCGGCATCCTGGTCACGGGTACGGAAGTCTTCAAGGGGCTCATTCAGGACCGTTTTGCCCCGATCATCACGCAAAAGGCCCAACAGCACGGCTGCGACGTGATCAAAACTCTCTTCGCGCCCGACGACGCCACGCTCATCTCGCAGGGCGTGCGCGATCTGCTGGGTGCGGGCGCGGACCTCATCGTCACCACGGCGGGGCTGTCCGTCGATCCCGACGACCTTACCCGCAAGGCCCTTCTTGACGCCGGGCTTACCGATGCCCTGTACGGGGTGCCTGCCCTGCCCGGCACCATGACGCTCATCGGGCGCATCGGAGAGGCGCAGATTATCGGCGTGCCCGCCTGCGCCCTGTTCTTCAAGACCACCGTCTTTGATCTCATGCTTCCCCGCCTGCTGGCCGATGTGCCCGTCACGCGTCTTGATCTGGCCCGTATCGGCAACGGCGGCCTGTGCATGGAATGCAAGGTCTGCACCTTCCCCAAGTGCCCCTTCGGTAAAGTCTAAAAAAGCATCTTAAAAGCGCGCCTCACAGAGAGACGCGCCTTGCCGCTCGACCGGGCGGCGTCTTATTCCGGGACGCCGCCCTCCGACAACAAGGGATTATCGCCCCTTTCCCTTGGCACCCTCCATGCACGGCCTCGCCGACCTCACGCTTCTTTTCCCCATAGAAAAACTGTCTGCGGTATGTGGGAGCAGATGCCACATGGCATTTACAGTTTCACTTTGTGCAGGCCAGACTTCAAACGTGACCACTGTGGCCTCCTTTTGATTTGTTGCCGTTTGCAGGTGCCAGACCGCGAGCCAGTGCTGACAAATCAAAAGGAGTTTTTATAATATAGGCAAAACTTTAAGCTTTTAAGAACCTCCCACCTAGCGAAAAGTTGTTTCTCCATACAAGAAACGCCCCGTTCCGGGGGAGGAACGGGGCGTTTTCACCCGGCCTATGGGGGGAGGAGGAAGAGGCCGGGTGAAATGCCTTGCTTTCACGCCGCCGACGTCAACGCATTCGCCTCTTCAGCGGCTGAATGCCGAAATAATCCCTCTTGTTCACTTCGCTCTTGTTTCTTAGGGACTGCACTATCGCGCATAGTCCCCTTTACAGGGAGGCTGGAGAAAATCTTTCTCCCCGGCGGGGTGCAGGGCAACACATCGAAAAAACAACATCGTATCGCGTGTTGACGCGCCCCAAGGAAACCGTCCCCCCCACGAAGACCCTCGCGAGTGCCCTTTCCTGAACCTCTTCCTTTTCCCCACATCCAAAGGGACTCCCGGCGAGCTACCTCCCCACCAAACGAAAGTCTTTGAAAGGAGAGAGGTGGGGGTCTGGGGGAGGGGAGAGGAAAACTTTCTCCAGAAAGTTTTCCTCTCCCCTCCCCCAGTCTTCCTCAACCTCCTACTTCCTCTTGATCATATGCTCGGGCGCGAGGATGTCGTCGAGCTTCTCGCGGCTGAGCAGATTGCGGGCGAGGACCAGATCGATGACCGAGCCTCCGGTCTCCAGAGCTTCCTTGGCGATGGCGGCGGACGTCTCGTAACCCAGATAGGGGTTGAGCGCCGTGATGATGCCGATGCTGTTCTCCACCATGCGGCGGCAATGCTCCTTGTTCGCCGTGATCCCGCTCACGCAGCGATCCTGAAGCGTGCGCAGAGCCCGACGGAGACGGTGGATGCCGTTTGAAAGCGAAAAGGCGATGATGGGCTCCATGACGTTCAGCTCAAGCTGCCCGGCTTCGGAGGCCATCGTGATGGTCACGTCCTTCCCGATGATGTCGAAGGCCACCTGCGAGACGACCTCCGGGATGACCGGATTGACCTTGCCCGGCATGATCGAGGAACCGGGCTGGAGACGGGGCAGGTTGATTTCGTTGATGCCCGTGCGCGGGCCCGAAGAAAGCAGCCTCAAGTCATTGCAAATCTTTGAAATCTTGACTGCGATGCGCTTGAGTACGCCCGAGGTCTGCACATAGGCCCCGGTATCCCACGTCGCCTCGATGAGGTTGGTGGAAAGCACGACCGGGATGTCCGTCACTTCGGCCAGCGCCTTCACCGCGACCTCGGCGTAGCCTGCCGGGGCATTGATGCCCGTGCCGATGGCCGTAGCGCCAAGATTGATCTCCAAAAGCAGCCGCCGCGCTTCTTCAACGCGCAAGATGTCCTCGCCAATGGTCGTGGCGTAAGCCCCGAATTCCTGCCCGAGGGTCATGGGCACGGCGTCCTGAAGCTGCGTGCGCCCCATCTTGATGACGTCCGCGAACTCCTCGGACTTGGCGGCAAAACCGCGCTGGAGGTAGGCCATATCCTCCTTCAGTTCCCCGAGCTTGGTATAAAGGGCGATGCGCAGGGCCGTGGGGTAGATGTCGTTGGTGGACTGAGAACAATTGACGTGGTTGTTCGGGTGGCAATACTCGTATTCACCCTTGGCATGGCCGAGCAGCTCCAGCGCGCGGTTGGCGATCACCTCGTTGGCGTTCATGTTGGTGGACGTACCCGCGCCACCCTGAATGCAATCAATGGGGAACTGATCATGAAGCTTGCCCGCGATGATCTCGTCGCAAGCCGCGCAAATGGCTTCACCGATGTTCCGGGGCAGGACGTCAAACCGCATGTTGGCGATGGCCGACGCCTTCTTGACCTGCGCCAGCGCGCGGATCAGTTCGGGGAACGAGGCGATGCTGACACCGGAAATGGAAAAATTTTCGAGGGCGCGATAGGTCTGCACGCCATAGTATGTATCGGAAGGAATAGTCATTTCACCCAAAAAATCATGTTCCTGACGGGGCATGGACGTTTCTCCTGTTTGGTGCGAATAGAACGTGTTGCGCCAACTATAGGAAGGCAGGGGGCAGGTGGCAATTGCCTATTTCGTATCGACTCATGTCCAAAACGCATGGAGCCCCACGTGGACCAGAAACTTCTTGAAGACTTTCTCAGCCTCTATCGGCACAAGAGCTTTTCCCATGCCGCGCAGGAACGGAACGTCACCCAGCCCGCCTTCAGCCGCCGCATCCGCGCGCTGGAGGAGTGGCTCGGCGTCGTGCTCTTCGACCGTACCGCCCTCCCCATCCGGCTCACCGCGCAGGGGGAGCAGTTCCTGCCCATTGCCCGTGACATTGCCGAACGCATGGCCGAAGCCAAACGGGAATTTTCCGGTTCCGCCCTGCGCCGCGACAACGTGGTCCGCATCATCAGCCTGCCTACCCTGTCCATCAACGTGTTGCCCAATCTGCTCATCAAGGTAAAGGAACGCTGCGAAAGGCTGACCTTCGTGGTCAACCCCTTCCCGCAAAGCGTGGAGGAGCATTTCTGCGCGCTCATGGACAATCAGGTGGACATGCTGCTGACCTACAAGCTCGACGAATACGAGTCCGACAGTGAATTCCTCTCGCATATCGACTCGGCCACCATCGCCCGCGAACGCTTCCTGCCCGTGGTGGGGAACACGCTGGCGCAACGCCTTGAGCCGGTCCCTTCTTCCCTCCCCTATCTCTCCTACAGCAACTTCTCCTTCGCCAACCGGATCATCCTGCCGCTCTACGAAAAAACGCCCTGCGCACTGGACGTGATTTATGAAAGCAGCCTCAGCGAGGGCATCATCAAAATGCTCGAAAAAGGGCTCGGCATGGCATGGGTACCGGAGTCGCTGGTCAGCGAGCAATTGAAACGCGGCTCCATCCGCCGCCTCTGGGAGGACCGCCCCGACCTCAGCGTGGAAGTGGACATCAAACTCTACCGCAACAAGAACGTCCACCGCGTTTCCATCGAACATTTCTGGGAAGCCATCCGCTGAAGGGAACGGCGTTTTTCCACCACAAAAAAGGAGCCGGGATCATTGCGATTCCGGCTCCTTTCAGGTCAGGGGAGGGAGGCTCTAGCTCAATTCAACGGCGGGCTTGGCTTCTTCCTCCGTCACGAAACCCTTCTGCTTCGACGTATCGAAAAGCAGGGGACGGTCGGTCGTTCCAAGGAGCATGTACTGCATCTTGGCGTGCGGGATGGCATTGAGTTCCTTGGCCCGGCTGAAGTAGAAGCCCGCGCCGAGGGCTACCCACACGAACAGCATGAGCCAGGATTCAACGCCGATGGCGGCGGGGGAACCCGGAACGGCGAGCATGAAGAAGCAGGTTACCGCAGTGAAGCCGCCTACGATGGCCACGGGCTTGCCCCAAGGGGCCTGAGCGATTTCAGGATGCTGGTCAACAAACTTGTAGGCGGTCATGCAGGTGAAGAGATAGGCGAGCGCGGTGCCCATGGCGGACATATCGACGATCCAGTTGAGGGCGGAGCGACCGAACCACGGGGCCACGAGGGTCAGGCCGAGGGTGAACAGAATGGCGTTGACGGGGGTGCCGTACTGAGGATGAACCTTGACGAACCAGGGATGCAGGAACTTGCCGCGCCCCATGCTGAAGAGGAGGCGGGTGGTGGCCATGAAGAAGCCGTTCATACCGGTAAAGATGCCCGCGAGGACGGGAATCGCGAGGACGGCGCCGCCGAACTTGCCGAAAGCCATGTTCGCCACGGCCCCGGTGGTCCAGGTGTGGTTCTGGCCGAGCAGGTCGGTGTAGGGGATGATCACGGCCACGGAAAGGAGCACCAGAGCGTAGAGCGTCGCGCCGCAGATGATGGAATTGAGCATCAGGCGACGGGACTTTTCAGGCGGAAAGTCGAATTCTTCAGCGGTCTGGGGGATGGTGTCGAAGCCCACGAAGAGCCACGGCGTGATGGCGACGATGGAGATGACGCAGGCCCAGGAGGAGCGGCCTTCGGCGAAGAGGGGGAAGAGGTTGTCGATGCTGGCGGTTTCAGCGGAGAAGGTACCCACCGTAAGGACCAGCACGCCGCCGGCAAGGGCGAAGGCAAGGATAAGCTGCAAGCTGCTCGCCATGTCCATGCCGCGAAGGTTCATAAAACCGAAGAAGAGGAAAACCGCAGACATCATGACCAGTTCGCCCGCGTACACGTCCCATCCGGCAACGGTATACATATACCCTACGTCAAAGACACCGGGCAACAGCGCGCGGCTGAGCAGGGCCATAGCCGTACCGTTGGCGGCGATAACGCAGAGATAGCCGAGGACGAGCGCCCAGCCGCAGATGAAGCCGCATTTGGTGCCGAAGCCCACATAGGCGTAGGTGAAGGAGCCGCCCGCCACCGGGTAGGCCTTGATGAGCACGCTATAGCTCAGCGCGACGAAGCACAAAAGCCCGCCGCCGATGAGAAAGGCCAAAATGCTACCGAGGGGGCCGGCATCGGGCAGGAACCGCGTTCCGGGGAGAACAAAGCAGCCCCAACCGATAATAGCACCCACGGCAAGAGCCCAGACTTCCGCCGGGCTCATGGTCTTTTTCAGTTCTTCACGCGTGTTTTCGTTTTTTTCCGGTGTGTTGCTCATGATGAAAAGTCCCTCGTTGTCTTGGCGTTTCCAGAGTGTTTCTCTTTCGCCCTTTTTCGTTCACCGCCAGAACCGCGGCTTTGGACGAAAAAGGACGCTTCAACTCGAACGTCGGCTTCGGGGGGCGTGCCCTCCAAAGGCGTTTCTTTTCTAGCAAGTGTCGCGCCAAATTCTTTCCCCGAAGCGGGGAAGAAGGCATTCTTCCCTGTAATCAACCGGGATACCAATACATATTTTTCTTCCGAGCCGCCGGTGGTTGCCGTATGTTCTTTCCATCACAATGGGACAGGAATGTCCCGCAAAATGGACTTCACAACATATCAACTAGTATTCAAACAGGTTACAAAGAATACTTACATGGGGCATTTTTGTCCCACGAGACATTTTTGTCCCGTGTAAAAGCCGTCATCTTTTGGAGTATTCCTGCTCTTGCTCTCAAATGAGGTCAGCAAAAGAAGGAAAGGGGACGAGGAAAGACATTCGTTTTGCCCACGCCGCTGGGAAGAAGCCCCTCTTTTAAGGTCAGGGGAGAGATGCAGGCAGGGCTTGCAGGCAGCCCCCATAAAGGGGGGATTTTCCCGAGGAAACGATCCACACGTGATTTTTATCTCAAAATCTTATCCCATTTTTCTATGGGTACTTCTTTCTAGGTGTTTTCCTCTTATCCTTTGTGAAAGTATGAAAAAAGAGTGCACTTCTTCTCTTTTACCCCTCAGCCCACAGGCCAAACGAGCACAACGGCACAGCCCTCTGTTGAGACCCGAACGGCCTCCATCAAAAGAAAAGGCCCCGTAAACACAGGGCCTTTTCCAAAGAGGCGTTTTGTACTTTCAAGGTGTGGGAGAGAATGCGCCGGACGGCGGAGCCCCTCAGCTTGGTGACTCGGCAAGCAAAGCGACCGAAGAAGAAGAAGAAGAAGAAGAAGAAGAAGAAGAAGAAGAAGAAGCTCCCTCGCCGCCGAGGTCACGACGCAGGCAAACAATATACTCCTGATTCCCCTTAGGGCCCTTGACCGCAGCTGGCACCACCCCCAGACAGGCAAGACCGAGGCGTTCGCGGCAAAAAAGAAGGACCTTGTCCACAGCCTGCTGACGCAGGGCCGGATCACGCACCACGCCCTTGTCGGTCTGGTGAGGCCCCAGCTCGAATTGCGGCTTGACCAGCGCGGCGACGAGGCCCCCTTCCTTGAGCCAGCGCACGCAGGGCGGGAGGATCAGCGTGAGGGAAATAAAGGAGACGTCAGCCACGATCATATCAACCGGCTCGGGCAAAAGTTCCACGGGAGCCGTGCGCAGGTTCGTCCCTTCCATACTCACGACGCGGGGATCGCGGCGCAAACGCTCATGGAGCTGCTCCCGGCCTACGTCCACGGCGTAGACCTTGGCCGCGCCGTGCTGGAGCAGGCAATCCGTAAAGCCGCCCGTGGAGGCTCCCGCGTCCAGACAGACGTAGCCGTTCACGTCCAGCTTAAAATATTCCAATGCCGTCAAAAGCTTGTAGGCTCCACGGCTGACATAGCGCTCAATACCGACCAGCGAAAAGACCGTATCAACGGGGTACTTGTGGCCGGGCTTGTCCACCTTGCGCAGCACGCCCGGCGCTTCCTCAAGCGCGACCTTCCCGGCCATGATCAGCCGTTTGGCCATTTCCCGGCTCTCCGCCAGCCCTTGCCCAAACACCAGCTCGTCGGCCCGTTCCTTGCCCTGCGCCATCATCTCCCCCTTTTTCGCGCCATGCCGCAGCTCGCCGCCGCCATTGCCGGGCTAGGGTTATCATAACGGCGCAAGGATGCAAGGCTCGGCACAGGCCGCGCCAAGGGCTTGAAAGCAACGGTGACCTTTGTCATGCTGCCTCGCGGGCGCGGCTGCGGCCACTCCATGCGCCCGGAAGGTGAATCGCCATGAAGCCCCCACTCAAAGCCGCCCTTTTCGATTTGGACGGCACGCTCCTGAACACACTGAAAGATTTGGCCAACGCCACCAATCGTGCGCTGGCTTCCGCAGGTTATCCCGTCCACCCCGTGGAGGCCTACCGCCA
The DNA here is from genome assembly GCA_944326695.1 of Candidatus Bilophila faecipullorum. Lineage (GTDB taxonomy): Bacteria > Desulfobacterota > Desulfovibrionia > Desulfovibrionales > Desulfovibrionaceae > Bilophila > Bilophila faecipullorum. Next base: position 52,212 of record CALVEZ010000013.1, on the reverse strand, counting down.
TTTCGTCGGCAACGGCCTGCGCACGCTGGTCATCCGCGCCCTGCCCGCCGGAGAGGACACCTCTCCCGCACTGGACGAACTCGTCAAGCGCACGGGAGAAAATTATGCTCGGGGTTGGGCCGAAACGACCCGCCCCTATCCGCACATCCCGGAACTGCTCGACGAGCTGCGCGGCAAGGGCATCCCTATGGCAGTAGTCACCAACAAGCCGCACGACTGGACACTGCTGATGCTGGAGCGCTATTTCCCGGGCAAACCCTTCGCCTTCGTGCAGGGCGCAACCGCCGACCTTCCCCACAAGCCAGACCCCACCGGTGCGCTCAAGACCGCGCACAACCTGAAGGTCATGCCGGAAGAAGCGGCGTTCCTCGGGGACAGCAATGTGGACATGTACACCGCCCGCAACGCCCATATGCTCGCCCTAGGCGCAGCATGGGGCTTCCGGGGCGCAGAAGAATTGAAGGCCGCGGGTGCGGATCATATTCTCAATGATCCCCTCGACATGTTGCCCTTTTTTTAAAGAACGTTTTGCGGACCTTCGCGCAAGGATACCGGTTCGGCCAAGGGCTTCTACCTCTGAAAGGATCGTCGAGACGGGTGAGTGGCCTCCACCTCCCCCCAATAGGAAGAAACGGCATATAGCACAGTTGGCCTTCCTTATATACGTCTCACTTTCAAGGCCAAGCTTCCCTCGGTCGCCATGCAGGACACAGCATCCGCGCCAAAGGGCTGTCAGGTTGACTCACAGCTTCTCTACGGGTATTCCTTTTGTCCATGCCCGGATGGCGGAACTGGCAGACGCAAGGGACTTAAAATCCCTCGGCCTCACGGCTGTGCGGGTTCAATCCCCGCTCTGGGCACCATAAGGAATACGGACGCTTAGCCTAAAAACTCAGCCGTCTTCCCCTACAAAAAAGCCCCTTCACTGTTGCATTTGTCTTGCATCCGGTGAAGGGGCTTTTTTTACGCCCACTTAGCCCTCCCTCTCCTCCCTCCTCCTCTCTTTTCCCTCCTTCTCCTTCTCTCCACTCCTCCTGCTGACATTCTTCAACCTTACGTCTTTCTTCTTTTTTTCTATTTACATCTCCATCCCTTGTCCCCGAAGCCACGTGCAAAAAAAGGCCGCAAGCGCCGCGTTCGGGCCGCTGCGCCCATTCGCTTGGGGCCTTTTTTTGCGCCCATCTTTCAAGACGCATAACTAACCTAAATTAAATGATTATTTTATGAACGACACTCGTTTTGCGTCCGAAAACGGCTTTTCCCACCCTCTCTTCGCCCGGCAGCTCGACCTTGAAAAAGAGATGGCCGAGCGGGGGCGGGCACCCTCAAAAACAAAAAAAGGGTTCCGATTTGCATCGGAACCCCGTTTTTTGCTGGTGGGCCATCGGTGACTTGAACACCGAACCAACTGATTAAGAGGGGAAAGGATTATTTTCTACTTACAATCAACTGACATCAATACCGTATTCTTTTTTGCCCAAAAATTGAACAGTTTCAACAGATACAACAATTTTTTAGAAAAAAATTGTGTTATAAGATGATGAAAATGGCATACGGAAATCCCCTCTAAAGGGTATGAATCCAAGAATACGCTGTATGCCATTTTTCTTTGCACTTTTTTCAAAAAAATATTTATCAAGGAGGCTGTTCATGGAGAAAAATATCAGCCGCCGAATCAGGTTCGAGCAGGCACTGAAGTTAGGAGATGAATTTGGAGTTACACGTCAGGAACTAACAAAGCGAGTTCTCAAAAAGGAAAAATATGAAGTCTATACTCTTACAGATCATCTTTGCATCGTAAAGGCATTGGTACGCCGTACAACTACACGATATTTTCATAATTATTATTTATATAGTGACAACAAGAGCCATATAGATTCTATTTTATCTCGATATTGTGGAATTTCAGGGAAATGTTTTTTTGACATCCCTGACAGTGTTTAATCCTATAAAATCAAGAAACAATAGAATGCCCTGCCGGAAATTCCGACAGGGCATTTTATTTTCCAGAAGGCAGAATAACAAATACGGAAGGAGGCGTTATGAGCAAAAAAAGTAATCAAAAACTCCACTTGGGACTGGATATGATAAGAAAAGAACTCAATGCCATCATTAGTAAAGGATATAATGGTTCTCGTGTTTTTCAAGACTGGATAGGAGTCATGTTTTATGCTTTTTTACATGATGATCCGCATTATCTGGAAATTATGGGTCAGTATCGTAATGAAGGCCCAACAGAGCAACAGGAAGCAAACCATTTTGCCAAAGCCACCGCACATTTACTGGAGTACATGCAGGCAACAAATGAGGAAGTTTTGGGAGTGTTATTTGAAGAGTATGCTTCTGATACTCACCAGAGACAATACCTTACGCCATCATCCATAGCTCAGCTTATGGCACAAATATGCCAGTCAAGTCTACCCCAAACAGGATATATTAAAGTGATGGATCCGTCTTGTGGTGCAGGAGTCTGCCTGATAGCTATAGCCAAAGACCAGACTCAAGAACAACTAAATCAAACCCTATTTATAGGCCAAGACATAAACTTGGATTGTGTACGTATGGCAGCTTTAAATTTGATGTTCTTTAACTTGCATGGAATTATCTTATGGGGAAACACTCTTAATCTGGAGGTAAAAGGAGCATGGGAGACACATAGGAGTTTGTTTTGGGGAGGAAGTCTGCATCTACTGGATACAGAAGAAGCACAGATATGGTTAGAAAAACATCTTACCGATATATCACACATTCAAACTACTGAAAAAAGCTGACAAAGAATGAACGCGCCAGAGCATTTTTACTCTGACGCGTTCATTCTCTACACTCACAAATTTTTAGCTTGCCACCAATTCAGATAATGAATGTCCCCACTTCTTTGCCTGGCGCCTTGGGAGGTGACCGCCGCATCACATCGGCCTGAACCATAAGCGTTGGTACCTTGACCGCAAGTACCTGACCAGACACTTCGCTGGGCAACCCATGTTTCCGAATACCTTTGACGGTCAATTCATACATTTTGACCAACCAGAGTGGTTGTCCGCACCTTTCCATTTCACTGGTTTTCCATGTCATGCCTTCTTCCTTGCTCACGCCCTTCCCGGCGCGTCAGTATATGCTTCCAGTTGAGGAGCATAATCAACTCCTGATCATTGATTCTCCCCTCTTCGTGGATACGCAGGAGTATGGAAATATCCCCTCCCATAATAGCTGAGTAATCACGCCGGGAAAGCACTCCTCCCTGTACGAGATCCACCAGAGAGCGGGCAGGTTCCTTCCGATCGTGCAGGCCGTGCATTGCTGAAGCCAGATCAGCCACATCAGATGGAGACAGGTCGAACCTCTTCATGGCCGCTGCCAACAGCCAGAGAAGGCCGAACCCCCCTGCGAAGCCAAGCAGTCCGGCGACAAGATAGGTCGCTTCCTCCCCCACTCCCATGTGTGAGGCGCCCAGGCCAGCCATCAGTCCTGTAAAGCCGGAAACGAAAGCTCCCCGCAAGATATCCCAGAAACTGACACGCTGCCCTCTGTACAACAATTGATAGGCGACGCCGCCAATACTACCCAGCAGAATGAAAATCAGGTACTGCTTTATCCCGTCCAGAAGGTTTTGCATGGCGCGTACCACATACCTCAAATAAAAACTGTTAGCTAAGAGAGAAAACGAGTACATATCCATCAAACCCCACGTCGGTCTTGAGAAGTTGAATCGAGTCCAACCTGCTGATGGAGACCCCGACCGCCAATGAAGCCGTACCATCTTCAGCAAGCTGGTATATGGCGGCGATTGGCCTGTCCGTAGGAAGCGAAAGCACTCCTTCATCCCAGTCGGACGCGCTGAACTCCAGCTTGTCCACCTTGGTACGGAGCCACTGGTCATACTCCGCCGTCATATTGGAAACCTTGGTTTGAACGACAATCTGAAAATATACAGGAATATTGTCATTCCATGTGATGCTTGTTGAAGATTTTCCCACTTCTCCAACTTCCTGATATTGAGCATCCGGCCCGGCGACGCAGGGAAATCCGTCAAGGTACACCCGCAATGCTCCAGTTCCAACGATATATTCTGGCACTGTAAAAGCTTCGCCGGCAGAAATAACTTCATCTCTGGTTCCCGCCTCAGAAACAAGCGCGGCATCAACCCACGTTTCTTCCAGAGTTTTCAAACGGCCAGTCACATTACGAAGAATCCAGTTGAAATTTTCTGCCGTGGGAATCTCGGCATCATACCCCTGCTGCTGTTTTTCCGTGGAAGGAGCAATAACCTTCCCGTCCGGGGCCTTACTTGCCCATACAATAGATTCGATAGCCATCAGCCCTCCTATTCCGTTGCAGGAACGACAAACGGTGCAGTGTCAAAGCCGCCTGACGATGCCGTTCCTTCAAAACCGAAATGTACCGTTTCATCATTCTGCATACGGAACGGGGAGGTGCCGAAGCCTCCGGCATCTGGGTGTCCCTGAAAACCGAAGTATTTTACGTGTTTCTTCACATAAACATCTTTAACCTGATCCCACTCCGAGCTATCACCAACATCCGAAACATGGCGACACATAAAAACATAGGAACCTTCCGGCGGAGCTTCCTTTTCATCAAGAATATGTGCTTCAGTATCGGGAAAGGTAAAAATAAAATCAGCATCCTCACCCCCCACAAGACGATATTCCGCATGCTTCATAGGATCGCCATAGCAGTTACGATATGGCGAAGATTCCAGTTTGATGTTGTCATGCATCACTGTTTCACCGGAATTGATGCCTACCAGAACAGGGGCTTTGACCACGGCAAGAAGCTGCCTGACCGGTTGCGGAAACAGTATGATTCGATGCACAGTGACACTGAGACTGCCGACCACTTCTGCTCTGAGCTGGATATAGCCGCCCGGTACGGCGTAATATTCATCGATATACCGACTGTCCACCAGACTGGCCGATTCAGATTCTTTCGTCAGCTCGACCCATTCCCCTGTCCCACGTATGTTCCGATATGAAAGCTTCAGTTCTCCACGATGGAGGTCACGTGTCAGAATAAGCGTACCGGATGGCGCATCCGCAAGAATTTCAAGAATACTTGAAAGATATACCTGTCCGGGAGCACCGACGGCAAACCCATCCTCAACTTTCCAGTTCGTCAGAGATAATGTCCCTGACGGAAAACTCTGCTCCAGTGGCCGTTTCAGCAAAACACGCCCGTACTCCAGACAGGTTATCGGTTCAACTTCCACTACTTGCTCGGAGTTGTACAGAAGGACTCTGCAACCGGAAGCAACGGCAGAGTTATCGTCGCAATTGATACTGTCATCCCCGCTAACTGCGCCGGAAACCTGTCTATCCGGCATAGCACGCAGTACAAGCTGCCCGCTGAAACTCTCATATCCGAAACCATATCCCGAATATTTCCAGAGCAATAGCACAGACTGGACAAGCCCGCGGAGCTGCTGTCCATCCGGACCGAGAATATCCGAAACCTCGCCGCTCAACTTCTCGATTTCATTGTCACAGTCCTTTATCTGCCGCTGTATGTCCAGTGTTCCGACCTCAAGCGAAAGCTTCTTTTCCTCCAGACCGGCATCATCAACAAGCATGTTGCCAACAATACAATGTGCCCCGCTTTCATCATGTTCCCGGGTAAGAATTTCCCGAAGATACCGTGTACGGTTCGCCAGCTGGGAGGGCTGGATATTGGTTACGCCGTCCTCGCCTCCCAGAATCGGATCTGAGACCTGTATCCTGTAAAGTTGTTCCACCCAGAATGGCGTTTCACTGATCCTGCCCATTACTCGCTTCCCTCATCATGAACCGTGACAGCGGGAGACCACCTGGAAACGGCGCCAAGTACGTCTGAGTACCGTATCTGGACAAAAACCGGGGTGAGCATCTTCAGGTAATCGTCCAGTTCCAGTGCGACCGTAACAACACCGGAAAAATGTTTCGTCTGGGAATAGGCATCCGCACGCAGGCTGTCAGAAACCATCACCGTCGTTCCTCCATGCTCCTCACGATATAACGAACCGTAGACACTCCCCGTAAGGGACAATGCCGAGCCATTTCGTTTGACGGAAATGATGGAAGGACGCCGAACATCCTCCACCCATTCCATATTGTCTCGCGGCAAGACAAAAATATGGTGTACCTGATAAGGATAAACCTCTTCCCGGCCGGTATACACGAGCCTGAACTGCACTGTCCCCTTCGGCAAATTCCAGATATCGTCCTCGGTACCGTCGGCATACCGCTTGCTGTCCACCTGTCCCATGACAAGCCAGTCCCCATCGGATGCAAGGCGATACCATGCCGCTCCTGTTGCCGCCACGGCATCTCTATTCACAACAAGTAAAAAATAGGTTGCGTCCGAACTATCCTGGAAAAGACCGGATACATATTCCCAGTCCGTCCTGGCCATGGCTGCGCCATCGGATACGATCAGATTCGTATCGGCGAGCTTTCCTGAGGTTCGGGAGTATTTCAGGGGATGAGTGACTCGTACGCGAGTTTCCGTCAGTATGGCCATCAATGTGACGTGTTCGAGTTCTCCGCCCGATTCGTTGCAAAGCAGATATTCCCGCCCTTCGACAAGTTCCGACGATGAATCCACATCCATGGAGTCATCGCCTGCCACAACATCAATGACATTCGCCGCAGCAAACTCCATGGCGGTAAAATTGCTGCAGAAAAGCTCCAGCAGCACAAAACCACCGAGATAGTGCCAGGATAAGGGGATCAGTCTGCTCAACACATTGAATGTCCCCATGTTGGCACTGTCGTCAGGTATGCTGGAAGCCCCAACATGCCGAAGCCGTATGAAATATTCTTCCAGCTCACGGCGAAGAGCTGCCGGATACGCATCGAGCTGCAGACATTCTTCGGCAATGGCCGCATCTGCCGTAAAATCGGCATTAGTCAGACGGTGTATCCCGGTAAGAAAATCGTGAGCAACGGAAACCAGTTCTCGCAGGTATTCTGTACGGTTACCGATCTGTCGGGCGGGGACGTTCGCAACGCCGTCCTTGTCCGTAGCGGCATTGTACCCAAGCATCCTGTCGGTGTACTCGAACTGATGGATCCCCTCTTCCCATTTGGGCGTCAGAGGCAATACCTTGGCATCGGACATCCTATACCTCCGTAAAGCTGGCTGTATTGGACCATGCTGACCAGTCATTTTCCGAAGACTGATACCGAATACGCCAGTAATAGGTTTTCCCGACTGTTGGAGAGAATGATTCCATCACCGCAGCGGAGAGATCGCACATAGGATCAGGCATGCTGAGAGAACCAATGGTGATGACAACATCCCCATCGGCCCCGAAGTACGGCTGCTCGGAAATCACGATCTCGGCATCCTGCATGGGAATACCGTAAAGAGCTCCATATCTGAGTGCAAAAAACCGCCCCTCCGCACGTGGAGTGCGCAGAAGACCATTACGGCTGTCCAGTCTGGAAGCCTTAAGCGCAAGATGATCAAGTCGTGAATCCGTATCAGCAACAATGCGGAACTGCCATGTGCCGCCGGGCACCATAAAAGAAGTGTATTGCTGTTCCCAGATCTGTATGGTTTCTATAATGGAAGCCTGATTCCAGTCCGAAGCGTAATCAGTGCGGTAAAAAACCCGGAACTGGTTCCCGGGCATATGGCATATCGTGAATTCCCCGCTGATTGCCCCTTCAAGAGTATCAAGTGAAGAAGTCAGATAGACGGCCCCTTTCTTCGCCGTCGTATTCTCCCCATCAAGATGCCAGTTGGTTTTGGCTATGACGCCATCCTGGCGATGGACTTGTAATTCCGAAGTCAGAACCAGGCGATTGTCGGTCAATACCTTTTTTATGATGACCTCTTCATCGGCGGCACCTGTTGATCCTATCAGCAAAATCTGCTCTCCCGGCCGCAGATTGGAGGTATCCGCAACATCAAGCGAATCATCTCCCGCTACGCCGTCAATAATCCCGGTTCCCTCATATCCGTAAAAGGTAAATTCCTTGGAAAAAAGGTCGAAGGAAATTCTGGTGCAGCCGACCTGCCAGTACACCAGCAACGCCTTGTAAAGAGCCAGTATGCCTGTTCCATATTCATTGAGAGTATTTCCAACCAGAGCTTCAAGCCTGCTCAAGGCTTTCAACGTGGAATCCAAACTCGCGCGCAGCGTCGCTGTGGGGACATCCAACGCCAGTTTGCTTTCAGGGATCTTGGCTTCACGGCTGACATCGGCATCACGCAGAGCGTGCCGCCCTTCGGCGTTATGAGTACGCAGAAGAAATTCAAGCAGCCAGAGAGTCCTGCAGGCTAGCTGCGTATGGGCGACATTGCTGATGCCCCACTCACCCCCCATGGGGGGATCGGCATAGTCGATCAGATAAATATCCGCTGGCCAAAAGCTGCGTTCCTTGAGGTTGCCCATGTGCGCTCCTAGAATTTAAGAGTCCAGGCAATCTCAAAGATCAAATCGGACTGTTTGGTAATGACACTGCGGATCTTTCGCGCAAACAAGCTGCCGTCCGTACAGGTAAGCCCATATTCAGTTATGGCCATACCGTTGGCATCGTCTGCCCCAAGTTTGAACGTAAACGTGACGGCTCCGGATGATGGATAGGAAAACGACAGGACGTCGACATAGTGTGGGTTGGTCAGGTTCTTGTCAGAGGGGGTGGCAGGAGACGTACCCGTCCCCACACCGAGCTTGGTGATTACTCTGTCGCCTATACTGCCACCCTGGCTTACCAGTCTGGCCATGGCATCACGTGCACCGTCGACAATCAGATTATTGTCGGTATAACTCTCGATCAGCCTGCCGTTGATGTCGCGCACCACAAGCGCGAAGATGCCGCGAAAAAAAGTATTGTCGGATATGATGATAGACATGGAACACCGCCTGCCTGAATTCATTACAGGAATATTGCAGGACAGACCGGAATGGATTCAGCGGGTACAGAGTCAGACTTGCCGCACATTCACGGCAAGTTCATCTTCCAGATGAAAACTGTCTTCCAGAGAAAGAGCCGCGCTTCCCAAAGAAATACTGTCCTTGCGGGCATCATGATCCAGTCCGGGAACAAAGATATAGCTCCATGCACCATCATATTTGTTACCGAAAACAAGCAGGCGGTCATGTCTATCCATATTCAATCGGCCTTCACGGTCTTCTCCCCCAAAAAGCCAGCGCCCCTCATAGGTCGGCATGACAAAAACGGACGTCTGCCCGTGGGTATTGTTTGGCTCAGGGTAATAATGCCATGTGCCGTCATACAGATTTCCTTCCCACGAATACACGCTTTCGGCCGCACATCGCAGCAGGCTTTCACAGAGGGTATCATCCGACTTGGCTGTATCTACAAAAGCGGCGACAAATGAAGAAAGTACCACTGGGTACAGGTACACCGGCACGCCGCCCTGAATTACGGACAGGAGTGTGGAAAGCTGCCGCAGATAGGCCGCGTAAGTTTCAAAAGAAGTTCCGATACGGATATACAACGTATTATACTTGAGCACCTTATCCATAAGTTCATGCTGGCGCTCTACTGATAAAGCAGAACTCACAAGCCGTTCAGGAAACTTTGTTTCCTCCCACCATCCGGGCCTGCTGATATAGTCGTCCACGGAGCAGAGGCTTGATATCAGCGTAAGTCTGGGCAAAATATCGCCCACATTCACCAGAAGCTCCGCGAATGCATAAGTGTAGTAGCTGCCCCGATCCGTCTCAACGCACAGATATGGCGCTTCATCCGCATTAAACATACGTTCGAGAAAGGCGTCGACGGGGTAGATATCAAGTACCATTTCGTCATCCCATCGAGTGTAGGGCACACCATACAGGATATTGAGTACTTCGCCGAGATTACGGTTGGTTTTGGGGCCGGTGAAGAACCGCATCAAAGCCTGAACTATCCAGCGGTACGCTTCAGAGTCCTCGCTTTCACGGTACAGAAATACCCCGTACTTCTCATAAATGAGCGAACTTACCAGGGCACAGTCCGTGGCCCAGAAAAGCATTTCTCTTTCCCGAGCCTGAAATGTCAGCGCGTAGTCATCAATGCCCGGATCATGGAACAGGTCAACATAGAACTTGATTTCTCCCGGAGCGGTAATCTCAAAGTGTACGCCGTCTTCAAGGATGACAGGTGATTCAAAAAGCGTTGTCGTCAGATACGCAGCTCCTTTCAAATCTGGAACCTGCGCCAAGTAATAGTCCAATGCTCCGTTTTCAGCATATACTGCTCTCAACGAGCCTTCCGATATGGAAAAAAGATGGAAGTCCCGAAAATCCCCGGTAGGTATATCCAGAACATTTGAGCTCAATACGATATCAAGCACTCGGGAAAACTCCGTGGAAAGGGACGCAACCATCGCCGCCCCAGTCTGTGCGAGGACTTCGGTATCCCGATAGTGCTGCATCCAGTAATCGCCCAGTGCGGAACACATGGCCTTGGTTGCCTGAGCATAGCCGGAAAGGTCGTGCAGTACCTGTTGGGGTCTGGGAATAGCCGTTCCTCTTTCATAGCGTATGATAGGCATTATCCGACTGCTCCATTTACCTTGATCATCGCCGCATCCGTGTAGGGCTGCACCGTGTTGATGCTGATCTGCGGGGGGCTTTCAGGCAGTACATCCGCCAGATCAAAACGGTCGCTTACTAAAGACGTACTAAAATCTCCCGATTCAGTATTGAGCATTTCAGCCTTGCAGATTACGGGTACGGAAACACGGGAAACATATCCAAGCTGATGGATACGCCTCACCATTTCGGACTCAGTCCAAACGGCACCGTCCACAAGGCTGTTGATATACCCCGCAACAGTCTCACGTACGGCCGCACGGTGGGGCTCATCATCTTCTACATCGACAAAATCCACGGACAGTTCTACGGAAAAGCGTACGAGATGCTTGTGTCGCACAAGCGGATCGTAACAGCTGACCCGCTGGCTATCCGAAGTCACATAATCATGGATACTCCGCAGAGCCGGAGCTCCGGCCCATTCCACCGTGATTTCCTTTCCCGCATACTCTGGGGGAACTGCGAGTCCTTTCAGAGCGAAACGCATACTCGCCCAAAGCAGAGGATCCGCAGACACCGTCAATTTGACCTCTCCTTCTTCCGTACGCGCTCCGAAAAAGTCCACAACCGGCACCTGAACCGGAAAAGAAGACGTGTCCAACTCTCCGTTCTCCCCGGCCGTCAGTGTCACAGTAAATCTGGATATGGGCAAACTGACGTAAATATCTGCCTTGTTGCCTACATGTATCGTCACGTCCTCAAAAACGACGAGGTCGCGGCGCTGTTCAGCGGAACCATGGCGGGCGACATACAGAGAGCGGATTTCATCAAACTCATCAAGCAGAACAGTACGTATCGCATGCTCGGAAATGAGTTCCCTGGTCGTGATGGCCCATTTTGAACGTGCAATGAAATCCTCGCTGCTTTCTTTGGGAATTCCCACAGAAAAGTCTGCCGGAATGGTCGCCCGTAAAAAATAGATATCCGCGATATCTGCGGTGACTTGTGCCCCCGCCGATATGACAAGCTCGGTGTTATTGACCGTCCGGACCCGGATGTCCACATAATATTCAGGTGATGAGCTCAAGGTTGTCCTCATCGTACTGAAACTTCCCGGAGACAACACTACATCTTCAGCAGCTACGAGACCCTCAGCTTCAACAGTTCCAACGCTCTGCCCCGTCTGAATCCGCAGAAACTCCACCGGCTGCCGGAACCACAGCCGTATGAGTCCGCTGCCGGGCTCTCCCGCCTTTCGGGATACAAACCAGTTTGAAAGAATGGCGTCGACGGCCGCATCGTATTCGTCCGTATCCAACTCCGACCGGAGATCCTCTGCCTGTTTCAGACTCTGATATGCCCTGGCCTTGTTCAATTCCTGCCGGATAAACAGAGTGATCAACGCGGCGGGCTTGATGACGGCATCGGCTATCCCTGTGCCGTCTTCTAGTGAACCTTTGTATCCGGCATCCCGCAGATATTGGCAGATAAGGTTTCTAGCCTCTTCAAGCTGCTCTGAACTGATGACAATATCAGACACCACCGCCTCCCGAAAAAACAACCAGCGCATGTCTTCCCTGATCGCTCATGATATCCAGATAAATGTCTACGCGGGTACTGTCGCCTCCCGGAGCATATTTGAGGTCGAGCAACCGAACTTGCTCAAGTCGTTCCACACCAGTGGGTAGAGACTCTTCATTTGATCGCAGGTAATCCGCGCATCGCCTGATGTCATCGACAAGTAGGCTCCTGTACAGAGCCATGCCTGACTTGCTGACAGTACGGGAAGGTATGGCCCTGCTGCCGTAGGCTGAGTCAAAGGCATCGCTGCCGATACCAGTGCAAAGGTATTTGACGACTTTTCCTGCTAACGTTTCCAATCTGCTGGCTACAGGGGCATCCAGTGACGCGCCGGTCGTATGCTGCCCTTGTCCGGCTTCTCTGTTCTCCCATTCCCCAGTGAGTGTATACAGCCTGATATCCATGTTATTGTTCGTTTACCGCAGTCTGCATCTTGTGGGGCTTTACCGATACATTCAGCGCCCCTGTATGTAAAAAACGCTCATATTTAAGGCGACTGAACCGTATTTCCGCATCTTTGGCAGCCTGCACATAGTAATCTTTACGGGTCATGGAAATGCTGGATGCCATACGGGCGCAGGCTTGAGACGTATCGTACAGGCTCCCGACAGACAGCGTTTCAGAGGGTAACCTGGGGATCCCCTTGGGGAAAAGGGCATTGGCAAAAGTTCTGCCATCGGTCTTCAGACCTTCAAGACTGACTGTACCGACGGCCTCTCCAGACGCCGTACGAATCCCCAGACTGAGCAAAGCTTCCAAGGCATCATACAATTGATCGGCCTGTTCCAAGATATCGCTCATGCCCCAAATCTCCCTTTAAGGCTTGGACGGTTCAAAAAGTTCGTAATCTTGCGAGCAAGAGCATCTTTCCGCGCCGTAATCTGGCTGGGGGAGACACCTAGCTGCTGGGCAAGCCACCCGTTGCTATGAATGGGAGCATCCCCGTATCCCGTCAGGCTTGAAAAAATAAGCTTTTCTTCATCGGACAGACTCCTGAACAAACTCTCCAGAATCAGTTCATCATCAAGCAGGTAATCTTCCTTTGTGCCGAACTGTCCTCCGGCTACGGGCTGGGATTCCACAAATTCCCGGTAGTCATATCGCTTGACCCGATCAAGAAACTCCTTTTCCCAACCAAGTTCGGCGGCAAGTTCCTCATCGTTTGGCGCTCTCCCCTTCTCGTCAGTCAGAGTCTCAAGGGACTGCTTATATGCTCCGATGGCTCGGGTGACGTTCTCCGGTGCACGTACAGCGTTCTGGTATGTATAGACCGTGCGGGAAATAGGTTTGATGGCGTTGGCGACATGTGTGGCCAGCGCCGCGCCCTTGGCTGGATCGTAGGTATCGATTGCTTTGGCGGCATGGGCCCTGGCTTCCATGAGCAGTGTCTCGCGCGGAACGGGCCCCGCCCATTTATTGACCTGGGAGTTGATCACTCCGTCGAAACGACGCAGCAGAGCCGAACGATTTTCCGGGGAAGGAAATGTCCGGTAGGAATTCCAGGCTTCCATATCCTTGTCCCGATAATTTTGGGTCATAATATGCTCCTCCTCAATAAAATACAGAACAATATTGCGCCCAAACAAAAGGGGTTTCAGGAAGTGGGAAAATTGGCCCACAAGATATTTCCATCGTCCTGCGGGGTGTTTTGTAAAAAAAGGCCGGAGCTGAACACTCCGGCCTTCCCTGAATCAGATAGTCCTTTTTCAAAACATTCTGACCAGCAGTCACTATTTTTACTCAAATGACAAAAATTAAAAATATTATGGAAAGTGCGTGGCTATTTCCTGCTTTCCTCCCGTCTCTTTCATACAAATACGTAAGGCAAAAATGTACATGCCTGTACGTTAGTTGGGATTGACAACGGTAGTCTGCTGCCCCCCAAACGTTTGGGCAGCAATTTTCTGCGAAAGACCATGAACCCGGCGCAATTCATGCAATGACATTACTTCCATTGCTGCATTGAGCTGTCTTTCAACTTCATCCTGAGCTTCTTTGTTCATCACACTACACAGGACTTCAAACTTTTTGCCAATTCAGTTCTCTCGTTATCAATATTTCATTTTTTATTCTTCATCAGTTCCATAAAAGACTGAAGAGAATCCACATGATATGCTGAGAGCATAAGATTTTGAAGAGTACTGGAATCGGAAGAATTCGATATATAGGAGATCACCGAAGAAGGCAAAGTTCCAAAACGGGCTTCCAGCAGAAGTTGTAAACCGCGCCCTAGACCTCTGGCTTCTCCCCTGGCTTCTCCCCTGGCTTCTCCAATAGCAATCCCTTCATTACGACCAGCCAATATCCCTTGCTGAATATATTCATTCTTCCACTGGGCGGCTCTTTCTTCCAACATGGCGTCCACCTCCTGCAGATCCTGAAACTCAGGAACATCCTGAGTTATACCTGAACGTTTAAATACCACTCGCCCCAACCATACGGAAAATGCCCGACGCAGGGAGACATACTCAGCTCCCCGAAGCTGGGTGAGCAATTCCTTGACGACATCCCGAACCTGTTCCAGATTCTGAGCCCGTTCAAGTTTCAGGAGCTGAGCAACCAGCCCTTCGCTCTTGTCCAGCTCTTCCTTGGAAACCCTGCTTTCATCAAGCAGGAAGTGACGCTGCTGAGGACGATAAAACTTGAGACTTTCCGGCATGGGGGCAAACAGCTCCGCCACTTCCTGCGGTGATTTCCAAGCCTTGCCTCCATTATATATAACAATTGGAAAGACGGAAGGCAATCCTTCGTATTCACTAACATTTCCTGATTTGACAAGATCCAGCAGCAACAGCGTCGTATAAGAAAGAATCCTCAGGGCCATCCAGTAATCGGGCGTACTCTGAAATTCTATCAAAAGTACAACGTAACACCATGAACCGTTTTTCCAACTGACACGCCAGACAATGTCATCGTGACGTTCGCGTAGATCATCGGTCACATAGCTGGCGGAACAGCGTTCAAGCGTTGAGAAATCCAGATCACGAATAAAGTCCGCTGGTACAAAATCACGCAAGAGCGATTCCACCATTTCTGGATTACTGAAAAAATTCTTGTACGCTGAATCATGCGGCGTTCGTTCATTCATCATGAAAAGATCCTATCCGAGTAAAGTTCAAGGGGCAAGAATTGATTTGTCTCCCGGCAATTTTTCAAAAACAACTGGGGATAAGCTTACCTGTATGCTGATTTGGAAAATTCCTCCTTTGCGATCCTGCGCAACAGTTCACGCACATCGGTAAATCTTGCCCTAACACCATCAGCTTTTTCAGCCGTGGCCTGTTCGGAAATGGAGGTTCTCTCTTCCTCCTTCTCTTCCTGCCCTGTGGCTGCTTTCAGCTCCACACCGTCATCGCCGTTGCTCCGGATCTTTTCAGAACCAGCAGCCCCCTGTCCCTCTGAGGAGGCCGGTACATTGTATAACTCGACAGCCTTACGATTCGAGAGAAAGTCGCCATCCAGTTCAAGCACGGTCGAAGGCCCATCGGGACCTGCCCCTATTCTGCCGACAGTAAACCCCATAAACGTGCAGTAATCCTCAAACCCCACAATATTGCGCCTCTGACGACGATAGGCTTCAAGAGGGCTGGTCTGCGGATGGCGGACTTCGACCATCTCTCCCATGTTCTCGTTCCACATTCTGCCATAGGAAATCGGTTCCGCCCCGGCTATATCGGCAACACCTTCCGTACCCAGCAGAGAACGGTACACGGGAGCAAGATAACGCTCGTCATGGGTAATCATCTGCACGGATTCCAGGGGATTGGGAATCTCCACACAGGCTGCCTCGTCGAGCATGCGAACATAGTTGAATTCCACACTCGTCGTCGCACTCTCAGCACTGAAGTCATGGGTGACAGCCAATACGAACCCTGCGAAAGCAAAGCCGGCATCAACGGAGTCAAAAACGACTCCGGGAAATCCCGGCGTAACATAGGGATTGAACATGGCTGTACAGGAAAGCGTCCGCGGCAGATAACGGGCATGGAGCAGCTGACGCTGGCAGAAACGCCGTTTGAATTCCAGACTGACATCCAATGTGCCTTCTCCTGCAGAGAGCGTATCGGGCCGGATATAGCTGAACCACCGCGGTGTCCCCACCTCAGCTACCCACGGCCCTGTGTGCGTTTCCGTCGCCAGCAGTTCCGTCCCCAGTGCCTTTTCATATACCTGTAGATTACCACGAGAAAAATCCACAAATTTTTCACTGGGATAGTAGTCGATAAGACCATACTGAGCCAGAACACTGTCCGCCACGCCGCTGGTCAGCAGAGCAAGGGGTCCATGCAGGTCTCTGATCTGAACGCGAGTAGGAACCCCCGAATACTGTTCGGCAGCTTCGATACGTAATACTTGGGACCGATACAGCACATTGCAACATGGAGGGAGCGCGTCGAAAAGCAGCGGCTTCAAGGCACTGGCTATCAGCCTGTCCCTAAGTTCAGGATTTTCCTTTTTCTTTTCAGGAGATTCGCTGTGAAATGCCGGGCTTGCGAATACAAGAAACTCGTACTCCAATTCATCAACGAGAAACTTCAGGAGTTCCGCCATGCTCATCTTCCGGGACGCCTCCACCGCACGACCGGCGAGCTGCGCCAATGCGGCCCCTTGTTGCATGCCGTATACCAACGGAAACATTGTTGCGGTCTGTTCACTGAATTTCGCCAGATGCCAGGCCGTGACTTCTTCCTCCTTGCCCTGTCCGTTTCCATCCATTTCCCGTTTTCGGTCTGGAACAGCCGCCCGGTCAAAAAACGGAAGAGACTCAAAGCGTTGGATAAGCCGTATGTCTCTGGCATATTGCCTGAAGAAGCCCGCAAGGGCCGAACCGTTGAACGGAGCAACTGCTTCCAGTTCTCCGGCCGACGCTATGAATCTGTAGATATTCTCAAGGTACTGGACAGGCGTACGAATGGGCTCCGGCGTCCCTTCCGCCCCCAATCCGTGGAGAAACAACAGCAGAGGGAACTGCAGGCCGAACTGATAGGACGCAAGTGACTTGTCCAGTTCCCCGCTGAGGCTGCGCCGCACGATGTCATCAAGCGTGGTCATGAATTCCAGCCTGGCATCGTCCAAAATTGCTGCCCAGGATACTGCGGACACGTTGATTTCTCTCTGGGACGCAAGACAAAGGTATTGTTTTGAGACAATGGCTCCTTCGAACAGCAGGATGAGTCGTCCGCTGCCGACGACACTCTCCCTGACAAAAATATGGACGGGGATGCGATCCATACGCCCGACGACAAACAGATCGGGACACGGAGGGAGAGAAATAGACGCTTCCGGCATCTGCCCCGCCCCGCTGCGCACCGTGACATGCGTTACGGGCATAAGCACCCCCGCGATATACACACGCACATCGGAGAGAAAAACATTGGGGCGCGTACCTGAAACTGTCGTCTCCAGGCTCATCCTTGCCCCCCGCCATTCGAAGCTTCCCGTTCCACGGCTTCCCCACTTGTATCCGAAGAGCTTATTCCCAGTCTGTTTCGGAGCTTACCGTGTTCAAAGTCCCAAAAAAGCGTACCGACATGAACACTGAACACGACAGCGCTCATATTGAGCAGTGCCGCTCCAGGCATGTGTGTATCATATGAGAGGCGCATTCCGGTCAGAGCAAGCCCCATGACGGCATCGGCAAACCTGAGCTGGGGCAGAACGCCGGTACGGGCCACGGCGCTGACTCTCAATCGATTGACATACGCGTCGAGCATGTTTACCCGCGATGGGTTCCCCTCACATAACGGCATGACAGAACTGATGTCCGCCGTCAGCGGCGCCATCCCCAGAGCGAGTACCCCAAAACTTTCTCCAATGTGAGATTCAAGCTGTAGGTGTTCGGCAACGCTGAAAGACACGTCCTGTATCAGCAGATCCGCATGGATGGGCTCCAGTGCCTCGGCGCTTGCATAGAAAGCCGCGCGCCCGGAAAAGTCATCCAGACTTTCAAACGTATCCGGCGCAAAAAATATATCCGTGGCAATGCCGGATACACGCCAATCGTCAACCATTGTTCTCTCCTTTTTTGACCAGACGAACATCTTCTTCCCTCAGCCCACCATCCTCCACGCTGGATATTTCCGGCGGACGGCTTGCAATCCCACCCAACGAAGAAACATAGGTGTGCTCAAGGGATACGGAGTCATCAACAGACGAAAAAGCACCGGCTACAGCCTGAATTGAAATGTCGACGGCATCGGGAGTCTGTACGTTCGCACGAAGACCGATCATCTCGATGTACAGATTCATCGACATTCCTCCCATGAGAAAAGTGCAGACCCGGCCGGAATCCTGAAGTTCTCGGGCGCGCAGCTTTCTTGCGTAAAAATCCATGAATTCCGCGAAATGGTCATCGCTTTGGGATAGGAGAAGCCTGCCCGTAATGTTTACTGAAACCGCATTTGCGCCGCTGCAAAAGACAGCTGCAGACTCGGACAGCGAATTATGAATCACAAATTTTTCCGAGTGTTCCTCAACATAACTCTGTACCTGCAGCTTTCCGAAAGTTCCGGAGGATAACCCGGCCGAATTCAGAACCTCATCTGGAACAATCAACGAAGCGAGCTGATCCCCGGTTTCGGGTTCGTCCGTTTCCGGACCGACTACCCCACTCTGAAAAACGCTCGCAGCCTGGTAGATATCCTGCATGTTACCGCCTGTTCATATATCGGACTGCATCCGTCAGAGCGCGTGTGCTTTCATCCAGGGTACTCATGGTCTGCTGCAGCTGCCGCATGGTGGCGTCCGTGACAGGCGCATGGGAACCAGATGCCCGCCCTGCTGAAGCCATGACCACATTCTGAAAGGCTCTGACGGTATCCGCGTAGTTGAACTCAGGAGACGGACCGTCCAACTCGCCAGCAAGTACGCCGCCCCGCAAGCCGGAGTAGCCCTCGACTCCCATATCTCCGATTCCCTGACGGCGCAGACTTTCAAGTGTTTCCTTGTCTCTGCCGGAAAGTCTCTCAAGACGCCGCCGGGTTTCTTCAGGAAGATGACGCCGATCGGCATAGGCTCGCAGGTCTTCTCCCGTCACGCCAATATGCGCCGCGAACCTGTCGATGCTGTCCCGGTTGGCGGCCAGCTGGAAAGCCGCCATCCTCTCCCGATAATGCCGGTATGCTTTCCATGCCTGCTCAATACTCAGAGACGATGTGTCCTGCAGTCGGACTTCCTCAAGGGCTTTTGCGGCGAGCTCCTTTTTGCCGACACGTATCCCCTGACCATCAAGGCGGAGTCTGTCGTCTCCAGAGCGAATCATTGCCGCCATATCTTCACGGCCTATCCCAAGCTGCCCGGCAAGTCTGTATATTTTTTCATCCAGTTTACCGCGCTCCGATGCATCGGCATCACCTCGGATTCTACGGGAGAGATGCCGCTGCAGCATGGCAAGGGGCACCATCGTTGAAGGTTCAGCGCGCATTGCCTCAAGGAAAACTGACTTGCCTGACGAGTTTGAGTTTCTCAGGAATTCGGACAGGAAGGCATCGCTGAAACCTTCAGTGGTCCGCACTGAGTAAAGATTCAGTTCCTTCTGTGACCGTTCCAGCGCAGTACGAGCCCGCTCCCTGACACGTTCTTCAAACGTTCCCCCCGCAAGTACGGCCTGTACCTGTTCTCTCAAACGGGGATTTTCCTCCAGTTTCTTCTTCCAGCCCCGATACCCCTCCCCTTTCACGGTGCGGCTCAGGACTCTCGCCAGTTCGACACTCGACGCCAGTGGATACTGCGTAAAAAGCATGTCTTCATGTCCGATACGCTCTGCGGTATCCCGTAATCTGGCCGCCAGAGTTCCCGCATCCTCGGAAGAGACAAAATTCCCCGGTGCTATCTTCTCCAGTTCCTGGCGCAGATTTTCCGCCGTCTGCGGTTCTCTGCTTTCAGAAAGTATCCGTTGAAGGTGGGCGGCCTCATCATCGCGCATCCTGCGCATGGAGGCATAAAAAGCGTTTGTCTCCCTGCTGACACGGCTGCCGCTGCCACGGCGCAGAAGTTCTCCTGCCGTCTTTCTGAGACGTTCCCTGTACCTTTCCTGCATGGGGGCATGGACAGAGATATCTTCCATGACTGCAAACGGGTTTTGCGCCATGCGCTGCCGCAGCTCTTCAGGAGAACTGAAATTTTTAGCCCAGCTTTCAAGCAGATTTGCCGCTCCCGTAACTCCGTGCGGTACGGCGATGTCAAAAACGAACCGCCGCATCCGTTCGTCCCCGAAAAGTTCTCGAACTTTCTGCGCGGAAGCGTTTCCCTGTTCCGCACGTCTGCGTATAACCTCCGAAAGATTATCGTAATATTCGTGCTTCGCTTCCTGCAGGTATGCCCTGCGAAAACTGTCATCTTCCATGAGACTGCTGACGGCATTTCCCAGCGTGATGACAGAAGCGGCCTGCCGCCCTTCTATCTTCTCTCCGCGATGCCACGCCTTGCCTTTGCCATAGGTGTCGGCAACATCCTTCAGAACCTGCTCCGTGACACCCAGCTCTTCAAGACGGCTGCCGAACTGTTTGTTGGCCTTGAGGAACCTGACGATATTTACCGCATTGAACTGGATTCCGCCGTACGATGCCCCCCCGTAATCTCCGAAATGGGGTTGTACGGAACCGTCTTTCAGAACTCTGAAATTGCGGGCATCCAGCCTGCCGCTGCCTTCATTCCGAATTGTAGGGCCGAGGACTCCTTCCAGTTCCGCCGCGCTGAGCTCATTATCGGTAATTGATGCTCCAGCCATTGCTCCAAGTTCGTTTTGAGCCAGTAAGACGGCATTGGTACTGACAGCCATGCCCGCCTTATGGGCTTCGGCTATTTCAGTACGCCTGGCATGAGAGTCCGCCAGAGCTCCCCAGGTAGCCTCCGCTACTCCCGTCCAGCCTTTCTTTATACCAAGCCAGGCCTGACGAACCGGATTATTTTCCAGTTCGCGCTCTTCCCTCCGTTTCTGGCGAGCCTTGGCAGCTTCTCGCATGACCTGTTCCTGAAAATCGTCGCTGAGATACCATGCGGCTTTGTCACGTGCGGCCTCTGCGCTGAGTCCTCCCAACTGGAGGCCTATGCGCAAAGCCTCCGGCCCGGAGAATCCGGCCTGCCTTCCAGCCAGAAACGCGCTGGACATCTCCACGGTATCAACACCGAAACGATCAATAAGATCACTCATCAGGGAATTGCGATTGGCCTGATAATTGACCAGTGCCACGCCATCCTTGATACGCGCGGCGGAAGCACCGAGTAACTGCAGCGGGTTCCTGTTACTCAACAGACTCTCGAAGTTCTTGCCCGGGTCAATCCCTGTGAAGTCTTCATTCGCAAAGTACGGCAGCAGATAATCCTTCATGGTATCAAGGTATCCGGCATCCTGAGCCGTCAGTGATTGCGTATACCCGGATATCCCCCCCTTGCGGGCCAGACTTGATGCCGAAATCAATCCCGTCCGCTGGGCATAGGTCACCATTGCGGCATTGGCCATGGCGCTGAGCGACCCCTGATATCCCGACAGTCCAGCCCCGGTAAAAATGACCGCTCCCTGCTGCCCGTATGTATCGACCATATCCCGGTGGCTCAGGCCGGTCATGCGGCTATATAAATTTTCCTTGCGCGCAATGGTTGAAAACTGCCCGACAGAGGCCCCCATGGTCTGAAGTCGCTTGAACTCTCCGACCAGATCCTCAAAATCGGAGGAGCCTACCACTTCCATCATGGTCGTCATGGTATTCCGCAGCTTTTTCAGGATATCCTTGTACTGCCATGCGTTATTGGCATAATCGAAAAGCCCGTTGCGAACACCGAGCTCCAGAAGCCGCCGATAATCGCCGTCATTGAAAATCGCGTCCCCGGCGGAACTCCGACGGATGAAGCTGTCGATCTGTCGTGCGGAACGTGCATTGAATCCCATGCCCATGGCGGCATTTTCCTCTCCGCCGCTGACAATCTTAGACATGGTCAGATTTTGAATCTCCCGCATGTCACGTACTCGGCTGACGTATGGAGATGCCACGTCAGGCAGCAACGCGCTGGCCACGAACCCTGGAGCACCTCCGAACAGCCCGAGCGCCGTGCGCAGCCCGAAGTCACCGAGTGTCCATTTGGCCGCGGAAAACTGATCTTGAAAACGTCTGGTCGCCAGACTGAAAACGGCCTGCTGATCCGCTACAGGGTTATAGGTATTGACCGTATAGGGTGCCATGAACGGCAGCGCCCCCCGGTTATAGGCAAGGTAGCTTTGCAATATGCCAGTGTGCTGCGAAGCCTGGGGCTGCGCAGTGGATGACGCCATGGGAATAGTACGGTAAGCCCCATAGACTGCGGGGGTGAGATACTGGGGCTGCGGCATATAGGCCATCTGCCCTCCGGCCATGTAGCTCATGGCCAGAAGATTCGAGCCGTCCGACAGTGTCGGCGTAACGCCCCAGGACGTAAATGGCGTAACATAATCCGGCATCATGCTTCCCCTCTTCCAGCAGCCTTTCCGATGGCCTTCATTCTGGTCAGAATTTCATCCAGCGAACCATATCCGCGATTAAAACACCTTAGATACGCAAGACGATCTTCATCCGAAGGAACGGGAACCTTTTTTTCAGTGGGAGACTCTTCACACGAAAAAGCCAGCTTCTGAATTTCCAGGAAACGGGAACGGGCATCCGACAGATACTGCCGGACAGAGGGAGACTCCTTTCCATCCGCAACCAGCAGCCATACCAGCTCTTCGAGGTGGAGCAGGCGCTCGGCCCTCCAGATGTCGTATGCCCGATGGAAAGAGTCCCCGGCCTCGGCATGAAGCAGCAGGAGGTGCGTCTCAATGCTCCCGGCATCATGCAGAACACCGGCCTGCATCAGCTGCAGAGCCCTTAATCTGCCGAGCCGGGTCCGGTAAAATTTTTGATGCCCCACGAAGACGTGGCCACAGCCAGCGCGCGGTCAAAAACGGCAAGTTGTTCAACCATGGCGGAAGATACGACATACGGAAGAGCCAGAATTCTCTGAATCGCGGCGTCAAGCTCTTCTTCCGTAGTCACGGAATAGGAATCGTTCCCGTGGCGGCGCAGGGAGGCTGCCAGGTTAAGAATAGCCTGGCGGTTGCTGTAGCGCATGACGGATACGTCCTGGCGCCCCGCAAACTCCTCATCAAGACGGCGGGTAATGGATTCGTTCATCGCCGTGCTGCGCATAACCAGTTCAATTTCGATACGCCCGAGGATCTTGCAAGAATAGCTTACATTTCCTGTGGCAATGAGCGTATCAAGGATAACGGCCAGATCTTCCCGCCTTATCCCGCGCTTTTCAAGGTATTCCAGGTACTGCCCGATGACGGCCTGCTCCAGCCCGTCCAGCGCACCTGACGACGCCAGTTCTTTTTCTCCGATTTGTTCCTCGGGAGAAGAAATATTGGACGATGCCTCGGGCGTGACATCCGTCTGCGGGCGCGTGCCGTTTCCATATCTGCTTTTCGCACTGCGAATATCTATCATGTTAATCCCAGCTGCAGAAGTCACTGCCGCTTATTATTGTTCCTGTGATGGTTCCCGTGACCGCATCGCCTACGCGGACAACAGAGTTACCCTGAATCGTCACAACCGATGTGCCTTGAGCCGTACATGTATGTCCGCAGTTTCCCCGGCCCATGCTGCCTGTGACACAGATATTCTTCCCTTCAATGGAGACGAACTCTCCTTCCACCATGATCCCCTGAACCGTCTGCTCGCAGGCGGAGCAGTATCCGGAAAAACTGTCGCCCACACACGCCACAGGCAACACGGCTACTCCGACCTTACCGTTTCAGCGAGCGCCCGGAACTCTTCCAGGGCTTCTCTACCCGCCTGTTGGGTTTCGTCCGCCGCATTGGCCAATGAGGCCATTACCTCACCCGAAGTTTCATCAACCTTCGCCCCTATCTCTGCCAGCATTGCGTCAGCGCTTTTAGGCAGTCTGTCGGCTATCTCGTATCCTCGGCACAAATCATCCACACATTTCCGCAATCCCCTGACTTTATTGACAAGATCATTAATACCGCCCCGTTGCAGAGCTTCGTCATAAACCTTGCTCATATTAGCCAGCTGAGCCGTCGGACTTTCCAAGGCCGCATCAAGAGCTTCGCTTGCACCGGAGGAAAACTGTCTGCTCAGCCCCCGTACCTGCGAAGTCACATCCCCGCCCATATCCAATGTATCCAGTATGTCAGCGACCTCTTTTCCAAGGTCACTGTCGGCAAGCAAAGGACAATCCAGCACAGCTTCCAAGGCACGGCGCAGGTCACCCCCTACGTCAAGCAGGTCATCAATGGCTCTGGATGCGTCCGCCAAAGCCGCAGTCGCTGCGGATATGGCCTGCTGGGCGAGCTCCGTCGGATACCCCAGCAGACGCCGTGCCTGGGCGAACAGCTTTTTGGGTACGGCCAGAGCTGCGTCCATTGCCGAGCTTGCCGACCCCAGAGCGGAGAGCGCGGCTTCACAAGCCGGAGATGTGTAGGGATGTACGGCTGGAGGTATCTTCGGGTTATATACTTTCTTGAGTGTTGTGGTTTTGACACAAAGGCCGCCGAACACAGGGGTATAACCTTCATCGCACGGCATGGCCTATCCTTTGACTATATTGAGAGAGGAACAGGTCAGAGTACAGGGGGCACCACCTCCCTTACTTGAACTGATGGAAATACCTCCCGCGCCTATATTCAGTGTGCCGGCGACCTGCAAATTCATATCTCCGCCTACGGAGTGAGTTTCATCAGCAGTCGTCGTCAGCTCCCGTTTCCCAATCACGGAGCGTTCTTCTCCTCCGACCTCGACTATCTCGCTTCCCGCCACCTGCAAGATCGAATCACCTTCAATAGTCACGGAACAATCCTTCCCAACGGAAAAAATGGCGTCTTTCGAAGTACCGAGAACAAGTACTCCATCCTTACGGAATACAAGCCCGACAAATTCGGCGCCGTCCACACTGTTCACCCGTACACCGAACCGTGCCTCAGGCGCATCCGGCGTATCTCCCATATGCAGATGTACCGTGGATACGCCCCCGTCAGGGGCGGCCTCCGTTCCGTATTCCGCTCCTCCCTCTATAGTTAGTCCTGTTCTGCCGTCTCCCGCGTGGGAACAGCGTACTACTCCGAAATCGGTGAATAGTTCAAATTCTCTTGCCACGATGCGCAGATTATCACGCAATGCGGACATGATGATCTGCGCCAGGGAAGACGCCTTGAGGACAACAAAACCCTCGCGTCCCAAAAGCAGTTCCGCCCCGCCATCCGCCGCAAGGTATTTATCGCCGGGAAGAAACGCGTTTCCCCGTCCCCCGGAGTAATCATGCGTGCCTGACTCCCTGCCGTAAGTCAGAGTATTCCCTTCCCCTGTCTGTGTGGAAGTCACTTCAGGTGAGGTAGGAACCTTTGGTACGGAAGGCACGGGCACTGTTGCCAGGATATAAGGCGTTCCATTAATACGGATGATCGCGGCCACTGCTCCTCTATAGTCGGAAAGCCAGCTGTATCCTCCAGAGTGCGCGCTGCCGGCCGTCCCCAGAATGGGGACGTCGTATAGAAACGCTCCCTTGGGAAGCAGTATATCACAGACTCCCTTGGCGACATTGACTGAAATGATGGTACCCGTCTCGATGTCCATACTATTCCACACCGATAGACATTGGGCTGTCCACCACACCTTCGGGCAGACTGCCGTAAGAGTCCCAGGGAAGAACCCGGTCAGCCATAAAGGCCACCTGCTCCATGACCATGGCTTGCCCGGCTGCCGAGCTGACGCTGCGGTTGACCAGAGTGCACACCTCCAGGTATTCAGCACCGGCCATGACGCCGCTGTCGGCTGCCATAGCCGCTGGCGTTCCATAAATGATCCCAAGCCCGAAAGGAATTCGGAAAAGATCTTCCTCAATATTGGCCCACCAGGTTGCGTCACCGGTCCCGGCGTACTTGCTGTTGCGATCAGAAATGGCGGTGGGAATTTCCGCTTCGGTATAAAAACTGTTCAGGAGATTGCGCCCGAGCAGCAGCATTCGGGCGATGCTGCCCTGAACAGGTGCGTTGGTAGCTGAAAAAATATGCCGTCTGGAGCCTAAAGCCTTGAGCGGCTGAACCTGTCTGGTTTCCGTGTACTGCAGGTTATTGATGAATCCCACGGGATGAAAGGCGCTGTCCCCAGAGGCATGCGCCAGCCGGGGCGGCCCTACCACAATAAGGCAGTCATCCGGCAGGACGAGAGTCAACTGCGACAGGTCGTGCTGGTGTTCGACAAATGCTTCCTTATACGCCGATACCCACCCCGAAATATCCGAAACGGGGCTTGCGGCATTCATCTTGCTGACGGGAGCAAACATCTTGCCTCCTACTGGCTCACGATGTGCAAGCCAATCGTATTAAGAGGATAAGGAAAGGTCACGTTGGCGTACATCTCAATGCGCGTACGGTCGCTTTCTAGTTGTGCGACGCTTTCAATGGAGTAAGCCAATACACGAGCGCCTATTTTGGGCTGATTGTCCAATTTGAGACTTTCCAGCGTTGCGGCGAGCGATGTGCGGCATGAAGCGAGCGTGGAGGGCACGATATTATACTTGCCGATGAACGGAGCCATGGCGTCTCGGCAGCAGTAGCTGACGTAGTCGAAATTCTTGACCAGCGACAGCTCGCACATCTCCGTCGTGGACATGTCCGTGGTCAGCTGGTGGCGGACATAAGGCACACCCGCGCTGCTGTCCTGTATAAAAATAAAGGTGCCCCCTCCCGCGATGACATCCAGCTGTTCTCCGCTGAAATAATCGCCGGAATGCTTCACGGCCTCGATGCCGGACATGGAAAGATTGGTGAAGGGATAATGGCTGGCCAGTCCGCCTATGCCGCCTGCCACGGCGCAGGCCAGGTAATAGCCGGGCAGTTCTACTCCGTCGATAACGCATACATCAGGCCAGACATGAACAAACCGGGAAGACCCGAACGATCGGGATGTCGCCGCAATCTCTTCTGCCTGAGCCAGTTTTTCCAGCTGTCTGGTGATGGAAAACGCGTAGGTGCCGCTTTCACTGAACGCAGGTTCATCAAAAGGAGTGGACTGTACTACCGTCAGTTTGTCTTCAGAAACCACTGAGGCAACTGTATAGGTATGCTGTATGCCACTGCCGTCAACAAGCGTCAGGGCATCTCCAGCCGCAACGCCGCCAGACATGAACGTCGTCTCCGTGGCGGAGGTAAGTACGCAAAAATCATCGCTTCCATCCCTGCCAAGTTTGGCCGAACCATCAGCAAGTTTCTTGCTTGTCACCAACGGTGAGCTGCCCAGGCAGATGCGCCATCTGCCCTTTTCCGGCTGAGACAGCTGTTCGCAATGGTTCTTGACCATACTCAGCACGCCACTGTTCTGGGTTAACGGTACAATGGCATAAACCGGGTCCTCCAGCTCGATACGGTCTTTCGCTGCGGTGTACCCGACAAGATCATCGGATTCCACGGCTACGAACTTGACCGCAACCGTTGTATTTGCCAGAGCGACATTTACGCCATAGGCCAGCGGGTTTTCCGGCGTAATTTTACCGAGTTTTCCCTCAATTTCGTTTACGTCAGAGATGCTGCCCATCGTAGACAAATCTTGCCGCAGAGCCTTGTACCCAAGATACACTTCCGCAGCTGAAACTGTGCAGTCCTTCGAACCGACCCTGACCTTGAGGCCAACCATACTGATGTTTTCTCCCGAAACGTCCATGGAAATGCCGGGCGTGTCGGTCGCGAGCAGCAGTTCATCTATACCCCGCTCAATGGTGGCCGAAAATGCGGAACCTTCAGGAAGTGTATAATTGAGCAACAGGGTACGCGTACCGACATTGGTTTCAATAACGCGGTATTCTCTCCCGCTCCTGACCGGAGACTCTGGAACGGACACTTCCGATATCTTTACATAGTCGCCGATTTCCACGTCCTCCGGAAATTCTCCGTCATCAAAGACGATGGCGTTGTCTTTGCTGGTGCCGGCGAGAACCACATCGGACACGAGTACGGCCCGAACTGCCTTGAGACGGATCGATACGGAATCTTCAATGATTTTGGCGCCAGGCTCATTATTTGGGAAAAAAGCCCTCTCAATGGAAGAATCATACTTGCCGAGCAGGGCAAGCGTTTCATCTTCTACGGCATCAACAATATGATAGCATGGGCCGATAATGCACGGCGATAATGTTGCCGACTGCGCTTTGCTGGATGTTTGGGCGTATTCCTGAAAGACCATGACCATCGGTTTCGTGTAAGCCATAAGTACCTGCCTGTTTTCAAACATGCGGTTCTTCGCATATTCAACAGCAATATTGCGGTATCTTTTGCTTTCAGTTCACAATGTTGATCTTTCAATAAAGGCAGGTTAAAAGAAAAAAGGCTCTACCCCATCCATCGACATATGTTCAGCAGGTACAGATGTCGATATAGAGCCTCCCTCCCACCCCGGTAGAGTTCCCCTTTCCCTATCGGGGTCTTACGTTTCCTGAAAATGGATAGCTACTCCAGTCAAGCTCCGTGTCTCACTGTTGAGCCTTGTCCAGATGAACTGCATGGAATATGACACAGTAAGCAGTGTGGCGTACATCGCATCGTCCTGTTCGAAACGCACTGGCTCGGTAAGTGCGATGGACTCAACCATATGAACACCCAGCAACTTCGGCAGAGCTATCCTGGACATCATACAAAAACCAAATACATGCTGGCCAAGCAGATCCACCTCTCCCCTGCTCCGACCGATGATGTGAGCCATCACTGAGGAAGCGACAATACCACTGTTGAACGAATGGCCTGTCCGCGGATCCATGGAACCGATATCCCGGTACATGATGGGGGACGTCGATTGGGCTCCCCGTGTTACCACAATGAGAGGTTTCTTCCCCACCGCCTCGGAATCCTTGTTGTAGGAGGTATCAAACAAAACCCCCGTCCGCTCGAAGTCATCAGGGACAAAACGGAAAGGATGCTCTTCCGGAAGGTCGGAAAAACACTGCCGCTGCAGAGCGATAAACGCCTGTGCGACGTGCATGGGAGTCCCCTGGGGCGTAAGGGTATTTCCGAGAGGCTTTTGCGGAGTATATACCGCATCTGTTACTATGGTTCCCGTCATAATTCACCAGTCTATCAGCCCATATTCGGGAAAACCCGGCGAAATCCTGGAAACACTTGCAATCTGGGAAATGACTTCACCGCGCATGGCCACAATGTGAGGCTCTGAGTCGTATATCTTATAGACTTCCTTTGTCTCCACAAAGATGACCAGATGTTGATCCTTCATAAGAGGGGCACCCAAAATAGTGACCTGTTCCCGTACACCGGGGTTCTCCATGGCGCCGTTATCCGAGGCCATACGAAACTTCTGGCCAAAATCCACGAGTGACCAAAAATCTCCAGCAGGTTCCCACGCTAACGCTTTTCCCGTTCCCCGGCAGATACGGCAATTACCAAGCAGAATCTCTCCCGTAATTGAATCCGTGCAGTTGGGACAGCGCTTCTCCCCTGCCGGGCGGTACAGTTTGAGCAGCCTGCCGTTATACATTCGTGCCACCTTGACGAGGTCACGCAGAATCTTTCGGGCATATCCCGTCAGATAATCCGGCGTACTGAACGAGGTGTAATCAGTAGTCACTTTAGGACGCGGCGGCCCGAAAGCCACAGTCCCGTCAATCTCGGTACGCATCACTACTCCCGAAAATCGTACTCATTGAGCGCGGAATAAGGAGAATCCACGCCGCCCCAGCACGATGCATAGTTACTGTACACCTTGTGCTCACGAATCTTCTGTTCGAAAAGCTGCTTGTAGTAGGCAGCCAGCTGTGCATACTGCGGATATTTGTCATCGATTCCCGCATTAAGCCCCTGGGCATTATAGGTCACCTGGTTGCGCAGCTGCCTCTCGGCCTCGGCATTGGCCAGATGGTGGAGCACGCCATACAGCATGACCGTATCGGATGGAAAGTCTTCCACTCGATAAGCGCTCAACGGAGGGGTGGCATTAAAATCTTCCGCCGCCAGACGCATGGCCAACTCGACCAGCTCATCCGGAGACTGCAGACGGCCTTCAAGCAGAATATTCAATTCTGGAATGTCGCGTGCATAGATACGGATATCCTCCAATGTGACCATGCTAGCCTGCCTTCCTGCCGCGTTTTCTCCCTGAAGGAGCATCAGTCTGCTCTTCTTCAACAAGTTCGGATTCCTTTTCCGGTTGTGGACTTGCCGCAGTAACGGCGGGAGAACTTTCTTCCTCAATGAGAAGACCGGCTTTCAACATCCGCTGTATGCCGGCTTCCTCCTGTTCCGAACGGGGAACTTCCGGCAGACGCTCCCCTGCGTACAGTGTAAACCGACCGATGACGATAGTGGATTTCGTGTTGTTTCTGACAGGCATGACGTTTCCTCCCTTTTCATTTTCTCTGAAATATTGCGGGAATACTGTCCTGAAGTTCAAAAAAGTCCCGGTCAGAAAGCCTGCCCGGGATTTTTTGAGCGCAAGAGAGGCTTGCATCATTCGATAACGATTTTGACGAAGGCTCCGGTATTGCCAATACCACATCCCGGTGCCTCGTACGTATGAAAATGGATCATATCCGCGCGTGTTTCCAGGAACAGTGTCGCATCCTGCAACAAATAATTGTGCATGAAGTACTCCTGCGGCGCAAAGAAGTACATTTCATTTTCCTTGACGAGATCGTCCTTGATGGTGGTAACCACCGGCACACCAAGAAAGGAATCTTCACCGTCCACACCACGGTTGAAGCGTTCCTCCTGTGGCTTGTAGCCGATATCTTCGGTCTTGAGCGCCAGGGAGTCTATGAAGGTATTCTTATGCATAAGGACTTTCCCCTGAGGGAGACGTCTGCTTGTCAATGCCTTCATGCCGGCAATGAATGTCTGTTTGAAATCTGTCGCTCCGGCGGATACCGTAATCTTCTGACTCGCATCCACAGTGAGAATATCGCCAAGCGTCTGGATGAAAAGGCCATCTTCCTCCTGCTGCACGGCTTTGACCTGATTTTCCTGCAGCCATTGGGTAATCGGCATCTTATAGGTGAGCAGCTCGAACTTGTTCTTGCTCATCCTCTCCGACTCCACCTTGCCGAAGTAGATGCGGAAGCTTTTTCCCTCAAAATACCTGTGTTCCCCGGTTCCCTTGAAAGGCACATATGTCGCTTTCGATGCATCCGGTTCAATTTCACTGATAATGCTGGGAATATCGCTGTCGGTATCCTTGTCCAGCTCTTCAGCTGTGACGGTACGAGGCGGAAAAAGGCGGCGCAGGATACCGTCTTCATACAGTTTCTGCCTGATGTACCGGGAACCTGCTTCGGCAGCTTCCTTTTCCAGTCCGCCGCAGACCTTGTCGACAAAAGCTGTGTTTAAAAGTTCGGCGCTGATGGTGCTGGTTTCAATGTTCATCCCTTATCCTCCTACTCAGCGCTGACGGCGGGCATGATCCCCGCGGAAAACTTCAGGACGCGGAGCATCTGATTGACGGCATCATAGGACAGTACACGCCCTATCACAGTTTCCGTCGTCGCTTTGGCAAATTTACCATCTTTAACCGTGAGAGACATATTCGGCGTGTAGGTATCCGTCGCGAAGTGTTCGGAATCCATTTCAATAATGCAGTCACTCATGAGCAGGGTACATTTGCCGCTCATCTTGTCCACACCGATAACAATGCCGATTATGGGATCCGTTGCGGCTGCCGCGGCGGTAAGGTTGGCTTTCTCCAGCTTTCCAGATGTGTTGATCGCGGCAAGCATCCCATTGGTAATGGTTTTCGGAGCTGCGGGGACAAGTGTTTCATCCAGCGCTCCGTCACAGGGCCAGCCCTTTCTGATATTGTACATGCGTAACCTCTACTGTAGCTTAGTAACCAAGAGCGAACTGAGTAAGGGGATCAAGCTCGCCGCGCCCCGGAGCGGCGTCAAGTCGGCCATATTCCGAACTGGGAGAAAACCGCCGTGAAGAGGCGTCAAAGGCCGTCTTGCTCTGGGTCGCCTCCATATCGTCTGCCAAACGTTCGAAGCTCTCGGCCAGCTTTATCAACTCCCCCTGAAATTCTTTATGAGTCATGTGATTCTCGCTGATTCTGATTGTGGAAAAACAGCAGAAAGTCCTTCACACAGGAAGGATCAAGTTCCTCAACAACAGGAGCCGTTTCCCGCTCCACCTGTATGGAGGCAAGCTTGTACAGATGCTCTGCCATGGCACGAAATTTTTCCTGAAAATCCGACTCGGTCAGTGATGACACTTGAGACTCCGGAGCCTGTTCAAGTCCACATGGAAACGGCGTTTATCCGATGCATTTTTTTCCAGTTTTTCAACAGCGGCAGAGCGGAATACGATCGCTGCACGACGACAAAGTTCCTTGACCTCCTTGAACTGCGCATCCGTCATATCATGCTCCCACTTCTGCCATTGCCGCCCGATAGGCATTATCGGTCACAGCCGGATAGTCGATGCCGTCTTCCTCTTCATCGGACTCCTCTTCGGAAAGCTGACGCATCACCGCATCGTATGCGGACTGGGCGAGTGTTTCTTCATGCCCCGGAGAGAGAGCATCCTCGTCCCCTTCGGGATCCGCATCCTCCATTTGCCGAAGGACAGCGTTATAGACAGCCTCAGACACTTCCCGCTCCTCTTCGGGGGAGATGCCCTCTTCCGGTGAATCATGACCAGTGGAAGATATTTCTCCTGTTTCCCCTCCAGAACTGTCTCCAGAGGCCAAGAGTGCCTGAAGAACATCGGGGGAAACTTCCCCTTCTCCTGCGCCTTCATCCGCCAGCTTGCGCATTGTCACGGCATAGGCATCTTCATAAACCGATGCGCACTTCTGCCGTAGAAGTTCATCTTCAGTCTGCCCCGCTTGACTGCGCATTTCGCTGACGGCTGCTCGCGCAAAGATTTCGCCGAAAATCTGCGCTTCCTTGCCCAGAGCTTCATTGTGTTCGTCAATGTATTGTTGGGCGATATCACAAAGAGCCTGCCCGGCATCGACTGCCTGTTCCTCGCTTGCCGCAGCCTGGGCAGCCGCCTCCGCCACTTCCCCGGCGGATGTACCTCCATCTGGAGCGGAAGACGGGGGAACCTGAACGGCTGCCTGCTCTGCCGCCTGCTGTGCGGCCAATTCTTCTTCGGAAAGTTCCGGTGCCTCACCCGCCTCGGCAAACTTTTTCAAAAGGTCCGAAAGAGTAGGCCTCTTTTTTTCCGCCATGGCATAACCTCCATATGTATATGGGCTGAATCAACACCCAATATTGCGGAGTGGCCGAATGCACGTTCAAGAAGCTCGGAAAAGAAATTTTTCTCACGCCATGTTATAAGATTGTGCGGAACTGTGCCTTCCTGTAAAATCAAACGTGTCCCGAAACCATTAAGGACGCGAGGTTGTATGGAAAAACAGAATGAAGAATTCCCCTGGAAGGCGATGGTGTTCTGCTCCGCGGCAATCTGGGTTTTCTCGTGGGCGCTTGAAGCTACCGGACTGAACTGGTGGGAAGACAGACGCGTACTGGACGAGGATGGATACCTGAGGGGCGTTGACCGAAAATACGGCCTCAGATGGTAATGCCGTAAAAAAATTCCGGGACGGTTCATTCTGCGTCCCGGAATCCTGAAAAAATCACTTTCCGCCGTTTTTTAGATAGGCATCCCGCAATCTTTCATCATAGGCATGGGTCTTATAACCTGCTCCGTTGTATAACTTGGCGAAAAGCGCCCAGTCTTTTTCTCGCAACGCCGTAAGCATCCTCGTGTTGCTGCCCAAAAACCGACAAAAGGCAAGAAGCTGTGCACCCTCGCCAGTTTCCATGGCAGCAACGAATTCAGTCACGTTTTCAAAACCGGCGGCCGCGCAATTGAACCCCATGATCTGGAACAACCCCCACGAGGCGGAACGGAGCGCCGCTTCTTCATGAATCGCTCTCGCCTTCTCAAGCTGTGCCAATTCAGTTTTCGGGCCGCGTGCCCGTTTACCATCGAATGTCCGCGCGCAGATATCCGGATGGTCCGAAAGCACTACTTCAGGATCCAGACCTGCCTTCTTTAATTCGCTATAAAACACATGTTCTTCAAACATGACCAGTGGTCTGCCATCCTCAAGAAAACCTCTCCCGCTCGACTCTACCTCTACAAGAGCCTTGATGAGCGCGGTTTCCACACCCAGCTTTTCGGCTGCCTCAGTATAATCCTGCTCACTCAATCGTTTCGTCATATCTGTGCCCTTCTTCCTTTTGCGAGCAGCGCGCCTAGTGTTCCGCCCGCCATAGTTGCTACAAAGGGATGCTCCAGAGAATATTTGCCGGCTCTATGTAGTACCCGCCCGACGGATCCGAGTTCGCTCTCCGGATGGATCCCCCTGCGACCGTATCGCCACCAGTTGTACCCATAATCAAGTGCCAGCCCGGCCGGGGCAAACATCCCCGCAGCAGTGAGGACGCTCATCTTCCCTGCCGTCTTCGTCGTTCCCCAAGCCGAAAGCAACGTCTTGCCCGGAACTTCCACACCTCGGGTGGATACCACCAGAGGCCCGTCCCTTTTCAAGCCAAGACTGGCAAGCGTCGCGGCAGGAACCGCGGCTGCTGTGGCGTAAAGCAACCTGTTCGCAAGCCCTCTCTCATAGAGAAGCGCCCCGATGCTGCCGAGCGCCAGGGCCCCGGCTCCCAATACGGCTCCTCCCTTGAATATTTTCCCCAGCGCGCTGGATGCCCGGAGATGATACGGCGTTGTAACTTTCGTATTACCGTATCCATCCACGAACTCCAGCTGGCTGAATCGGGGAAACCTGTCGGCGACTCCGGGCAGCACGGTATCCATCATCCCCAGGAAATCTTCGGGAACCTCCCGTTCGTGCGGCTGCCCGAACTCCGCGTTTTTCTCCAGACCGTCCAGTAGGACTCGAAATTCCGCAATGGGTCGAATGACTCGCAGAATCAACATGCGGCGTGCAGGCAATTCAAATTCTCCGTTGTATGATGAAGCAACCTCGTCAGCGATATCATCCACAATGCCGGGATGTTCTGAAAGCAGGGAAAGCGCAGGCGGAAGCAGCCGAAGCATGAGGCCGATTTCCCTGTCTTTGGGCCTCCGTCCCATAGCGGAACGTCCGGCCATCCATGCAGCTTCGCAAAACCCCGGAACAGCACCGCAGCTCGCAAAAGCCAACAGAAGCCCGGCCGGACTGAGTCCCATATTTTCTGCACATTCCGGCTCGAGGTGCGGAAATTCAACATCCTCAAAGCCCCGCGCCACCATGTTGCGTACATTTGATGCCCATTCAGGCGCGTCCTCTGTTTCCCCTCCCTTCTCTTCGATGGAACGGCCGTCCACCAGCTTGATGATATCTGCCAGCTTGCCCATGCCCGCCAGTTTCGCCCGCTCATATGCCGCCTGTTCACCAAGTTCCGCAGAACCGCGTGTATCCATAAAGATAACGTCTCCCCTTCTCTCCGATGCGAGCTTATCCAGGGTATGAGCCATGGGATCCGCGGGCCGGGAAACTATGGAAATATCGAAAAAGCTCGGACAAGGATTGTGCGCAAAAACCTGCCTGCCATCTGGAAGTATTTTTCTCAGATTATAGCGTAGATGGTCACAATACTGTGCGCGTGTTGGAGCTTTGTTGCCGCATATGCTGCAGACATCGTACTTGACCCGGCAGCCCATGCTCACATAGACAGGCCTGCCCTGCGCGATATTCACGACTACAAGCTCTGCTCCCGGAGCTTTCTTCTCCACACGCAGAATGAGTTCGATGCGATGCATCGCTTCGTTGTACCAGCTGTATACCGGCGTACCGATACTCCTGGCAGGATCCTTGTTGACGTGATGAAGGAAGACATGGGCATGAGTCACGAAATCATGGTGGCAGTCACGCAGGTCATGCTCGCTGAATGCATCGCCGTTATTGTTGCAGCCGTAGTATTCGGCGGCCGAGACACCAATCACCCAGAGAAAACACTGGGAGGCCGGATTCCTTTCGATGGAATCCCAGAATTGCTGGATCTCGGAGGAAGCGGTCTTGACCAGACCGGCATCAAGACGACATACCCGCCTCTCCCCGGTTTCCCGTACCTCAGCCCCGAGTTCAATCACCTTCTCAAGCATGGTGTCCTCCGCATGGCGTCAAATACGCCTCTGGAGGCAAGCTGGTGTGCCGCCGTCTTCGCATTGAGAGCTCTCTCCGCCAGCTTGATATGAAGGTAAAAAGCCGCCCCAAGTCCGGAAAGAATCCTGTGCGCGCTCATGACGTTCCTCCTAAAACAGCTTGTTCTTTATCCCTTCGGAGCTCTTGGATTGACTGAGAGCTTTTTCCGTCTCCGCCATGGTCTTGAGCGTCTGCAAGTCGATACGCCCGAATCTGGCAAACTGCTGAAGCAGCTCTCTGACAGTAACTTTGTCCAGACTCATCTTCGGCGCGTAATGATAAATGGTGGCGTACCACTCAAGCAGGCGTTCCCTGTCTACTTCCTTCAGCATCGAATCAGTGGCGGAAAGATCTTCGATAATGGCCTTGCGGCGAGTGTCGTTCTGCAGTCTGGCAATAAGCTGCCGGAGGGCATAGCCGCCCACTATCCCGGCGTTCAGCAGCGGTGCGATGCTCCCTACCGCTTTGGCTGCGGAAGCCAGGGAATCAATGCCAAATCCACCATGTTTCACCATCTTTTCCTCTGCCGTTTTCATGACGTAATCACGGGCGTTCATAGTGCCTGGTGCTCCTTTCGGGGATAATAGGGATTGTCGGGGGTTACCCTGTCCATGTTTTTTTCCAGTGTCTCCCTGAGGCTGTAGCCGCTGAATACGGTGGGCATAACACCGCCGAGCACCATGGCTTTTCCTGCCGGAGACAGCCGGGCGAAGCTCTCGAATCCCCGTCCAGCCAGACGCGCAGTTCCGAGCGTCCCCCTGCCGATAATCTTCGCCGGGTATCTGGCTACGCTGGCTGCCCGCAACCCCATTGTTCCAACCCGCTTAGCCAACCGTCCCGCCAGTGACCATGAACCGGTTATAAAGCCGGCCTTTTTTACCAGTGCCTCTTTTACCAATGCCTCTCCTGAACGGGTAATCATGGCCTCAGTTCCCTCCGGCAACGAGACATGGCCCGTTCCGACGCGGCCATAAGCCTCTCGCACCGTATAAAGTCATCGTGGGCGTCGCATACCGTGCTGACAGTCCGGATAAACGGCGCTCTATCGTCCACAATATATTCAGCCTCCTTGCACAGGTTCGCATCCTTTTTTCTGAAATGTTCAATCAGTACTTGAATTATTGGATAACAGCGGCTGCCCAGCACGGAACATGCTTCGGCCATCTCACGTTCAAGGGAAGGCCCCTTGTCAGCCTCATAACGCTGGATGAGCCTGTTCAATCCGTTCTGCATCGTTTCTTCGGCCGCTGTTTTGCGAAGCAGCAAAGCATCATAGTGAACCTTAAGCGCCGCCAGATCGGAAAGGGTTGCCCCTCTGTCGGAATCTCCGGCAATCTTTTCCCCAGAAGGCGAAGAGCCGAAAAAACTCTCGAATACCTGCTGTTTGGCCAATTCAGCAGCCTTTGAGAGCTGTGGCCATGAAACCGCTTTCTCTTCTGCGGCACGCTCCCTTTTCTCTCCCCCAACTTCGGACAACGCATCGCTCTGCTCATGCGTGGGGTGAGTCAGAGCAAGCACGTCCTCGACTCTGGCCAGCGAAAAAATATCCTTGCCACGCCCTTCCATCTTCAAAAGCTGCAACATGGCTGCGGTATTGGCCTTCTCCGTCAGACGGCGCACTTCCTCAGGCACGAGCTGATCCGATTTCGCCCTCTCCATTATGCCCTTCACAAGGGGCACGCCGTTCTCAAAAAAGTCCGCGGCCACAGCCGCCGCCATTTCATGGAAATCCCTTGTCGTCGCTGGCATGATCAGCATGCTAACTTCCTTATATGATATCGTTGGCCTGTATTTCCGGTTCCTCTTTTCTTACCGGTTCGGTCACAATTCTGATAAGCGCCTCGCTCTGCCCCGTATTGTCAGGACGACTCCGTTCCATGGCGGTAAAGGCCTGAAGCATGAGTCTGGCATGTTCGATGGCGTGTTTCGTGATCGTTCCTCCCATTCCCGCATAGTTCATTGTAAGCGCCTTATAGGCTGTACTCATGTACATACGGCGCAAGAGTTCGAACTGCCGGTCAGTCTCCGGAATGACATGGGCATAAACATAAAGAACATACTCGTATCCCAAATCTACGGCTCTGAGCTTGAGCTGTCTCTCCTCATCGTTGTCGATGCTGTCCAGATAGGCGATACGATCCAGCACGGTAAGGAAACAGGTCGTGTCAAAAAACAGTTCACGATACCATTCATAAGCCCGGATCGGTACTTTCAGCGCCCTTTCCGCCTCCTCAGGCGGACATCCTCCAAGAATCAGGGCTTCTATGACCATCTTCTGCGTCTCATCACCATGGAGTCGATGAAAGACAATTTCGGCAATATCGTCGCCTTTCTGCTCCGTAAGAAACGCGTAATACGCCGTCTGCGCCTCACTGAGGCCGTCGCTTTTGTCCGGTACATGGAGCACTCGCACGAACTCCTCTATACGGCGCGCGGCTCCGTCCAGACTGAACATAACCTCTCCCGTCAGACCATATTGATGTACGACCTCAGCCTGAACACGATACCTCCTATAAGAGAAAACACCTTGCGACATGACGCCATAAGGGCATCCAGTTCTTCCGCCCCGTAATAGTCGGACAAGTCCTTCTTCTTCAGACCGAACAAAAGAATGCAGCGCCCCAGCTTATCTCCTGTGCGTTCAAAATCCGGCAAAAAATCAAGCAGTTGCTCTCGTACATCCGGATCGTTGCTGAATGAAGCCAATATACCGAGAGGCAACTCGTCGCTGTCACCAAGTTCCACGAAACTCGAAAGGACATCCGGTTCAAAGGCAGCTTCCGACGCTTCCGTGGCCTCCGGCAATGCTGCGGCAGTCTTCCCGAACAAAAACGAACGCTCGCTGTCGAGTACCTTCCGAACCTGGGTCGGTCCCAGTCCATACTTGCGGACGATGAACTCCGCCGCTCCCGCCTCGTCCGCAAAACCCGCTGTCTTTTCCTCCCGTCTGTCCGTCACCGTTATGACGCCGCTCTCACGCTGGATGACCAGAAGTGTGGAAATGGAACGCACAGCCCTCCAAAAATCGTCAATGTTACGGAGCAGACCGGAAAGGCGTTTCATGTCGTCCGGCAGGTGCATCCACAGAGTACCCTTCGGTAATGTCCAGCCGGACATCCGGTTTCCCAGCCAGCCTACCTCCAGCAGAGGAGAGAGGATAAAGCCCGGCTGCCAGTTCTCGCCGGGGGTGATGTAGACACTGCCGTCCTTCTCCGCAATGAACGGATGCCTGCCTATTCCCTCACAGGCGGTAACACGCAGACCGAAAGTATCCCAGTCGCGCACTGCGCATGGGTAGCCCCTGCGGTTTCTCAGGATGGGCAAAAGCCTGCCCGTGGGCAGAGAACGGAAACGCCGCGTGTCCCCAAATGCCCCGAACTTTTTCAGCTCATCCCCGGACAGTGCCGTGCCGGACTTCCGCAAGAGAAGGCAATCTCCACCTTCCATCCTCAGACAGGCTCCACGACCATCAAAAACATAACCGCCCATGACAAGTACCGGGATACTTTCCACTCCTGCGAGACCGACACGAAACGCTTCGGCGAGAAAACCCTCTCCAACAATGTCGTCCGCTCTTCGATCATTCCCCGCCTCGGAAGACGATGTACAAGCGCTGCAACATTCATTTTCTCCCCCCCATGTATACGAGAAGACACCTTCAAGCGGAGCTTCCGATTGCCTGATGATGGCGATTCCCGGCGAGTCCACAGCGTTGACGAGGGTGTATCCCCTCACGCGCATATCTTCTTTCTGGCGTCCCGTGAGCCATCCTGAGTTTTCCCTGTTCAAATCGGCAAGGCGAAGCACCGTGGGGGACTCCACGTGAGGTTCCTCCGCTTCCGACACGACCAGGCTTGCACCGAGCTTTTCCACCGGATAAAATTCGGCAATTTTTGCAAGTAGGCCGGGCTGTTCCTTCAGATACTCCCGCAAGGCAACTCTGGCCTTTATGGGTAGACCGGCTACAGAATTGGCGGATGACGACGCCAGAATGACGCTGGAACCGCACGGAGGCCGGACAAGACGGCGAAACAGCGATCTTGTGTCCTCAACATTCTGAACGGGGGAAACAGTCTTATGGTCCGTTACCATATTCGCTTTCCGAATGGCATCTACAGTATCGGGCACCAGAGGCTGGAACCTGTCTTCCCGCCTGTCGTACAGCAGTTCGCACGGCTCAAGTGAACCGCCGGACATAACGATGGGAATATATTGAATATTATTCCCGCTACGAATGATAAAGCAGCCGAACGCGTTGGAATTCTTCAGATCACTGGCGAGGACGCGAAAGGATACGATATATTCCATCAGTTCCGGCACCTTCGCCCGGAAAGCCTCGAAAGCCCGTGTGCTGAAATTGCGCACGAAAATCTGCTCGGCGTTCTCATGCGTCGCCTGCTGCCTGTTCATCCATGCGGATACGTTGGGAGATACTGCCATGATGTGTCTCTGCGTATGACAACGATGCCCTAGTCTGCGGACGGATTCCGCCGCCCCTCTGGGGCTACCAGCTCTTCGGCATCAAGCCTGGGTAAGGCCCTGACATGAGACGGGTGTGTTCCCTGCCTTCCCTGAACCAGGCCAAGGGCCGCCCCACCGGTAATCCCTGTACCGAGCAAGCCTAACGAGCGGGTTCTGGAATCCTTCGTGAGAAAAGAACGCAGACTCGTCAGAAGTCCGTCTCGGGCCCCCCCCATGGGATGGAATTGTCGGAAAGCCGAAAGCATGCCTACCTCTCAAGCGGGAACGCCGCTCCCGTGTTCTCGGAGCGGCGTCCCGTATTTATTCGCCGAGGGCGGCGGCGATATCCTCTTCCCGTCCGCGCCCGAAACGGTCGTAAAGCTTTTTGGCCCCATAAGCCGCTCCTCCAAGACCGGCCCCCGCCAAGCCATATGCTGCGGCGGCCTGCCCAAGACCGCGCGTACGGCTGCGCTCGGCCTTGGTACCCACCGTACCGAGAGCATCCTGCCGGACTCTGCGCGCTGCCCGCGTGCCAGTCACCTTGCGGATGTTCTCCCTGAACGCAGCCAGGGCCTTACGCTTTGCTGCCGCGTCACGAATTCCTTCCAGCTTGAATCCTCCCAGCAGGTAATCCCTGGCCTTGCCCGCCGCTCCGCCGAGATGACGGGCGGCCTCTTCCGAGTCCATGGTATACAGGCGCTTGCCGAGTCCTCTCAGCGCCTGTCCAGCGCCCTCGAGAGAAATGGCTTCTTTCACGAGAGGGGCGGCTTCCCGGTTGAAGGTGGCTCTGTCGATTTCTCCCGCCACTTTCATCAGCATCAGTTCGCCAAGCGCCGCTTTTACATCAGACGAATGTTCCGCGGCCGTTTTCTCCCTGTTTTCCCCGGAAAGGGCGAGCTGTGTTGCAGCGGCAATGTCATCCAGCGTATAATCCATTTCCGGAATGTCAGAGGCGACCCGTTCCGCCAGTGCATCGAAATCCGAAGTCGAAGCGCACTTGATAAGATCCGCGTCCACAAACGCGGCAAGCGCACCACGTACTTCCGCATTCCGAACGGCAAAAGCCATCTTGTCCATACTGTCCTCACAGAGTTGTGTTTTTCCGCGCAGGGCGCGGTGGTTGCTTCCATTCGAAAAGGCGGCTGTCTTTTGTCCTTCCGGCCTAAATTTCAGAGGAATCAGTCTGTCTCCCGTTTTGCCTCCAAACCACCCCGCAGTCATACCGCCTATGAGTGACAGAGGGAGTCCAAGCAGACCACGTGCCAACCTTTTGCCAATGGTTTTCGCTCCGATGCCTCTTTTCAGCCTCCGCCCGAAATTCTGGGCCAATCCGTAACCGTACAGGCCTCCCGCAGTTTCTCCTAGGGTTCCGCCGAGGGAATTTTGTCCGCTTGCCACGGCGTGGCCGACCATGCCGCCGGTCACCAGGGGATTGATGGTCCCGCCAAGCATCCCGTTCCGGCCGAACAGTTTGGGATACATAACGCTCCTCCTGCGGGAAGGCGCCCGCAATCCAATATTGTCACGGCGTATTCAGTTCATTCATATGTACGGCTTCTTCTACTTCCGCCCACCATCTCCGCAGGCAGACCTTGTCTTCATTGGCCAGCGCAAGCTGCAGCCGTATTTCATCAAGGTAATGCAGCAGATCCCTGACTCTGTTGCCCCGAAGTGTCGGTTCCGCCCTTTCCTGCATGCAGGCCGTCGGGGGAACTGCCGGAATCTGGATGACTGGAGCGGGTATAGAGTTCGAGCACGCTGTCAGGAACACGCATGTCGCCAAAATCACGGGTGGTCTGATCACGATTAAGTACCTCCTCAAGTACGGCGGCCTGCCGCCGGAACTCGCCGTGTATGTTTTCCTGACCTTCGCGCCATTCCAGCATGAGCTTCTGCATGGTCTTCGTCGAACTCTCCATCCTGCCGAGGATTGAAAGGGCTCCTTCCAATCGCTCTTCCACTCTGGCGGCCCGTTCACGCGCCTCATCCAGTTCCTCCCAGAGAAAACAACCTCCCAGAATCAGCAATACCGCAATTCCGCCTCCCACCACTTTAACATCCATATTCAGTTTTCCCCGGGCCTAAGCAGAGCCCTGATCTCTTCCAGCTCCGCTTCCAGCCATGCTACCGTCGCTTCAAGTTCAAGAATACGCGTGTCGCTCCGGTGAAACAGCCAGTTGAACAGCCGATGCCCCGGCTTCTCCACCGTCCACCCCGTAACGATGCGGGCGGCGTCAGGTTTCTGACGTTCCGCCGGATCGCAACGCGAAGCCCACACAAGCTCATCCGTATTCTCCTTGTACTGCGCTGTGAATTCTTCCTTGGTCATCCCATGCTCTCATTCTCCCATTCTGTGAGTCAGTTAATGAATCTGCCAAGAAAAATTGCGGAGGGAACTGAACTCTGTTCAGCTTGTGATTTGCCGATTGCCAAACGAAGTAAGAGGAGATGGGGTAGTTTCGGGTAATAAAAAAGTGCCAGACAGAAAGACTTCTGCCTGGCGCTTTTTTAGTGACCTATTCTAACAAAACAGATGCGTTGGATTCTACTACTCGCATTCTTGAGAACAGGCTTGCCGTGTCCCCTCTGTATGACGATGACAGCGTTTCCCCGATCCTCGTCCTTTTTCGGAACTGCAACCCCGATTCTGCCCCTGGCAAGCGGAATGTTCTCCCCTTCGACCATGGCACATGCATTGACCATGCCGATGCCTGACTGTCCGCCCTTCTCTGCCGGAACCGCATTCCATCTGTCTTCCTTCCATCGTAGTAGTCATAACTTCACTCCTTTTTTGAAATATATTTCATAATTATCATCAAAAATCAGCCGGGACAGGAACACATTCTCCCGGCTGTCTTACGAGATCAGTTCTCCGCCAGAAAGCTCCCCAGCGGCAGAGCAGCTTCCATGAACTCAGTCCGGCTCATCTTCCCGGCATCATAGAGCAACAACGCCGAGCCGGTAGAAGCCTTGAACTCCACGGAAGTAAACATCCCGCCAGCGGTAAGAGCCTGCTGCAGGGGCGCATGAACAAACGCTTTCTTGAAAACCTCATGTCGCAACCTCACTCGCCCGTCTGTGAAGCTGACGATATGCCGCGCGAGGGCCTTTAAAGCAGCCTCCCTCTCGGCGGCGCTGCTCCGGGCAGAAGCAGTTTTTTCCACTGCACATACATCTATGATGTCAGCATCAGCAGAAGACGCTTCAAGTTCAGATCGGGAAGCAGTCGAAAGACACGCCTTTGCCGCGGCCCCATTACGCTCCAGCAGGGAAGTAAGCGCCTCTTCCAACGGAGAAGAGTTTCTGCCGCCTCTTCCACTGCCGCACCCCTGCCCTCCGCTCCGCATACAGCCTGAGCCTTTACCCAAAATTGACAAGGCCGTCCCGGCTCTCCTGGTTCCGCCGCCGAGCAGTCCCTTCCCCATAAGCCCCAACAAACCGACAGCCATCTTGCCCATCATGCCATATCCTCCTCGGGCGTTCCGCCTCCGCCATTGAGAATCGAACGGCCTGCCCTGCGCCTCTGTCCGCCGCAGCTCTCACCATGCCGTACACTTTGAAGGCCATGTCCATGCGGCCCGCCATGACGCTCCTGACCGTGCTGAGAACGCATCTGCACATTGCCGCCTTCGCAATACAGAATCCACCCGTCACGTAATGCGATGGCAACACGCCGCCGGGCCTCGCCCAACAAACGGCAAAGCGTCGGTGTGGATATTCCCATGCAGTTCGCCGCAGCCTCCTGCGACATGCCTTCGGCATCCACCAAACGCAGTGCCTCCAACATGTCGAGGCTCAACGCCATTTCCGCCGCATCCAAACACCCTTCCGGAAAATAACGCCGCCATGCGGGCTGGTGAGCAATCAGACGAGTCTTTTGTGGTCGCATTTCTGCTCCAATTATTTTGAAATATATTTCATATA
The DNA here is from genome assembly GCA_944326695.1 of Candidatus Bilophila faecipullorum. Taxonomy (GTDB): domain Bacteria; phylum Desulfobacterota; class Desulfovibrionia; order Desulfovibrionales; family Desulfovibrionaceae; genus Bilophila; species Bilophila faecipullorum. Next base: position 7,638 of record CALVEZ010000013.1, on the reverse strand, counting down.
TAAAATGCTCACCATTACCTGTCAAGATGGCCAGCTTTCATGCTCCGCGATCCTGTACGGTTCAGTGTGCCAAATTCCGGCCTCCAAATTTGGTATAAGAATATGAAAGGGAAACTTAGTCCGTAAAACAATTTCTATAAAAGGAGTCCCCCATGTCGGAAAACAAGGCACAATTCAGTCTCGGTTCCTTCCTTCTCGGTCTCGTCGTCGGCGCGGCGGCTGCGGCTTCCGCAGTCTGCGGCGCAGCCAAAGCAGGAATGCTTGACAGCGGTTCCGATAGTCCCAACGGAGAAAACTAAAAGGAGTATGTCGTGCAACAATACTTCCCTGTTTCTATGAGATGCGAATGGTGGCCTACTGAAATCAGATAACTATCCTGAAACAAACGGAAGGCCCTTCCATTTTCTGATGGAAGGGCCTTCCGTTTACCTGAAATAAGGAAATAAGCTTATGTGTAAAGAATATGAGAACTGCACTAGTTGCCCGCAGTGTGGAAGTCGTCATACAGGACTGGCGGGATTCGATGATTCCAACACACTCCTCGCCCATAGGGTATGCAAACGATGCGGAATGCGCTGGGACTCCGCCTTTTCAGGTTTTTCCACGGGAATTATGGATGATCTGGAAGCATTTGCCGTCAACTTTTCCGACGAAGAACTCAGGATGTTTCACCCGCTATCCCGCAAAGCAGACATCAGGCTTCTTTCATGCCCGGACAGCAGTTTCATTTGAATTCTGTCCGTCCAACGGTTCTCCCTTCTGCAAAGGAATGGAGAACCTTTTTTTAGCTCATGCTCCTCGTACGTTCAACTGCCCGCAGCATCAAACACTCCATGTTCATACAGAATACTGAGTCCAATACCGAGTAAGGCCACACCTCCCGCAACTCCGGCCCAGCACCGTACACAGCCAATCCGCCCTAGACGCGCTCCCGCTGCCATGCCTCCAGCACTGATCAGTGTACACACTATCCCAATAATCATTGCTGGAAATATTATAGGCAGATGAAGAAGGGAGAAGGAAAGCCCCACGGCCATGGCATCAATGCTGGTCGCCACGGCAAGAAGAAGCAACGTCAGACCCGATGTAGGATCCTTTGCTTCAACGTTTTCTTCTTTACCCCAAAAGGCTTCACGCAACATATTCAAACTAACGAAAGCCAGCAGGGCAAAGGCAATCCAGTGATCCCATCGCTCAATAAGATGTCGGACGCTAAGACCAAGCAGCCACCCTGTTACCGGCATAACAGCCTGAAACAGACCAAAGGCCAGAGGCATACGCAACAGCTGAACCAAACTGGGCTTTCCCAGGGTGATGCCCGTCGCAACAGACACGGCAAGGGCATCCATGGCAAGAGCCACAGCCAAAGCAAGAAGTTCAAGAAACGGCACGGAACGACTCCAATGTCTCGAGTAAGATGCGGCACTCATGTTCTATATCAAACCCACAGGCAGGCAGACAAGTTTGTGAACTATGTTCAGCAACATAAAAAAACTGACATTCCGGCGGGGCCTAATATTTCCCTTCCCCGGAATTTCCCAGTTCCACGCCATATGCGTAAGCGGGAATCGGATTGTACCCGTGGATGTCGCTCTTCTTGCCGTACATGGCAGCTTCTCCGATCTGCTGACGGAGATACCTGGTATTGAGCCCGGCAATCCAGTCTTCGCTCTGCTGCGGCACTCTGGTAAGCGGCAGCTCATCCGCAGCAATTTCCAGCCCCTGTACCGTTTTCACCTTTTTTATGCCGCCCTGTTTCAGATAGGCCTGTGTGGGAGCGTCGATTTCCGTTCCAACGGTCATGTTCAGAACACCTTCGGCCAAAATGGCTCCTATGGCGGAGTCAAGGGAAACCTCCGTTTTCGGCATGGAAGACACCGCCTTCTCAAGTTCGCTGTACGCAATGCTCTCCCCTGGAGAGTATGGGAAACTGGCCGGAGCCTTCAAGACCCGCACATACGGATGAGCATTGCGGGCCAGCAGCTCAAAATGGCGACGGTCGAGCTTATTGCCCGTATTCCTGTAGACATCGTACATGGCCTGTGTCGCACTTGAACGCAGATAACCAAGATTGCGCAGACGGGCGATATCCCGCAGGTTGTCCACACCGGAGCTGAGCTCCATGCCCGGGTACACTTTCATGCCGGGTTTTATATGCTTCAGCACCTCAAGATTCTGGGGTACATGGTAATCCCAGTACCCCTTCCGATCCGGCGTCGGCCGCGCCAGTTCAATATAGCGATCGGGCACGGGCTGGGTCTGGCGGATGGTAATGAGTTTGCCGCCCTGTGGTGCCGGGCGCACATACTGTACCTCGCCCATGACTTCACACAATACCTTCCGGTGCGGATAGTTGGACGGTGATTCCACAATCTGCCGGAAGCCCTTTTCGCCCATGAGCTTCTTCTCACTGGTGGCCATGGTCGTGCTGTGCTTCGCGGCGAGTGACATCTGGGTCAGGGGTTCGCCCAGCGACCCCGCTGTGATGAGTCCCGCATTGTCGCCTATCCGGTAAGGCTTTCCCGTACCGGGACGCAGCCCCATACATTTTTGGCAAACCGAGCCCCCCGGCGCCATGCAGGTTTCCGGGCTGCGGACAAGTACCCGATCCATGCCGCTCCTGAGCATCTCCTGCTGCACGTCGGCCGTCACCAGTGTGCCGACCTTGAATTTTCCCTCAGTCCGTGCGAGATAGCGGTCTATGATGTCCTCATCCCGTACGCCAAGCAGGATGCCCCGCTCCGTGCCGCAGTCTTCGCGTGAGACAACAGCCGGAGCCAACACTGCGGAGATGACTTTGCTCATCTCTCCGGGCGCGGCGGTGGCCACCTGCCCCATGGCTATGTTCCGGCGGCTCTCCGTGGCGCCGAGCCAGAAGTGCAGTGGATCCACGCCCTCGGCATAGCTTTTCGGCCATATTTCCGGCACAATGTTTCCATTGTGATCGGCAACGACGCCCGGCGATGTACGAATCTTCATGAGCTGCGTCACGCCGGATTTCAGACCGGAACGTACCATCTGTGAGGCGTCATCCGTTCGCCCGTCGAGATCATTGGTCGCAAGTTCATGCTGCAGACGTTCAAGTCCGGGAATCGGATCCCGCCCGGCCTTGATATCCTCTTGCAACTCATTCTGATGCGCCCTGATGATGGCGTCGCGCTTGTCTCTGTTGGGAACGGATAGCTCGTCAAGCCCGATGGTCAGCGGCTCGTAGGTAGATAGCCTGTCCCCAAGACGTTTCAGAGAGCTGACGACCTCATCATAGCGGTCAGGGTATCGGGTCGCCACATCGGAAAGCAGCTGAGCCAGATACACATCGTCCACCTGCCGCACAATCCCCATTCCGGCTGGCAGACACTTGTCCACAAGATACTGGGCAAAGGTCTTGGGCATCTCACTTCACCCTTTCGTTCCCGGACTCTTCGTCCACGGGAGAACCTGTCAGCATCTCATCAATACGCCTGCCCTTGCGCAGCCAAGGAACAATTCGCTCAAAAACGTCGGCCTCGGGGGAGCCTGCATAACCCAGAGCTCCGGCTCCACTCACACCAAAGCTTCCGGCAAGATACCCACGGTTTTCACGTGCCATCCGCCCTGCCCTCTGAGCTCCGGCCTCGGCCGCAGAACGGAAACGGGCCCCGTATACAGACATTTTCCGCCGCAACGCCCCGCCTCCGATACGCTGCAAAGAAGAAAACGCAGCCGTCTTGTTCAGTTCGCTCCCAGGCAGAGCAACCAAATTGTCCGGATACACCCGACCTTCAACGATCATCATATGAACCTCCGCTTGATCGGACTTTCAAATCATCCGCCCTCGGAGAATATTGGAGTCTGCCCGTCGCTGGTTCAGATTCCGAATACATGACAGCACTCGATTCCGTTTTTATACTTTTTCTTGTCAAGAGGAGACAAGATATACATGACCTCGGCCCACTGCGATGAGCCGAGGTCTAAAAAGTAAAACCGTCTTGGAGCCGTATACGGGGGCACTTACCACGCCGTGCCAGCTCCGATTTCTGTTGGCGGCAGGAACCGGGATGCCTTTTTGCATAACGTGTTTTCCGTTTAAGGTATTTGTTCACAGTATAAGCGAAGCGTCCGCCGAAGCACAGACGGCTGTTGGTGGCGTCAAAGCGCAGGTGTTCGCCAGTAGTCAGCCATTTCTTGCTTTTTTTCCCTAATCGCCTATGAAAAATAAGGCTGGATACAGGTGCCGCCGTGAAGACGCTACTGGCGTACATGCTCCGCCCTAGCAGCGGTTGATGCGATAAAGGGATGTGGCGCCCCCCCCTGTATCCGCACATTTCACAGTCCTGCCCCTTGAATCCCCGGTTCTTTGAAACTATCCTTTTTCCGCCTCGTTCGTCGCCGCCGTGAAGACGCCCCTGGTTTGCGTGACTCCTCTTTTCTGACGGAATTGGTACAGATCATCGATCTTCCTTTTTGTCCCATTATAATTTTTTGCCTTAAAATTCACTCGCACGATGATTTTTCCCGTGTCACGGACCCGTATCCCAGGCATAGACAAGCCTCTCGTTACGTTCGTTTCTACGCTCACATCCCCCTCCATAAGAGAGTCCAAAATCTTCGGCTGCATCTGGTTTGCCGGCCCACCAGGGCAACAAACAGCATAAGTACGCTCAACTATCCGCTGATGCCTTTCCAGCCTCCCCTTCACATTGAACGTTTTCGTCGTTCGACGCACTTCTTGAACTCCGATACCGAACATCAGAGGAGTCCTTATGAGAAGCGTGGCCAAAACGGAAGCTGATCTTGAAAGAATCACGACGCACAGCCTCTTTCATCTTTATGAACCGGGTGAACTGCGCATGTTCCAGGCATACAGCCTCAGCGTCATGACCGGTATAAAAGACAGTCTGCTCGCTGCGGGAAACAATTTCATGGCTCCTGTACATGCCTGGCTGGAGGATTGGGTGAAACGCGGCAAGGGTAAGTGGTGCAGCGTACCGCTGAACTACTATCTCGTTCTGTGGCTCAATAATCTTCAGGATGCCGAAGCTCGTACGGCATGTCTCGAGGCGCTCAACGGTTCCGTCCGCAGGGCATTGGCGATCCCTGCCGTGCTCGGCAGGGAAGATAAGGTGTTCCCTATTGCCGATCTGCCCGTTACGCCTGCAGCACGCAGCTGCATCGCCCACCCCAGCCGCCTGCTGCGGGAAAATATCGGTACATGGAACACCCTGAATAACCTGCTTACCGCACTGGTCTTCGCCTTACTCAACAGGGAAGCGGACATCAGCGCCTATATCCTGCAAACACTCGCCGAATGTTCCTACCTTCTGCCGCTCCCTTTTGAAGTAAGTCCCGGTTCCGGCAGTGCCCCGGAGAACTGCGACGTTTTCCTGCCGCTCTATAGCCCTTCAAGTGAAGTCAGCAACGTCATGATCTTCGGCAAGGCCCCCGTCGAAGCGGCAGGGATGGCGTTCGGCGGGCTGCTGCGCCATCCGGAATACCATTACCGGCTGGGCTGTGGCGGCTGGCGGAAAGGTGGGGACAAAGAACAGCGTTCTCAACATCTCGCTCGGCTCCTGGCCTACCTCTCCGTCACCACCGCGGAAAGTAGAGAGGCCAGTGAAAAAGCCTGCGCCGTATTTTCCGGGACATGCCTCTAAACGGTATGTTCAAGAATGCGATTTCTCTTGTCTGGAGGGTTAACTGAACCTACAATGAAAAGGGAACAAGAACAGCAGTAAGGAGTTATTATGAAAGCTTCTCTTATTTGTTTGTTATTATTAGTATGTGGTATTCTCATCCCCACAAGTGCAACAGCGGCTTTTACTGCCCATAATATAGAAATACAACACCATTACGGCGGCAGGCATGGCGGATGTGGTGGGTGTGGCGGCTGTGGCTGGTAAAAATACTTGCATAGGAAACTTAGATAGTTAACGATTCTTCCTGTATGGATAGGCAAATATAAAAATAGAGCCGGAAGTTTTTCCTTTCCGGCTCTTTCATTTGTCGAGGGAATATTAGTTCATTCCCTCGACTGATACGGCATTTTTTATCCGTATCCCTGTCATGAAACATCACAAGCAGGCTGGTGTTCTTTTATCGTATATGAACTCCTTTTTTAGCATGCGTCAAAACATATACTGGAATGAAAGTGTATACTTGAAGTTATTTTTGTTGGCTTCATACCCAACACTACGCCAAAGTTCCTTATCCTGATCCATACGGATATAACCGAGTTCAACGTGCATGGTCAGATTGTCATAAATCTTATAGGTGGAATCAAAGTTGAACTCAACAGCCTTATCCGCAGTAGTCATATATGTCATGCTGCCGATAGTATCCTGTGGGTTGGTAATGAATTTATCCCGCACCATCTGTGTGTTGTTTGTGCCTTGATAATAGACCAAGCGCAGCACATGCGACAGATCCTCATAGAAAGAAATATTATTGATCCGTGCCATGGCCGCCCATGTACCGCTGATGCCATAACCAAGCGTCAAGGCAGCACCGCCGTAGTTAGTGCCGTCAAAGCCATAAGATGTGGGATACATGTCGGGAAAAATGGAAGGCAGACGCTCAGAACCGTTATAGGGATTGGCATCATCACCGGACGTATACCAAAGAAGTATCCCCGGCGTGCCGAAATCCATCTTGTACTCAGCAAGAAAGACGGCATACCAGCCTGACCGCTTGACGTCGAAGTGACGACCGTTGAGTTCGGACGTTCCTACATCTACGGATCCATATGCGGCATCAAGAGCAAAATTGAAGGGCTCAAAAGCAGAGAGCTGTGCGGCAATGCCGCCATACCACGCGCTTCCATGCGCCTTGTCGCTGGCACTTATGATGGAGGAAGTTGCTCCAAGGGGCATCATACCCTGCTGGGCAATGGATAAGTTGAAGTCTGTTCCCTGAAAACTATCCCGCCCGACGAAACCATACATCCCCCACGGTGTTACCCGGACTCCATCGAATGTAATGGGCAAAGTCATCCCCACGAAATCCATGGCATCATGCGGGTTAAAAGTCTTCTTCGTTTCGGAATCGTAGGTGAGGGCATTGTCATTTTCGAGACGGAACCAGAACAGGTTGGAACCTATATTCTCAGTAAACGGTGTGGAAAATACGACGCCACCCGCATAGGTAGAATCAGTGGAAATGGCGTTGCCGATGGTGGTGAAACTCGGCAGAGCGAAACCCTGCAGCCCTACGCGCATTCTGGCCTCAGTATCGGGAATGGCCCAGTCAACGTAGCTTTCGAGGATACCGATGAACTTGCCATCCGTTCCAAGGGCCGCCCCCTGACTCTGGTATCCCCAGTTCTGATGGCCTACCTGGAAATAGACGACCCCCTTAAGGGATTCGGATGCAATGATCTCGATCCACGTACGCAGTCGAGTGCTTGCCCGCATATTGTCGTCGTGATTTCCTTTGGCAAGGTTGCGATCCGCCCATGAAAAGGGACGGTGTTGCCAGACACCGGCAATCTTATATTCCGTTGCTGAGGCTATAGGGGCAACGGTAAGCATTGCCGCAAGGATTAAGAGAGAGAGAGAGAGAGAGAGAGAGAGAGAGAGAGAGAGAGAGAGAGAGAGAGAGAGAGAGAGATACTCTTATATTTCATTATATTTTCTCTATAGAATTATACAGAATTAAAAGAGA
>CALVEZ010000012.1 GCA_944326695.1 Candidatus Bilophila faecipullorum | reverse complement strand
CTGCAGAGAGTTTCCCCCGCCCCCTCCAAACCACCCCCCCCCCCTTCAAAGACTTTCGTATGGGTCTACACAGGGTTGGGGGGATGCAAGGGCCGTCTTCGGAGGCGTTACGTCCCCCGGCTGACTCCCCAAAAGATGTGGAGATGGCAAGCGCCGTGCGTTGGCGTTTGGTTGTGCCAGAGTGGTGATGGATGTATTTGTTATGTGATGTGAGAGAGATGAGGGCACATCTTTACATTCAATCTTTATATTTTTGGGGGGCGGTATTGAGAAGAGTAGAAAAGAGTGATGTTTTGCATTGTTAAAAGCTCTGCCCGGCATTTCCTGCGGCAGAGCTTTGTTGTTTGGAAAGGCTCTATTCTGGCAATTGATTGAGCATTTCCTCTGGGGTTTCACCATAATGCGGAGGGGTTTTTTGCATTGTGGAGACTGTTGTCTCAACTGTGTTGAAAACTTTTGAAATTCCGGGGTAGTAAAAAACAGTCAAGTATTTCTATGACAGAGCCTTTGGTAAAAAGTCTTTGGAAAAGGGCACTTTTTACGGGGCCTGTTTGGTGGGGGCTTCTACAATAGGCTTGGTTTATTCGGCGGCTTCTTTTTGGAGGCGGGCAAGCAGCGTGTCCATGTTGGCGATGCGGTTTACCTTCCAGCTTTTCCCGTTGGAGATCATCCCGAGGTCGACCTTGTAATCTCGGCCATTGCCGTAATCGTGGATGGTGACGGGGAGGACGGCGGCATTTTTGCTCTTGCGGGAAGCCCCGCGGGGCTTCAGTTCCTTGCGCCCTGTGGACACGTCCCCGAACAGCGGGGCGAGGAGCCCTTTGGGTTTGGCGGCGGCAGGCTTTCCCGCAAAGAAGCCGGATTCGATGCCCGAGCGGACGAAGGTCCCGGTTTCCTGCACGAGAAGGTTCTTGATTTGTTTGGCCATGGACGGGTCCTGCACCGAGGCCACCATGAGCGCGAGCATGGGCGGCAGGCCGGAGGTATTGACTTTTCCCGCCCGTTGCAGGCTGGCGATGAGAGCCGAGGCACTTTGATCGAGCAGGGCGTCAACGTCGACATGGCGCTCGAAAGAGGGCAGATCGGCCTCGTCGATGGAGCGCTGTATTTGGGTGAGCACGGCTTCCGGCGTCTGAGGCGCGGCGCAGGCTGAAACGGGCCGCACGCACAGGGCGCACAGCGCGAACATCAGAGCAACGAAGAGACAGCGGATCATTGGGCGGCTCCTGCGGCCTTTTCCGCAGCTTCAAACTGGGCGGCCAGATTCTGGAAGAGGCTGGCGGCTTGCCCGGCGGCCGTGAGTTTTTCCGGGTGATGGCGGACGCGGCGCTCGATCCACTCCGCGATATAGATGAGGGAGGCGTTATCCAGTGTTCGGGCGTCGGGCGTCCTCTTGAGCTGGCGGATAAAGGCTTCGCGGCTGCGTTCGCGGGCGATGACGGATTCCTGATACTGGCGGCCCTTGGCTTCCGTCTGCTGGCGCAGCGTGTTGTAGCGCGCGTAGTCACCGTTGGAGCGGGCTTCGTCGGCAGCGAAGGTCACTTCGGAATATTGGGCGTTGGCGCTCACCACCGCGTCGGCGGCGGCGTGGACGGCTTCCATCTGGCGCAGGAAATCCGGCATGGAGGCGATAGCCTGCAACGCCCCGGAAACGCCCCGGAATTGGCGGGCGTACAGTCGGTAGAATTCGTTGCGCTGAGCGGGGGTGAGGCTGCCGCCGTCCGGGAGCGGCCCGCTGGCCGTCCGTGTGACCGCCTCCATGAAGCGGTCGATATACAGCTTGTAGAGGGCATCCAGCATACCGGGGGTGAAGACGTGATCAAGCGCGGCGGCGCGCCCGGCGGGCAGGTCGTCCCCGATCCACGCAAGGCCGTTCATGCCCAGCCCGTAACGGAGGTTGGCTCCTTGCAGGCTTGAGGTGAGCCGTCCCCCCCGTCCCGCAGGGGTGCCCGGCACATAATGCGTCACCATCCATCCGGCCAGATCGTCGATGAAGGCGATACGGACAACCGCATCATCCTGCCGCCCGGCGTCCGAGGGAGGCGTCTCTTCCGGCCCGGCGTAGGGGCCTCGCATTTCGGCGCCGCCTTCCTGCACGGGCCGCTCCTGTGCAAGGGCTTCTTCCAGTTCGGCGGACGTTTCGATGGGCGAACGGTATTTCGGCGGCGCACCGGGGATGCTTCCCCCGGCCACGGCGCCCACTTCCGGCGGTGGCGGCGGCGTGGAAAACTTGTCCACGAGGTCCGAAACCAGCTCAAGGCCGTTTTTTTCGAGGACGGCGATACGGCGGGTCATTTCATCCCGGGCCGAGGGATCGCGGGCCAGCCAGAACCAACCCACCACGCCCATCAGCGCGACAAGAATGAAGAGCGCCAGCCCGTAGTGGCTGCGGCGCGGCTCCTCATCCCCTTTTCCCGCTGTGTCCGTTCGATAGCGGTTCGGCTTGCTCATGCCTCCCTCCCGGTGCGCCCCCGCACGCGGGGGGTGGTAATGCGGCCATGCGGGGCCGCGAAAAGACGGAGCCTGCGGCACGGAAAACGCCATGCAGGTCACTTGATGGGAGGAGACTATCCCATTTCGCGTGAGCTGTGAAGCACCGCCATGTCTTTCTTCTGTGGGAAAAGGTGTACGCTTTTGGCGTGGTTGCCACTTGCCGTGCCTTCTCGGGCGTGTGAGGCCCGGCCTGAGGGGAAGGTGCCTCTCTTGACTTCTCAAGAATCATTCCCATTCAAAAGAGGCAGGGGCCGGATTGCCCCGCCCCTTGCGGACGCAGGGGAGCGATTACCCTAAAAGGAGCGAAAGAGTATGGCATGTCAGTGCAACGAAAAGAAAAGCGGCAAGGGCCAAAGCCCCGATTGCATGGCCAGCAAGAGCACGGTGGTCAAGACGCCCGAGGGCGACGAAGTGGAAGTGCATTTCAATATGGGGACGGGAGAAGTGACGTACCAGCCCAAAAAGGAATGTGCCTGCGGCGGGGACGGGTCTTCGCCGGACGACGGCAAGGCCGAATAGCGTCAGGGAAAGAAAAGCCTTCCGGTGGAATACGCCGGAAGGCTTTGTGCTGTCGCCTTCCGCGGACGGAAAGGCTTTCGGGGGGGAGTCCGGCAGGGGGTGCGGGACGCTCCCGCCGGACTCCGCACTTTTCTTCTTTAGAGAATCTGCTTCAGGAACTGCTGGAGGCGGGGGTGTTTCGGATTCGAGAAGATTTCGGAAGGCGGGGCCACTTCGAGTATCTGCCCCTGATCCATAAAGACGATGCGGTCGGCCACTTCTCGGGCGAAGCCCATTTCGTGGGTGACGCAAACCATCGTCATGCCTTCCCGCGCCAGCGTGACCATGACGTCGAGCACTTCACCGATCATTTCCGGGTCGAGAGCGGAGGTGGGCTCGTCGAAGAGCATGATGTTGGGCTGCATGGCCAGCGCGCGGGCGATGGCGACGCGCTGCTGCTGGCCGCCGGAGAGCATGCTCGGGTAGACGTTGACCTTTTCCGAGAGGCCCACTTTCTTCAGAAGCTGGAGGGCGCGCTCCTCGGCGTCATGGCGCGAGAGATGGCGCAGCTTCATGGGGGCCATGGTCAGGTTCTGGAGCACGGTCTTGTGCGGGAAAAGGTTGAAGCTCTGGAACACCATGCCGAGGTCCTGCCGGATGGTGTTGATGTCGTTTTCCGGCGCATTGATGTCCTGCCCTTCGACCGTGATGATCCCCTTGTCGATGACCTCCAGACGGTTGATCGAGCGGAGCAGGGTGGATTTGCCGGAGCCGGAGGGCCCGATGATGACAACCCGCTCGCCGGGCTGCACGTCGAAGCTCACGTCATGCAGCGCGGTGAGTTGCCCGAAGAACTTCCAGACGTTCTTGATGCTGATGATGGGGCCGTCGCCTTTGGCGGGAGCCTTACTTTCTGTCGCGGTCATAATAGGTGAGCCTCCCTTCCATCATGCTCACGCCTTTGGAGAGCAGCAGGGTGATGATGAGATATACGAGGGCGATGACCGTGTAGGTCTCGAAATAGTCGAAGGTCTGCGAGGCGAACTCGCGACCGCGGCGCAGGAGGTCGGCCACGGCGATAATGGAAACCAGCGAGGTGTCCTTGAGCATGGCGATGCACTCGTTGCCGATGGGGGGCAGGATGGTGCGCATGGCCTGCGGGAGCACGACGAGGGTCATGGTCTGGAAGCGGTTGAAGCCGAGGGAGCGGGCGGCTTCCGTCTGTCCCTTGGGAACGGAGAGGATGCCTGCGCGGAAGACTTCGCCCATGTACGCGCCGTAGCAGAAGCTGATGGCGATGACCGCCGAAACCATCGGCGGCACCTGAATGATGCGCCCGAGGGCGTAGTAGATGTAGAAAAGCTGGACGAGCAACGGCACGCCGCGGATGATTTCCACGTAGGTCGAGGCCACGAGGTTGATGATGGGATTGCGCGAGAGGCGGCCAAGTCCGGTCAGGAGGCCGATGGGCAGGGTGCACAGCAGGGAGAGGATCGTCACCTCAAAGGTAACGACGAGCCCGTCGGGAAGGAATTTGACGATTTCAAGATAGGGATCGGGCCGGGTGGCGCACAGGGTGATCAGCGCCACCACCGCCACGCAGAACGCCAGCGTCCATGCGTTGATCAGCCTGCGGTCGCTCGGATCGGGGATTTGTGCGCCCTCGGTGACCTCAATGCGGATGTTGGGAGCATTGTTCATACGGGTTCCTAGAAATGTCGGGCTCCGGCAAGCGGCGGGGCGTCTCGGCGGGGCCTTGCGGAAGGTGCGGCGAGCCTTCACAGGCGCGCGGAAAAGGGTCCTTACCAAACGGGCGGCAGAGGAGCGGACTCCCCTGCCGGTACCGTAAACCGCTACGGGTTGATATGAAAAGGAGAAAAAACCGGCCTATCTGCCGATCCACGTCTCCACAATCTGCTTGTCGAGGCCCTTTTCCTTGACGGCCTTGATGCCTTCATTGAGCTTCTTCACGAGGTCCTTGTCGGACTGGCGCACGGCGAAACCGTAATATTCCACGTCTTCGGTGATGAAGGCCACGTGCAGCTTGCCCTTGTATTCCTGCTTCTTGTTGGCGTAGAACTTGGCGACCGGGTCGTCGCAGACCACGGCGTCGATGTTGCCCTTGGCGAGGTCCTCAAGGGCAAGGCCCACTTCGTCGTAGGTCTTGACGATGGCCTTGGACTTGGCCTTGGGCAGAGTCTCCACAAGGCCGGTGGTGCCGATCTGACCGCCCACCTTTTTGCCGTCGAGGTCCTTCAGCGACGTGATTTCAACGCCCGCGGGGACGACCACAGCCTGCCGGATTTCGCAGTAGGGATCGGAGAAGCCCATGGCTTTCTTGCGTTTTTCGGTGATGGTGACGGAGGAGGCGATGATGTCGGCCTGCCGGGATTCGAGCGCGGCGAAAATGCCGTCCCACGCCGTGTTGCGGAACTCGACGGTGAGCCCGGCTTCCTTGGCCACGGCTTTCAGGTAGTCGATGGAATAGCCCACCACGTTTTTGTTTTCGTCAAGCATTTCGATGGGAGGCCACGTCGCGTCGGAAGCCACGATCAGGGGTTTTTCCGCGGCATTGGCCAAAGAAGCACACAGGAGCAGAGACAAGAGGGACGCACTGAAAAGACGCATCATACCACAGTTCCTCCAAATGTTGCGGGCAACGTGTTCAATGGCGATAAGACCGTAACGGAAAAACGCTTTCCTTTCCTGCGGCGGCTTTCCGTCCTCCATATTCTAAGCGTTTCCTTTTGCAGGAACTTGCAAAACGTGTCAAGACGAGGACACGCCCTTTCAGGGTTCCTTTCTGCGATTTGTGCAACGTTCCTGTGTCCTTTGACGCATCGTGCCTTTTTAAGGAGGTTTCTTCATGGCTTTTGTGCGCGCAGTGCTGCTTGACCGCGACGGGACGCTCATCGAGGACCGTCATTATCTGGCCGATCCCGCGGGCGTCGTCCTTCTGCCGGGAGTAGGCTCCGCCCTTGCGCGGCTGGCCCGGGACGGGCGGCGGCTTTTTATGGTGTCGAACCAGTCCGGCGTGGGGCGGGGCTATTTCGATGAGGAGGCGGTGCGAGCCTGCCAACGGCGTCTGGAGGAACTGCTCGGCGGCTGCGGTGTGCGCCTCGACGATGCGGTGTGGTGCCCTCACGCGCCCGAGGCGGCCTGCTCCTGCCGCAAGCCTCTGCCCGGCCTTTTCGAGGCGCTGCGGGAACGGCATGGCCTTTCCCCCGAAACGACCGTGATGATTGGCGACAAGCTGGATGATTTGGCCTTTGCCGCCAACGCGGGGCTTGCCGCCGGGATACTCGTGCTCAGCGGCAAGGGCGCGGCAGAGGCGCGGGAGGCGGGCCTGCCGATCCCGGCATCGGGATACGCGGAATGCCCGGGCCTGCCGCGCCGCGTGGTAGCTGCGGACTTCGCGGCGGCGGCGGCGTGGATTGAGAAGGCGTCAGCGGAGGGAGCCTCCTTGCCGGAGGAGGGATGACGCCTGATGTTGCCTTTTCAGCATGGCTCTCTTGCAATCAATTGGTATATTTCCTCTGTGATTTCAGAAAAATGCGGACGAACGTTTCGCATGGTGGAGCCTGTTGCCTCAACAGTGTTGAGACCTTCTGAAATCCGGGGTGCTCAAAAGCAGACGCTCCTTTCCTGTGACAGGGCCTGAGTAAGGCACTCCGGTCGGGCTTTTCCATCTCCGGGAGCGCCCTCCAAGCTGCCCGATCCGGGCGGCGGTTCCGCTCCATCCTCCTGTGCGGGGATGCAGTCATGCGGATTTTGTGATGTATGCGCGAGAGGAAGCTTTATCCTTGTGTGGGGGGACGTAGTAGGGCTGGTGCCCGGCGATGGATCGGGGAAGCTGTCTCTCCGCACCCGGAGCGGCCCGTGTGGGGCACACCCCACCTCCGGGCAAAACCACGTCTTTTCCCCGCATACGCGGAGCGGTCCCTTCAGACCATAGGCGTAGCCGTCCTTATTCGGCCTCTCCATCGCGTACGGGGAGCGGCATGAGGAATTTGCTGCGTTTTCAGCGTGGCTACAGCTTTATCCCCACGGATGGGAGAGGGCGTGCGGCGTGCCTTACCGCGTGTGGGGTGCGCTATTTTTTCTTGAGGATGCGGAAGCGGATCAGCATTTCGCGGAAATCCTGCCGCGTGCAGCCGAAAAGCCCGGGGCAGGTGACGACCAGCCCGAGGGACATGAAGGAGTAGAGGACCCCGGAGAAGAGGAAGCGGATGATCCGATGCGCCTCGTCGGGGAAATAGAGGCCGGTGGCCTCGCGGCAGACCCATGCCAGCCCGAGGAGGGAGCCGAGGATCAGCCCTTGCAGGAGCAGGTTGCGGAAAAAGTTGAGGGGGATGAGGCGGGAAGCCATCCAGAAAAGCAGATTGACCATGATGAACTGGGTGATCACGGTTTTGATGGCAAGCCCGGTCGCGCCGAGGCCCATCCCAAGGAGGCTTTCCGGGGCGACCAGCAGCCAGACGAGGACGAAACCGCCGAAATGTTCCACAAAGGCGAGATTGCGCAGGGTTTTGGTGCGGCCCGTGGCGTGAAAGACCGAGCTTGCAAGCTGTCCGTAGGCCTGATGCGCGGGGTAGAGCGCCATGATCTGCACCGGGATGAGCGCGGCCGCGAATTCCGCACCGCCGAAAATATGCACCAATACGGAGGCTTCCACGGCGGTAAAGCAGGAAAACCACGCCGCGATGCCGAAGAGCAGCGGCGCGAAGCGCGTGAGCAGGCGTCCCATGTGCTCGCGGTCGTCCTTGCCCCACGCGATGGCGAGTTCACGCATGATGAGCGGGGTCATGGCCGATACGAAAAGGAAGCACGCCGCGCTGACCCGTTGCGAGAGTGCGAAATAGCCCTGCTGCGTGCTGCCGTCGAACCACTGGAGCACCCATCGTTCCGCCGAAAGCGCCAGAGCTGAAAGCAGGGCCTGCACGAAGAGGGGCATACTGTAGTCGGAAAATTCCCGCGTGTAGGCCAGTCGCTGATCCCGGCTCAACCCCCAGTCGATGTGCGTCCACGAGCGGCGCATGATCAGCAGGCAACCGATGATGATGCCGCCCATCATGGCGTACTGGATGCCGAAAAGCGCCCCCGCGTTCAGGAGGCCGAGCCAGAAGAAGGCGAGGATGAGTCCCGCACCCAGCAGGTTGACCACGCTGCGCAGCAGCTCGCCCGGCACGGTCAGCCCGAGGGCGTCGTTCATGGAGCGCACGACCCGGGTCCCCCAGAGCAGGAAGCCGTAAAAGGCGGCCAGCGGCGCGTACCACAGAGGAACGTCCGGCAGGAGCAGGTCCCCCAGTTCCGGGACGAGCAGGAAAAGGCCCGACAGCATGGTGACGAGGAACACCAGCGCGGACACCCGGCCATAGAAGGCGACGAGCGGCATTTCGTACTGGCGGCGGGAAAGGGCGTTGTAGAAGCACGTGGACGTGCCCATGTCCAGAAAGCCCGTGAGCTGCGTGAAGACGCTGGTGGCGAAATTGAAGTTGCCGTAGGTCTGCGGCCCGAGCGCACGCGGAAGCACCGCCTCCATGATCAGGTAGACCGGCACGGTGGCGATGTTCGCCAACAGCTTGCCCATATAGCGCCGCGCCAGCGAGGGCTGGGCGCGCCGGGGCGTCGGCTGTGCGGGTTCGGCTTGAGAGGTGGGCGTGCGTTCGTTCATGGGCGGGGAAAGGCAAAAGGATTGGCCGCGTTTCCGTTACGCTGTCTTTTGCCGCAACGCAACGCCCCTTGAGGTGATCCGGCGGCAGAAGAGCGCCTATCATACCGTTTTCGTGCATGATTGCAAAAGGTTTCCTTCCCTCGCCCTGCCGTTATTTTTTTCGGGGGCGGAGGTCCGGAGCGGGGAAACGCCGTGTGCCCGCAGCGCGCCCGTCCTTTCCTCCGCCCCGGAGCTTAGGCTTCCAGAATGGCCTGATATGCGAGTTTGGTGGAATAGAGGTCGGCTTTTGAAAGCAGTTCAAAGGGGCTGTGCATAGACAGGACGGCGGGGCCGAGATCAATGGTGTCCATACCGTAGGCGGCGAGATAGAGGGCCACCGTGCCGCCCCCGCCGTGGTCGACCTTGCCGAGTTCGGCCATCTGCCACGGGATGTCCTTGGCGTTCAGCACGCCGCGCAGCCAGCCGATGTATTCGGGATGGGCGTCGTTCGCGCCGTACTTGCCGCGCGAGCCCGTGAACTTGCAGAAGGTGGGGCCATGCCCGATGATCGAGGCGTTGAGCTTTTCGTGCAGTTCCTGCCAGTCGGGATCGGTGGCGGCGTGCACGTCGCCGGAAACCGCCGTGGAGTTCTGGAAGACGTCGCGCACCTTCGCGCCCGGTTCCCATGCCTCGACGAGGTCCTCCATGCAGTATTCGAGAAAACGCCCCTGCGCGCCCGTGGAGCCTTCAGAGCCGATTTCCTCCTTGTCCCAGAAAATGAGGCAGTTGGCGCGGTCGGGATCGGCGGCGTCAAGCAGGGCGGCGAGGGCGGTGAACACGCACACGCGGTCATCCTGCCCGTAGCCGCCGATGAGCGCCTCGTCGAGTCCCACATAGCGGGCTGGCCCGGCGGGAACGGCCTGCAATTCCGCGGACATGAGGTCTTCCTCGCGGATGCCGTACTTGCGGTTGAGCAGGGCCAGAATGTTGGCGCGCACGGGGTCCTTGGCTTCCTTCTTTTCGTCCCCGGCTTCGCCTTCGGGCGCCGGAAGCGGGCTGTGCCCCAGAATGATGTTGAGCTTTTCGGCGTCGAAGGCCTCGGCCACGGTTTTGGTTACTTCCTTCTGGGCCAGATGCGGGAGCAGGTCGGAAATGGTGAAGACCGGATCGCCCGGGTCCTCGCCGAGCGTCACGCGGATGACCGAGCCGTCCTCCTTGACGATGACGCCGTGCAGGGCGAGGGGCCGCGCCAGCCACTGATATTTGCGGATGCCGCCGTAATAGTGGGTCTTGGCCTGACCCACGCCCGCCTGTTCGAGAAGGGGGCGCTGCTTGAAGTCAAGGCGCGGGGCGTCGGTGTGGGCGCTGATCAGACGCACGCCCGCCGAAAGGGGCTTCGCGCCCTTGCGGGCCACGAAAACCGCCTTGCCCCGCCAGGTGCGGAAAACCTTGTCCGCGGTGAAATCTTCGGAGAAGCCCGCCGCCTTGAGTTCTTCCACAACACGCTCGACGGTTTCCCGCTCGGTTTTGGCGTGGCTAAGAAAATCCATGTAACGGGCCGCGAATGCATCCATATCGTCTTTGCGGTCCGCGTAATGCACCCACCCGTTTTTGGTGGCGAAATCCAGTTCGTTTTTCATCGGCGTTTCCTTTGTGGCACGGCCTCCCGCGGGGGAGCGTGCCGAGTCGTTTATGTGTACGTCAGGGGCCGGGCTGTCCGCGCGACGTGGCGCGTCCCTTGTCCTGCGGCAGGTGAGGGCGGGGTTCCCGAAGGGGCCCGCCGTGCGCAGGGCCCGGCTCCTTGGAGTGCCTTTATGAAGTTGCCGCTCACGCAGGAAGGGCGAGCCGTTCCTGTGGCGGACGGGCCTGTGCTTCCGGCCTTGGACGAGATACGTCCGAGCCGCGCCGCGGACGGGAGGCAAGGCCGTTTATGCAAACGAAGGGCGGCATTGCAAGAGACCCCTTCCATCCGCCGTCTTTCCCTGTAATAAAGGATGCTTCCCGCACGGCGCTCCTGATCCGTTTCCGGCGCGTGGGCTTTCAGACGCGCGGGGCCGTCCTTTGAAGCTCTTTTGCGGCGCTACAGCCCCGCTATCGGCGGCATGGCCGCGTTCCCTCCATCCTCCGTTTCCAGCGCCTCTCTGACGACCCGTGCGGCGAGCGGGATTTCCTCATCGGCAAGGGTGCGCGGATCAAGCAGAAAGGCATGGTTTTCCAGTCTGCCTATCAGCGGAGGGACGGTAGCGAGGAGGCGGCGTTTCAGGCGTTCGGCTCCCCCTTCGCGCGGCGTCACGGCCACCAGCGTGGTGGGCAGGGCGTTTTCCGGGAAAGAGCCGCCCCCTACGCGCGATTCGCCGGGCACGAGGCAGATGTCGGCCCGTTCCCGGCAGGCGGCGCGCAGGCGGGAAGCCAGACGCGATGCCCGCCGCCGCAAGGTTTCGGGCGCGGCGCTCATCATGGCCGCCGTGGGCACGCGCCTGCGTGCCGTCTCCTCGTCGAGATACAGGCGCAGGGTCGCTTCAAGCGCGGCGAGGGTCATCTTGTCGATGCGCAGCGCCCGGTTCAGCGGGTTGCGCTTGATCGCCTCAATGATGGCTTTCTTGCCGACGATGATCCCGGCCTGCGGGCCGCCGAGCACCTTGTCCCCGGAGAAAGTAACCACGTCCGCGCCCGCCGCAACCACCGAGCGCACCGTGGGCTCGCCGGGAAGCCCGTTTGCGGAGAAGTCGAGAAAACTTCCGCTGCCGAGGTCTTCAATGAGCGGCAGGCCATACCGATGCGCGATTTCCGCCAGCTCTGCGACGGAAACGTCGCTGTGAAAGCCGACGATCCGGTAGTTGGAGGTATGCACGCGCATGAGGGCGACGGTGTGCTCGTTGATGGCCTTTTCGTAATCCTGCGGGTGCACGCGGTTGGTACAGCCCACCTCGCGCAGGGCCGCGCCGCTGCGCTCCATCACGTCCGGGATGCGGAAGCTGCCTCCTATTTCCACAAGCTGGCCGCGCGCCACCACGACTTCGCCTCCGGCACACAGCGCATCCATCGTGATCAGCACCGCCGCCGCATTGTTGTTGACCACAAGGGCGGCTTCCGCGCCGGTGAGGGTGCAGAGCAGGTCCTCCACATGGCTGTAGCGGCTGCCGCGCTCGCCCGTGGCGAGGTTCAATTCAAGGTTGGAATAACCCCGGCAGGCGTTGAGCACCGCTTCCACCGCCTCGGCGGGCAAGACGGAGCGGCCCATATTGGTATGGATGACCACCCCGGTCGCGTTGAGCACGCGGCGGAAACGCGGGGCGCCCTCACGGGCGGCGAAAGCGGCCAGTCCGGGGAGCAGCACTTCCGGCGAAAGCCGTATCGGGTCCGTGAGGCGGCCCTCGCGGATGGCGGCGCGGCAGCCGTCAAGGAAGCGGTTGACCAGCGCGCGCAGCAGGGGCCGGGGCGTCGCCGCGACGAGGGCGGGCTCGGAAGCTTCCAGCGCGTTCAGGCAGGCGTCCACCGCAGGGAGGGCTCGAAAGAGGGCTTGTGTCATGGCGGTTCTCTGGCTTTTGGATGGGGAGGGAGGTTCGTAGGGCCTCTCCCCTCTTTCCTTTTCTTTTTTGGGCTCTGTCATAGGAATCAGTTGATATCTTTCTTCTGTGATTTCAGAAGAAGGCGGATGAGCATTTGCGCCTTATGGAGCCTGTTGCCTCAACAGTGTTGAAAACTTTTTGAAATTCCGGTGCGTTAAAAACTGTTAATCCTTTCTTGTGACAGAGCTACTTTTTTAAGGCAGGCTGCCTTCTCCCAGCATGGGCCTTCTGGAAAAAGTGATTTTCGTCGCGGTGGTCTGCGTGCGGGATTTCCCCGCAGCGTTTCCGGGTGCCGCCTGCGGAATCAAGTCCCATGAAGCGGACAAAGGGGCCCCCTTCCGTTTTCAGCGTCTCTTTCGTCCTTGTTTCCGGGCGGGGCGTTTCTTCCGCTAGGGGAGAGAATCCGTTCTTTTTTCCGCAGCGTCGAGGGGGAAACGTTCCGGCTGGCGCGGCGGCGGGAAACGGAGTGCGGGATTCGGTGACTCTACTTGGCTCTTGCCGCGCCGCCTTGTTCCGATGGCCGCGTGGCAAGGGAAAAGGCTCCTTCATGGCGCGCCGTTCCGCTTTCGCCGTTTCTTTTCCATTGCTCTGAAAAAACATGGCCTTGGAGGGCGCTCCTTCATGAGGCGGAATTGGACATCGGTACGCGACGTTTCCCGTCCCGGGCGGGGGTCAAACAAGTTCCCGCTCCAGTGCGTCGGGGTGGAGGATAAAGAACTCCCCGAGCAAATACAATGACCCGCAGAGCAGGACGGAGTGTTGCTCCGCCCCCTCCGGAGGCACACAGCGCGCGGCTTCCCGCAAGGCGAGGCTGACGCGCTGGACGGCCTCGGTACGGGCCGCGCCCCGGCCCTCGGCCAGCAGGCGGGCGAGGTCTTCCCCGCTCATGGCCCGTTCGTTGTCCTGAATGGTAGGCACGAAGAGCGGCGCGTCCCCGGCGATGCGGCGGACAAAGGGCAGCATGTGGGTGACGTCCTTGTCGGCAAGGCAGGAAAAGATGACGGCGGAGGGCGTGATCCGGGCGTCAAGCAGGGCCTGTTCAAGGGCGCGCAGGCCATGCGGGTTGTGGGCCCCGTCGAGGATGAGGGGAGGACGCAAGCCCTGCGCGGGAAGGCGCTGGAAACGCCCCGGAAAGTGCGCGGCGGCAAGGCCGGAGGCCACGGCTTCGGGACGCTGCGCCCAGCCGTGCCGCGAGGCGAGCCACGTCCATGCGGCCAACGCAAGCCGGGCGTTCACGCGCTGATGCGGCCCGGCGAGGCCGAGCGGGGTTTCCGGGAAGGGCAAATCCGCCGTTTCGTGCAGTTCCGCGCCTTTTTCCTGCGCGGTGCGCCGCAGACAGGCGAGGGCTTCCTCCTCCTGCGGAGCGGCGAAGGCCGGGACGCCGGGACGCATGGCCTGCGCCTTGTCCGTGGCGATATCGGTGAGGGTCGGCCCGAGGATTTTTTCGTGGTCCATGCCGATGGGCGTAAAGCAGACGGCTTGCACCGGGGCGGCGCTGGTGGCGTCGTAATGGCCGCCGAGCCCAGCTTCCAGCACCACGAAATCCACGCCCGCTTCTGCAAAGGCGAGCAGGCCGAGCACGGTGAGAAATTCAAAATAGGTGAGTGCTGGAGCGGCCTGCATCACCCGTTCGGCCAGCGCGGGCCACGCACTTTCGGGCAGCATCCGCCCGTCGATGCGGATGCGCTCGCGCGGCGTGACGAAATGCGGGGAGGTGTAGAGCCCGGTCTTGACGCCATGTGCCCGGGCGAGGCAGGCGAGGAAGGTCGAGGTGGAGCCCTTGCCGTTGGTGCCGACGATCTGCGCGGTCACGAAGGGGGGATGGTCGAGGCCGAGCGCGGCCAGCGCCTTGCGCATCCGGTCAAGGCCGAAATCCATGTTGAAGAGGCCGAGGCCGTCAAGGTGATCCTGTACGTCGTCAAAATGATGAAAGCGCATCGTCGAGCCCTTGCAAGTGAAGAGGTGGCGGACGGGCCCCGTGCCCGTCTCCGTCCGGCGCGGCGGGGAGGCCGTCCGGTTCGGGCAGAACCTAGCCTCTTTTGCGGCGAAGGAAAAGACGCGGCGCGTGAGAGAGGACGCCGTCTCCGGTCTCGCCTCCACGCCATACTTCTTACAGGCACTTGCCCAAATGCCGCTTTTCTCTAGTTGTCTTATAAGGCAAACGGGACACCTCGCCGGAGAGCCGCCTTTACCGTCCTTTTTTCTCATCCTTAGTGGAAAACGTTTTTTCCGGACAGTCGGAGGAGAGGCGTTGGCCCTGAAGAACGGTGTAGAAGGGTGAGCCGTTTTGCCGGCATGGCATGCCACTGGCCCGAGGGAGGCCTCTAGCCCACGCCCATCAGGACGGGGATCGGAATTTTTTTGATATGGCGTGGCGCAACCTTCGCGCCCAAAACGAGGCGGCATTTCGGCACCACGTCGGACCATCCCCGCGCAGCTTTCTGCGTACCTACTCCGGGGCGGCTTTTTTTGCCCATAGGGAAGACGGCCCCTTTTTTCTTCTGCACTTGCGCTCGGGGCGCTTATCTGTGTAAGGTTCCGGTCCCGCCGTTTATTTTTTTGGTACTCGTGCCCGGGACGATTCTCTTTCCGATGTCAAGACGTTTATGCGCCGTTTTTTTCGTATCTCCGCCCGGGGCGGGTATCCGAGTTCCGGCCTTGCGGCAGGGGAAAGGGCAGGAGCCCCCGGCTGGTGTGGCCTTATCAAAATCCGGGCTTCGGGATGCGGGGAAGGGAGTGGGAAAGGGGGCTTGCAGTGGGAGGCGCCGCCCTGCCGTCCGAGGGGTAAAATATTTTGTATAGTTAATAAAATCATTATATTGAATGAAAATACATCCCTCTTGACAAGGTAGGTGGAATAAACGACAAAGTGGGAGAAAGTGGGAAGAAGTGGAGCGGCCCGGCAGTGGGCTTTCGGAGAGGCGGGTATGCGGTTTCGCGGGCAATTCTACAGAAGCCTTGACGCCAAGGGCCGCCTTGTGCTTCCGGCGGAAATCCGGGACGCGCTGGCGGCTCCTCCGATCAACGGCGCGTTCGTGCTGACCACCTACGACGGCTGCCTTGTGGGGTATCCGGCTCCGCTCTGGCTGGAGCTTGAAGGGCGCTTTTCTCGTTTGCGCAACAGTTCGCGCAAGCTGCGGGACTTCCGGCGGCTGGTGCTCGGCGGCGCGGAGGATCAGCTCCTCGACGCGCAAGGGCGGCTGCGGCTTTCCCGGCCGCACATGGAATATGCCGGGCTCGACCGCGAGGCCGTAGTGGTCGGGCAGGGTGAAACGTTTGAAATATGGGATCAGGCCCGTTTCAAGACACTGCTTTCGCAGGACTTCGATGATGTGGCCGATGAGCTGGCCGAAAGCGGCATCGACTTTTCTTTTTGACATCCCCGTCCGTCCCGGGCCGGAGCCTCCGGTCGCAGGAACAGGCGTTGCAAGGTACTTTTGATGAAATCCGATTTTTCCGTTCCCGAAGCCGTGCACGTGTCCGTGCTGCTTGACGAGGCGGTGGACGCGCTCGCGCCCCGGCCCGGCGGCCGCTACCTCGACGGCACGGTGGGCATGGGCGGCCACTCCTTCGCCATCATGGAACGCAGCGGCGGGCAGGCCTTCCTGTGCGGCCTCGACCGCGACACGCAGGCCCTTGAACTGGCCCGCGTGCGGCTCGCGCCTTTCGGGGATCGCGTGCATCTGGTCCACACGCGCTACAGCGCCTTTGCCGAGGCGCTCGACGGGCTCGGCTGGGACACGGTGGACGGTGCGCTCATCGACATCGGCGTGTCCTCCCTGCAAATCGACTCCGCCGAGCGCGGCTTCAGCTTCAATGCTGACGGCCCGCTCGACATGCGCATGGATCGTGATTCCGGCGATACGCCCGTCAGCCGTCTGGTCAACCGGGCCAAGCTGGAGGAACTGAAGGACATCATCGAACGCTACGGCGAGGACCCGCAGGCCGGGCGCATTGCCCGGGCCATCGTGGAGGCGCGGGTGCGCAAGCCCATCGAAACGACCGGCGAGCTTGCCGCTCTCGTGGAACGCGCCTATCCCGCGGCGTGGCGTGCCAAGGCTCGTAACCATCCGGCCACGCGCACTTTTCAGGCATTGCGCATGGCGGTCAACGACGAGATCGGAGAACTGGAACGTTTCCTTGACGCCATCCTCGGCCGCCTCGCGCCGGGAGGCCGGGTGGCGGTCATTTCCTTCCACTCGCTCGAGGACCGGGTCGTCAAACACCGTATGAAGCTGTGGTCGCAGGGCTGTATCTGCCCTCGCCATATCCCCGTCTGCGTCTGTCATCACGTGCCCGAGGCGCGGCTGATCACCCCGAAGCCGATCTGCCCTTCCGAGCGGGAACTGGTGGTGAACCCCCGCGCCGGAAGCGCCAAGCTGCGCGTGGCCGAAAAGATCGATCCCCACGCGCCCGCCGCCGACGCGCCGGAAGAGCTTTCCCCGGAAGAGGCCGCCCGGCTGCGCTACGAGGCCAAACGAGCCGCCCGGCTGGCCCGGCATGGCCGCGAGGGGCGCGCATGAGCCAGATGTCGTCGAGTGGCTGGCTGCTGGCCTTCGTCATTTCCCTGCTCATGAGTCTGCTTATGGGGCTTGCCCTCATCTGGCTCAGCATCGAGCGCACGGACAAGGCCTATACCATCCGCCAGCTTAAAAGCGAGGTGGAGCAGCGGTCCGTTCTCAAGAGCAAGCTTGAAGTCGAACGCGACAGGCTCCTCGCCCCTCAGGTGCTGCGGCGCAAGGCCGCCCAGCTCGGTATGAGCGAGGCGCGGGCCGGACAGATACGGCGTATGCCCGATCCCGGGCCCGAAGCCGAAGCGCGCTAGCGTTTTCCGAGGATTTTTTCCTATGGCACATCTGGGCGCGCGCAGGCGCACGACTCGTCACACGGCTCCGCAGGCCGTCAACCGCCGCCGGTCGGAAGGAGGGCTGCGCGCATGGCTGGCCTCCGTTGACTGGAACGGCGTCCGCTTCCGCACGGTGGCGGTGATCTTTTTCCTCGCGTGGGGCGCGCTGTGGGCGCGGGCCGCGTATATCCAGCTCTGGGAAGGGCCCTTTCTGGCGGAAAGGGCGCGGCGGCAGCACATGTCCTCGGAAACCGTGTCCACGCCGCGCGGCATGATCACCGACCGCAGCGGGAACATTCTGGCCCGCAGCGTGGAATGCCGCTCGATCTACGTCAATCCGGGCGCCGTCACGGACATTGAGGCTACCGCCGCCGCTCTGGGCGGGATTCTGGGGCGGCCCGCCGACAAGATACGCCCCTTGCTGGAGAAAAAACGCAGTTTCGTGTGGGTGGCCCGGCGCGTGGACGACGCCACGGCCGAGGCCGTGCGGCAGGCCGATCTGCCTGGGGTGGAACTGACCCGGGAATACGAGCGCATTTATCCGTATCGGCAGGTAGCGGGCCAGCTTCTCGGCTTTGTGGGCATGGACGGCAAGGGGCTCGAAGGCGTGGAACGCTCCTTTGAGGAGCAGCTCGGCGGCCTTTCCGTGCGGCAGGCCGTGCAGCGCGACGCCTCCGGCCGCCTGTTCGACGTGGACAGCGATTATGAGGCGCAGCCCGCCGAGGATGTCCATTTGACCCTCGATCTTCAGATACAGTCCATCGCTGAGGAGGAGATCGCCAAGGCCGTGGAGGAGGACGGGGCCAAGTGGGGCGGGGTGATGATCGTGGACGTGCCTTCCGGCGACATTCTGGCGTGGGCGCAGTACCCCTTTTTCAACCCCAACTCCTATCGCCAGTACAGGCCGGGCGAGTACCGCAACCGCCTTGCGCAGGACGCGCTGGAGCCGGGGTCGACGTTCAAGCCCTTCCTCATCGCCTCCGCGCTTCAGGAAGGCGTGGTGACGCCCGATACCGTCTTCAACTGCGAGCACGGCCTCTGGAAAAGCCGTTACATCACCATCCGCGACGATACGCGCCCGAAGGAGAACGAGCAGACCGTCACCAAAATCCTCGCCAATTCGAGCAACATCGGCTGCGGGAAAATCGGGCTTGAGCTGGGGGCGGTCAAATACCAGCGTTATCTTTCTCGTCTGGGTTTTGGCGAGCGCACGGGGTTAAAACTCTCGGAAAGCAAAGGCATTTTGCGTCCGGCACGGGAGTGGAGCGAGGCCGACCTGATTTCCTCCTCCTTCGGCCAGAGCCTTTCTGTCACGGTAACGCAGATGGCGCAGGCCTATCTGACGCTGGCCAACGAGGGCGTCTACCGGCCTTTGCGTCTCGTGCTCGATGATGACGTGGGCGGCGGGGAGCAGCGGATTTTTTCGACCGCCATCACCCGTCAGGTCTTGGCGATGATGCGTGAGGTCGTGGACGGCGGCACCGGCAGGCGCGCCGCCATCCCCGGCGTATCCGTGGCGGGCAAGACCGGCACGGCGCAAAAGGCCTTCCGGGGCAAATACGGCGGCGAACGTACCGCCTCCTTCGTGGGGCTCGTTCCTGCGGAAAAGCCGCAGTATCTGGTTGTTATTTTTATCGACGAGCCGTCCCGCGTGAAATACGGGGGCGTCATCGCCGCGCCCGTGTTCAAGGCGGTGACGTCGCGGGTGATGGCCTATCACGGCTCGCTGCCCGATCCCGGGGCCTTGACCCCGGCCCAGATCAAGGCGCAGGAGCGCGCCGAGGCCCGTGCCCGGGCACGGGAACGCAAACAGGGCAAGGAAAAGACCGTGCTCGGTGAATTCCGCAGCGAGCTGGCCCCGAAAAAGAAAATGCTCCCGGTGCGCGAGTCCGGGACCGTCCCGGACGTGGTGGGGCAGTCGGTGCGGCGCGCGGTGGAGATGTTCGCCCGGCAGGGGCTGGTTCCGGTCATCAAGGGCAAGGGCGCACGAGTGGTACGACAAACGCCGGAAGCGGGCGTCCGGTGGGACAGCAAGGATGCCGCCCCCGAGTCCGTCCTCTGGCTTTCGGAGCAGGAATAATGGGTATGTATTCGCTTTCATTACTGGAATCTCAGGTGGCCGCGCAGGGGCTTGCGCTGTGCATCGATTCGCGCAAGGTGACGCCCGGCTGCGTGTTCGTGGCTTTGCCCGGCGGCAGCGCCGACGGCGGACACTTCATTGCGGACGCTGTGGGCCGGGGCGCGGCCTATGTGGTCTGCCGTCCCGAGCACGCCGGGGCCTGCGGCGAGGCCGAAGTGGTGGACTGCGCCGATCCGCGTCAGGCGCTCGGCCTTCTGGCCCGGGCCCGCTACGGCACGGCCTCCCTGTCTTTCCCCGTGGTCGGCGTGACCGGGACCAACGGCAAGACGACGGCCACCTACCTGCTCGATCACCTTTTCGCTTCGGCGGGGAAGAGGACGGGCGTCCTCGGCACGGTTTCCTACCGCTGGCCCGGGCACCGCGAGGACGCGCCCATGACCACCCCGGACTGCCTCGACGTGCACGCCATGCTTGGGGGCATGCGCGCGGCAGGCGTGGAGATGGCCTTTATGGAGGTTTCCTCCCACGCTCTCGATCAGGATCGCGTGGCGGGCGTGGACTTCGGCGGGGCCGTCTTCTCCAACCTTACGCAGGACCATCTCGATTACCATCACGACATGGAATCCTATTTCAAGGCCAAGGCCAAACTCTTCCTTGACGAGGACGGCAAGCCCTTCCCGGGCCGGGTCATGGCCGTGGGCACCGACAACCCGTGGGGCGCGCGTCTGGCGGCCATGCTCCCGGATGCCGTCGGTTTCGGCCTCTCCTCCGAGAGCCCGGCGCGGCGCTACATGCGGGGCACGGTCCTGTCCAGCACTACCGCCGGGCTGCGGCTGCACGCCCGTTTCGAGGGCCGCGAGTGGGAATTCACGTCGCCCCTCGTGGGCAACTACAACGCCGAAAACCTGCTGGCCGTGCAAGCCGTGGCTCTGGGCTTCGGCCTCGATCCCGAAGCTTTCGGCTGTTTTGAGGCCTTCTGCGGCGTGCCCGGGCGTCTTGAGCGCATCATGAATCCGCAAAAGCTTGATGTTTTCGTGGACTACGCGCACACGCCGGATGCCCTCGTCAACGTGCTGACCGCGCTGCGCGGGGCGGGCTTCAAACGCATCGTCACCGTCTTCGGCTGCGGCGGCAACCGTGACCGGGCCAAGCGTCCGCTCATGGGCGAGGCTGTGGCCCGGCTTTCGGATGTGGCCGTGCTCACCTCCGACAACCCGCGCCACGAAGAGCCCGAGGCGATCATGGCTGACGTCATGCCCGGCCTTGCCGGGGCCGCCGAAGTCGTGGCCGAGGTGGACCGCCGCCGCGCCATCGAAAAGGGGCTTTCCCTCGTGCGGCCCGGAGACGCGCTGCTCATCGCGGGCAAAGGCCATGAGAGCACGCAGCAGATCGGCGCGGTCAAGCATCCCTTCAGCGATCAGCAAACCGTGCGGGAGATTTTGGGATGCGCCTGAGTTTCGATGATATTGCAGGTGCCGTCGGCGGCACGGTGATCCCCGGTTCCGCCATGCCGACCCGGCCCGTGGAGGGCGTGAGCACGGATAGCCGCGACGTGACGCCCGGTTCTCTTTTCGTGTGCATCCCGGGTGAGACCTTCGACGGCCACGATTTCGCGGGCAAGGCCGCCGAAGCCGGGGCCGCCGCGCTGCTCGCTTCCCGCAATCCCTTTGACGGCACGCTGCCGGTCCCCGTGGTCCTCGTGGAGGATACGGTCAAGGCGCTCGGGCGGCTCGCGCGCTTCTGGCGCGGGCGTCTGGGGCCGGAGACCCGCGTGATTGGACTGACCGGGACGGCGGGCAAGACCACCGTCAAGGAACTTCTCGGTCAGGTGCTTGGCCGCCGGGGAGCGACGGCCCGCACGCGCCTCAACCTGAACAATCAGATCGGCCTGCCCCTGTCCATGCTGGCGGCCACGGGTGAAGAGGCTTTCTGGGTCATGGAGGCGGGCATCAGCCACGCCGGGGACATGGACGAGCTGGGCGCGATCCTTGAGCCGGATGTTGCCCTCATCCTGAATGTTGGCCCCGGCCACGCCGCCGGGCTGGGTGATCGCGGCACCGCCTACTATAAGGCCCGGCTGCTGTCATACCTCGCGCCGGGCGGCATGGCCGTGGTCAGCGCGGACTACCCCGAACTCGTGCGCGAGGCCCGCGCCGTGCATCCTGAGCTGGTCTTTTTTTCCGCCGCAGGGCGGCAGGTCGATTACCGCGCTTCCTACGTCACCCCGGCGGGAGAGGATAAGGGCCTGTTCCGGCTGTGGCTGGACGGCGTTTCCCTTGATGTGGAAGCGCCTTTCCGGGGAGCTTTCGGCGCGGAGAACGTCATTGCCGTGGCTGCCGTGGCCCATCGCCTCGGTTTGACGCCGGACGAGATCGCCGCCGGATTCGCTGGCGCGCTTTTGCCGAAGCAGCGTTTTGCCTGTTCGCAGGTGGGCAGGTGGCTGGTCATCGACGACAGCTATAACGCCAATCCCCTGTCCTTTGCCCGGATGCTCGAAGCGGCGGCGGAAATGGCCGGGGACCGCCCGGACAGGCCCTTCGTCTGCGTGCTCGGTGAGATGGGCGAGCTTGGCGCGCTGGCCGCAGACGAGCACCGCGCTCTCGGACGCCGGGTGGCTGCGGCCAGACCCCGCGCCGTCTTCTGGAAGGGCGGCCACGGGGACGACGTTGCACAGGGGCTTGAAGCCGAACGCTACGCAGGCCTGTTTTCCCCTGTGGCCTCCGCCGAGGATTTCCTGCACGGCTTTGCTTCCTGCACGGCGGAGGAGGGCGGCGTGATTCTTTTCAAGGGCTCGCGCGCGAACAAACTCGAAAAGCTGGTCGAAGCCTTTGTCGCCGCGCAGACCGGAGATGCCCATGCTGTATAACCTGCTCTATCCCCTGAGCGTTGACTACTCCGTCTTCAACGTTTTCAAATACATCACTTTCCGTTCCGCGTGGGCGCTGGTGACGGCTCTTGCCGTGAGCATCCTCGTAGGGCCCTATTTCATCCGCTGGCTCCAGCGCATCAAGTGCCGTCAGGAAATCCTCAAGGAAGTCAAAGCGCATCAGTGCAAGGCCGGGACGCCGACGATGGGAGGGCTTCTCATCGTCTTTTCCGTGGCGGTCAGCGTGCTTTTGTGGTCGGATTTGACCAACACCTACCTTTGGCTCACCATGCTGGTCTTTGTGGGCTTTTCGGGCGTGGGCTTTCTCGACGACTTCCTGAAGGTTTCTCACCACCAGAATAAGGGGCTCAGCCCGCGCGCCAAGTTCGCGGGGCAGCTCATCGTGGCCGGGATAGCCATGCTCCTGCTGGTTTCCGAGCCCGCCTACTCCACGCGCCTCACCTTTCCCTTCTTCAAGACCCTGAATCCCGATCTCGGCTACTGGTATATTCCTTTCGCCATGCTGGTCATGGTGGGGACGTCCAACGCCGTGAACCTTACGGACGGCCTTGACGGGCTGGCCATCGGGCCGATGGTCATCGCCGCGCTGGTCTTTTCGGTCTACATCTATATCACCGGGCACGCGCGTTTCGCCCCTTACCTGCAACTGGAATACATCTCGGGCGTGGGCGAGGTCGCCGTCTTCTGCGGCGCACTGGCCGGGGCGGGGCTCGGCTTTCTCTGGTTCAACGCCTATCCCGCGCAAATGTTCATGGGCGACGTGGGGTCTCTCGGGCTTGGCGGCGTGCTGGCGTTTCTCGCCGTGCTGTGCAAGCAGGAACTCCTGCTGCTTATCGTGGGCGGGCTGTTCGTGGCCGAAACCCTCTCCGTCATCCTTCAGGTCAGCTATTTCAAGGCGTCCGGGGGGAAACGCATTTTCCGCATGGCGCCCCTGCATCACCATTACGAGATGAAGGGCATCCCGGAATCGAAAATCATCATCCGTTTCTGGATCATTTCGATCATGCTCGGCCTTATCGCGCTTTCGGCGCTGAAGCTGAGATAAGACAGGGCTAGGGAAAGGACTTTTTCCAAGCCGTTTCTTCGAGATTATTGACGGTGGCGGAAAAATGTTCCGCCCCAAAAACAAAGAGAACCAAGCACGTTACAACGATATGTACCGGCGTACTCCAGATGGGGGCGGACGCGGCGCAGCCGTGCCCGCCTCCGCGCCGAGGGAGTCCGGGGGGAGCATTCCCTCCAGCCCGCCGGGGGCATAGGTACACGGAGTCATCATGCAAGCTGCAAGCGAAACGTTTACGAAGCCTGACCCGGCGGTGAAACCGGGCGACCTCGCGGTTGTTGTGGGGGCCGGAGTATCCGGCGTGGCCGCGGCCCGGCTGTTGCACCGCATGGGCGCGCGGGTGCGCCTGCTCGACCGCTCGCGCGAACGGATTCCCGCCGATTTCGCAGCATGGGCCGCCGGGGAAGGCGTGGAGATCGTCTGCGGCGAGCACGCGCCGGAACACTTCGCGGGCGCGCGGCTGGTTGTGCCGAGCCCCGGCGTGGCCGCCGCGGTGATCAGGAAATTTCTGCCCGCCGAAGACGCCCCGGACATCATGGCCGAAACCGAACTGGCGTGGCGGCAGCTTTCGGGCGAACCCGTGATCGGCGTGACCGGCACGAGCGGCAAGACCACCACCACGAGCCTCTGTTCGGCCATGCTGCGCGAGCAGGGGCTGCGGGTGTTCACGGGCGGCAACATCGGTACGCCGCTGTCCGAATATGTCCTGTCCGGCGAAAGGGCGGACGTAGTGGTCCTCGAACTGTCCAGCTTCCAGTTGCAGACCTGTTCCCTCCTGCGCCCGCGAGTGGCGATTCTGCTCAACATCAGTGAGAACCATCTCGATTTCCACAAGGATATGGAGGAATACGTCAGCGCCAAGATGCGGCTTTTTGCCAATCAGACGGCGGAGGACGTGGCCATCCTGCAGGAAGGGATGGATGATCTGGCCCACCGTTACGGGCTGGCGGCCCGTATCGAGCACTACGCCGTCACGGAGCGTTTCCCCGATATGCAGCTCATGGGGCCGCACAACCGGGCCAACGCCGAGGCCGCATGGCTGGCCTGTCGCGAGTTCGGCGTGAGCGAAGAGGCGGCGGCGCGGGCCGTGGCCGCGTTCACGCCGCTTGAGCACCGGCTGGAAAAGGTCGCGGAGATCGGGGGCGTGCTCTACGTCAACGATTCCAAATGCACCACGGTGGAAGCCTTGCGCGTGGCCCTGGCCTCCTTTGAACGTCCCGTCATCCTGTTGGCCGGGGGCAAGTTCAAGGGCGGGAATCTGCCCGGCCTGTGCCCGCTGCTCAAAAAGCACGCCCGCTGCGTGGCTCTCTTCGGGGCCAGCCGGGAACGTTTCGAGCCCGCATGGAGGGACACCGTGCCCGTGACGTGGGATCAGACGCTCGAAAAGGCCCTGCGCCGCGTGGCCGGGCTGGACGGGCGGCCCGCGCTGGCCCGCGAGGGCGACGTGGTGCTTCTCGCTCCGGCCTGTTCGAGCTACGACCAGTACCCCAACTATCTGAGGCGCGGAGAGGACTTTAAACGCATCGTCCGGGAGACGCTCGCATGATCATGGCTCGCCGCCGTCCTTCTTCGGCTTCCCTCCTGCGGGGAAGGACCGAGGATCAGCCCACCGGCCATTACGACAAGGGGCTCCTCGCCCTGTTTCTGATGCTGCTGTGCATCGGCCTGCTTATGGTTTTGTCCGCGAGCGGGGTGGTGGCCGAGCGCATGTACGGCGACAAGTATTTCTTTTTCAAGCGTCAGCTCATTTATGCGGCTTTCGGCGGCGTGGTCATGTGGGTGGCGGCGGCCATGCCCCGCCAGCTTCTGTACAAGCTGCAATATCCTTTTTTGCTCGGCGTGCTCATGCTGCTTTTTGTGACTCTGAGCCCGCTGGGGACGGAGGCGAACGGGGCGCGGCGCTGGATTTCGCTCAAGCTCTTTTCCATTCAGCCTCTGGAATTCGCCAAGATCGCGCTGGCCATGTATCTGGCCTATTTCATGAGCACCAAGCAGGAGCTGGTGAAGACCTTCAGCAAGGGCGTCATCCCGCCCTTCGCCATGACGGGGCTGTTTTGCTGCCTTTTGCTGGCCCAGCCGGATTTCGGCGGCGCGGTAGTGCTGGCGATGATCCTGTTTTTCATGTGCCTTGTGGGGGGGACCCGCTTCATCTACCTCTTCATGTCCATCGCCATGGGGCTGGCGGGCGGGCTGGCGCTGATCATCATGGAGCCCTATCGGGCCAAGCGTCTGGCCGCCTTCCTCGATCCCTTCGCGGATGCCCAGAACGCGGGGTATCAGCTCGTCCAGTCGCTGTACGCCCTGGGGTCGGGGGGCTTTTTCGGCGTGGGCATGGGCGGCAGCAGCCAGAAGATGTTCTATCTGCCGGAAGCGCATAACGACTTCATCATGGCGGTGGTGGGCGAGGAGCTGGGCTTTTTCGGGATGACGTTGATCATGGTGCTTTTCGGGATGCTTTTCGTGCGCTGCTACCGGATCATCATGGGACAGTCCGATCTGCGGGATCGTTTTTCGGCTTTCGGCGTCACGCTCGTGCTGGCTCTCGGCGCGACGTTCAATCTGGCCGTGGTCATGGGCATGGCGCCTCCCAAGGGCGTGGCCATGCCTTTTTTGAGCTACGGCGGCAGCAATCTGCTGGCAAGCATGTTGTGTGTGGGCCTGCTGCTTCATTTTTCCCGCACGGCGCGGTGACAGGATACGGAGATGGGCAAGCGGATCATTCTTACTACGGGCGGCACGGGCGGCCATATTTTTCCCGCGCTGGCCGTGGCCGAGCAGTTGCGGCGCGAAGGCGCGGAACTCTTGTTTGTCGGTTCCGAGTACGGGTCCGAGGCGAAGCTGGCGCGGCAGGCCGGGGTCGACTTCCGGGGGCTGCCCGTGCGCGGCGTGCTCGGACGCGGGTTGCGCTCGATGGGCGCGGCGTGCGGTTTGTGCCGGGCTGTCTTCATGGCCCGGGGCATTGTGAAGGCTTTCCGGCCCGACGCCGTGGTCGGTTTCGGGGCCTACGCCTCCTTCCCTTCGTTGGTTGCGGCGCGCTGGGCGGGCGTCCCCATTGCGGTTCACGAGCAGAACGCCATGCCGGGCGTCACCAACCGCCTGCTGGCGCGGCTGGCGAAGCGGGTTTTCCTTTCCCTGCCGGACGTGACGGGAGCCTTTGACTCCCGCAAGGCCGTACTCACGGGCAACCCCGTGCGCGAGGCCATCGTGGAAGCGGGACATCGTCCCGCGGACTCTCGGGACAGCCGCCGCCTTCTGGTCATGGGCGGCAGCCAGGGCGCGAAGGCCATCAATTCCGTCATCTTGGCGAGCCTTGAACGTTTGATGAAGGCGGGCGTCGAAATCCGGCACCAGACGGGTTCCCATGATCTCGAACGGGTGCTGGCGGGATACCGCGCGCACGGCATCGACGCTTCCGGGGTGACGCCCTTTATTGAGGACGTGGCCGGTGCCTACCGCTGGGCCGATCTGGTGCTGTGCCGGGCCGGGGCCACCTCCGTGGCGGAACTGGCCGTAGCCGGAAAAGCCGCCGTCCTTATCCCCTTTCCCTATGCCACACATGATCACCAGACCTACAACGCGCGGGTCATGGCGGATCGGGGCGCGGCCATGCTGCTGGCGGAAAAGGATTTGGCCCATCTCGACGCCGGCGGGATGCTCATCAACCTCTTGCATGATGCCGATACGCTGCGCGCCATGTCACAGGCCGCGCGTGCCTGCGCGCGACCGGACGCCGCTTCCCGCGTGGCGGACGGTGTGCTTGCCCTGTGCGATCGTTAGAGCCGTTTCACTTTGAAACTGCTCTGGCCACACGCAGGTGTGGCCCGCCACAACGTGGCATGGATTCTGCCAAAAACGTCTTTTTGGGCAGAATGCCGACTTTGGCTTTTGTAAAAAGTCAACGTTCATCTGCTCTGGACGGGAAAAGGAAATGACAATGCGGACCAAATTCACCAAGATACACATGATCGGCATCGGCGGATCGGGCATGAGCGGCATTGCCGAAGTGCTCCTCAACCTCGGCTATGAGGTGCACGGCTCGGATATGGCGGACAGTTCCATCGTGCGGCGGCTGCGCGGGCTCGGCGCGGACATCCATATCGGCCATGCCGCCGAGAACGTGGGCGACGTCAACGTGCTCGTCAAGTCGAGCGCGGTGGGCGAAGACAACCCCGAGGTGGTCGCCGCGCGCGGGAAGGGGATTCCGGTCATCCCCCGCGCCGAGATGCTCGCCGAGCTCATGCGCCTGCGCACCGGCATTGCCATTGCCGGGACGCACGGCAAGACTTCCACCACTTCCCTGACCGCCGCCATCTTCGACGCCGCCAAGCTCGATCCCACCGTGATCATCGGGGGGCGGATCAATGCCTACGGCGCAAACGCCCGGCTCGGGCAGGGCGAGTATCTCATCGCGGAGGCGGACGAGTCCGACGGCTCCTTCCTCTGCCTGCTGCCGATCATCAACGTCGTCACCAACGTGGACCGGGATCATCTGGACCATTACGGAGATCAGCAGGCCATTGACGAAGCCTTCGTCAGCTTCATGAACCAGATTCCCTTTTACGGCCTCAACGTGGTCTGCGGCGATGATCCGGGCGTGCAGCGGCTGCTCCCCCGCGTGAAGCGTCCGGTCGTGACCTACGGCTTCGGGGAGGGCAACCATATCCGCGCCGAAGTGCTGGACTGCGGTGTCGTCAACCGCTTCAAGGTCTTCATCAAGGGGAAGGAACTCGGGGAAGTGACGCTTCGCCAGCCGGGACGCCACAACATCCTGAACGCGCTGGCCGCCATCGGCGTATCGCTGGATGCGGGCATCGAGCCGCGCTTCTGCATTGAGGGGCTGGCCCGCTTCGGCGGGGTGGGGCGGCGTTTCGAGTACAAGGGCGAGAAGAACGGCATTCTTATCGTCGACGACTACGGCCACCATCCGGTTGAAATCGCGGCTACGCTCGCCACGGCCCGCACCGCCTACCCGGATCGCCGGGTGGTGGTGGCCTTCCAGCCGCACCGTTTTTCGCGTACGCAGGCGCTTTTCGGAGAGTTTTGTCAGGTGCTCGGCACGGTGGACAAGCTGCTGCTCACCGAAATCTATCCCGCGTCGGAAAAGCCCATCCCCGGCGTGAACGGGCAGAACCTCGCGCAGGGCATCCGGCAGGTTTCGGACGCCGACGTGAGCTATTTCCAGAATTTCGACGAGATGGTGCAGGCGTTGCCGGGGATTTTGAAACCGGGCGACATCTTCCTGACCATCGGGGCGGGCAGCGTCACCACCGTGGGGCCGCGCTTCCTCGCCCTGTCCTAGGCAGTGGCGTCAAAAGGCAGGCAAGATATTGACAGTATGACTAGAATCGCAAACGGCGTCCATGCTGTTCCTGTAATGAAGTCAATATCTTGAAAAGCTTACGACGACACCATCTGGACAGTACGGATCGCGGATGTCTTTGCCTTTGCGCGGCGGCATCCGGGCGTCGGAAGAGGAGCCAGTGCGCCGGTGCGCGACGGCTGCCGTGCCCGCAGGGGCGTAGCCAACCCTGAAGCCGCAGGGTGCGGGGCAGGCAGGAAGGGGCGGAAAAGGGAAGCCCACGGGACGTTTTCCCGGTGGGAATCCCAAGCGTGGGGCGTTAGCATGTTGAGGGGCGCGCCTCCCTTCATGAGAGTCTCCCCGGACGGGCGTCAGGCACGTTGCCCCCTCTCCCGGCGGGCGATTTTCTTTCCGGTGGGCAAAGCGGAGGGAGCGATGGAGGCGAAATCTTTCGATCTCTCAAAGAAGTCTCATATTCCTAAGTGGATGAGAGGCTTTGAGTCGGGGATGAGGCGTGTTTTTCGCTCTGAGCGGTAAGGGTGCGCAGCCGAGAAAAAGGATGAAAGACACGCGAAAAATCTCGTGCGACCGGGAAAAAGAGCAAAGTCCGAGGCTTGGCCCCCCTATAAGGGAAATGTAACGTAGGTACCTGTAAAAAAATAATATTCAATCAGGCGCTTATCCTGTGAATAAAGACCTGTAAGAGGAAATCCGATGGTGCAGATCGTCCCCTCCCCCCGCCTTGCGTCCCTGACCTCCCTTCATCTGGGCGGCCCGGCGCTGGCGCTGGCCGTCTTCCGTTCGGAGGCCGAGGTGGAGGAGCTCCCGCGGATCGCGGAACGGACAGGAGGCCGCGTCGTCTTGCTCGGCGGCGGCACCAACGTCCTCGCAGCGGATGGTGAACTCCCGCTGCTTGTGGTGCGCTGCGGCATCGAGGCGGCCCCCGTGGTTGTGGATGAGGAAGGGGATGTGCGGCTCGTGCGCGTGAGCGCGGGGATGAAGCTGCCGCGCCTTCTGGCATGGTGCATGAAGCGCGGGCTCTCCGGGCTCGAAGGCATGGCCGGGGTGCCGGGCGACGTCGGCGGGGCCATTGCGGGCAATGCCGGGGCCCACGGCATGGATATGGGTTCTGTTTTGCATTCCGTGGACGTTTTTTCGCCGGATCGGGGGCATCGGACCCTGCGGCGCGGGGACGTGCGTTGCGCCTACCGCTCCTTCGGCCTTGGAGAGGAAAGCGGACCGTGGTTCGCCCTCACCGGAGCGGTGCTGGCGCTGCGCGTCGCTTCGCCGGAAGGCGTGCGGCAACGCGTCCGCGAGCACGTGGAACGCAAGATCGCGGTGCAGCCGGTGCGGGCGTGGAGCGCGGGCTGTGTGTTCAAAAACCCGCCCGATGGCGCGCCCTCCGCGGGGAAGCTTCTGGATGAAGCGGGGTTCCGGGGCAAACGGCTCGGCGGCATGTGCTTTTCGGAGCGTCATGCGAATTTTTTGGTCAACGAGGGCACGGGCACGGCTTCGGCCGCCCTTGAGCTTATCCGCTCGGCGCAGGACGCCGTGGCGCGGCGTTACGGCATTTCTTTGCAGACGGAAGTGAAGCTGTGGGTATTCTGACTTCGTCCAAGCGCAACAGGCGGCCTTCCCGCAACAGCTACACCGTTTCGTCACGGCCCTCTTCCCCTTCGGGCGCGGCGAACGGAAAAAGCTTTTTCGCCCACGTGAAGACGGCGCTGAGCTGGACGCTCGGCCTTGGCCTCGGCGCGCTCCTGCTGGTGGGACTGGCCCTCGGGGGACTGCACCTGCACCGGCTGGCCACCACGAGCGACTTTTTCGCCATCCGGCGTATCGAAATCCGCGGGACCACGCATTTCAACCGGGAGGAAGTGCTCAAGGCCGCCAATCTTCAGGTGGGCGTCAACAGCCTGACCGTCAACATCGCGGATGTGGAGCGCGGCTTGCGCGACAACCCGTGGGTGGCGGCGGTGGCCGTCAAGCGGCGGCTCCCCGACGCGTTTGAAATCCGCATCCGCGAGCGCATCCCGGCGTTCTGGATGCTGAAGGACGGCGTGCTTCATTACGCGGACAACAGGGGGCGGACCATCGCCCCGGTGAGCGTGGGGAATTTCCTTTCCCTGCCCACGCTGGAGATTCTGCCCGGCGGGGAGGAACTGCTCCCTCAGATGGACGAGCTCTCGCGGGCTTTTCAGGCCGCGCACCTGCCCGTGAACATGGCGAGCGTCTCCCTTTTCCGGGTGAGCGCGGCCAAGGGGTTCGAGGTTTTCATCGAGAACCGCAATCTGGTGCTGTGCATCGCGGCGGAGGACTGGGACACCAACCTGCGGCGGCTCAGTCTGGTGCTTTCCGATCTCGCCCGGCGGGGCGAGTTGAAAACGGCCCGGGAAGTCTGGGCGGCGGACGGCAACGTCTGGGTGGTAGAGCCGCAGGACGTTTGATGGTTGTAAGGTGGAATTTTTCTAGACTTTTCGCGGAAAATATGCTGTACCCGGGGTATCAGACTGCGAAACCGTATGAAAGCGCCCTTATTTATGATACATGCCGCGTACCCGATGCGCCTGCGTCGCCGTGGTATTTTGCCGAATGATGGATTCGGGTCTGATTGCTTATCGGTCGGTATGTCGCAACATACCGGCATGGTTTGCAAAACGCGCGAAGGAGTAGCGCATGTCCAAATCTGAGTTGATAGTCGGTCTTGACATCGGCACCACCAAAATCTGCGCGGTAGTGGGGGAACCCACCGAAAACGGCGGCATGGACATCGTCGGGATCGGTACGAGTCCTTCCACCGGGCTGCGTAAGGGCGTGGTGGTCAATATTGAGCAGACCGTGCAATCCATCAAGAGGGCGCTGGAAGAGGCCGAGCTGATGGCCGGTTGCGAAATCCGTTCGGTCTATGCGGGCATTGCCGGAAGCCACATCAAGGGCTTCAACAGCCACGGCGTGATCGCGGTCAAGGGCGGCGAAGTCTCCCCCCGCGACATTGAGCGTGCGCTCGACGCCGCAAAAGCCGTGGCCATCCCCCTTGATCGCGAGGTCATCCATATCCTGCCGCAGGAATACATCGTCGATGACCAGCGCGGCATCGTCGATCCCCTCGGCATGGCGGGCGTACGCCTTGAGGTGAAGGTCCACATCGTCACCGGCGCGGTCACTTCCGCCCAGAACATCGTGCGCTCCTGCCACAAGAGCGGGCTTGACGTTTCCGACATCGTGCTGGAATCCCTCGCCTCGGCCAAGGCCGTGCTGACGGAGGAGGAGCGCGAGATCGGCGTCGCCCTCATCGATCTGGGAGGCGGCACCTGCGACATCGCCATTTTCGCGAACGATTCCATCAAGCATACGGGCGTGCTCGCGCTGGGCGGGCAGAATCTGACCAACGACATCGCTTTCGGGCTGCGGACCCCCATGGCGGCGGCCGAGAAAATCAAGATCAAGCACGGTGCGGCCATTGCCGAAATGGTGCGCCCCGATGAATACATTGAAGTGCCGAGCGTGGGCGGGCGCGCGCCGCGTCGCCTTTCCCGCCAGGTGCTTGCGGAAATCTGCGAGCCCCGCATGGAGGAAATCCTCACCCTGCTCGATCAGGAACTGGTCCGTTCCGGGCTCAAGAACATGATCGGCGCGGGCGTGGTGCTCACGGGCGGGACGGCCCTCATCGAGGGCTGTCAGGAACTGGGCGAGCAGGTCTTCAACCTGCCCACGCGTATCGGCTACCCGCGCAACGTGGGCGGCCTCAAGGACATGGTGAACAGCCCCAAGTTCGCCACCGCCATGGGCCTGCTCCGCTTCGGCGCGGAGAAGGAAGGCATGGAGCAGAAGTTCCGTATCCGAAGCGACGGGAACGTCTTCAATTCGATCCTGTCGCGCATGAAGAAGTGGTTTTCCGAAATTTCCTGACGTCTGGGCGGCCAGCGCGTTTTCTTTTTTGAGGAGGAGCTATGATGGATATGCAGTTTGAAGCGGATACCCCCCCCGCGAATATCAAGGTCATCGGCGTCGGAGGCGGCGGCGGCAACGCCGTGCAGAACATGATCATGGCAGGCCTGAAAGGGGTCACCTTCATCTGCGCCAATACGGACGCCCAGGCCTTGCTCCGCTCCAAGGCTGAAATCAAGCTCCAGATCGGCGAGAAGCTGACCAAAGGGCTCGGCGCGGGCGCCGATCCCAACGTGGGCCGCGATGCCGCTCAGGAAAGCATCGGCGCGATCAAGGACGCCATCGGGGACGCCGATATGGTCTTTGTGACCGCGGGCATGGGCGGCGGCACCGGCACCGGCGCGGCCCCCATCGTGGCGCAGGCCGCCCGCGAGATGGGCGCGCTGACCGTGGGCGTCGTGACCAAGCCTTTCCTCTTTGAAGGAACCAAGCGCGCCCGGGCCGCCGAGCAGGGGATCGCTGAACTGCGGGAAAACGTGGACAGCCTGATCACGATCCCCAATAACCGGCTCCTCACCATCGCGCCCAAAAAGGCGAAGCTCAGCGACATGCTGAAATGCGCCGACGACGTGCTGCACCGTGCCGTGCGGGGCATTTCCGACCTCATCACCGTGCCGGGCCTCATCAACGTGGACTTTGCCGACGTGCGCACGGTCATGAGCGTGTCCGGCCTCGCCATGATGGGCGCGGGCGTCGCCGCCGGGGAAGGCCGCGCCATCGAAGCGGCGCGCAAGGCCATCACCAGCCCGCTGCTCGAAGACGTGTCCATTGCCGGAGCCAAGGCCGTGCTCATCAACATCACGGCCAACGAGGACTTGCTCTTCGAGGAATTCAACGACGCGTCCGCCTACATCAACGACGCGCTGGGCGAAGCCGACACCAACATCATCATCGGTTGCGCCACGGACGAGAGCGCCGGGGACGAAATCCGCGTCACGGTCATCGCCACCGGCATTGAGGGCAGCGCCGCGCCCAAGGCTGTGCAGGGGCAGGCCAACGTCGCCTCCATCCGCACGCAGCCGCAGCGTCCCGTCCAGCAGGCGCAGCCCGCCGCCGCGCCGCACCCGGGCCTCAACTATCAAAAGCCCGGCCTCATGGAAGAACGGCCCGTCTCGCGTATGCGTATGCCGCGCCCGGTGGGCAACTTCTCCGAAGAGGAGCTTATCATCCCCACGATCCTGCGGGATCGCGAGCAGCGGGCCAAGCAGTCCAGCCACGCCCCCGGCCGGGAAGAGTTCATCTTTGAGGAAGAAGAGATCGAACTGCCCACGTTCATCCGCAAACAGGCGAACTGACGCGCCAAACTCCAGACGTTTACACCGTAAGATGCAGGAAGAGGAGAGGGGTTCCCTTTCCTCTTTTTGGTGTCCGGCTTTCTGCGGGGAAAAGGGGTGGCGTTTCAGGGCCGGTGAGGGTAGGCTCAGCCTTAGCCCCCGTCCGCCCGCAGCCGATGTTTCCCCCGGGAAGGGGCGGCGAAGGTGCAGCGGCGCTACGCCGGGATGCGCTTTCGTCTGTGGAATGCGGCCCGCTTGGAAAAAGGCGGCTCTGCCGCAGGCGTCTGGCCGAGGCTGAACATGGGGAATGCCGGACAACCCCTTTCCTTTTGGAGGTCATGATGAAAACGATACGTTGCTGTCTCTTGTGGTGCGCGCTGGCGTGCCTGCTTGCGGCGTGTACGCCCTTCTACCGGGGCTTTGAAGGGGCCGCGCTGGTTTCCCCCCAGCGGCCCGACGTAACCATTACGGTGCCGTCCCTGCCCCTGATGGCGCACGGGCAGATTTCGCCTTTCGTGCGCACGGATCAAGGCTATCAGTTCCCCGAAACGCTGGTTTCCGTCTACGGGACGGATGCCGCCGCGCCCTTCGCGGTGGTCGCCCTCTCCCTTGTCCCCAACAACGCATGGGAGTGGGACCCGCTCACGTTCAGCGGGCCGCTTGGTCAGGAAACGCCGGGCGCGCTGTTCGGAAACGAGAGCTTTTACGGTACGATCCGCATCGTAAGCGGCGAGAAGGATGCCTTTGCGCCGCTTTTCGCGGACAAGGAACGGCAAGCTTCCCTGCGCTGGCTTGCGCAGCGCTACGCCGCGCGGGACGATTTCGACCGCGCCAAGATCATTCTTGAGTACCGTGAGCCCTTGCCCGCCTCCCTTGAAGGTGCGGCGGAAGTGCCGCTCTATGATCCGGAGGTACGGGCCTTCTCGGAACGGGCCGCCCGCGTCTTTGCCGTGCAGTTCGGCGGTTCGTCCGCACCCGCCGCGCCCGCGCCGTACATCAAGACGCTGGACGCCCGCTATCTTGGGGCTTTCCTCGGCAGCATGTCCCTCAAGAGCCCGCTTTTCCCGGTGGATGACTAGCCTCGGCAGGCTCAGTGCCCCTTGCCCAGCCGGTCGCGGCCCCTTCTTCCGATTGGCTGCCCTGCAAGGCCCCTCTCAGAGTAGCGTTGCCGCCACTGCCGTGGTTTTGGTACAATGGGTTTAGGGAGCGGTTATTGAAGGGGGACGGCGGCCCGGCCCTTCGCAGGGGCAGAGGCGTCTTCCTTTTATTGAATTATATGAAAAAAGCGCCGGGGGAATTTTCCCCGGCGCTTGCCTCGGAAAGGGCGGCTGATGAGGTGCGGGCTGCTCTCGCGCGGCCCGGTTGCAATGGGACCGGACACGCTTCAGCACACGCTTCAGCGGGATTTTTTCCGCTGGCCGCGTTCCCAGTCTTCTTTGCGCACCGCTTCTTCCGGGAGCATGATGGGAATGGCGTCGCGGACCGGATAGACGAGGCCGCAGGCCGCGCATTCGAGCCCGGTTTCGTTGTCCACAGGTTCTACGTCTCCCCGGCACACCGGGCAGGCGAGCAGGGAAAGCAATTCGGGATTCAGAGCCATGAAAGCGTCTCCTTGGCGCGTTGTTGACGATTTGGATGAGTGTAGCCCCTTCCGCAAGGGAGGACAAGCCGCTTCGCCGCCCCGCCCGGCGCGGCAGGAGGATATATGCAGCCCCGTTTTGTTGATTTGCATACGCACACCACGGCCTCGGACGGCACGGATACGCCGCGCGGCCTGATCCGCAAGGCTGCCGAGGCGGGCCTCGCCGCCGTCGCCGTCACGGATCACGATACCATTTCCGGCCTTGACGAGGCCGAGGCCGCCGGGCGGGATTTCGGCGTGGAGGTCATTCGAGGCTGCGAATTGGGCGTACAGGGGCAGTACGGGGAAATCCACCTGCTGGGCCTGTGGCTGCCCCGGGACTGCGCGCCGCTGGAAGCTGCGCTGGCTCGTCTGCGCACGCTGCGGGAGGAACGCAACCGTGAGATGCTCGAAAAGCTGCGCGGCCTCGGGATTGCCGTCTCCTACGACGAGGTGCTTGAGGAGGCGAAAGGCGAGTCGGTGGGGCGGCCCCACATCGCCCGGGTGCTTCAAAAGCGCGGCATCGTATCCACCTTCGCGCAGGCATTCGAGCTTTATCTCGGCTATTACGGCGCGGCCTACGTGCCCCGTTCGTTGCCTTCGCCCGAGGAGGGCGTGCGCTTGCTGGCCGGGCCCGGGGTCGTGGTGAGCTTCGCGCATCCCATGCTCATCCGCTGCCCGGCGGCGTGGTTTAACGAGATCGTCCCCCGCCTCAAAGAGGCCGGACTCGGGGCCATCGAAGCCTATCACAGTGAACATTCCAGCCGTGACGAGCGTTTTTGCGTCGACCTCGCCGCCCGCTACGGGCTTGGCGTCAGCGGCGGTTCGGACTATCACGGCACGGCCAAGCCCGGGGTGCGTCTTGGCCGGGGCAAGGGCGGTCTGCGGGTGACGGCGGCCCTTCTGGATGCGCTCAAGGCCCGACGCGCCTAGATTCAGCCGTTATAAGAACCTTTGCTGCAAGGCTGTTTTTCCAACGAGCTGCGTACAAGGAAAAAACGGCCTCTTGATGGCGCGCCGTCTTTGCCGTCCTCCGCTTGTTTCTAGGAAACCTCGGCTTTTCTTGGACGGTACATTCATGAGGCCGGTCGTGTAGCGTTTCTTTTTCCATGAAGGCGGCAAGCGGAACGCCCCGGCCTTGTCCGCCCGAGCCCGGCGTCTTGACAAGGGAAGGGCGGATACGTAGGCCCTTCTCATGAAGTTGCTCCATTTGTATCAGCAGGAGGCGCAAGAGCGCCCCGGCGCGGCCAAATACGTTTTGGTCGCGGACGCCATCGCGCGCGGCGTGGCGGAAGGCGCGCTGGCTCCGGGCGAATCTCTGCCCACGCACCGCGATCTGGCGGAAACGCTTGGTGTGACCGTCGGCACGGTGAGCCGGGGCTACGCCGAGGCCGCACAGCGCGGCCTGACCGTGGGCGTCACGGGCCGGGGGACTTTTGTCGCCGCGCCTTGCCATGACGTGGATGTCTATCAGGGGGTGGGCCGGATGCACGATCTGGGCTTCATCGCGCCCTTCGAGCATCTCAACCCGGATTTGAACGAGGCCGTGGCCGAGCTCTCGCGCAGCGCGGACCTGCGGGACCTGGGCCACTACCAGCAGCCGCGCGGTCTCTTGCGCCATCGGGAGGCGGGCGCGCTCTGGGCCGCTCGTTACGGCCTGCGCGTTTCCCCGGATAATCTGCTGGTCTGCGCCGGGGCGCAGCACGCCCTGCTCACCGTGCTCGCCTCCCTGTTCAACCCCGGGGACCGCATCGCCGCCGAGCATTTGAGCTATCCCCTGTTGAAGCAGCTTGCCC
Source organism: Candidatus Bilophila faecipullorum (assembly GCA_944326695.1). Lineage (GTDB taxonomy): Bacteria > Desulfobacterota > Desulfovibrionia > Desulfovibrionales > Desulfovibrionaceae > Bilophila > Bilophila faecipullorum. The sequence goes on along the minus strand of CALVEZ010000012.1, from coordinate 46,014 downwards.
GCCGTCTTCGCCTCAACCTGACCCCCATCCGTATGGACGAGGGGGGCATGTTGCCGGACTCGCTGGAGGCCGCCTGCCGCGCGGGAACGGTGAAGGGGCTGTATCTCATGCCCACCTGCCAGAACCCCACGCTGGCCCAGATTCCCGAGTACAGGCGTCGGGAGCTGGTGGACATCTGCCGCCATTACGACATCATGATCATTGAGGATGACGTTTACGCGCTGTCGCTGGAGCACAACCTCCCTCCGCTGGCCTCGCTCGCCCCGGAACGCTGTTGCTTCATCGCCTCCACCAGCGAGGCGCTCAGCGGCGGCCTGCGCATCGCCTACCTCTGCCCGCCCGATGCCTGTTACGCCGAACTGGAAAAAACGATTTCCTACACCATTTCGATGGCTCCTCCGCTCATGGCGGAACTGGCGGCCATGTGGATATGCAACGGCACGGCGGATCGCGTGCTCGCTTCCAAACGCCGGGAGGCGGCGGCCCGCAACGCGCTGGCCCGGCGGCTTCTGGACGGTTTCCCGCTGGAGACGCGAACCACGGGCTTTTTCGGCTGGCTGAAACTGCCCGATCCGTGGGCGTCCGTGGCCTTTTCCGAAGCCGCCCGCCAGCGTGGGATCATCGTCGCGGGCAGCGATCTTTTCGCCTTGAGCCACACCGCGCCGGAACAGGGGGTCCGCCTCGCCTTCGGTGGCGTGCGCACGCGCGAAGCCTTTGCCGAGGCGCTGGCCACGCTGGCGGGGATGCTGCACGGGTAAGGCATGTACGAGCTTGATACCCCGCGCCTGCGCATCATCCCCTTGACCCCGGCCCAGTGCCGGATGTGGCTGCAAAGCCCCCGGCGTTTGGCCGAGGCGCTCGGCATCCGGCAGGTGCCGCCCCCGCGCGGCCACCTGCGGGAAGCCATGCGCGGCCTTTTTGCGGCGGCCCGGCAACGGGAGGGCGCTTTCCCGTGGATGACGAGCTGGCAGATGGTTTTACGGGATGAGGGGATCGCCGTGGGCAGCGCTTGTTTCATGGCCCCTCCCGACACGGCAGGCGGCGTGGAAATCGGCTACGGCCTGCGCGAGGCGTACCGGGGCCGGGGCCTGATGGCCGAAGCCCTCGGCGCCCTGTCGGCATGGGCGCTGGCGCAAGCGGGCGTTTGCGCGATCATGGCCGAAATAGAAAAGGGAAACACCCCTTCGCGGCGTGTCTTGGAGCGTTGCGGCTTCGCACCGGTTCCGGGGACGGAAGGGCGCCTTTTCCGGCGGTCCGTGGCAGAGACGGAGGGACAGCGGTAAAAGGGCCCTGTCTTTCAGGAGGGCTTGTAACGCTGGGGCGGGCTTTGCGGCGAGGCCATCTTTTGCGCGGGCTGGCGGGAGCGCGGGGCGCGGGAACCCGGCGGGAGAGCGTCCCTTGCTTCCTGATAATCATTGTTTGCTCCGTAATGCGGCGTATCCTGCAGGAAATCAAAGACTTTTCGAGGAGGAATGTCTATGCGCTCTTTCCTGAAATACGCCGCTGTCATGGCGGCCCCTCTGCTCTTCGCGGCGGGCGCGGTGCAGGCGCAGATGGCTCCGCCGCAGGGCCAGCTTGAAGTGGTCACCGAATCTCAGGCTCCCGCTCCGGCGCAGCAATGGCCGGACGGCGGCAATCCGTCGGAGGGCGCCGCGCTCTACGACAGTTGCGTCCCCTGTCATACTCTGAATGGCAACGGCATGGCTGGAAAGTCCATTTCCGACCTCATGAACAAGATGAAAGCCTATCAGAGTGGTACCTATACCGATCCGAAGATGGCCGGGATGCACAAAGTGCTCGCGCCCTTGTCCGATCAGCAGTTGCTTGATCTGGCGGCGTACATAAACAAGATGTAACGAAAGGGTCTTAACCCCCTTTGCTTGAAGCGGCGGCCTGTGCGGTCGCCGCTTTTCGTGTTGAGGGGCAAATTCTTGAGGGCAGGGCCGTGGTGGGCTGGAAAAACGGGAAAAGGATTGCGGCGGCAAGAGGATGGCGGCCTTGTTCCCATGGTGGGTAAGGCCCAGGATGCCGAGGATACGGGCGCGCCGTGCTGCCGCTGGGTAGGGTGCGGCGTTCTTGTCCCTGCGCCGCCCTTATGCTACAGCAGGGAATCGTCACTTTTTCCCGGATTGCCGATGTCTTCTTTCCGCACGATTCAGGTGGTCAATGTCCGCTGGTTCAACGCTACCGCATGGTACGGGGTGGAACTGGCGCGCCTGCTCAACGCCGCCGGGCATGAAAGCCGCGTGGTGGCCCTTGAAGGTACCGACACCTTCCGCAAGGCGCAGGAACTGGGGCTGGAGCCGCTGGCCCTGCCGCTCAACGCCAAAAATCCGCTGGCTTTTCCCGGTCTTATCCGCGATATGCGGCGGCTCGTGAAGGATTTCAGGCCGGATGTGGTCAACTGCCACCGGGGGGAATCCTTTCTTTTTTGGGGCGCGCTCAAGGAGGCCGGCGGCTATGCGCTGGTGCGCACGCGGGGCGATCAGCGCCTGCCCAAAGGCAACTGGCCGAACCGGATGCTGCACACGAAGGTGGCCGATGCGGTCATCGCCACCAATTCGGTGATGGCGCGCTATTTTGCCGGGCCTATGGGCGTGCCGCCGCAGCGTTTGCATACCATTCTGGGCGGGGTGGACACCCGGCGTTTCCGTTTTGATCCCGAGGGCAGGGCGGCGGTCCGCGCCCGCTACGGCTTCGCGGACGGGGATTGCGTCGTTGGCCTGCTGGGGCGTTTCGATCTCGTGAAGGGGCAAAAGGAAACCATAGAAGCCATCCGCCGTCTGGTGGCTGAGGGCCTTCCCGTCCGTCTGCTCCTCATCGGTTTTTCCACGGCCACCCTGCAGGAAGAGGTCGAGGCATGGATACGCGAGGCGGGCATGGAGAAACATGTGACCATCACGGGCCGCGTGGGTGACGTGGCCGCCTGCCTCTCGGCGCTGGACGTGGGCGTCATCGCCTCCCTCTGGTCGGAGACCATCGCCCGGGCCGCGCTCGAAATCATGGCCTGCGGACGCCCGCTCGTTTCCACTTCGGTCGGCGTCATGCCGGATTTGCTGCCTGCCGAGGCTTTGGCCGCGCCGGGCGACGTGGACGCGCTGACGGCCCTCTTGCGGCGTGCCGTCGTTGACGCGGCGTGGCGCGGGGATTTGGCCCGGACGTGTTCGGAACGCATCGCCACTCTGCGCGACGAGGATTTTCTTCAACAGACGCTGGCCGTGTACGCCGAGGCGTGCCGCAGGCGCCGTTCATCTCTATAAGGAGCAAGCACGATGGATTGTACCTTTGCCAGCGACAACACAAGCGGGGCGCACCCGAAGGTTATGGAGGCCCTCTTGCGGGCCAACTCGGGCCCGGCGGAGCCCTATGGGGATGATCCGTGGACGGCGGAGGCGGAAGCTTCTTTCCGGCGGCTTTTCGGGGACGACGCCCGCGTTTTTCTGGTGCCGCTCGGCACGGGCGCGAATGTGCTGGGCTTCAACAGCATGGTGCGTTCGTGGCAGGCGATTTTGTGCAGCGACATGGCGCATACCCACACCACGGAAAGCGGCGCGGTCGAGGCGATTGTGGGCTGCAAGATGCTTCCCCTTCCCTCCGTGCATGGCAAGATCAAGCCTGAGGACCTGCTTCCCCATTTCGCCGCCTTGGGCGACGCGCACCACAACCAGCCTCGGCTGGTGGCGCTGACGCAGGCCACCGAGGTGGGGACGGTCTACACTCCGGAGGAAATCCGGGCCATCGCCGATCTCGCCCATGCGCACGGCCTGTACGTGCATATGGACGGCGCGCGTATCGCCAACGCCGTGGCCGCGCTCGGCTGCGACGTGCGGACGCTCACCCGCGACGCGGGCGTGGACGTGATGTCCTTCGGCGGCACCAAGAATGGCCTCATGATGGCGGAATCCGTGGTGATCTTCAATCAGGATTTCGCCCGCGACTTCCCCACGCTGCGCAAACAGAATCTGCTCCTCGCCTCCAAGATGCGTTTCCTCGCGGCGCAGTATGTGGCCTACTTCACCGATGACCTGTGGCTGGAGAACGCCCGTCACGCCAACGCGATGGCTCGTCTGCTGGCCGAACTCGTGGCCGACATGCCGCACGTGACGCTGGCGCATCCGGTGGACACCAACGGTGTTTTCGTGAATCTGTCCCCGGAACGCAGCGCGAAATTGCAGGAGCGCTATCTTTTCCACGAGGTCGATCCCGTGGCGCATACCGTGCGCTGGATGCTCAGCTTCAACACCACGGAAGAGCAGGTACGCGCCTTCGCCAAGGCGGTGGCGGAGGTCGCGTAAGGGGAAAGCCTTGCGGCGGCGCTTGTCCGCGTTTCGGCTGCCGGGCATCCGTAAGGTGGCCCGCAGGAGACAAGGGGCGGAGGCGTTTGCCTCCCCTCGCCCTTCTTCAGGCGGGGCGAAGGCGGCTCGAAACCGAGGGCAGCAGGAGCGAGGCTCAGAGGCTGAGCCCCGCGTTTTCCCGTGTGAAGATGAATTCTCCTCAAAAAGCTCAGACATCGAGCCGCGTGATGAGGACGGCCCCGTCCGTGAGTTCGGCGAGCGCGGTTTCGAGAGCGGAGATGTTCTGTTCCGGCAGCAAGAGCTGATAGGCGGCATCCACACCGAAATGTTCTTCCGCGATGGTGGCCCGGTAGTCGGGCAGGAGGCGGCGGAAAACCGTGATGTGCGGGTAGTCCAGTATGACTTCGAGGCGGGCCGGGATCATGTGTTCGCGGGTGGGCAGGGTCTCAAGCCCGGCCTTGACCATGCCCTGATAGGCCCGCACAAGGCCGCCCGTGCCCAGCTTGATGCCGCCGAAATAGCGTGTGACCACGGCGCAGAGTTCGCCTACGCCGCCGTGGAGCAGCATGGTCAGCATGGGACGTCCGGCGGTGCCGTGCGGTTCGCCGTCATCGCTGTAGCCCACCTGTCCCGTCGCGCCGGGCGCGCCCGCGGCGTACGCCCAGCAATTGTGCGTGGCGTCGGGGAATTCCCGCTTGATGCGCTCAATGAACGCCTTGGCCGTTTCGGGGTTCGGCGTATGGGCGAGGCTGACGATAAAGCGGCTGCGGCGGATGCTTTCCTCGCAGCGGTGCAGGGCCTCCGGTTCGAGATCGGGGATTCTATAAGAGACGGACATGAGAAAGAGGTGTAGCGTCGGACAGACGCCCGGTCAAGGGGCCCTTTCCCCTTCTCCCTCATTTCTTTGTCTTTTTGGAAAAAGTTCTTCTTTTTTGCAAAAAGAATGGAGATAAGGCTTTACAAGCGGGCCGGTTTTCTATAAATAGGAATCGTTCCTGATTTACAACACCACAACGTGACGAACCAACCTTATCCTTAAAGGAGATATCTCATGAGCAAGACCGACAAGAATCTGATGGACGCTTTCGCTGGTGAATCTCAGGCCAACCGCAAGTACCTCGCCTTCGCCAAACAAGCCGACAAAGAAGGGATGCCGCAGGTCGCCAAGCTCTTCCGCGCCGCCGCCGAAGCCGAAACCATCCATGCGCACGCCCATCTGCGCAACGCGGGCAAGATCGGCGACACCACCGCCAACCTCAAGACGGCCATCGAGGGCGAAACCTACGAATTCACCAAGATGTATCCCGAAATGATCGCCGACGCCAAGGAAGAGGGCAAGGACGCCATCGCCAAGTATTTCGACATGGTGAACAAGGTTGAGGAAGTGCACGCCAACCTCTACAAGAAGGCGCTGGCCGATCCTTCCTCCATTCAGGGCGACTTCTATGTCTGTACGGTGTGCGGCTACACGCAGGAAGGCCCCTGCGACAAGTGCCCCATCTGCGGTGCCGTGGCTGCCGCCTTCAAGAAGATCGACTAGTTCCCCCATCTCGACGACGGCCTGACCGCCGCGAGAAAGAGCCTTGCGCCTCCTCCTTCCGGGGCCCAAGGCTCTTTTGCGTTGTGCCGCCGGGAAAGGTCCCGGCGGGATGTGCCGTCATGGAAGCGACTGTCGCGCAGCCGCCTTTTCCTCAAGGGCCGCTTTGCAAAGGGAGCGCTTCCGGACGGTGCGTTGCGGCGTTTACGCACTCCTTCCATCCCGCGCCTGCCTTTTGGGGAAAGCGGTTTTCTGCAAACAGTGGGGAAGGCGAAGCCTAGGCGTGGCGGCGGTGCTTCAGGCTGACGCCTTCGACCATGAAATAGGCGTGTTCCGCGATGTTTTCGGCGCGGCGGCAGATGCGGTCGAGGGCGCGGGTGATCAGCATGATGTGCATGAATTGCCACGGGTCGAGGGTGCGGTCGCTGACGGCCTGCATCAGTTTTTGAAAGATGTTGACCATGATCTGCGCGGTTTCGTCGTCGTAACGGCTGACGATGAGCGCGGTCGGGGCGTCGGCGCGCTGGAAGGCGTCGAGGGCGTTGCGGAGCATGGCCTGCGTGCGGCCGCACAGATCGCGCAGGTCGCGTTCGACGCAGGCCGGGGCCGCCTTGTCCGCCAACGTGACCTGTTCGGCCACGATGACCGCCTCGTCACCGATGCGTTCGAGATCGAGTACCATACGCACGGCGCTCATGATGAAGCGCAGATCGCGGGCCACGGGCTGGGTACGCGCGAGGATGTTCAGGGCGGCCTCGTCGATCTGGTTTTCCAGCGCGTCGATGTCGCTGTCGCCGTCGAGCACGGCGGCCGCGCGGGGAAGGTCCTTGTTGAGTACGGCGAGGGCGGCGTCGTCCAGCGCCTGTTGCGTTTTGGCTCCCATGACCAGCAGTTTGGTACGCAGGGATTGCAGAAGCTGCTCGTTGTAGCTTTCCTGAGAGGGCATGGCGTATCTCCTTGACGGAAAAGAAGGTTGGCGATTTAACCGAAGCGGCCCGTGATGTAGTCTTCGGTCTGCTTGAGCGAAGGGTTGGTGAAAATCTTTTCCGTCCGGTCGCATTCGATGAGCTTGCCCATGTAGAAAAAGGCCGTGCGGTCGGAGACGCGGGCGGCCTGCTGCATGTTGTGGGTCACAATGACGATGCTCAACTGGCTCTTCAGCTCGTGGATGCCTTCCTCAATGCGTTGCGTGGCAATGGGATCGAGCGCGCTCGCGGGCTCGTCCATGAGCAGCACTTCCGGCTCGACGGCAAGGGCGCGGGCGATGCACAGGCGCTGTTGCTGGCCGCCCGAAAGTCCGAGGGCGGAGGTGTGCAGGCGATCCTTGACCTCGTCGAAGATGGCTGCCCGGCGGAGGCTTTCCTCCACCTTGTCCGCGATGAGGGCTTCGTCGCGTTCCCCGTTCACGCGCAGGCCGTAGGCCACGTTTTCAAAAATGGTTTTCGGGAAGGGGGTTGGCTTCTGGAAGACCATACCCACCCGGCGGCGCAGGTTCACCACGTCGGAGCCCGGCGCGTTGATGTCTTCGCCGTCAAGCGTGATCGCGCCTTCCGTGCGCGTGCCGGGGATGAGATCGTTCATGCGGTTGAGGCAGCGCAGGAAGGTGCTTTTGCCGCATCCCGAGGGGCCGATGAGGGCCGTGACCCGCTTTTCGGGAAAGGTCAGGCTCACGTTGAAGAGGGCCTGCGTTTCCCCATAGAAGAAGTTGACGTTCAGGGCCGCCATTTTCGGGGCATCGGGAAGGAGGGCGTCCTGCGCCGTGCCGATTTCGCTCTCGGCTGCCTGTGCTTGCGACATGGTTGTTCTCCAGTAACGTTCAGAAAATCTGGGGACTTCCCGGCAGGGGGAAAGCCCGCAGGGGAGGGGCGATTCCGTGTCGGGGCCGCTTCCCTGTCCAAGGAAAAGCCCCGCCATTCTCTCAATGGGTTACGGCAGCATCTTCGTAACCCATCTCTCTCTCTCTCTCTCTCTCTCTCTCTCTCTCTCTCTCTTCATGTGGCCGCACCCGGAGGGATGGGGTCGCATGGAGCGGCGTGCCTTGCCCCGGACATCGGCCCCGGCGGAGGGAAAGGGGAACCGCCGGGACTCGCGCGAGGCCGCTCCCCGTCCTTGACGCCGCAGGGAAAGGCATCCCCAGGGGCGGCGTTCCGCCGGGGAAAGCGGGGCCGTTCGCGCCGGAAGCAGGCTTACAAGGCGTCCTTTTCTTCCCGCTCCTTTTCCACGGGGGCGAGGGGGAGCGTGCATTTGAGGCGGCCTCCCGGACCGGGTTCGGCCCAGATGCGCCCGGCGTGGCGCTCGATGATGTGCTTGCAGATGGCCAGCCCGAGGCCGGTGGAGGCGGGGCTGCTGCGGTGCTTCTCCACGCGGTAGAAGCGCTCGAAGACCCGCGAGATGTCGGCTTCCGGGATGCCCGGCCCATCGTCGCGCACCGTGAACAGCGCCTCTTCCCCACCGTCCGGGGCGGGGCTCGTCTCCCCGCGCACGGCGATCACGGAACCCTCCGGCGCGTAGCGGCAGGCGTTTTCGATGAGATTGCGGAAGACCTGCGCGATGAAATGGGCGTCGGCCAGCACGGTAAGGCCCGGATCGATCTCCGTCTCCACATGGAGGCCGTGCGTGGCAAGCTGGGGCTGGCAGGAAGCGGTCGCGTCCGAGAGGATGAGCGAGGCCCGGACGGGCTGGATTTCCATAGGCACGGCCCCGCTTTCGATGCGGGAGAGTTTCAGGAGGTCTTCCACCATGACGCTCATGTGCCGGGCGTTGCGAAGGATGGTTTCCGCAAAGCGCACGCAGACGGAGGGGTCTTCGGCGGCGGCGTCGCGCAGGGTTTCGGCGTAGCCCGCGATGGCCGTCAGCGGCGTGCGCAGTTCGTGCGAGACATTGGCCACGAATTCCTTGCGTACCTTGATGAGCCGGGCCATTTCGCTGATGTCGTGGAAGACGGCCACGGCCAGTACGTCGTGCACGGCCTCGCGGGGACGGATGAGCTGGACGCTCAGCACCATGTCCGGCCTGGGTTCGATCTCCAGCGTGATCAGCCGGGAGGTATCCGGCGGCGAGGACAGGAGCCCGTCGAGCGCCTGCTGGATTTCGGCGGAGGGGATGACTTCCACGGGATATTTGCCTTCGCTGTCCCGCGTCTGCGGGAAGAGGCGCGTCAGCGCGGGGTTGACCAGCCGGATGCGGCCCTTTTCCCCGATGACGAGGACGCCCTCGTTCATGACGTCCAGAATGGTCTTCAATTGCGCCTTGTTCTCCGCGATGGTGCGCACGTGTTCCTCGGTGCGGTCGGCCATGTCGTTGACGGCGGCGGCGAGCCTGCGGAACTCACGTCCGGGCAGGATGTGCAGGCGACGGCGGCTCCCCGTGTTCAGGGGATCGGTGGCGATGCTTTCGACTACGCGGATCATTTCCTTGAAGGAACGTTCGAGATGCGCGGCGAGGACATAGGCGAGGATGAGGGCAATGAGCGTTGCCAGCCCCACGATGGCGAACCATTGGCGCTCGGAGGCGGCGATGCGCTCCTCGACGTGGCTGAGCGGTACGGCGACGCGCACGTAGCCGTCCGGGAGCGAGCCGGTCGCCGCGAAGGGCAGGGCGGCATAGACGAGGTCCGTATTGAGCGTGTTGCTGTGGCGGATGCTGAAGCCGAAGCCTTCCTGTTTTGCGATCATGATCTCCATGCGATCCGCATGGTTGTCAAAATCGTTCAGACTGAGCAGGCCGGGACTGGATTCGGCAAGCACGGCCCCGGTGTGGCTGACGAAGGTGATCCTGATGCCGAGGGCCCGGCCCATGCGTCCGAAGAGCGGCCCCAGAGCCTCCGTGCCCCAGTCCGAAACGCTTTCCATCTGCATACGGATGAGCTGTGCCTCACGCCGCGCGCTGCGCACGGTTTCATCTATGCCCTCTTCCTTGATGCCGTTGCGGACATAGAGCCCCGGCAGCACCAGCGCCATGACGATGATGGCGAGGAAGCACAGGAAGAGGCGGGTTCTGAACGTGATGTCGTGCATGTTACTCCTTGCAGCGGTAGCCCACGCCGCGCACGGTTTCGATGATGTCTGCGGCTTCCCCGAGCTTGTTGCGCAGGCGGCGGATGTGCGTGTCCACGGTGCGCGCGTACCCCTCGAACTGGTAGCCCCAGACCGCGGCGAGCAGTTCCTCGCGCGTGCGCACGCGCCCGGCGTTGCGCAACAGGTCTTCCATCAGCCGGAATTCCGTAGCCGTGAGCTCAACGTCATGGCCGAGCACGGCGGCCCGGTGCGCGGCGGGATCGACGCTCACGCCGTGCCGGGCGAGGACCGGATTGCTCTCCACCAGCGTCTGACGGCGCAGGATGGCCCGGATGCGCAAGAGCAGCTCCCGGATGTTGAACGGCTTGACCACATAGTCGTCGGCCCCCAGCTCGAAACCGAGGATGCGGTCCACATCCTCGCCGCGCGCCGTGAGCATGATGATCGGGATGCGCACCGTGGCCGCATCGCGTTCCAGTTCCCGGCAGACGGCCAGACCGTCGAGCTTGGGAAGCATGAGGTCCAGCAGGATAAGGTCCGGCTTGCGGGCGCGGGCCATGTCGAGCCCTTCCTTGCCGTCCGCGGCCTGAAGGGTGGCGTAGCCTTCCTTTTCCAGATTGTAGGCGAGCAGTTCCCGGATGTCCTGTTCGTCTTCGACGATGAGCACGGTGGCGGATTCGTTGATCATGATGTCTTCCTCGTATGCGGTCTCGGGTTTGTTCTAGTGCGGCCCCGTGACGGGAACATGAAGCGATTGTGACAATCCTGTGGCGGAGAACCTTTCTTCGTCACGAGCGTTTCTGATTTCCGTCATCGTTTTGACATGAAGGGACCGTATTTTCCAGCCTGTCCCGGATGAGCTTTCCGGGCCTCTTTCCCAACACCAACTCGGAGATTTCGGATGAAACGCATCGCATTGGCTTCCCTGCTGGCTCTGGCCTGCCTCCTGCCCGCTCAGGCGAAGGCCGCCGACGAGATTGTGGTCAACGGTTCCACCACCGTGCTTCCCATCATGCAGAAGGTTTCCGAAAGCTACATGGCCGCCAACCCCAACGTGCAGATCGCCCTTTCCGGCGGCGGTTCCGGCAACGGGATCAAGGCTCTGATCGATGGCCTCGCGGACGTGGCCATGTCCTCGCGCGACATCAAGTCGAGCGAAAAGGAACTGGCCGAGAAGAAGGGCGTCAAGCCCGTGCGCACCGCCGTCGCCATCGACGCGCTGGTCCCGGTGGTCAACCCCAAGAACGCCGTGGCCGGGCTGAGCCTTGAGCAGCTCAAGGACATCTACACCGGCAAGATCACCAACTGGAAGGAAGTGGGCGGCGCGGACGCCTCCATCGTGGTCATTTCCCGCGACACCTCCTCCGGCACCTACGAAACGTGGGAAGAGATGGTCATGAAGAAGGCCAAGGTCATGCCTAAGGCCCTCTTGCAGGCTTCCAACGGAGCGGTGGAACAGGCCGTCGCCAAGAACCCCAATGCCATCGGCTACGTGGGCCTCGGCTATCTGGCCCCGAGCATCAAGGGCCTGCACATCGGCACCGTGGCCGCTTCCGCCGAAACCGCGCTTTCCGGCGAATGGCCCCTCAGCCGCGAGCTCTATGTCTTCACCAACGGCGAACCCACCGGAGCCGCGGGCGCGCTCATCACGTACCTGCTTGATCCCGCCAAGGGGCAGAAGGCCGTCAAGGAAGTGGGCTTCGTGCCGCTCGCGAAGTAGGCCGGGAGAGGGGAGGGCGGCCCCTCCCTTTTTTCCGGAGCGGGGCGTCCCGTGCGTTTTGAAAGCGCGCGGGAAGCCTTGTCCCCGGCCCGGGGCTTGTCCAGAAAATGCCCGGAAAAGCGGGCCGGAGAAGGGAATGAACCAGCAGACGGAAATGATAATAGACGCCGTGCCTACGGGAACAGCCTTGCGGGGCCTGCCCGAAGAGGGCGCGCGGGCCGTACGGACACGAAAGGGAGTCCCCATGTCCAGAGATTTGAAGGAAAGGGCGATACGCTGGACGCTTACGGGCGTGGCGTGCGTTTCGCTCCTCTCCCTTGCCTGCATCATGCTCTTTCTGTTTATGGAAGGGCTGCCGCTGTTCGCGGACTATCCCTTGTGGGATTTTCTGACGGGCAGGCTGTGGTACCCCACCTCTGATCCGCCGGAATTTGGCATTTTCTCTCTGATAGCCGGCTCGTTCGCGGTAACGGCGCTGGCTTCGGCCATCGCTGTGCCGCTCGGGATCATGACCGCCGCCTACCTCACGGAGATCGCGGCCAGCCGCACGCGCCGCCTCGTCAAGCCTTTCATCGAGCTTCTGGCGGCCCTGCCTTCCGTAGTCATCGGCTTTTTCGGGATGGTCATCGTCGCCCCCTTCCTTCAGGACTGGCTGGGGGCGGATACGGGCCTGAACCTCTTCAACGCCGGGCTCATGCTGGCCTTCATGAGCGTGCCCACCATCTGCTCGGTGGCCGAGGATGCGCTCTTCGCCGTGCCGCGCACCCTGCGTGAGGCGTCGCTGGCGCTCGGGGCGACGCGCTGGGAGACGCTCGTGCGGGTGGTCATCCCCTCAGCCCTGTCCGGCATCGGCACGGCGGTCATGCTCGGCATGTCGCGGGCCATCGGGGAAACCATGGTCGTGCTCATGGTCGCGGGCGGCGCGGCCATCGTCCCGCTCTCGCTTTTCGATCCCGTGCGGCCCATGCCCGCCTCCATCGCGGCGGAAATGGCGGAAGCGCCTTTCCGGGGCGATCACTACTTCGCGCTTTTCGCCACGGGCATCATGCTGTTCCTGTTCACGCTCCTCTTCAACGTGCTTGCCTTCCGCATCGCGGAGAAGCACAAGCAGACCGGCTCTTCGGGCCTTTAGGAAGCCGCCATGACCACGATTGCCTTTCGCAGCGACAACGCGCCCCGGCAGCGGCGGCAGACCCTCATGTTCGGGCTCCTGCGCGCGGCGGCGGGGATCAACATTCTGGCTCTGGTGGGCGTTTGCCTTTTCCTCATCTGGAACGGCAGCCCTTCCATAAGCTGGGGCTTTCTGACGGAAGTCCCCCGCCGCATGATGACCGAGGGAGGGGTGTGGCCCTGCATCGTCGGCACCTTCCTGCTGGCGTTCGGGGCCATGCTGCTGGCCTTTCCGCTGGGCGTGGCCTCGGCGGTCTATCTGCACGAGTACGGCGGGCGCGGCAAGTATACGCGCTACCTGCGTCTGGGCATCAGCAATCTGGCCGGGGTGCCTTCGGTGGTATTCGGGCTTTTCGGGCTGGCCTTTTTCGTGACTTTTCTCGGCATGGGCGTGAGCCTGCTGGCGGGCGTCCTGACCCTCGCCGTCCTGACGCTGCCCGTGATCATCAACACTACGGAAGAGGCGCTGCGGCAGGTGCCCGACGCGTGGCGGGAAGCCTCCCTCGCGCTCGGGGCGACGCGCAGCCAGACCATAGGCCGCGTGGTTCTGCCCGCCGCCGTGCCGGGGATGCTGACCGGGGCCATTCTCGGCCTTGCCCGCGCCGCCGGGGAAACGGCCGCGATCATGTTTACCGCCGCCGTCTTCTACACGCCGAAGATGCCGGATTCCGTCTTCAGCGCGGTCATGGCCCTGCCATATCACATGTACGTGCTCGCCACCGCCGGGACCGAGATCGAGAAGACCCGGCCCCTGCAATACGGCACCGCCCTTATCCTGCTGGTTCTGGTGCTCGGTATGAATTTGCTGGCCATCATCATTCGCGACCGGATGCAGCGCAGGCCCTAGAGAGGCGCGGAGGGAACGTTTTTCACCGGGCAGGGCACGTCTCCCGGCCTTGGGAAGAAGGTTTCCTCCTCCTCCTCATCATCATCATCCTCATCATCATCATCATCATCTTCTTCTTCTTCTTCTTCTTCTTCTTCTTCTTCTTCTTTAGCGGCCTTTCCGGTTTTCTTTTTTATGGAAGGGTTACATCGAATCCCCCGCAGCAGGGGGATGCTGTTGTTTCGAGGGAAAGCCGAAGACCTGCCGGTGAGGGGACGGCGTAGCGGGATCAGGAGCGCGGGTTGGCGTTTTCTTCGGCTGCTCCCGTGATTTCCCTTTGCATGTGTTCCAGAAACGTTTCCGCGGCCTTGGAGAAAATCTGGTATTTTTTCCAGACCATGTGGATTCCCACCGTCACCGGAGGGTCAAGGGGCCTGAAGCAGAGGGGGCTGTCCCCGGAGGTACGGATGAGCCCGCTGAGGGCCAGAGCGTATCCCAGCCCTTCCTCAACCATGAGGGAGGCATTGTAAATCAGGTTGTACGTCGAAACGATGTGCAGCTTGTCGTAGAGGCCCCGCATCCAGCCTGCAAGCTCGTTTTCCCTGAGCGCCTGAGTGGAGTGGAGGACGGGCAGGCCGATGAGGTCCTCGGGCCGTATCGCGGCGCGTGCGGCAAGGGGACTGTCCTTGCGCATCAGGACGCCCCACGTATCCGTCACGGGCAAACGGATGAAATCGTATTTTGACAGGTCCGTCTGCCCGATGAAGACTCCGAAATCCACCAGCCCCCGGTCCAGCCGCTCCCTTACGTCTGCCGCGTTCCCGCTGAAAAGATGATAGGCTATGTGCGGATGCACAGCCTGAAGCCCATGCGCCGCGCGAGCGATGAACCGCATGGCCTCGGTTTCCCCGCCGCCGATATACACGTCCCCGCTGACGGGCGACTCCGCCGCGTTGAATTCGGCCTCCGTCTTCTCCACCAGCGAGACGATTTCCTGCGCCCGCTTGCGGAGAAACATCCCTTCCTCGGTGAGCGTGATTTTTCTTTTTCCGCGCAGGAACAGCGTTTTCCCCACTTCTTCCTCAAGCTCCATCATCTGGCGCGAAAGGGTGGGCTGGGTGACGTGCAGGGCCTCCGCCGCCCCGGATATGGTTTCCTCCCGGGCCACCGCCAGAAAGTAACGCAGGACTCTTAATTCCATACACCGCCTCCTTTGAGTGCGTCGCGGCAGGCTCTGCCTCTTTGCCGCCGGGTGGCCGTAAGGCTTCCCCGCGCTGGGGAGGGCGAGGTGCCCACAGACGCGCCCTTGGAGCCTAGCGTGTCGTTCCATGCTTGTAAAGCATGGTAAAGTATTCAATATAAGTATTTGCTATCGTATGGGATCGTTCCTATACAAAGGGCACGGGAGAAAGCGGCCATGCACGGAGACCACACTCAGGAAGGGGCGCTTGTCCGGAACCTTCGGGACGCCGGATGCCCACCGACGGTTATTGAGCGATTCATGGAAAGCTACGGCGCGGGGAACACGCCCGAGCAGATGCGTATTCTGTCGGGGCATAGGAAAAGGCTCCTCGCCCGCGTCCATGAGGAGCAAAACAGGCTCGATTGCCTTGATGACCTCCTTTTCCGATTGAAAAGGAGAGGATGAGGCAGGGCGGCGGTACCGCTGCCGTGACAGGAACACTGAAACATCAAAGGAGACGAACAATGAGTATGCTGCAACTGTTCGGCATGGTGGCCGCGGTCATCGGCGTGATGGCCGTCACCGTTCCGGCTCTGGCTCAGGAAAGGCCCGCCGACGCGAGCAACTTCTATCAGAGCGACAAGGTGGACGTGCGCAAGGTGACGTTCAAGAACCAGTACCACATGGACATCGCCGGGAACCTCTTCCTGCCGAAGGGCATGGACGCGAAGGGCAGACACGCCGCGATCATCGTGGGGCATCCTATGGGCGCGGTGAAGGAGCAGAGCGCGAACCTCTACGCCATCAAGATGGCGGAACAGGGCTTCGTCACCCTGTCCGTCGATCTGGCGTTCTGGGGCGGCAGCGGGGGTGAACCCCGCAATACGGTTTCCCCGGACCTCTACGCCGAAACCTTCAGCGCCGCCGTGGATTATCTCGGCACCCGGCCTTTCGTGGATCGCGAGCGCATCGGGGTCATCGGCATCTGCGGGAGCGGGAGCTTCGCCATCAGCGCCGCCAAAATCGACCCGCGCCTCAAGGCCATCGCCACGGTGAGCATGTACGACATGGGCGCGGCCAACCGCAACGGCCTGCGGCATGGCGTGTCGTTGGACCAGAGGAAGGCCGCCATCCGGGAAGCCGCCGAACAGCGTTACGCGGAATTCGAGGGCGGCGAGCCGAAGTACACGAGCGGCACCGTGCATGAGCTCACGGAAACGTCCACGCCCATCGAACGGGAATTCTACGAGTTTTACCGTACCCCGCGCGGTGAATTCACCCCCGAGGGCGCGTCGCCGCTGACCACCACGCACCCCACGCTGACGAGCAACATCAAGTTCATGAACTTCTATCCCTTTAACGACATCGAAACCATCGCTCCCCGTCCTTTGTTGTTCATCGCGGGCGAAAACGCCCACTCCATCGAGTTCAGTGAGGACGCCTACAGGCGGGCGGCGGAACCCAAGGAACTGCTTATCGTCCCCGGCGCGGGCCATGTGGACCTTTATGATCGCGTGAACCTCATTCCCTTTGCCCGGCTGACGGCGTTCTTCAAGGACAACCTGAAGTAAGGCATCTTGCGCCGCCGCCTCAGTGTTGATGGGGCGGCGGCCCAACCCGAACCCTCCACAGGCGGGGAACATGGCATCTCCTATCTCTTTGCAGTCCAAGGCGCACTGGTCGGCGGTCTTCTCCCTCTTCATGGGCGTGACCAGCCTTATTGCGGCGGAATTCATCCCCGTCAGCCTGCTGACCCCCATCGCGCACGATCTTTCCATCACCGAAGGCATGGCGGGGCAGACGGTGACGGCCGTCGGGGTGTTCTCCGTCCTTGCGAGCCTGCTCCTTTCGCCCCTTTCGCAAGGCATAGACAGAAGGCGCATTTTGCTGGCCTTTTCCCTTTTGCTGGTCGTCTCGAACCTGCTCGTCGCCTTTGCATCCAGCTACGGTGTCCTCTTGGCGGGACGCGCCCTTCTGGGCATCTGCGTGGGCGGGTTCTGGTCGCTGGCCCCGGCGGTGACCTTGCAGCTCGTGCCGCCGCGCGATTTGCCGCGCGCCCTGAGCATCGTCTATGCCGGGGTATCTGTGGCGACCATCCTTTCCCTGCCCCTCGCGAGCTATCTGGGGCACCTTCTCGGCTGGAGAAACGTCTTTCTCGCTACGTCGGCTCTGGGCGGGATCATGTTCGTGTGGCAGTATGCGGCCATGCCTTCGCTGCCCGCCCGCCCCGGCAACGGCTTTCAAAACATGTTCGCCCTCTTGCGGGAAAACTGGGTGCTGGCGGGCATGGGCGGCATCATTTGCAGCTACGGCGGCTACCATGTTTTCTTCACCTATCTGCGGCCTTTTCTGGAACACGATCTGGCGCTGCGGCCCGATACCCTCAGTGCGGTCCTGCTGGCCTTCGGCGTCGCCAACTGCCTCGGCACCTTTGCCGCGGGCTTCGTCCTCAACCGCTGGTTCCGGCGGACGCTGCCCGCCGTCTTTCTGGCCTTCGTCGCGGTGGCGATCCTTTTTCTCATCGGCGGAGGCGTCCGGCTGAACCTTGCTCTTGCCCTGATCTGGGGTTTTCTCTTCGGCTTCATCCCGGTGGGCTGGTCCGCGTGGATCGCGCGCACCCTCGCGGACAAGGCGGAGGTGGCGGGCGGTCTCTCCGTGGCCGTCACCCAGTTTTCCATGGGGCTGGTAGCGGCCGTGGGCGGCGTCACCTTCGACCATGTGGGCATCACGGGCAACTTTGCCATAGCCGCGCTTTTCCTTATAGTGGCTTTCATTCTGGCACGAGCCAGTTTTTCCCTCTACGCGCGGGCCACGGGCCGGCTGGCCTAGCCCTTGCGTCGGACGTCTTTCGTTATGAGAACAAGGAGCCATCCCATGAAAGGCATCAAGGTTGTCCTGCTGGCCGTGTTTGTGGCCTGCGCCGCCGTTTTCCCGCTCGGGGCGCAGGAGGCCCCGCGCGCGTTGCCCGTTCCGGAAACGGTGAGCCCGGAACTCGCGCACCTCATCGCCGCCGGGCCCTTTGCCCAGTGGAACACCCATCCCACAACCGCTGCGGAATGGAAGGCGTGGGCCGCTTCGCTGGCGGAGGCGGCCTCCAGGGAGCTCCCGGCGCTGCGCGAGCGGCTTGGCGTTGACATGGAGCAAGGAGATATCGGCGGGGTGCCGGTTTTCATCTTCACTCCCAAAGACCTCCCGGAAGCCAACCGGGACCGCATCCTTTTGAACCTGCACGGCGGCGGCTATGTCCTCGGCCAGGGGGAATCCGGGACGGCGGAAGCAATCATGATGGCCGGGATAGGCAAGTTCCGGGTCGTATACGCCGACTACAGGCTGGCTCCCGATTTTCCGTATCCGGCGGCCATCGACGACGCGGTGAGCGTGTATCGCGGACTGCTTGAGACGACGCCTGCCGAAAGGATCGGCGTTTTCGGCACGTCCACGGGCGGGGCCATGACCCTCATCCTGACGCTCCGCGCGAGGGCGGAGGGCCTGCCCCTTCCGGCGGCCATCGCGCCCGGGACACCGTGGACGGACCTCACCAAGACGGGCGACTCCTATTTCGTCAACGAGGGCGTGGACAACGTGCTGATCAGCTATGACGGCTGGCTCAGCGAGGCCGCTCGGGTCTATGCGGGCGGGCATGATCTGAAGGACCCCATGCTCTCCCCGGTCTACGGCGACGTGAGCAACTTTCCGCCGACCCTGCTCACCAGCGGGACGCGCGATCTTTTTCTCAGTAACACGGTCAGGATGCATCTGAAGCTGCGGCAGGCGGGCGTTCCCGCCGATCTCATTGTGTTCGAGGGCCTGTCCCACGCGCAATACCATATGGCGCTGATGCCGGAAGCCACGTTTCATTTCACCGAACTGGGCCGTTTTTTCGGCAGGAACCTCCGCTAGGCCGCGCCGGGAATGACGGAAGCGGCGAGAGGAAGGGGTGCGCCGCTGCCTCTCTGAGAGGAAAGGAAAAGGCCGATGAAAGCGATGAGGAAAAAAATTATGCTGCTGATTGCGCTTATTGTGGGATGTGCTGCGGGGGGCGTCTGGCTGTTCACGCACAGCGCCCGTTTCGGCGCCTTGCCGCAGGGGGAGCATCTTGAGCGTCTGACGCGGTCGCCCCGCTATGTGGACGGCGAATTCCGTAATGAGCTCCCGACGCCGATTTTGACCGAGGAGAAGAACATGATCGCCACCTATGCGGAATTCCTCTTTTCGCGGCCTGAAGGACTGACGCCGCCCGCGCCGGTCCCCGCAGTCCGGGCCGATCTCAAGGCGCTCGACCCAAATGAGGACGTCCTCGTCTGGCTGGGGCATTCCTCCTTTTACCTCCAGCTTCAGGGCCGCCGCATCCTGATAGACCCGGTCCTGAGCGCCTACGCCTCGCCCGTTCCCTTCAGTACGCGGGCCTTTTCTGGAAGCACCCCCTACGCGCCGGATGATCTCCCCGACATCGACGTGCTGCTCATTTCGCACGACCACTGGGATCATCTGGACTACGCCACTCTGACGGCCTTGCGGCCCCGTATCGGCGCAGTGGTCTGCGGGCTCGGCGTGGGCGCGCATTTGCGGCGCTGGGGCTTTGCTGAGGAACGTATCCGCGAGGGAGACTGGGGCGACGCCGTGGCCTTCGGCGCTCTGACCGTCCACGTCACCCCCGCCCGCCACTATTCCGGGCGGACCCTGACCCGCAACAAAAACCTTTGGGCCGGTTTTGTGCTGGAAAGCCCGCAACGTAGGCTCTTTTTCAGCGGCGACAGCGGCTACGGCCCCCATTTCGCGGAACTGGGCAGGCGCTTCGGCTCCTTTGATCTCGTCATGCTTGACTGCGGCCAGTACGACAGACGCTGGGGGCTCATCCACATGATGCCCGAAGAAACGGCCCAGGCCGCGCAAGACCTGCACGCCGCAACCCTGCTTCCCGCCCATGCGGGCAAATTCGCCATCGCCTATCATCCTTGGGACGATCCCTATAGACGCATTGAGGCGGCCAGTCGGGACAAGGGCTACCGCCTGCTCATGCCCCGCATCGGAGAGCCGTTGTCTCTGGACGACCCGATCCCGCGGCCCGGCGTGTGGTGGAAAACGGGCGGGAAAAGCGCCGGGCACGCCACACCCTAGACGCGGAAGGCGCGCCCTCAAACACGTCCGACCGCTTTTCCCGAAAAAAGACTGTGAGGGAAGGAGCGTACATTACCCACCCGTTAAGCCTGACGCCACCGCAAAAGCAAAAGGGAGCGCGCTTGAGCGCAAGGATTGGAAGAATCGCCCGGAAAACGACAGGGCGGAAACTCCGGCGGGGATGACGGACTCGGGCCCATTTCCGCCGCAAACCATATGAGGTACCTCTTTATGAGCAAGAATGTATTGATTCTCTCCACCAGCCCGCGCAAGGGCGGCAATTCCGATCTTCTGGCGGACGCGTTCGCAGCGGGCGCGCGCGAGGCGGGGCATGAGGTAGAAAAGGTCTGCCTTTACGACAAGGACATCGCCTTTTGCCGGGGCTGTCTGGCCTGTCAGAAAACGCAACGCTGCGTCATCCGCGACGATGCCGACGCCATCGCGCAAAAGATGCTGACCGCCGACGTTCTCGTCTTCGCCACCCCCATTTACTTTTATGAAATGTGCGGCCAGATGAAAACCATGCTCGACCGTACCAATCCGCTTTTCCCGGCGGACTACGCCTTCCGGGATGTCTATCTGCTGGCAAGCGCGGCAGATACTGATGAAAGCGCGATGGACGGCGCGATCAAGGGCTTGCAGGGCTGGATTGCCTGTTTTGAAAAGGCCACGCTGAAAGGGGTTATCCGGGGCGTCGGCGCTGAGGGCGTAGGAGCCGTGCGGAATATTCCCGGTGTCTTGGAGAACGCCCGTGACATGGGCGCCAACGTTTGAACAGGAGAGGAGACGCATGGCCGAAAGGGAAAAGGCCGTAAAAGGTGCCGCGCCTGTCGCACCACGGAAAAGAGCAAGGCTGGCGGGCATGGCGGCGGCCTTCCTGCTCATGGCGTCGGCGCTGCTTCCCGTTCCCCTCCGGTCCGGGGAACTGGTGGAAATACGGCTGGTTATTGGGGGCGAACGTTTGCCCCTTCTGTTGGAGGACAGTGCGGCCAGCCGTGATTTTCTGGAAATGCTGCCGCTCAGGGTGACGCTGCGGGACTACAACGGGACCGAAAAGATCGGCGATCTGCCGGGCCGCCTTTCCACGCAAGGCGCGCCCGCCGGGTATGAGCCTGCTGCGGGCGATGTGGCCCTCTACGCGCCGTGGGGGAACATCGCTTTGTTTTACCGGGATTTTCCGTGGTCCGCCGGATTGGTCCGCCTTGGACGCCTCCAGTGCGGCGCGGAAAGGCTGGCGGCCATGTCCGGCGAGTTCACAGCCGTCTTTGAACGGGCGGAATGAGGGAAAGGAGAAAAAGGGGGCGGGCCCGCGGCGTCAGGCGCGGTGTCATACGCTTTCAACACATTGATTCCATTGGCTCTGTCCTAGGAAATGATTGACAGTTTCTTTAGCTCCCGGGATTTCAAACGTTTTCAACATTGTTGAGGCAACAGGCTCCACAATGCGAAAATACTTATGTGTATAACTTGGAAATCACAGATGAAATAGACCCATCGAGTGCTATGACAGAGCCATTTCATTATGGAAATAGCGTTGGTGGGGTGTGTGATTCGTATAATAAGAGTACTATATTATCTGATTTTGGATGACCCGGTTAGGCAGGGTGCTCGCTTCGGAAAAGTTTTCCCACATAGGCGCAAGAGGGCCCTCTGTCTGAATGACGAGGGCTCCCCCTCTGGAAAAGGCGGGCTCAGGTCCGTCTTTTTCGTCAGGTAGGCCCGGAGGAAGGAGGGAAACCGCCGGAACGTGAAGGCCCCTCCGCCCGGGAGGGCCTTTACTTGAACCGCCTCACCGTTTTTCACCCGCGCGTGCCGGGATGCCGCAAAATTTTTTCGCCTTAGCCTCTTTCCGCGCAGTCCATGAGGATGTCCGCCACGTCGTCAGGGCGGTGAAGATGAACGTTATGCCCGGAGGCTATTTCGATGACGCGCCAGAGGGGGAGCCGCCGGGCGCGCTCGGCGGAGAGGACAATGGACGGATGGCGCACCGGCACGCAGGAGACATAGGTGACGGGCACGCCGTTGCCCTGCGGAGGCCGGATGTCGATACGTTCAAGGTAGGGTTTAAGCGGCTGCGGCGTCATGTGGGCCTGAAACCAGTCGCGCATGGCGTCCGAGGCGAAATGCCCGGGCGCGGGCACGGGCACGCTGACGCCGCCGTCGTGATGGGCGCGGTATATCCGCTGCGCCGCGTCGTGGCGGGGGATCATGTCCATCGCGCATTCGCCCGGCAACGGAACCATGGCGTCGAGATAGACGATGTGGCGCAGGAATTGCGGGATGCGGTCCGCCACCACCGTGAGGATGACCCCCGCGTAGCTGTGCCCGACGAGCACCACGTCGCGCATATCGTTATGGCGGATGAGGTTGATCACGTCCATGACGTGGGTTTCGAGCGTGATGCGATCCGAAAGGAGATGGGAACGCTCCGCGAGCCCGGTCAGGGAGAGGGGATGGACGTCGTGCCCGGCCCGCCGCAGCCGTTCCGCTACCGGTTTCCAGCACCAGGCCCCGCACCATGAACCGGGGATGAGGACGAAGGTGCGGGACGAGCCGCCGGAAGGTTCCTGAAAGGATGGAGTAGTCATTGAAGCCGTCCTGCATGGGATTGCGGGCTTGCCGCTCTCGGAAGAATGCAACAGGAAGGCGGGAAGGGTCAACCGTTGCGAAGAAGTGGAGAATGGACGGCTGAAAAGAACGGTACGGCGTTTCGGGCGGCCATGTCTCCCGGAGGAGACGTATTGTCATCCCGCAGTGGCGATGCTATGTTGCAGTCGCCTTGCCGGGCGCGGCGGAGCCGTGCCTTGCGCGGGGCGATTCTTTTCCGGGCGGCCTTGCCGTCCGTATTTTTTCGCAAGGTGGCACCATGAGTAGTACGATGTGTACGGCCCTGTTGACGTTGCTGGCCATGACGCTTTTTGCGGCCAATTCCGTATTGTGCAGGCTGGCGTTGCTTGAATACCGGATGGAACCGGTAACCTATACGGCGGTCCGCCTCATTTCCGGGGCGATCATGCTCTGGCTGATCATGGCCGTGCGGCACAAGAACGTCTTCAAGGCCGGGAACTGGCAAGGCGCGCTCACCCTTTTCATCTATATGGCGTGCTTTTCATGGGCCTACGTGGAACTGCCCACGGCCGTGGGGACGCTGATCATCGCCGTAGCCGTGCAGACCACCATGCTCGGATGCGGCTTTTTTATGGGCGAGCGACCCAGCAGACAGCAGGGCCTCGGCATCGGCGTGGCGCTGGTCGGCCTCGTGTTCCTTCTTCTGCCCGGCCTGACCGCGCCGCCCCTGTTCAGCTCTCTGATTATTTTCATCTCCGGCTCCTCGTGGGGGCTGTATTGCCTCTGCGGGAAGGGCGTAAGCGATCCCGCCGCCTCAACCGCGGGCAACTTCGTCAAGGCCGTGCCCTTGGCCCTGATCATGATGATCTGCCTGCCGTCGCAGGTGGCCTTCGACAACCCGGGCATCTGGTATGCGCTGGCGGCGGGCGCGCTGGCCTCGGCGGGCGGTTACGTGATCTGGTATATGGTCGTGGTGCGCTTCACCGTCACGGTGGCCGCCGTGGTCCAGCTCAGCGTTCCCGTGATCACCGCCATCGGCGGCGTGCTTTTCGTCAACGAACCCATCACGATGCGCGTAGCCCTGAGTTCGGCGGCCATCCTCGGCGGCATATTTTTCGCCACGGCTACTCGCCGTCCCTAGGCGTTGCCGCAGGCGCACACTGTTCGAGAAAAGGCCGGAAAGAAAACTTCCGGCCTTTTCCGCGTATTATAAGGAATTTTTTCGAAGTGGCGCGGAAAAGGGCTGGTCCTTCCGCAAAGGGAGAGGGTCATTGCGCGCAAGTCGCGGGGGGCCATGCGCCGGGCATGGGAAAAACGTTCAGCGGGGAGCGTGCGGGATGTCTATCGGGGGCGGCTGCGCTATTTTTTGTTTCCTCTCCAATTCTTTTCCGTCTTTCATGGGGAAATTGTTTCCCATTTTTCCAATATGGCTATCTGCCCCTTGCAGCAGAGCCTTCGGCCCGACTCGGCGCAAAGAAAGCCTTGCAGGGCCGTAACCTTAGGGTATTAAAAATCTTATTTTATTGAATTTGCTGATAATCATGGAGTTTCACCCTGATGACATGCGACTGATGCGAAACTGAGGCCCGTACGGGCTATCTTTTTCGCATCGTGTTCTTTTGTAAGGAGGAACAGCATGTCGTCCCTCATTCCTTCCTCGGATACGGCGCAACCGTCTTCGTCGGCTGTGTCCGGCATCGTCGGCCCGGAAGCTTTGACGGCCAGCCTTGTTTCGTGGCCTTTGCCTCGGCCCGTACTGGGTTCCCTGAGCCGAGCTTTGGGCATCGAGGCCCTGTGCTCCCTCTCCGAGCCTTTGTGCACTGCGGAATCCCCTCAAGATTTTGCCCGGCGCTCCTTGGCCGCGCTGGGCATCCGGGTCCGCCTCGACATGGCGCCTGTGCCCGGACAAGGGCCGTTGGTTTTTGTCTCCAACCATCCTTTCGGCCTGTTGGAAGGTCTGGTCCTTCTGGCACGGTTGACGCCTCTGCGTCCCGATCTGCGGATCATGGCCAACAGCCTCCTGCATGCCTTGGGAGCTTTGGCGGGCTCTTTCATCGAAGTGGACCCCTTTGAAACGCGGGAGGCCCGGCAGCGCAATGTGCAGGGATTGCGCGAGGCTTTGCGTCATCTGGAGGATGGAGGGGCTGTGGCCGTCTTTCCGGCGGGGACGGTTTCCCACTGGCAGAAGGGGCGGGGCATCAGCGATCCCGACTGGCATGATACGGCCCTGCGCCTCTCCGCCCGGAGTGGGGCAGCCGTCATCCCTCTCTATTTCCAGGGCCGCAACAGCCTGTCTTTTTCTATGGCCGGGTTGGTGCATCCAGCTTTGCGTACCCTCCTTTTGCCTCGGGAACTGCTCAAGAAGCGCCATTCCACCGTTTCGCTGCGCCTTGGCGCGGCCATCGGCGGCGAGGTTTTGGCGTCCCTGCCTACGGCCCGCGTACGTAACGACTACCTGCGCCTGCGCTGTTATGCGCTTGGGGAAAGGAAAGGGCCGGGAGGCAGGGTCTATGCCCGTCCCTTGGCCTCTCCGCTGCCCCCGGCCCTTCTCGAACACGCCATAGCCGATTTGCCCGCCTCGGCCCTGCTGGTACGCGAGGAAGCGTACAGCCTCTATCTCCTGCGCGGGGAGCAGTCGCCCTGCCTGCTTCAGGAAATGGGACGCATCCGTGAGATGGCCTTCCGTGATGTCGGGGAGGGGACGGGCGAGGCACGGGATATGGATGTCTTTGACCGCCGCTATTACCATCTTATCCTCTGGAACGACGCCGCCCATGAGATCACCGGAGGCTACCGCCTCGGCATGGTTCCCGAACTCCTCAGGGTGGACGGGGACAAAGGGCTGTATACGTCAAGGCTGTTCCGTTTCGCGCCCGCGTTTTGGGAGCGTTACGGGCAGAGCCTTGAACTGGGCCGCGCCGTGGTGCGTCCCGAGCGGCAGCGCGATTTTTTGCCCTTGCTGCTCTTGTGGAAGGGAATAGCGCGCTTTGTGCTGCGCCACCCGTCCATCCGCTATCTCTTCGGCCCGGTGAGCATGAACCTCGACGCTTCCCCCTTCACCCTCCGGCTCCTTGGGGCCTATTTCATGGGAAGGCATGGGGATGGGGAACTGGAGTGGCTGGTCCGGGCCCGCGTGCCCTTCCGGGCGGACACGCGGGGCGATGCGGCTGCTGAGAGCTTCCTCAACGCCGTGCGGCAGGGCCTGCTTGACTACCGCGGGCTTGATCGCCTCATCCGCGCGCAGGAGGAAGGAAGGGGCATTCCCGTCCTTTTCAAGCACTACTTCAAGATGGGAGGCCGCATTGCGGCGTTGCACCGGGATGCGGGATTCGGTTCTCTGGACGCCTTTTTGCTCGTGGATTTGCCCCATGCCCCGGAAGCGATGCTGCGCCGTTATATGGGCCGGGAAGACGCTGCGGCTTACGTGGCGCATCATCTTTCTGCGGCGGGGCCGGTCTCGCCGCAGGACTCCCCCCATCGTTGAAAGGTTCTTTTCGCTTCCCGCTTTCCCCCGCCCAATGATTGCGCTTGTTCCCGCTTTGTTCTACCTCATTCGTATCACGTGAGGGAAACGTGACGGTTTTTGGACCGGGGGGGAGGGGAGAAGAGAAACATGGTGGGAAAAGAAGGAGCCACGCGGCGGGTCATCGTCCTGTCGCTGATCACGGCGGCGTGCCTTATCGGGGACTCGATGCTGTATATCGTCCTGCCTGTGCATTTCGCGGAGGCGGGGCTCGGTTCCCTGTGGGAAGTGGGGATCATCCTGTCGGCCAACCGTTTGGTGCGGCTGCCGCTCAATCCGGCGGTAGGGTGGCTCTACCGCCGCATCAGCGACCGGACCGGCATTGTCATTGCCACCGTGCTGGCGGCGTTCACCACGCTCGGTTATGCGTATGCGCACGGCTTCGTGATGTGGCTTGCGCTGCGTTGCGTCTGGGGTGCGGCATGGACTCTCTTGCGGCTGGGCGCTTTCTACTGCATCCTGAACGTTTCTTCTGACGGCGACCGGGGCTATTTCATGGGGCTTTACAATGGGCTCTATCGGCTTGGGAGCCTTGGGGGGATGCTGGCGGGCGGCCTGTTGGCCGACCTTCTGGGGTTTTCCGCCACAGCCCTGCTTTTTGGGGCCTGTACCGCGCTGACCATTGTCCCGAGCCTTGTTTTCGTACCGCGCGGCAAAGGGCCGCAGCCCGTGTCTGCCTCCGGCGCGCCCTCCGAAGCCGTGGCGTGGAGGGAGAGCACGGTCTTGTGGGTCATGGCCACGGGACTGGTGGTCGCCCTGATTTATCAGGGGCTTTACGCCTCCACTCTGAGTCGGCTCATCAACGTGCACGTGGGAAGCAGCGTGACTGTCTGGGGAGTCGCCGTCGGCGCGGCGACGCTGGCAGGGGCATTGCAGGCTCTGCGCTGGGCGTGGGAGCCGTGGCTTGCGCCGTGGTTCGGGCGGCTTTCGGATCGGCGTTTCGGGCGGCGGGCGGTGATGACGGCCTCGCTTGGGGCGGGGGCGATCTTCTTCGGGCTCGCCGCGCTGACCCTGCCCTTGCCGTTATGGATCGGCGCGCTTCTGGGCGCGCAGCTCGCGGGCACGTCCCTGACGACCTGCGCCGATGCCGTAGCCTCTGACGCCGCTTCGGTGGCCGGAGGACGCACGTTCATGATGTGGTATTCCTTCGCCGCCGATCTCGGCGCGGCCCTTGGACCCCTCATCGCCTACCTGATCAATGATCTGTGGAGCATGGACGCCGCCTATGCCGGAACGGCGGGGCTTCTCCTGCTGTTTACGCTCAAGTGGTTCCGTGCCGCACCCGTGGCGACGGGGCCTTCTCTTGCGCGGAAGGGGTAGGGCGTAACCTTCTCAGGGCACGGCCTTGTGTTTTCGGGCAACGCACCTGCGCCTCCTGCCAAGAGGTGTTTTTCTCCGTATCCTCCCCAAGGATTGAAGCAGGAAAGGATAGGGGCCGACATGGGGCAACTTGGGGTGGGGCCGCAGCGGGGCCAGCCTCCGGTTTCCCCTCCGGGAAGGCCCTTGTTCCAGCGGGAAGGAAGAGGCAGGCGGACGGAGTGGGGTGAAAGTGCTGCCAAGGGGACGAGGGGCGGTTTCCCCTTGAAATCGGCTGGATTCCATCAAGCACATACCCGGCGTGAGAGGGGGTTCCCGTGCTCCTCCGGAGTGTCTCTTTTGCCGCCGGTCTCCGGGAAGGCCTCATGCAGGCGGGAAGACGAAAAGAGCCCCCCTCTCCGGTGCGGAAAGGGGAGGGCTCTTGGTTCGGAGAGGACGGGCGAGGTTTGCGGTTCACGGGGGATCGGCGTAGGAAAAAATAGGCCGCCGGTCCGCCTGTCGAGGGCGGAGAAGGGGACGCTTTTTCCTGCATGGGTGAGAGCCAGCGGAGGCTTGTACCTCCATGCCGCTGCCACGCTTTCCTCTGCGTGGGGAACATGTCTTTTCAGCTCGGCGCGCTGGAGATGCCGCGATTCACGTCCTGCGGGCGGCAGAAAAGAGGCTTCACCGTCTCAGCCTGTCCCGGGAGGGCGGCGCGAGGCGTCCGAAGCGAACGCCCCGTTCATCCAAAGGAGACGGCCATGCCATTTTCTCCCGCTCAGGGCTATGCTTTTTTGACGGTTACGCTGTGGTCATCGGCCTTTGTGTTCACCAAGGTAGCTTTGCTGGCGTTCACGTCTCCGGCGCTGGGTTTTCTGCGTTGCCTTGTGGCCTCCGTCGTGCTCTGCGGCCTCCTCGCCGTGAAGCGTGTCCCGCTTCCTCGGCTGCGCGACGTTCCCGGGCTGCTGCTCTCGGGGGCTCTTGGATTCGCCATTTATCTTTTGGTGTTCAACAAGGGATCGGAAACGCTGACCTCGACCACCGGCTGTATCATCATCGCGACGGCCCCGCTGATCACGGCTCTGCTCGCGACGGCCTTTTTCCGGGAACGTTTGTCACCGGTGGGGTGGTGCGCCTTGTGTCTGGAATTCGGCGGCGTGCTTGTCCTCATGTTGTGGAACGGTGTCTTTTCCTTGAATATCGGCATTGTATGGATGCTCGCGGCGTCCCTGTCGATCAGTGCCTACAACCTCGTGCAGCGGCTTTTCGCCCGGCGCTACACTTCCCTTGAGCTCACCGCGTGGAGCTTCGTCGCGGCCACGGTCATGCTTTTGCCCTTCGCCCCCGAAGCCGCGCGGGAAACGGCGAGGGCCCCTCTCGGCCAGATCGCCACGGTCGTCTTTCTCGGCGTCTTTCCAAGCGCCGTGGCTTATCTGGCTTGGGCGCGGGCCTTGGCCGTGGCCCGCAGCACCAGCGAGGTGACGCATTTCATGTTCCTGACGCCCTTTCTGTCGCTGATCTTGGGCTATGCGGTGATCAGCGAGGTGCCCGGCCCCGAAACCTTCATCGGCGGCGCCGTGATCCTCCTCGGCCTGGCGCTTTTCCACGGGGCAGGGCGCCGCACGGTGCGGAAGCCTTCCTGAGTTTTCTTTTCCCTTTCCCACGTCCCTCACCCTCAACGAAGCGGACCGGAAAGATTCCGTGCCGGGCGGGAAGCCCGGACAAGCCGGGCGCTTACTATATTCGCGCCGCTCTTCCGGCTTTGCAGCCCCCCTCTGGGAAGCCGAACACGTACCCATGCCCATCCCCTTGCGCGGTTCCCGGCGAAAAGGTTCTCCTGTGTGGGCGGCTCTGGGGAGGCCGGAATCCTGCGAGGGAGGCCGCGCTTTCTTTTCCCGCGTTGCGCAGCTTGATACGCGGGCCTTCTGGGGAAATGGAGCCTATGTTTGACTGAGGTGGCCTTTCCGATGGGGGAGCGGCACTCTCGCAGCGGGGCGGCCCACTTGGAGACTGATAACGATAATAGACTGTTCTCATTCATAAAATACTGTTTTTCACCTTCCGCCTTCACTACCCTTGTCGTATCCGGCGCTTGAGGCCGGGAACGTTTTGCTCAGGGGGCGGATATGGACCGGGAACCGTGGAGCCCGCGTACGGCGGACGTGCATAGCCGTTACCGCGATGCCGAAAGGCGGCACGCGCTTTGCCCTTATTGCGCTGTGGGGTGCAGTCTTGCCGTCTACACGCGGGACGGCGAGGTCGTGGGCATCGAAGGGGACGAAAACAGCCCCGTCAGCCGAGGGAGATTGTGTCCCAAGGGGGCGAACACGCTCCAGCTTTTGCGCAATCCCCACCGTATCGACCGGGTGCTGTACCGCGCGCCCTATGCCGGGGCGTGGGAGGAGCGTTCCCTTGAGTGGGTGGTCGACCGCATCGCCCGGCTGGTCAAGGAGGCCCGCGACGCCGACCTCGTGGAATACGACGAATCGGGCCTCAAGGTAAACCATCTGAAAAGCATCGCCTCGCTCGGGGGCTCGGCCTGCGACAATGAAGAAAACTACCTGATCAAAAAGCTCTTCACAGGCGGGCTCGGCGTCCTCTCCGTAGAGAATCAGGCACGGCTCTGACACTCCGCCTCGGTGCCCGGTCTGGGCACCGCCTTCGGCTTCGGGGCCTGCACCAATTTTCCTCGCGACATGCGCAACAGCGATTGCGTGCTGATCATGGGCTCGAACATGGCCGAGTCGCATCCCGTGGGTTATCAGTGGGTGGATGAGGCCCGGCGGCGCGGGGCGGTGATCATGCACGTCGATCCCCGCTTTACCCGCACCTCGGCTTCGGCGGACATTGCCGTCCTCATCCGTCCCGGGACCGATCTTGCCTTCCTCGGCGCGATCATCCGCCGCATCATTGAGCGCAAGGCGTATTTCACCGACTACATCGTCCCTTACACCAACGCGCCCACGCTGGTGTCGGAATCGTATTCCTATGATCAGGAAACCGGGCTTTTTTCCGGTTTCGATCCCGAAACGGGGCGCTATGATCTCGCGCCCGCCTCATGGGATTACGAACTAGACGCGGAAGGGCGGCCCGTCCTTGATACGACGCTCCAGCATCCCCGCTGCGTCCTGCGGGTTCTTGAGGCGCACTACGCCCGCTATACGCCAGAACGGGTGGCTTCGGTCTGCGGCTGTCAGGCCACGGAAATCGAGCGGGTGGCCGATGAGCTTATCGCGCACTCGGGCCGGGAATACACCTCCTCCATCGCTTACGCCCTTGGCTGGACCCAGCACACCACCGGGCCGCAGATCATCCGCGCCGCAGGCATCATTCAGTTGCTCCTCGGCAACATCGGGCGGCCCGGCGGCGGGATCATCGCCTTGCGCGGGCACTCCAACGTGCAGGGCGCGACGGACATCCCGACACTCTTCAATTCCCTTCCCAATTATCTGCCCCAGCCGGTGGCCGACGCCGATCACGCCACGCTGGAAAGGATGCTCAAGTACGGGCACGGCCTTGAGGCCCGACGGGGCAAGGCCACAAGCGGCCTCTGGGAGAAGGAGCGCACGATGGGATCGTGGGCGTCCATGCCCGCCGCCATGATCAGCCTCCTGAAGGCGTGGTACGGCGAGGCCGCCACCGCCGCCAACGAGTACGGCTACCAGAACCTGCCCAAGTTGAGCGGGGACGAGTCCGAGCAGAGCTATTTCGTGCAGATGTTGCACCGCGAGATGTGCGGGCTGTTCCTTTTCGGCCAGAACCCCGCCGTCAGTTCTCCCAACGCCACGGTGCACCGCAAGGCCCTGCGCCGCCTGCGCTGGCTTGTGGTGGTGGATGCCTTTGAAACCGAAAGCGCCAGCGCGTGGTATGCCGACCCGGACGGCCCGCCCCCGGAATCCGTGGCGACGGAGGTCTTTTTCTTGCCGGCGGCTCTCGCGCTGGAAAAGGACGGCTCGGTCACCAATACGGAGCGTCTGGTGCAGTGGCATGATCAGGTTTTGCCTCCTCCGGGAGAGTGCCATTCCGACTTGTCCTATGTCTACCGGATCGGCAAGCGGATCAAGGAATTGTATGCGGATTCCCCGTTGGAGCGCGATCTCCCCATCCGTCAGCTTACATGGGACTACGCCACCGAGGGCGATGTCGACGAGCCGGATGCTGAGCGCGTCCTGCGCGAGCTCAACGGCTTCAACACGGTCACGGGCGAGCACCTCTCGGATGCGTCCGAGCTGAGGGACGACGGGACCACCGCTTGCGGGGGCCGCCTCTATTGCGGGGTCTTTCCCGGCCCGGGCCGCAACCTGTCGCGGCGGCGTGGCGGCGTGGCGGACGAGGCCACTTTTTTCCATAACTGGGCGTGGGCATGGCCCGGCAATACCCGGGTGCTCTACAACCGCGCGTCAGCCGATCCCGAGGGCAGGCCGTGGTCGGAACGCAAGAAGCTTCTGGTATGGGACGCGGCCTTGGGGCGCTGGATTGGGCCGGATGTCCCCCATTTTGAAATCGCAAAGCCGCCGTCCTACCAGCCCGCGCCCGGAAGCCGGGAGCTGGACGCCATCGCCGGGACCGAGCCCTTTACTATCCATTTTGACGGGCGGGGCTGGCTGTACGCGCCCTTCGGCCTCGCGGACGGGCCGCTCCCGGTTTATTACGAGCCGCTGGAATCGCCCGTCGCCAACGGGATCATCCGGCAGCAGATGTCCCCGTTGACGCTGGTCATCCGCGATACCCTCAACCATATCTCCGCCGAGGCCGATCCTGACTATCCTCTGGTCCTGACCACGTATCGTTTCACCGAGCATTTCCTCGCGGGGGGCATGACCCGCAACGACGCGTGGCTGGCCGAGCTGCAACCGTCCCTCTTTTTCGAGATTTCACCGCAGCTTGCGGAACTTCTCGGCCTTGAGATGCTCGAATGGGCCGTGGTGGAGACGCCGCGCGGGGCCATCGAGGGGCGGGTGCTGGTGACGCCCCGGCTGCGGCCCCTTTTTGTGCGCGGACGCAGCGTCCATGTTGTGGGCATCCCCATGCATTTCGGCTATCGCGGCGAGATCGTGGGCGATACCGCCAATCTGCTTTCGCCCATTTCGCTCGGCATCGGCTCGGACATCGCCAGCGTCAAGTCGTTCACCTGCCGGATGCGGCGGGGACGCCTGCACGACGAACCCTGTCCGGAACACAATCCGGAGAAGCGCGTCCCCGCGCCCGAACTGGACTTTTCTTCCGTGGAATGGTCGGCGCAGCCGGAAGGGAGGCTGGATTATGTCTGAAAAAAACGTCAGGCCGCCCCGCACGCTGTGGGAGCATATCGTCTATCCGTTCCGGCGCGGCGCGGAACGGGAAGGGCGGGCGGTAGGGTTCTTTACTGACACCTCCGTGTGCATCGGCTGCAAGGCGTGTCAGGTCGCCTGCAAGCAGTGGAACATGCTGCCCGGGGAGGAGCCGGAACTGTCCGGCCACAGCTACGACAACACCATGCGGCTGACCGCGCGGACGTGGCGTCACGTGGCCTTTGTGGAGCTTCCCGCCGCCCGGCCCGAAAACGATGTGGTCATGGACAACGGAGCCGATCCGGGCGTGGACGGGGAACCGCCCCGGCGCGACGCGGCCCGGCGGATGCGCTGGTTCTTTTCAAGCGACACCTGCAAGCATTGCGCGGACCCGCCGTGCCTGCGCGCCTGCCCGACCGGGGCGCTGGTGCATACGGAATACGGCACGGTCTACCTGCAATCGGACATCTGCAACGGCTGCGCCTCCTGTGTGGCGGCCTGTCCTTTTGGCGTGGTGGACTTCGACGAAGGGACCGGCCACTCTCACAAGTGCACGCTCTGCCTTGATCGTCTGCGGGACGGGCTTGTTCCGGCCTGCGCCAAAACATGCCCCACGCAATCCATCCTTTTCGGCCCCTTGGACGAATTGCGCCGCAAGGCCCGCAGCCGCCTGAAGGTCTTGCGCTCGCAAGGGGTTTCCCGAGCCCGGCTCTACGGCCTTGATCCCACGTCCACCTATCCGGCGCTGCACAACATCTATCTTTTGCAGGACGAGCCCGCCCTCTACGGGCTTCCGGCGGAACCCGTACATCCGGCCATGCGTCTTGCCGGGGATTATATGCGCGCCGCCCTCGGCCTTGTCTTCGCTCTCGGGCTTATCCTCTACTCCCTTTTCCTTGGAGGTGCCGTATGAACGATGGAGCGCGCGAGCGGGACGGCTGCCCCGGAAGCGGGATCGCGCCTTCGGGCTGCCCGGTCTGCCATGACGATATCCGGCCCGACGGCGGGGTGGACTACCGCCATCGCGTCATCGCCCACGTGCCGCCGTGGGGCGGCCTCACCGTGGCCGACGTCATCCTGAACAATCTGTCCCTCGGGCTTTTTCTGGTGGCCTTTCCCGCAGCCATGCTGCGGCCCGAACTTTTCGCCGCGGCCCTGCCCGTCGCCTTTGTGCTCTCGTGGCTGATCCTGATGGCGGATTTGGTCCTGCTGATCTTCGATCTGGGCAGCCCTTTGCGCTTTCACCACATGCTGCGTACCGTGCGCCCGCTTTCGCCCATGTGGGTGGGCGTATGGGGACTCTCGTTCAGCGCCTTCTTCATGACCTTCCCGGCCCTATGGGGCCTCATCGCCCTGTTGGTGCGCGCCGGGGTCCTCCCGGCTTCTCTGCGGGAAACGCTCGTCCCCTTTTTTCAGACGCACGCGGTAGAGGCATGGCTGGTGGGGCTGGCCTTTTTCGGGATGCTTCCGGTCATGGTCGGCCTGTGCTACAAGGGCGTGCTTTTTTCGGCCACTTCCCGGCCCATGTGGAAATTCGCGCGCTGGTTTCCCGCCTACCTCACCAGCGGCGCGGTCCTCTTGGGGGCGGTGGTGCTCTTCGGCATCGGCCTTCTTGCGGGCGTAGAGGCGCGGCCTCTGCTGCCGGCGATGATCCCCCTCCTGCTGTTGGACATGCTTTTTCTCGAAGGCCATCTCATCCCCCTCTTTCGTCAACGGAGGCGGACCGTGGAGATCGGGCACGGCGCGGCCGTTTTGGACGGCGCGGCGGCCTTGTGTTTCCTTGCCAGCCTTTACAGGCCATTGGCGGCGCTGTCGCCGCTCGGTGTGGCCTGTGCCCTGCTCGCGGTGGCACTGGGCCGCTACGCCTTTGTCATGGACAGGCCGCCCCTGACTATCCACGAGCGGGAGTCCCTCGTTTAATCCGATTCCCGCATCCCCTGAACGTATCTCCCTTTCCCGGAAAGGAAGGCGGCATACCTGAACGCGGAGGTCGCCTCGTCCGTAAAGAAACGCCGCCGGAACGGAATGGCTGCCTTGGCGGGGCGGCCCTTCCGTTCCGGCGGGCTCAACAAAGGCCCACGGCATGGCCGGGGCCTTTCTTTGGGATGGCCGCTTTTGTCCCTTTCCGGGGTTCAGCGGCCCGTGCGGAAGGAATTGCTGATGGCAGCGAGTTCTTCAAGCACCGCTTCGGGGAAGGCCCGGAAGGGCGGCATGACGGTTCCCGGATAGCCGTTGCGGATAACCGCAAGCGCGCGTTCATGGGTGAGGGAGTAGGCCCGCAGGTCCGGCGGGGCCGGAAGCAGTGTATGTCCGAAGGGGCTGACGGCGCCGTCGATGCCGTGGCAGACCGAGCAGGTATTGGCCCAGATGCTGAAACTCTGGGAACCCGTGCGGCGCGGGGCCTTTTGCGGCGGGGCGAACATGTCGAAGCGCTGCGAGAGCGTGTCCATGAGCCGTTCGAGCTTTTCGCGCTCGTAGAGACGGAAATAGGGCATGGCCGAGCCCGGCGTGCCGTTTTTCAGGATGCCGTAGATATAATCCCGATCCGCCCGGATCGCGGCGATGTCTTCGGCCGGGATGATCAGGCGGCTGGCGGCCGTGCCGTCGCCGTGCCCGTTCTGGCCGTGGCAGGGCTGGCACGCGCCCGTGTAGATGGTCTCGCCGTTGTCGTACACCGTCTTCAGCTTGAGGGTAAAGGCGGCCAGCGCCTGCTGCTGATAGGCGGCCAGCGCGTCGGAACGTTCCCGCAGCCGCGCTTCTTCCTGTGCGTGGCCGGGCGCGAGGAAACGGTCCTGAAGGAACTGGCGGGTCACCAGCATGGATACGAAGATGAGCGGAAGCAGGGCCAGCAGGCTGCGCGGCCCCGCGCCGAGGCGAGGCGGGGAGGCCGGCCACAGGACCCACAGCACCAGCGAGGCGGCGATGATGCCCACGCTCACCGCTCCGATAACGTTCCAGTTCAGATGCGTAGCCACGGTGAACAGGAGCGGGATGCCGATGACCGCCTGCACAAGGATGGCGCCGAAGAGCCATTTCCGCAGAAGCGGGGCTTTTTCGGGGTGTTTTTCCGTGGAGAAAAAGAGATGGAAGGCCGCGCCGAAGGCGAGCGCCGCCCCGAGGATGTGCAGATAGCGCAGCCCCCAGTGCGGGAGGAAGCCCACGCCAAGGGTGAAGCCGTTTTCCGCGAAGCGGGGCCACAGGAATTGGCGCTCCATGAGGGCAAGGGCCCCGGTGAAGATGGCCGGGACCGTCAGCAGCGCGCCCACGCCGAGGATGCCCGCGCCGAAGGCGAGCCACGAGCGGGCCTCCAGTTTATGGCCGAGCAGATCGATGAGTAGAAAGGCGGCGATAAGCAGCGGGATCACGGACAGCCACGCATAGGAAAAAAGCCCGGTTGCCGTGAAAAAGGCATAGGAATAGCGTACCTGAATGATCAGCAGGGGCGCGACGCCAAGCACTACGGCAAGGCTTTTGAGCCCGAGATGGGTGCCGATGACCTGTTTGCTCCACACCTGCGGCCCCGCTTCGCCGCTCATCCATGTGTGCATGAAAAAGAGCAGGCCGAGGGCGGCGGTGCCGAGCATGAGCAGGACGAACAGCAGATGCAGCCCGAAGGCGATGAACAGCAAACCGTGCAGCCATGTTTCCGGCATGGGCATAGCCAGGAAGAGATCGGTCCATTGGTTCATGGCTAGCGCTCCTTGTGGTCAGGCCCGCTCAGGCGCGAATCGGGATTGGTCAACGTATAAAGATATTCGGCCAGCAGCAGGCGTTCCTGCTCCGACCCGGTGAAGGGCGTCATGAACGGCCCGAGTTCCTGCGTCAGCCCGATGATGGCGTTGACGCCGTCCAGCGGGCGTCCGGCAAGACGTTCCCGGATGTCGTTGAGCCCGCCTTCGGTATGGCAGACCCCGCAGTTGGCGGCGAAAAGCGTGCGCCCGGCCAGCTCGTTGCGGGAAAGGCCGCGTCCGCCGTCCAGCCAGCGGATATCCGGCAGCAGCGGCCCGTCCCGGTCCGTGAGGGCGGCGTCCTGAACCAGCAGGAGCTGGTTGGCGTACATATAGCCCGGCAGCAGGTAGGGACCGCGCACGAATTCGCGGATGCGCTCGAATTCCGTCACCAGCCCCACGCACAGGAGCAGGGTGACGAGGCACAGCGCCCGGCAGGGCCTCGCGCGGCCCCGCCACGCGGCCACGGCGGTGACGACGATGAAGAGGGCGGCCACGGCGTTGGCCGTGGGCAGGAGGAGAGGCACCTGTGACAGGGCGGAGGTGGCGACGGCGAATTTCCAGTGCGTGAGATAGGTTTCCGGAATGCGCGAGAAATAGACGAAGGCGCTTATGGCCGTCACGACCGCCGAGGCGAGGAAGACGAGGCCGCAAAGACGCAGGATGCGCCCGCGTTCGTCGGGCGAACCTTTGAAAGACCACGCCGTCCATGTCATGGCGAAGAGCGCGCCGAGAGCGAGACCGCCCGACACGCGCAGGAAACATTGCGGCACAAAGGTGGGGTTGAAGTAGGCCTGACGGAAATGCTGTCCCCACGGCCAGCCGTCCGGCGTGAGCATGAAGCCGAGGATGCCCGAAATCAGGATGGCGGAGAAGACCGCCACGGCCACGTAGCCCCAGCCGAGCGCCACCAGAAGGCCGAGCCTGTGCCGGGCGAGCCGGTCCCAGAAATAGTAATAGAGGAGGAGAAGCACCACTTCCGTGGCGAAGGCGCCCCATTCAATGAACCACGGCCAGAAAAAGAGGTGGATCAGTGAACCGATGCCCTCCGGGGCAAGCACGCCCGTGATAAACCAGATGCCGACCCCGGTGATCGCGCCGACCGATGTCGTCACGAGGACGGCCGGACCGAGGAGGGCACGGCCAGCGAACGCCCAGTAGGCTCCTCTGCCCAGATAGGTCAGGGTCTGGAACAGGGTCAGCATGGTCACCAGCCCGATGGCGACGCCGTGGCTGATAAGCACGTGCAGCACGGCGTCCAGTGCGATGGTCATGCCGTCGCCGACGCCGGGGATATGTTGGATGGGGAAGATCATGGCTTACTTTTCCTCCGGCAAGGGGATGATCTGCCTGATCTTGTCGGCATGGGTGGACACGAATTTCGGACGCGGTTTTTCGTGGACGAAGCCCGCCACGTCGATGGCCTGTTCCTGCGTCAGGGAAGGGGCGTTTTTGGGCATGAAGCGCCATGTGAACACGGAAAAGGTCGTGATGCGGTTCATACCCGCGCCGTCGTTGTAGGAACCGTCGCCCCACAGCGGCGGTGCGATGGGCGTGCCCTGACCTTCCTCGCCGTGGCAGCGGGCGCAGACGTTTGCGTAGACTTTGGCCCCGTCCTCCACGTTGGGCTTGTGCGGGTTGCCCAGATCGCTCGGGAGCGCCCACGGCAGCTTGGAATAGATGGGAATGCCCTTGGATATCCACTGCATGTAGACCAGCAGCGACTGCATGACCTGCGTATCAAGGGCGGGGGCCACGCCGTTCATGCTGCGCTCGAAGCAGTCCTGCGTGCGCATGGCGATGTCCACGGTGTAATCCTGACGGCTGCGGTAACGCGGATAGGTGGCTCCCACGCCCACAAGCGAGATGCTGTTGCGGCTCCTGCCCCCGTCAAAATGGCAACTGGAGCACGAGAGGTCGTTCTTGACGTATTCGCCCGCGTATTTTTTCGTTTCGGTCATGATTTTATAGCCGAGCATGACCTCCGCCCGGATGTTTTCAGGGGCGTCCTCCGGGCGTGGCGGGTTGAAAAAGGGTTGAGCGATGGAAAGGGCGGCTTGTGGGCTTCCCGCTTCCTGTTCCACGGCGATGCGTTTCGTCGACAGGGTGGAGCGGAAAAAGGAAAGCAGCCAGACGCCGAAGACGAGCAGCAGGGCCGTCAAAACGAGGGCAAAGAAGACATTGCGCTTTTTCATGGAGACTCCGTATCGCGAAACGTTGGCAACAACGAGCGTCCGCCGGAAGGGGACAGGCCCCCTTGCCCGGCACGGCGGAAGGCCGTCTGCGCGGGCGTGCGGGAAGACCGTTTCCGTCCCGCCGTCCTTTCCCCCTTACGGGGGAGGCGAAGCGTGATTACTGGGGGTGATCAAACGCCGCCCGCTTTCCCGCTCAGGGAGACAGGGACGGCCACCTTTGATGCTTACGCAAAACGCCTTTTAGAGACAAGGACTTATAAAGAAATATCCGCTATAGAGCATCCTGTGGCCTTGAGAGGCGGCCAAGGTGCGACTTCTGCCCGGCATCGTTTTTTTGCGGGGGGATCAATCTGAGGAAGGAGAAAAGACGAGTCTCGACGCGCGGGGAAATCCCCCGTACCTCGTGACGCACATTTGCGCTCCCGCAAGGGAGTCCCGGTGCGCGGGGAAATCTCTGCCGCGTACCGGGACGGGAAGGGCCAGCTTCCGGGGCAAGGCCCGGAAAGGACCGTTTTACTTGATGGGGGTTACAAACATTCGAGTTCTTCACCGTCCTCCAGAAGGAACAGCCGGGACATCAGGCCTTCGGCCTCGGCAAACTTCCGGAGATCGGCCCGGTTGATGCGGGCGTGGTTGACCGCATCCATGTGCGTGGCGATGAGCAGGGCCTCAGGCGCGGCCTGCGCCACGTCGCGGACGCCGTCCACACCCATCAGGATGGGCCGGACTTGAACAGGATGCCGCCGCGTACCCTGTGCCCACCCATAGGGTCGGGAGCGTCCAGCCCGAAGGCGCAGGGGCAGGGGATGACAAGGGGCGCGATGTCGATGGACAGGGTAAAGTTGAAATCGTACCCCAAAAGAAACCAGAGGGTGGCCGCACAGTCTCCTGAGCGCTGTGGGCGCGGGAAGGCATCACGTGATAAATTCAAGCCGGACAACCCTCATAAGCGCTGGGGGCAAGGGGTTCCTTCCTTCCTTCCTTCCTTCCTTCCTTCCTTCCTGCCTGCCTGCCGATCTCTTCGTCTCCCTTCACCTTCCGCGCGGACCGGGCAAGGGATTCCGGCAAAAGGCGAAATCCCTTGCCCGCCGCTCGCTTATTGCCTCATCGCCCGCAGGCCGTTGGCGACGACCAAAAGCGCGGTGCCCACGTCGGCGAAGACGGCCATCCACATGGTGGCGTTGCCGGTAAAGGTGAGGGCGAAGAACAGGGCCTTGACGCCGAGCGCCAGCGTGATGTTCTGGACCAGAATAGCGTAGGTGGACTGGGACAGCCGGATGAAGCGGGGAATCTTCCTCAAATCGTCGTCCATCAGGGCCACATCCGCCGTCTCGATGGCCGTATCGGTCCCTCCGCCCGCCATCGCGAAGCCGATATGGGCCTTGGCAAGGGCCGGGGCGTCGTTGATGCCGTCCCCCACCATGCCCACTTTCCCGCCGCGCCGCTCAAGCTCCTCGACGATCCGCAGCTTGTCCTCGGGCAGGAGGTTGCCCCGGAAGTCGTCCACGCCTACCTGCCGGGCGATGGCTTCGGCGGTGTGCTCGTTGTCGCCGGTCAACATCACCGTCTTCACGCCCAGCGCCTGCAATTCCTTCATCGCCTGAAGGCTGCTTTCCTTCACCGTGTCGGCCACGGCGAAGAGCCCTTCCACGCCTTGCTCTCCCACCAGCGCAACCACGGTCTTGCCTTCCCGCTCCAGCCGCAGGATTTCTTGTTCCAGCGCGGCGGCGTCCTTTTTCAGCGCTTCCACCATTCTGCGGTTGCCCAGATGCCACAGTGCGCCGTTGATGACGCCGCTCACACCCTGCCCGGGAATGGCCGTGAAGCCCTCCACGCTCAGGAGGGAAACGCCGGAGTGCGCGGCCTGTTCCGCGATGGCTCTGGAGACGGGGTGATCCGAGCGCGCCGCAAGGCTTGCCGCCAGCGCGGTGACCTCGCCTGCCTCCATGCGGCCTACGGGCGCGAAGTCGGTCTGGCGGGGCCTGCCGTGCGTGATGGTGCCCGTCTTATCCAGCGCGAGCCACTTGAGGAGCCGTCCCTGTTCAAGGAACATGCCGCCCTTGATCAGAATCCCGTAGCGGGTGGCCGCCGCCATGCCGCTGACGATGCTGACGGGCGTGGAAATGACCAGCGCGCAGGGGCAGCCGATGACCAGTATGACCAGCGCGGTATACACGGAGGCCAGCCATTCCCCGCCCATGAACAGGGGCGGGACAAGCGCCGCGGCTATGGCGATGAGGAAGACAACGGGGGTGTAGTAGCGGGCGAAGGCGTCCACGAAGCGCTGCATGGGCGCGCGGCTCCCTTGCGCCTCTTCCACGGCATGGATGATGCGGGCGAGCGTAGACGCCGTGGCGAGGGCGGTCACTTCAAACTCAAAGGAGCCTGATTCGTTGATGGTCCCGGCGTAGACCGCATCCCCGGCTTTTTTCTCCACAGGCAGGCTTTCGCCGGTGATGGGAGCCTGATTGACGGTGGAACTGCCGCTGACGAGGACGCCGTCAAGGGCGATCTTTTCACCGGGCCGGACGCGCACGCGGCTGCCGACCGCCACCTCGCGAATGTCCGTTTCCGTCCACGCGCCGTCCTGTCCCAGCACCGTCGCGGTATCCGGCGCAAGCGCGAGCAGGCCCTTGATGGCGTTGCGCGCCCGATCAAGAGCCTTGGCCTCGATAGCCTCGGAGAGGTTGAAGAGGACCATGACCATCGCGGCTTCCGGGTATTGCCCGATGATGACGGCCCCGGTCACGGCCACGGACATGAGCGCGTTGATGTTCAGGTTGAAGTTGGAAACGGCCAGCCAGCCTTTTTTGTAGGTGGTCAGGCCGCCCAGAGCGATGGCGAGGACGGCGAAAAGCAGGGGAAGCCATTCGAGGATGGGGTAGCCGCCGATGGTCCATGCCGACGGATCGTAGCCGAAAGGCCGGGCCTGCCATTCGTGGATAAGCTCAAAGCCTTCGGAGAGCGCCGCGAACGCGCCCGCCACGGCCAGTTCCTTCCACGGAATCATGGGCTCGGGGATGACGTCGTTTTCCCCGCTTTGGGCGTCCAGCAGTTTTGCGCCCAGATTGAGGGAGGCCAACGCCTCGGAGACGGCGGGGAGGGCTGTGGGCTCATGCCGGACCGTGAGCGTGCGCCGCATGAGATCGCATTCTACGGAAAGCACGCCGGGCAGACGGGAAAGCCGGTCACGGACGAGCTTTTCCTCCGTCGGGCAGTCCATGCCGCTGAGGGAAAAGA
Source organism: Candidatus Bilophila faecipullorum (assembly GCA_944326695.1). Lineage (GTDB taxonomy): Bacteria > Desulfobacterota > Desulfovibrionia > Desulfovibrionales > Desulfovibrionaceae > Bilophila > Bilophila faecipullorum. The sequence goes on along the minus strand of CALVEZ010000012.1, from coordinate 4,329 downwards.
TGGCCGTCGCGCCCGGTTTTTGGAGGGGGTCCGGGGTCATGTCAATCGCTTTCAGGGCCGCTTCGATGGGTTCCGTGGACGGCAGGCCGTGCCGGACCGTGAGGATTCTTTGCATGAGGTTGAATTCCAGCCCCTCGATCCCCGGCACCGTGGCGAGCTTTTTGCGGATCAGCGCCTCCTCCATCGGACAGTCCATGTTCATGATCCGGTAGATGGCGCGCGTCTCGGAACTTTCGCCCAGCGTCGCGAAGTCCACTTCCTGCGGGGCCGCGTGTTCGTGCCCGCAACAGGAGCCGTGGGCATGGTGCTCATGGCCGCAATCGCCATCCGGCCCGTGCGCGTGGACCGGCTCGGAGAGGGGATCGTCATCAGACCCGTGCCCGTGGGCATGAATATGGGAATGCTCATGGCCGCAGCCGTGATCATGCTCGTGCCCGGCCTCGGGCGCGGAAGGCGTTTCAGGGGAGGGCCTATGGTCATGCCCGTGCCCGCAATGGCAGGCGGCGTTTTCGGGTTGCCGCGTTTCAAGGGCGCGGGCCTTTTCACACACGTACCCCGCAGGATGAGAGGTGCCGCAGGGACACGGGACGCTTGCATTGCTCATGCTGATTCTCCGTACAGGCTGTTTATGTCAGCGGTTGTGCTGTTCTGCGTTTCAGCTTTCTTTCAAGATAATGCCTATAGCCCCTATAGGGTCAAGAGGGCAGGGCGTTTTTCCCGGCTCTGTTGGAAAAGGTTTACAGCCTCTAGCGGCTCGAGGGTCAAGCGCATGATGGAAAAAAGGCGGAGGAAAGGGGACGGCGGCGAGGTTTGACAGGTCAAAAACCTCTACTTATTCTAGACTTATGAGCACAAGGAGGAAGCCATGAAAGTCAGGATCGGCGAGCTGGCAAACATGACGGGCTGTCAGGTGGTGACGATCAGATATTACGAAAAGGAGGGCCTGTTGCGCGAACCCGAGCGCACGGGGTCCAACTACCGTCTGTATGGGGACGAGGATATCGCACGGCTGCGCTTCATCCGGCATTGCCGCCAGCATGGGATGAACCTTTCGGAGATTCGTGAGCTTCTTGCCTTTCAGGATAAGCCGACGGTGAATTGCGACTGGATCAATTCGCTCATCGAAGAGCATATTGCCAATGTGGAGGCGCAGATCGCCTCGCTGGAGCATCTGAAGGGGCATCTTCAAACCCTGCTTCACAAATGTTCAGGTGGGAAGAGGGCCGAATGCGGGATTTTGCAGAGCCTGAGTGCGGGAGAAAGCTGCCCTTATTGCGAAAATCTCCGCTGCCTCCAAGCCGAAAGCGGCGGCCAGGGCCAGCCCCGCAAGGCGGGGGCTTCTCGGAAGGAAGGGTAAGCGGCGGCCCCAGAAGAGAGGCCCCTCCGTGTGGGAGGAAGGCGTCCGGTAGCCGCGGCGCTGGGGATGTCGGGGGAAAAGGGTTCCTGCGGAGAGGGGCGTCCATGTCCGGGGAAGCGTACGGCCGCTTTTCCCACAGCGGATGAGAGCGTCTGCGCTCTTGTCCGGGAGGGGAGCTTTGCTGGACGGAATGCTTGTGCGAAAGCATTCGCCCCGCGTGTGGGCGTCGAAAGGCATCCGCCGGGCGCAAGGGGGTACCCTTGCGCCCGGCTCCAGAGTCTGGAAGGCGGCCTTGATGAAGGCCGGAAAAGGCACTACATGACCTTGCCGCCGTTGAGCTTGTTGATTTCCTTATCCATCATTTGCTTCAGCTCGGCGGGAAGCCCCATGATGTCCACATTGAGGAAGCCGCGGACGATGGTCGAGGTGGCTTCGTCCTCATCGAGTCCGCGCGCCATGAGGTATTCGATTTCTTCCTGCGCGATTTTCCCTACGGCGGCCTCGTGCGAGAGTTCCACGCCGTCCGCCGTAGCGTCCAGTTCGGGGATGGCGTGGATGCGGCCTTCCCCGAGGATAAGCCCCTTGCATTCCAGATGGCCCCGGGCGGGTGCCGCATAACCGCCGATGAATCCCCGGTTGATGATCGTGCCGCCGGTGGTCAGGGTGCGCGCGATGATCTCGCCCCGCGTGTTGGGCGCGTTGAGCAGAAGGCGGTTACCCGTGTCCACGTGGGAGCCCTCGGGCGCCACGATGACGGAATTGAAGCGGGCCACGGCGTTCTCGCCGTTCAGGGAAAGGGTGGGGTACATGGTGATGTCCTGCACGCGCTGGAGCAGGACGTAGTTGCTCACCAGCGTGGCGTTCTCTTCAAGGACGCCTGCTGTGCGGGGCCGGACGCTGACGGATTCACCCCAGTTGTGGATCATGGTGAAGGTGAGTTTGCCGCCTTTTTCCACATACATCTCTGAGAGCCCCACATGCGCGGCGTCTTCCGTGCCGTGGGCCGTGGCGCAGCCGGAAATGACGTTGAGTTCCGCGCCTTCCTCGACGATGATGAGGTTGTGCACGTTTTGCCCTACGCCGTTCCCCTTGATGAAGAGACAGGACTGGACCGGCTCCGTGATTTTTACGCCCTTGCGGACGCGGATGAAGTAGCCGCCGTGCAGGTTCTGGGCGGTGAGCCGGGAAATCTCGTCCTGTTCGGGGTTGAGGAGCTTCCAGTAATACTGGGGCAGGCCGTCGTAGCGGCGCAGGGCCTCCTTGATGTCGAGGATTTCAAGGCCCTCCTGAAAACTCCGGCTGCACACGCCCGAATGGTTCATGTGCAGGAAGGAGCCGCTCCGTTCCTGCCCGTCCGGGTTGATGCCCGCATAGACAAGGCGCTTCCTGTCCGCTTCGCTCAGGGCGCTGAAATCCTGTATGCCCGCATCGTTTCCGGCGAAGTTGTAGCGTTTCAAATCAAACATGCGATTCCTCCCCCGCGTGCCCGCGCAGCGTCCGTAATTCCTTTTCCCCGAAGCAGCGCAGGCATTCCTGATACCCGTACTTGCGCACGTGTTCGAGGATGTCGAGAGGCCGCGCCTCACAGCAGAGGTGGCCTTCATACATCACCTGCCCGCGATCGGCGTTGACGTAATCCAGAATATAGCCCGTATGCGTGATGATGAGCCCGGACTTGCCCTGTTCGAGGGACTGCCTTTTCACGCAGCCCGCGTCTTCCCCGGCGTTCCCGGTCAGCAACTGACGGGCGGCCTTGCCGATCACGGCCATGTTTTCGATGTCCACGCCGGATTCGGGTTCGTCGAAAAGGAGGAGGTCCGGCTGCTGGACCATCAATTGCAGCATTTCCGAACGTTTGATTTCGCCCCCGGAAAAGCCCGCGTTGACGTCGCGGTCAAGGAATCGCTCAAAATGGACACGCTGCGCCAGCGCGTTGATGTCCTGAGGGGCGCGCCCCCGGCCACACATGGCGAGCAGGTTGCGGACGGGCAGGCCGTGGATCGTCGGGGGACGCTGAAAGGACATCCCCATGCCCAGTCTGGCGCGCTCGTACATGGGAGCGTAGGTGATGTCGTGCCCTTTGAAGCGGATGCTTCCTTTGGTTACGGTGTAGCCGCTGAAACCCATGATGGTCATGAGCAGGGTGGTTTTGCCCGAACCGTTCGGTCCGAAGAGAATGAAGGTTTCGCCGGGCCTGATATGCAGGCTGACCCCCTTCAGGACCGGCGTCCCGGCGATTTCCACGTGCAGGTCGTGTATTTCAAGCATTACAAAGCTCCTTTCTCCATGAAGAATGCCATACCCTTGTTGCCGAAGGCGCCCCGGAAAAGGCCGCCGCGTTTGCGCCCTGTGCTCCCCCCGTCGCGTGCAGGGTGCCGCGGCCGCCCTGCGGCAGCGCCGGGCGACACCATATCAGGCAAAGCCGCAGGAGCCAAATGCCGAAAGGCATATTACGCCGGAAGATGAGAGAGGACTTCCTTTCTCCGGGGCGGGGCCTTTCGGAAACGGCTCGAAAGCGCGGCCTCATGCCCGCAAGAAGGTGGGGTGCGACGCTGATGCGGGCCGGAAGGCGGGACCGCGCGGGGATGGGGAAGATCATGAGGATGGATTGAGGGAGTGCGGACCGTCGGAGGGGGAGGGCGCGTCGGGCGGTACGGCGAGCGGTTTTCGGGGCCGCCATATAGTTTTGTGGGGGCGGCGATGCCTCTCTCAAGGCTGAAAACCGCCGCCTCCGCGCGGGGGGGATAGACGCGGAAGCGGCGGCCTCTCAGAGGCTGGGTGTGCGCTTAGGCGCTTTCGTACAGACGGGTCATAACAAACTGGTTCTGCTTCAGAGCTTCAGCGGCGGTCAGACGGCCCGCGATGGTCTGGAACATCATGTCAAGCAGCTTGTCACCGGCCTGATCGAGATTCATTTCGCGACGCAGGATACCGGACACGTCCACGTCCATGTGTTCAGACATGGTACGGAT
>CALVEZ010000011.1 GCA_944326695.1 Candidatus Bilophila faecipullorum | reverse complement strand
TAGAGAAGAGCAGGGGGGAGGGGGAACCCTTCTCCAGAAGGGGTCCCCCTCCCCCCTGCACCCCCCTCCCTCTCCCAAGACTTTCGACTGGTGGGGAGGCGGCGCGCAGGGAGTTCCGTTGTGCGCTGGAAAGGGGGGAAGAGTTTTTGTATGCCCGGGATAAAAGCCCCCGGCGGGGCGCCTGCTGTCTGGCAGGGGAGCAAACCGCTAGGGGCTTTTTGTGTTGTATGCTGATGGGCTCAGGTGCCGACTGTTTCCGGGGCCTTCCGGGGCCGTGTGCCGTTGGTTTCAAAGGGAGGGCTGGGGGACTGGCGAGGGGCGTGGGCCGTGCCTCACTCGTCCACGCTCGCCGTATACCCGCCGTCGGAGTCCTCCTCGATGGTCAGATGGACCGTGGGATAGGTATCGGTGGCGATATAGTCCTTGCCGCCTTCCAGCATGGCCTCGACCACCTTCTCCTCGTCATCCACCGGTGTGGAGCACCACAGCATGGTGGTCCACGGGCTTTTGCTCGTCCTCAAATCCCACGCCTGAAGGAAGAGGGTCGTTTCGTAGTTGTAGCTCGTCCAGCTTCTTTTCCGGTAGCCTTTCTTTTCATAGGTCGGGGTCCGTTCGTAGCGGACCTTATAGCGTCCGGTCTTGGGATTGTAGGAACCGTGCGCGCCCGTGATTTCGCTGCCGTATTCGTATATCGGTTCCTCATAGGTATGCTCTTCCGTCCGCAGCTTCGTTTTGACGTCCACGAAGATGATTCCTGTGACCCGCGACACGTCCCTTGAGGTCCGCAGGCCCCGTTCGCGCAGGGCCTTTTCCACCCGGCTTTGCAGGGCCGGGAAGCGCGGGTTCCGTTTCTGCCGTTTTTCAAGGGGCTCAATGGCGTAGATGAGGCTTTGCGGGCTGCCGTACTCGGGCTGGGTTTCGGAGAGAACGGTAGTCGCGAACTCCTGACGCAGGCAGCCCCCGAGGAGGAGGGCGAGAGACAGAAAGAGGAGGCGGGTCATCGTTTTCATGATAAAGGTCTCCGCATGATTTTGCGGCACGCTAGCATCTCGCACGCTTTTCGGCAATCGTGACATAAAAAAGACTATAACGCTTTACGAATCGTGGGGCGCGCCGGGTCCGTTGCGCCTTGACAAGCGCGCGGGCTTGAAGCAAAAGTTTTCGATTACACTCTGGTGTGGATATAGAAGGAGCCTGTTCATGAGCGACTATAAGAAAACCCTGAATCTCCCTGCGACCTCCTTTCCCATGAAAGCCAATCTCACCCAGCGCGAGCCGGAAATGCTGCGCTGGTGGGAAGAAAACAATACGTACGCCACCATGCTGGACGCCTCGGGAAGCCGGGGTACCTTCCGCCTGCACGACGGCCCGCCCTACGCCAACGGCCATCTGCACCTTGGCCATGCCCTGAACAAGATTTTGAAGGACATCATCATCAAGTCCCGCAACATGCAGGGCGAGCGTTCCGTCTACGTGCCCGGCTGGGACTGCCACGGCCTGCCCATCGAGCTCAAGGTAGAGCACGAGCTGGGGGACAAGAAAAAGGATTTGCCTTCCTACGCGGTACGCCGCCGCTGCCGCCAGTACGCGGACAAGTTCGTCGACATCCAGCGCAAGGAATTCAAGCGCCTCGGTGCCTTCGGTGACTGGGAGCATCCCTATAAGACGATGAATCCCGAATACGAGTCCGCCACCGCCACCGAGCTGGCCAACTTTGTGGAAAAGGGCAACGTCGTCCGCAGCAAGAAGCCCATCTACTGGTGCTGTTCCTGCCAGACAGCGCTGGCCGAGGCGGAAGTGGAATACGCCGATCACAAGTCGCCTTCCATCTACGTGCGCTTCCCCTTGAACGACGAAAAGCTGAAGGACGTTTTCCCGACCGCCGATCCCTCCCGCGCCTATGTGATCATCTGGACGACCACGCCGTGGACCCTGCCCAGTAACATGGCCGTGGCCGTGCATCCCGAATTTGAATATTCGCTGGTCGAATACGAAGGCAGCCAGTACGTCCTTGCCACCGAACTCATTGAAAGCGTCGCCAGGGCCTGCGGCTGGAACCTTGAGGACGTAAAGGCCGTGGGCACCGCCGCCGGGGAGAGCCTGAACCTCCTGAAGGCCCGCCATCCTTTCTATGACCGCGAGTCCACCGTCATCTTGGGCGGTCACGTCACGCTGGACGCGGGCACGGGCTGCGTCCACACCGCGCCCGGGCATGGCCGCGAGGACTACGAAGTCTGCCTCCAGTACGGCATCGACATCTATTCCCCGCTCAACGACCGCGGCGAATATCTGGACAGCGTGGAATTCTTCGCCGGCTTGCAGGTGCAGCAGGCCAACCCCGCGGTCATCGAGAAGGTGCAGGAAGTGGGCAACCTCATGGGCCGCGCCGACATCGTGCACTCCTACCCGCACTGCTGGCGCTGCAAGAAGCCGGTCATTTTCCGGGCCACCACGCAGTGGTTTGTGAGCATGGAGGCCAACGGCCTGCGCCGCAAGGCCCTCGACGCCATCCGCAACGACGTGGAATGGATTCCGAGCTGGGGCGAGGAGCGCATCTACAACATGATCGAGCAGCGCCCGGACTGGTGCATTTCGCGCCAGCGTCTGTGGGGCGTGCCGATTCTGGCCCTGCTCTGCGAGGATTGCGGCGAGGCGTGGAACGATCCCCAGTGGATGCGCGACATCGCCGCCCGTTTCGCCAAGCACCCCACCGGCTGCGACTACTGGTATGAAGCCGACATGAAGGAGATCGTCCCCGAGGGCCTGCGCTGCCCCAAGTGCGGCGGTCAGCACTGGAAGCGCGAGACGGACATCCTCGACGTGTGGTTCGATTCCGGGACCAGCTTCGCGGCGGTGCTGGAAAAGCGCCCCGAGCTTGGCTTCCCCGCCGATCTCTACCTCGAAGGCTCGGACCAGCACCGCGGCTGGTTCCATTCCTCGCTGCTCGCCTCCGTGGGCACGCGCGGGGTGCCGCCCTACAAGGCGGTGCTCACGCACGGCTACGTGGTCGACGGTGAGGGCCGCAAGATGTCCAAATCCCTTGGGAACGGCATCGAGCTTGAGGAGATCATCAACAAGCACGGCGCGGAAATCATCCGCATGTGGGCGGCTTCCGTGGACTACCGCGAAGACGTTCGCATCTCGCAGGAAATCGTCAGCCGCCTCGTGGACGCCTACCGCCGCATCCGCAACACCTGCCGCTACCTGCTCGGCAACCTGAGCGACGTGGCGAAGGCCGATCTGGTGGACGTGAAGGACATGGACCCGCTGGACCGTTACGCGCTCGACGTGGCGGCGCGCGCCCACCTGCGCGTGCAGGGGGCCTACCGCGATTACGAATTCCACAAGGTTTTCCATACGCTGCACAACCTGTGCTCCACGGACCTGTCGGCCTTTTATCTGGATATCCTGAAGGATCGCCTCTATTCCTCTGCGCCCGGGAGCCGGGAGCGGCGTTCGGCTCAGACCGCGCTGTATTACATCCTGCTCATGCTCACGCAGGACATGGCCCCGGTCCTGAGCTTCACCGCCGAGGAGGTCTTCCGGCACATCCCCGACGCTCTGCGCCCGGATGCGCCCACCGTCTTCGCCTTCCCGGTCATGGAGGCGGACGCCTTCCTTTTGGCCGACGACGCCCGCAAACGCTGGGAAAGCGTGCTGGCCGCGCGCACCGAAGTGACCCGCGCCATCGAGCCGCTGCGCAAGGCGGGCACAGTAGGGCACGCGCTCGACACCGCCGTGACCCTCTACGCTTCGCCGGACCTGCTGGACGTGCTCGAAAACATCGGCACGGACCTGCGCGCGGTGTGCATCGTTTCGCAATTGCATCTGGCTCCTCTGGCTGAGGCCCCGGCTGATCTCGCGTCGCTTGATCTCCCCGACGGTGGCAAGCTGGCCGTCAGCGTGACCAAGGCCGCCGGGGAAAAGTGCGAACGTTGCTGGATTTACAGTGATGAGCTCGGCTCCGATCCCGAACATCCGACGCTGTGCCCCCGCTGTGCCGCGGTCATGAAGGAACTTGCGTAGTGGCCGGAGCGGACAAGGATAATCGGTATCGGACGCTGCTCGGCGTCGGCCTCGTGGTGCTCCTTCTGGATCAGCTCACCAAGCTCTGGGTGATGGCCTCACTGCCCTATTACGGGGCGGTGACGGTCATCCCCGGCTTCTTTGATCTGGTGAACATCCGCAATCGGGGTGCGGCTTTCGGCTTCCTGAACCGTTCCGACATCGAGTGGCAGTTCTGGCTCTTTTTCGCCGCCACCGTGGTATCGGCGGGGGTGATCTTCCTGCTGGCACGCTCGGCGCGCAAGGGGGATCGCTTCCTGTTCTGGGGCCTTGGGCTCGTGCTCGGCGGTGCGGTAGGCAACCTTGTGGATCGCATCCGCTTCAGGGCCGTAGTGGACTTTCTGGATTTCTACGTCGGCCAGTGGCATTGGCCCGCCTTCAACGTGGCGGACATCGCCATTTGTTGCGGGGCAGTGCTCGTCTGCCTCAGCCTGTGGCTGGCCCCGAAAGGGGCGGGGAGGACGCCGTGAGTCTGTTTTCGCTGGAATGGTGGCAGCTTGCCCTGCTTTTCGTGCCCGCGCTGCTCAATTTGTGGGGCATCTGGCACGCCTTCAATCATACGTTCGGGACGCCGCTTGAACGGATAGTATGGATCATGGCCTGCGTCTTTATCCCGCTCCTCGGCGGGCTGGCCTACCTGCTCTTCGGCTGGCGGCGGGCTCACTGACTTGAGTTCCCGCCGCAAAGGGCGTATCTTTGCAGGAAATCCTCTATTAGGGTACTATCATGAAAAAGCCGTATCGTTTCGTTCCTTTGCTTGTGGGGACTCTGGCCCTGAGCGGTTGCGTCAGCAGCCAGATGGACGCCATGCAGGTGCGTTTGAACCAGCAGGAGCAGCAGATTCGCCTTTTGAGCAGCCAGCTTTCCGGCGTGCAGCCCGCGCAGGCGGACACGTGGGCGCAGGTGCAGTCTCTGCGTCAGGAAATGAGCGCCGTGAAGGGGCAGATCGACGATTTCAACAACGCCACGGCTGCCGCTGGCGGCCTTCCGGGGCTGGCGCAGCGCGTGAACAATCACGAGGCCGCGTTGCAGGCCATCGCCACCCAGTTCGGCATGGAACTGCCTACGGCCAGCCCTTCCGCTCCCGGGATGCCCGGGGAGGCGCAGCCCGGCTTTGAGCAGCCCGGTGCGGCCTCGTCGGGTACGGCGCCATCCGGCATGGGCGAGCCCGGCGCGTCCACAGTGCAGACGCCGCAGACGGCTCCCGCTCCCGCCGCTCAGCCCGCCGCACCGCAGGCGCAGGCCGACATCGCCAAGGCGCTGTACGACAACGGCGTGCAGTCCTTCAATGCCCGCAACTACAAGCAGTCGCTGAAATCCTTTACGGACTTCACCGATACCTACCCCAAGCACAAGCTGATTTCCAACGCGTGGTTCTGGCGCGGTGAATGCAATTACCAGCTCGGCAACTACCCCGCCGCCGCGCTTGATTATGAGCAGGTCATTTCCAAATACGGCTCAAGCGGCAAGGCTCCTTCCGCCTATCTGAAGCAGGGCATGTGCTTCATCAAGGCCGGAAAGAAGGATGCGGCCAAGGTCCGGTTGCAGGAACTGATCAAGAAGTTCCCCAAGTCGGCTGAGGCGAAGCGGGCCACGCAGCTCATGAAAGACAACAAGATGTAGGACGCCCCATGAGTCAGGAAAACCGCCCCTACCACTCCAATGTGCATTTGACGTTTCCTCCGTCAGTGTCCGGCTCGCCGCTGGTCTGTAACCTGACCCGGCTCTTCGATCTGGACTTCAACATCAGCACCGCCCAGATCACGCCTCGGCAGGAAGGTTTTCTGACTCTGGAACTCTCCGGTTCCCGCGAAGCCTGCGACAAGGGCATCGCCTACCTGCGGGAAAAGGGCGTCCGGGTTTCGCCCGTGGCGCAGCGCATCTGGCACGATGAGAATGCCTGTATGCAGTGCGGCATGTGCACGGCCTTGTGCCCGACCGGGGCGCTCACCGTGGACGTGGCCACGCGCCTCCTTGCATTTGATAAGGAAAAGTGTACAGTATGCGCGCGTTGCATACGGATTTGCCCCGTCGGGGCCATGCAGATGGATGCTCCCGAAGAGGGCGTCCTCACGGAATAGCGCACACGGACCTATAGCTCAGTTGGTAGAGCCACCGGCTCATAACCGGTTTGTCCTAGGTTCAAGTCCTAGTGGGTCCACCATTATATCAATGGGTTACGAAAGCAGATTCGTAACCCATTTTTACTCTCTCTCTCTCTCTCTCTCTCTCTCTCTCTCTCTCTCTCTCTCTCTCTCTCGTCCCGTTTTTTCAGCCTGGAGCGCGAAAAAGCGACAGACATCTGCCGCTCTGTCGGAGAATATCGCGCAGCAAAGCGACGGCTCTCCGGCGTTCGTCCGTGTTTGGAAGATCGGCTTGCGGGTGCGTTTGCCGTTTTTTGTATGGGCGTGAGGGGCGGTCCCATGACGCCGCCAAGTCTACCAGCGCCACGTTAACGGCGGAATACCTGCCTCAATCCTTCATTGGTTTATAGTCTGTTGCCTTGGGTGACGGCGGCCACGGCGTTGCCCATGCCATTGAATCCTGTGTTTCTCGCAAGGCGCTGCGGAGAAGCCCTGCGGGGGATGTCTTTCGCGTGTCGGAGGGGCTACATCCACTTCCGGATCAGTTCGTAAAAACATTCTACCGACGCTTCCAGCGGCCCGGAGTTGTCCACGCGGCACAGGCTTTCCGGGTAGTCGGCGGACAAGGACGCGCGGGCGATGCGTTCCTCTATGTCCGCGCCGCTCTCCCGACCCCGCGCGAGCAGGCGCGAGCGGAGCACGGCGGGGTCCACCTCCACCAGAACCGGCATGAGCGCGGGATAGCGCCGCAGCGCTTCGGACAGGTATTCGCGCGAGCCGTTCATGAGTACTACGTGCCCGTGTTCCAGCGTCGCCTCGATGCCCTTGCCGATGCCGTAGCAAAGGCCGTGGCTCTGCCAGTCCATGACAAAGTGCCCGGCGGCGCGCATGGCCGCGAAGCGTTCGGGAGAAACGGCGATATGCCGTTCCCCCCGCGAGGCGGCGGGCCGGGTGATGTAACGACGGGCGAACACCGCCGGGCATCCCCGCAGCCGGGGGCGCAGGGCCTGCAAGAGGCTGTCCTTGCCCGAACCGGAAGCCCCCATGACGTAGACGAGCCGTCCCCGCCGCATCAGAAGACCTCCACGCCGTCCCGCCACACGTTGCGCACCACGGGCTGGCCCTCGACCATGCGGACGCGCACGAGGTCGGCGCGGCGGCCCGTTTCGAGGCTGCCGCGATCGTCAAGCCCCACGGCTTCGGCGGGATTGGCGGTCACGAGGCCCACGGCGGCGTGCAGGGGCATGTACCCGGCCTCGCTCAGGGCGAAAGCCGCTTCCAGCAGGCTGATGGGCACATAGTCCGAGGACAGGCTCCCCAGATACCCGGCCTGCGCCACTTCCAGCGCGGACACGTTGCCGGAGTGCGAGCCGCCGCGTACCACGTTGGGCGCGCCCATGAGCACGAGCATGCCGTTTTCGGCGGCGTGCCGCGCGGCCTCGATGGTCGTGGGGAATTCGCTGATGGCGATGCCGTTGTCCAGCGCTTCCTCAACGTGCTCCACCAGCGTGTCGTCGTGGCTCGCCATCGGCAGGCCGCGCTCGCGGCAGAAGGCCATGACCGAGGCGGCGTTGTCCTCGGCGCAGTCGTCGCGGGTTTCCTGCAACCGGGCGACGATCTTTTCGAATTCCTCGTCCGTCCACGTGGTCAGGTTGCTGTAGTACGTCCGGTAGGAGGAGGTGTCCCGCCACTGCCGCTGTCCCGGCGTGTGATCCATGAGCGAGACCAGCCGGAGTGCGGGCGTGTCGGACAGGGGAAAGAAGAGTTCCTGCATCCGCGGGTCCGCCACTTCACAGCGCAGGTGCAGCAGGTGTTCGGCGCGGAGCTGGCCGCTGTCCCGGCACGCGTTCAGCGCGTTCACCGCCTTGCCGAGCATGGCGATGCGGCCCTTGTCGTGGTATTCGCCCACGGAGAGGGCGTCGAACACGGTGGTGATCCCGGAGGCCACGATCTGCGCGTCGTGCGCGAAGAACGCGGGCACGCCCTGCGGCCAGACCACCTTGGGGCGGGGGATGAAATGTTTTTCGAGGTTGTCGGTGTGCAGCTCCACAAGGCCGGGGAGCAGGTAGTCGCCTTCCAGATCGATGCGTTCGGCGGCTGCGCTCGCGCCTTCGTCGAGGGAGGCGATGTTGCCGTCGCGGACAAGAAGGCTCCCTTCCACGACCGCGTCGGGCGTGATCAGCCGGGCGTTGGTGAATACGGTTTCGTTCATATCGTCATTCCTTTGGGAAAATCGTTACGGGCGTTGCACGGGGATGGTGCGGTCGGCCACGGCTTCACGGGCCACGTCGTCATGGAAGATGCCCACAATGGCGGCTCCGGCCTCTCGCGCCTCACGGATCAGATCGATGACCACCTGCCGGTTCGCGCCGTCCAGCGAGGCGGTGGGCTCGTCGAGCAGGAGGATCGGTGAGGGACGGATGAAGCCGCGCGCGATGTTCACACGTTGCTGCTCGCCCCCGGAAAAGGTGGCGGGGGCGATGTGCCACAGGCGTTCGGGCAGGTTCAGCCGGGCGAGCAGCTCCTCGGCGCGGGAGCGGGCCGCCTCCTCTCCCTCGCCCGCTTCGATGAGGGGATCGGTGACCAGATCAAGGGCGCTCACGCGGGGGATGACCCGGAGGAACTGGCTGACGTAGCTGATGCAGCTTTGCCGCAGCCGGATGACCGTGCGGGGATCGGCGGCGGTGATGTCCGTTTCCTCCCCGCCGCAGCGGACGATCACGGAACCGCCCGTGGGCAGGTAGTTGCCGTAGAGGGTACGCAGGAGCGTGGACTTGCCGGCCCCGGACGGCCCGTGCAGGGCGACGCACTCGCCGCGGTCCACGGAAAAGCCGATGCCGGAAAGCGCCTCGATGCGCACGCCGCCCTGTTGGTGCAGTACGAAGGTTTTGCTCAGATTTCGGACTTCGATGACGGGTTTGTTCATGGCTCAGCCTTGCAGGATGGAGGAAACGAGCAGTTGGGTGTAGGCGTGGTGGGGGTCGTCGAGCACCTGATCGGTCAGGCCGCTTTCGACCACCTCCCCGTGGTACATGACCATGAGCCGGTGCGAGAGCAGCCGGGCCACGGCGAGATCGTGCGTGACCAGCACGACCGCGAGGTCCATGTCCAGCACGAGGTGGCGCAGCAGGTCGAGCAGGCGGGCCTGTACGGACACGTCGAGGCCGCCGGTGGGCTCGTCCATGAACACCAGACGCGGGGACGTGACGAGGTTGCGGGCGATCTGCAGGCGCTGTTGCATCCCCCCGGAGTACAGGGCGGGCCGGTCGTCGATACGCCCGGTGTCGATTTCCACGCGCTCCAGCCATTGCAGCGCCGTTTCGCGCAGCGCGCCGTAGTGCCGCGCGCCTTCCGCCATGAGCCGCTCGCCGATGTTCGCCCCGGCGCTGACCTGCATCCGCAGGCCGTCCGAGGGCCGCTGGTGCACGAAGCCGAGTTCCGAGCGCAGCAGGCGGCGCTTTTCGCCTTCGCCGAGGCTGTGGATGTCGCGTTCCCGCCCGGCGGCGTCGTGGTAGAGAACTGTGCCGGAGGTCGCTTCCATGCGGCCCGAAATCATGTTCAGAAGCGTGCTCTTGCCCGAGCCGGATTCCCCGACGATGCCGAGCACTTCGCCGGGCCAGAGGTCGAAGGACACGTCGCGGCAGCCGACGTGCTCCCCATAGAGGCGGGTCAGGCCGCGCGCCGACAGGATGGGGGCGGCGTTCCAGTCTTTCATTGCGTTTCCCCCTGGCGTTCGGCGGCGCGCCGGGCGCAGCAGTCGGTATCGGAACACACGAACAGGCGGTTCCCCTTGTCGTCGAGAATGACTTCGTCCAGATAGGTGTCGGTGGACCCGCAGATGGCGCAGGCTTCGTCCCACGACTGCACGGTGAAGGGATAGTCCTCGAAGTCGAGGCTCTCCACGTCCGTGTAGGGCGGGATGGCGTACAGCCGCTTTTCCCGTCCGGCCCCGAAAAGCTGCAGGGCCGGGCAGCGGTGCATCTTGGGGTTGTCGAAACGGGGGATGGGCGACGGGCTCATGATGTAGCGCCCGGCCACGCGCACGGGATAGTCGAAACCCGTGGCGATGGCGCCGTGGCGCACGATGTCCTCGTAGAGCTTCACGTTCATGATGCCGTATTCCTCCAGCGCGTGGAGGGTGCGGGTTTCCCGTTCGCTCGGCTCCAGCCAGCGCAGAGGTTCGGGGAGCGGCACCTGATAGACCATGATCTGCGCCTCGGTCAGGGGCTGCTCGGGGATGCGGTGGCGGGTCTGGATGATGCTGGCCTCGTCCGTGCGGGTTGTGGTGGCGACGCCGGTGGTCTTGCGGAAAAAGTCCCGGATGGACACGGCGTTGGTGGTGTCATCCGAGCCCTGATCGATGACCTTGAGCACGTCGTCCGGGCCGATGATGCTGGCAGTTACCTGAATCCCGCCCGTGCCCCAGCCGCAGGGCATGGGCATTTCGCGGCTGGCGAAGGGCACCTGATAGCCGGGGATCGCCACGGCCTTGAGCAGGCCGCGCCGGATCATCCGCTTGGTCGTTTCGTCAAGGTAGGCGAAGGCATAGCCCTTGAGGGGGGTGCACGCGTCAGTCTGTGGCATGGTCGTTGTCCTTGTTCCGCCGCTTGGCCCGCAAGCCGCGAATGAGAGAGAGGTCGGCCTGAAAATCTACGTAGTGCGGCAGCTTGATGTGCTGCACGAAGCCGGAGGCGTCCACGTTGTCGCCGTGGAGCAGCACGAATTCCGGGTTTTGCGCCGGGCCGACCAGCGGTTCGTCCAGTTCCCGGGCGCGCAGGGCGCGGTCGGTGATGGCCATGGAGAGGGCCTTGCGCTCGTTGTTGCCGAAGACCAGCCCGTATCCCCGCGTGAAGCACGGCGGGCGGGCCGTGCCGGTATAGCTGCTCACCGTCTCGCATTCGGTCAGTTCCACTTCTCCGATGACCACGCTGAAGCCGAGTTCCTCGGAGTGGAAGGAAAGCTCGACCAGGCCGCGGCGCAGTTCTCCGGTGAAGGGGTGCACGGCCCCGAAACCGCGCTGCGTGGAATAGGCCATGCCGAGGAGGAAGCCCTCGTCGGCGCGGGCCAGCGCCTGCAGACGCACGCCGCGATCCGCCGGGGTGTCGGCGGGCAGTTCCAGCGGGTGGCGGGTGATGTCACGGCACTTCGCGTCCGGGTCCGCTTCGGGCCGTTCGAGCAGCCCTTCCGCGACCAGCGCGTCCAGCGCGCGGGGCAGGGGGCCCACGGGCGTATCCTCGGAAGCCGCTTGCGGGGCAGGGGCCGGCGCATCAGCGGCTAGGTCGCTCCCTGCTCTGGTTTCGGCAAGGACGCGATCCAGCAGGCGATGGGTATAGTCGAAGGTGGCCCCGAGGAGCTGGCCGCCGGGCAGGTCCTTCCATGTGGCGGAAATGCGCCGCAAGACCCGCATGGCCGAGGTATCTACCGGGTCCGAGGCCCCGAAACGCGGCAGGGTCGTCCGGTAGGCACGGACAAGAAAGACGGCTTCCGGCAAATCGCCCTGCGCCTGCTTGATCGCCAGCGCGGCGAGTTCCCGGTCGTAGAGCGAGCCTTCGGCCATGACCCGGTCCACGGCAAGCCGCAACTGTCCGACAAGCTGATCGAGGCGCAACTCGGGAATGGACGGATCGCCGCGGCGTTCCCGTCCGAGACGTTCGTGGGCGGCGGAAATGGCCTTTTCCCCACCTTTGACCGCTACATACATGAGGCATTCTCCTGATTGGAAACGTCGAGGCGCGTGGTGCGCGGCAGTCCGGCTACGCTGTCGGCGGAGCACAGCAGCATGTCCACGCCGAGCGGGAAGGCCGTCGTGTTGGCGCGCCACTGTTCGGCAAAGCCGCCGGGCAGCGTGCAGGCGAAGGCGGCTTCGTCCGGGATGCCGGGGCCCGACGCCCGCAGGGAAAGGCCCTGCCCGAAGGTCAGCCCGGCAAGGCAGACGGTGGCGGAACGGTCGGGATAGGCGGGCAGGCCCTGCGCGAAGGCGGAGAGGGGCGGCAGTTCCGAGGGGCAGCACACCAGTGCGAAGGTCGCTTTTTCGGGCTCCTCCACAAACGGGCACCCGCACTGGAAGCGCAGCCACGCCAGCACGTTGTCGCGCCGCAGGCAGGGGGACAGCCAGACCGGGGTTTCGCCGTCACAGAGGGTCAGGGCGATGCCCGCCAGCACGGGCGAAAACGGTTCCGGCAGGCTTTTCGGAAAGACGGGGAAGGGACGGGGCCGCGCGGGACGGGACATGGCTTCCAGCACGGTGCGGAAAATCCGTTGCGTGTCGAACACGGGATGAGCGAGAGCCTGCATCAGTCTTCCCCCCGGACGAGCGTAAAAAAGTCCACGCGGGTGGGTTCCACGGCGGCGGCGTCGGCCCGCACGCGGGCGGCGCGCTCCGCCTCCAGAACGGGGAGCAGTTCCCGGTCGAGGCGTTCGGCATAGTCCTTCGTCTGCCAGAGCGCGTCGAAGAGGGCCGCGAGTTCGGCATGTCGCGCGTCCTCACCGAGCACCCATGCGTAGCCGAGGCGAGCGCCCAGCGACACGACGCAGCGCGTTACCAGCGCCTCCCCGACGTTGAAGGCGTCGCCGGTGTTGCCCACGCGGCCGCGGATCATCACAAGGCCGGTCTCCGGCCCGCGCACCACCTCGTAGGCGGGCGGGGTCACGCTCGCGAGGCCCGTTTCAAGGCGTTTTGTGGACGCGAGGGCCAGAAGCCGCATCCTTTCCTGTCGAACCGATTGATCTTTCATGCTGTTTCCTGTGAAGAAGTAACGTTGGCGAAGGGGAACCGCGCCACCGCCGTGAAGGGACGGTTGCGGTTTTCCTGCCGGAACAGGGTCAGGGCGTCGATGCGCAGGGGCGCGCCCAGCATCTCGCCCAGAGCCGCGCGCAGGCTCTCGCCCACCAGGGCGCGCCGCCCCGCGTCGGGGATGGCGTCGGTCAGGGTCACGTGGAAGCGGAATTCGTCGAGGACGCGGTGATAGCCCCACATGTACAGATTGCTCCGCTCCCGGAAGGTCAGGTCGCCGCGGCGGGCCACGTCCTCGGTTCGCAGCGGGGCCCGGAAGGCATCAAGGTCCATCACGCAGGCGCGTTCCAGAAAGGAAATCAGGGAACGGCGCTCCCCGGCCACGAGCGCGTAGAAACCTTTCTCTTCCTTGCCCAGATACGCCAGCGACAGGGACGGCAGGTCGAAGGGCAGAAAGTGGGAGGCGACTTCGCCCACGGCCAGCAGGAGCTGGTTCTCCATGCCCGGATGCCGCAGCTCGAAGGGTGCCTTGAGCGTGGCGTGCAGCCCGTAGTGCGCGGGGACACGGGTCAGCGCCTTCCAGAAGGTCGCGTCCACGTCCGGCGGCGCGAGCTGCGGCACGTTTTCCCCGGTCAGGGCGTCGCGCCCGAGCAGCGGCGTCGCGACGCGGTGCAGCGCGTCCGTCGCAGCGGGCGCGTAGTAGACGGCATACCGTGCGGGCATCACATCACCCTCTTGCGCAGTTGTTGGGAAAGCATGTCGAAGATGACCACGACCAGCACGATGAGCGCCATGACCGCGCAGGTCTGTTCGAAGGCGAAGCTGCGGATGAGCTCCCACAGGACCATGCCGATGCCGCCCGCGCCGACCATGCCCACGACGGTGGCCGAGCGGACGTTGGATTCGAAACGGTAGAGGGAATAGGATATCCACAACGGAAAGACTTGCGGGATGACGCCGTAGACGACTTCTTCAAGGAAGGACGCGCCGGTGGAGCGCACGCCCTCGACCGGGCTCGGCTCGATGGCCTCCACGGCCTCGGAAAAGAGCTTGGCCAGCACGCCGGTGGTGTGCACCCACAGGGCCAGCACGCCCGCAAAGGGGCCGAGGCCCACGGCGACCACGAAGAGCATGGCGAAGACCATTTCGTTGATGGCGCGGGCGGCGTCCATGAGGCGGCGCACCGGGTGATACACCCACCACGGCACGATGTTGTCCGAGGACAGGATGCCCAGCGGCACGGCGCAGATCACGGCCAGCAGGGTGCCCCACACCGCGATCTGCAAGGTTACCACCATCTCCTCGACGTATATCCGCCAGTCGGTGAAGTCCGGCGGGAAAAAGTCGCGCATCAGCGTCAGGATGTTCCCTGATTCGGAAATCAGGGTCAGGGGGCGCATTTCCGCTCCCCGCCATGACCAGACGAGGAAGGCCAGCAAGACCGCCCAGCCCAGCAGACGCAGCAGGTCCGCGGAACGCCTGCGCGGAGGATTCAGGATAAGCTCGGAACTCATAACGATCCTTTGGAAAAGGCCGGCGGGACGGCTGCCCCGCCGGATTTTGGAGAAGCCCGGCGCGGGAAGGGGCGCGCCGGGAGCGGAACTTATTGGGAGAGTTCGGCGAGGGCCGCGTCGATCTTCTTGATGCGTTCGGCCTTTTCCGCCGCGTCCATGTCGGCGTTGGCCTCCAGCTTGCTCTTCTCGCGGAAAAGTTCGAGCTGGCGCAGCGGCTTGAGCTGCGTATTGTCGGAAGGCTGGAAGGTGCCCCACTGGAGCTTTTCGAGGATGGCCCGGGCGTGGGCCACGTCGCCCTTTACGCCGTAGCCGAAGATGAAGTCGGAAATCTTTTTCTTGGCGTCGTCGGAGAGGCTGTTGCGCCACACCAGCGGATCGCTCGGAATGAGGGGCGAGCGCCAGATTTCGCGGATTTGCCTGGCCTTGTCGGGATGGGCGATTTCGAGACGGCCGATGGCCTCGTTGTTGCAGGTCGCCACGTCCACCTGTCCGTTGGCCACGGCCAGCGCGTTGGATTCGTGGTTGGCGGCGACCACGTTCTTGAAGATTTTTTTGGGGTCCACGCCGTTCTTGGCGAAGACGTAGTAGCCGGGCACGAGGAAGCCGGAGGTGGAGTTCGGGTCGCCGTTGCTGAAGCGCAGGTTCGCCGCGTTCTTCAAGACGTCGTCCACGTTCTGGAGTTTGCTGTCCCTGTTCACCACGAGCAGGGAGTAATAGCCGTCCGTGCCGTCGAAGGCCGTGGTCTTGGCGAAGACGGAACCGTCGGCGCGGTCCACGATCTGGATCGCGCCCTTGTTGCCGATCCAGCACAGATCGACCTTCTTGAAGCGCATGCCTTCGATGATCCCGGCGTAGTCGGAGGCGAAGAAGGCCTTCACCTTAAAGCCGGTGGCCTTTTCCATGTCCGCGAGGAAGGGGTCCCACAACTGCTTGAGGTTTTGGGAGGATTCCGTGGAAATGATGCCGAAGTTCAACGTTTCTGCGGCGTTGGCGCAGATGGAACCGCCGAGCACGATTGCGGCGGCGGCAATGGCGACCAGAAAGCGGGAAAACATGGCATATCCTTGGTTGGAGGTTTCAGGCTACGCGGGCCTGCTCGAAGGCGGGCTTGCGGAGGATATCGCTTTCGGGACGGGCGAAGAGGGAATCGCATTCCGTACCGTAGAGCTGCTTGAGGAAAGACGGCGTCAGCTCCGCGCTCGGGCCGTCGAAGACGACCCGCCCGTGCTTCAGGGCGATGGTGCGGGGGCAGAAGGACAGCGCGTAATCGACCTGATGCAGCGTCACGACCACGGTGAGGCCGTCGTTGCGGTTCAGGTCGCGCAGGGTTTCCATCACGTTGCGGGAGGATTCGGGGTCGAGGGAGGCGATGGGTTCGTCGGCAAGCAGGACGCGGGCCCGCTGCACCAGCGCCCGGGCGATGGCCGCGCGCTGCTGCTGGCCGCCGGAGAGGTTGGAGGTGCGTTCCCGGGCCTTTTCGACGATGCCGACGCGCGACAGGGCCTTGTAGGCGAGCAGGGTGTCCTCTTCGTGGAAGAGGCCGATCATGCTGCGCCACAAGGACGTGCGGGACAGCGCGCCGAGGGTGACGTTGCGCAGGACGGACATGCGATCCACCAGATTGAATTGCTGGAAGATCATGCCGATGTCGGCGCGGATGTCGCGGATGTCGCGGCTGATTGCGCCCCGATCCTGAATGACGCGGTGGCCGACCTCGATGCGCCCGCCCGTGGCGTCGCCGGGCATGAGCCCCGCGATGTGGCGCATCAGTGTGGACTTGCCGGAACCGGAAGACCCTATGAGCGCGACCATTTCGCCCGGCCGGATGTGCAGGGAAACCTGATCCAGCCCCTTGCCGCCGGGAAACGTTTTGCTGAGATTCCGTATGTCGATCATGGATGACTCCTCGCTGTTTGTTGAGCGCAGAGTGCAGGAGCCATGTGACGGCGAGGTGATCGGCAATGGGCGATTGGGGGAAGAACAGGCGACGATTGCGTCGAAAGTCTGCGACGGGAGGCTTACAAGGCCCTGAAAGAACCGAGACAGGCAACACTCGAAGGATGTGAGGCAGGTCCTGTCCGTATTTCCTTATTCCATATTTCGCGGAATGTTTCGGCTTTTTCTCCGTCTTGGACGGCATCGGCCTTTATTGCTTGTTCGCAAGCGTAAAAAAACGAGAAAAGAGGGAAGTTTTTTTCCTTTTTTTCCCGTTTTTTTACTTATGGAATGCAGGTCGTTCTACCAAGAGAGGTTATCCACGCGTTATTGTTTGTAAAAGAATATAGCACAATCTTTGCAATAAAAAGAACGAGGAGCCTTGTTTTATCTGTAACGGAGGAGTGGATATGTCGTTTCGCATAAGGCATGGAGTGGGGGTATGCGCGTTGTCGCTGTCGCTGGTGCTTTGTGGCGGCCTGCGCGTGCTGGCGGCGGAAAAAATAGCCGATACCGTGTACCATAACGGGAAAATCTACACGATTACGGAAACGGCGGAAGAGGCAAAGAACGCCGACACCGGCAAGAAAGCCGATGTGGTCGCCACGTTAAACGGCAAAATCGTTTTTGTTGGTTCGGAAGCCGAAGCGCTCGATGTTGGCTATCTTGACGCCAAAAAGGTCGGGAAGATCGTCGATCTGCGTGGCAAGACGCTGCTCCCGGGCTTTGTCGACGGGCACGGCCATTTTCCGCAACAGGGCACTTCCGACCTCTATCAGGTCAACTTGAACAGCCCCTTGCTCGACGGCCCCGCCGATACGATGGAACATCTCATTCAGGCGCTGGCCGCCAAGGCGGAAACCGTTCCGGCGGGTGAGCCCATCATCGGTTTCAACTACGACGACACGCAGCTAAAGGAACAACGGCATCCCACCCGGCATGATCTTGACAAGGCCAGCGATCGTCACCCCATCCTGATCCGCCATATTTCCGGCCATATGTCCGTGGCGAATAGCGCTGCGCTGGCCAAGTACGGCATTACCGGCGCTAACCAGACTGAGGGCCTGGTGAAGGATGCCGACGGCAATCCCACCGGCTTGCTGCTTGAAAGCTCGGCTATGGCGCTGGTTCCGCTTATGGGTGAGCTCAAGACCAATCCCCTGTCAGCCGTCCTGCGCGCGAATCAGGTCTACGCCGCCGCAGGCGTGACCACCGGGGACAGCGGCACCACAATGGTCATTTCGGATATGCCGGTCTTTCAGAAGAGCCTGCTCAAGGGCAATCTGAACATCCGTCTGCTCTATCATCCTATGGGTTATCACGGGACCGATGCTGTGGATTCGGCCGGATGGATGAACCGCGCCACTCTGGGCTGGGCCGACAATGTCAACCCGGATTTTCCCACGGATATATATGCTGACGGTTCCAACGCCGTCAAAACGGGCTCGGACATCACCTCCATGCAGGTCGAGATGTATTATAAGGATGGGAACGGCTCCGTTGTTCATTTTCCTTATGAAGTGACGGACCCCGACTATGCCGCCGTGGGCGAGGCCGAGCTTCCCCAGCAGCGGATATTCCTCGGTGCATGGAAGATCGTCGACGATGGTTCGCCGCAGGGCTATACGGCATGGATGAAGAAGCCCGGTTATTACGACTGGGGCGATTACACTGCCGAAGACAGCTTTGACAAGGCGGGGTATTTCAACGGCCTTGCCGGTACGCGGTATTTTACCAGCGAGGGCCTGTACCACGCTATCGGCATCTATCATAAGTACGGTCAGAGCACGGAAACGCATACCAACGGTTCCGCCTCCGCCGAAGCCTATGTGACCGCGCTCGAAAACGTGGTCGCCTTGTATCCCACAGTCAAGGATACCCGTCATACCTCCATCCACGGGCAGACCATGGAACGCCAGCACATTCAGCGGCTTGTGGGCGACTATGAAGGTCTGAAGGGCACGGGGGACATGTACGAGGAGCTGACCGGCGCTTTTGCCGGCGGCGAGGTGGACACCACACTCGGCGGCAAGCTTCCCGGCGGAAACCTGCCCGAGCTGATGAAGGCCCAGAACTTCTTCAACACCTATTTCGACAACCATACCTATTTCTATGGTTATCGGCATACCAGCAAGTTCTTTGGCCCCGGCCGCGCCTTCAACATGAGCCCCGCAGGATGGAGCGAAGCCTACGGTCTGCCGTTCTCGTTCCACAACGATACCTTTGTGACGCCCATTTCGCCGCTGCGTAGTATCCAGTCCGGCGTAACCCGCTTCTCCGGGGATGCCAGAGCCGAAGCCGGGCAGGAAAACCTTGAAGTGAACGGCACCGGCAAGGACCTCAATGCCACGGCGCAGTACAAGGCCCGCATCACGGATACGGAAACCCGGGCCTTCTGGACCTACGACCAGCGGATATCTCCTGTGCAGGCTATCCGCGCCGTCACCATCGGCCCCGCTTACCAGAACAAGATCGACCATCTCGTCGGTTCTCTGGAGCCGGGAAAGCTTGCCGACTTCGTGATTCTGGATGAGGACATCATGGAGGTCGCCAAGGCTGAACCCCTGCGTATCGCCAAGATGCGCGTGGCGACGACCATCGTCGGTGACCAGGTCGTGCATGGGATTCTTCCCGATTCCGAGGTTTTCGTCAGCCAGTTCCAGGCCAGCTACGAACAGCCGTCTTTGGACACGGATGTGACGCTTACCGAGAGCCAGGCCATCGACAACGAAACCGCCGACAAGCGTTATGCGCCGCTGGAAGCGAACGAAAAGCGTTTCGGCACCTATTCGTTCACCGCTAAGGTGGCGGCTGACAGCAGCGCGATTTTCCAGATGAGTTTCCTCGGCAACGGGGAAGCCGTCAGCAGCTTCAAGCTGTACAAGCTGAACGGCAACCAGAAGAAGGCCTATGAATACGGCCGGCCGGATGCCGATGCCATGCCTTCGGCCTCCGGGAAGTGGTGGATCGCCGACTTCACCAATCCGACCGTGCCCTTGGGACCGGATGACGTCCTGTCGCCGGATGCCCAGTATACCGCCTTCTTCATCATCCATGACAATGATCCCGACTTTGACCTCGCCAAGGACGAAGGCGTGATCACTGACCCCGTGACCCTCGTCACCACGACGGGTACGCTTCCCGGCAACGGCAACGTGGCGGGCGACGACGGCGGAAGCAGCAGCGGCTGTACGGTGGGGACGTCTCCGTCTTACGACTTTTTGCTGCTCTTCCTTGGCTTCGGCGCGATAGTCCTCATTCGGACGCTCCGGAGGCGTAACGCCGAATAGTTTGAGGGTATCCTCCCGAGCTGGAAAGATATTCGTCATCCCTTTTCCTGTTAAAGGCTGTCTTGGAGGATTTCGCTCCTCTCCTCCGAGGAGGCCGTCCCCAAAGCCCGCATGGATAAGCCCATGCGGGCTTTTTTTCTGGCTTTCCTCCCTTTTTCCTACTTTCCTTAAAGGGGTTCTCTCTCTCTCTCTCTCTCTCTCTCTCTCTCTTCCTTTATCCATAAGGAATTGGCAGGGAAACAGCCTCGTTGGAATTTGGCAGAGCACATAACCGTAAGGGGAAAGCGAAAGTGTTTGATCAAAGAATCAACCATCTTTTCCGCTCCTGCCCCTTGATCTGGCAGTTTCGCGCTATTTGTTGGCACTTTTAGAGGAGCCACGATGAAGGCGAACTGGTATCTCCATACTACACCATAAAAATCAATATCCAATCTTGTTCCTCTTAAAAAAAGATAAAGGAAACGTTGTAGACGGATTCCTTTCTTTTGAAAAGAGGAACACATCTTGAGTATTGCCTTTGGAGAACATGCTTCATCTTTGATGAGCATGTTTATTACATTGACTTGTCATTCAACATGCAAGGAGGAACGTATGTCGAATGCTGCAAATGGTCAGAGACTGGAAAAAAGCCTTACTCCAGCTCAGGTATGGGCTCTGGCTCTGGGTTCCATTGTCGGATGGGGATGTTTCGTTTTGCCGGGTGACTCTTTCCTGCCGCAATCGGGCCCCTTGGCAACGCTCATCGCCTTTGGAGCGGGTGCGCTTCTCTTGTGTTTTGTGGCGGTTGTCTATGGCTATATGATTGAATATACCCCGGTCGCCGGGGGTGAATACGCCTATGCCTATGTAGGGTTCGGACCAACCGGTGCTTTTGTCTGCGGCTGGGCTTTGGTGCTTGGCTATGTGGTCATCATCGGGATCAACATATCCGCGTTGGGGCTTTTGGTGCGCTTCCTGCTTCCCGGCGTCTTTGAATTCGGTGAACTCTACACCATAGCCGGATGGAAGGTGTACACAGGCGAGGTCCTGTTGATGTGCGCGGCTACGCTCTTCTTCGGGATCATGAATTACCGGGGCATCAGCATTGCCGGCGTCCTGCAGGTCATCCTCGCCTTTGCCCTGAGCGCGGGCATCCTGCTCCTGTTCTTCGGCGCCGTGAACGTGGATACCGCGTCCCTCGCCAACCTGAACCCGCTTTTTGCCGAACATCGTTCGCCTGCCATGTCCATTCTGGCGATCCTCGCCATTTCACCCTTCCTCTTCGTCGGCTTCGATACGGTACCGCAAGCGGCCGAGGAATTTTCCTTCTCCCCCAAGAAGGCAAGGAACATCATGCTGGCCGCCATCATTTGGGGCGGGCTGCTCTATGCACTCGTCACTTTCTCCGTGGCCATCGTCATCCCCTATCCTGAAATGCTCGCCAAGATGGCCGCGCTGCGTGAAAGCGGCGAAACCGCATGGGCTACGGGTGTGGTCTGTGAAATGGCCTACGGAAAGTTCGGCGCGGTCGTGCTCGCGGTGAGCGTGCTTGGCGCGGTGTGTACGGGCATCAACGGTTTTTACGTGGCCACGACCCGTCTCCTGCTCAGTATGGCCCGTGGCGGCATCCTGCCCACATGGTTCGCCGACATCCATCCCCGCTACCATTCGCCCTACAAGGCCATCCTCTTTACCATCGGCATTGTGCTGTTGACGCCGTGGTGCGGCCGCGCCGTCGTGGGCTGGATTGTGGACATGTCCGCCGTGGGAACGGCCATCGCCTACCTGTATACCTGCCTTGCCGGGTACAAGGTGATCAAGAATACGCCCTCCGCCTATGCCCCCGGACGCCTCCTTATTTGCGGCGTCGGCGCTTTCGTATCCATCCTGTGCATCGTCCTCCTTCTCGCTCCGGGTTCCCCGGCCCTGATCGGCCCGGCCCCGCGCTGGATCATGATCGCGTGGATCGTGCTGGGTTTCATCTTCTACCGCATCACGCGCCCCGACTGGATCCACCTGCCGGAAGGGGAGTTGCGAGAACGGATTCTGGGAAGCCGCGACCTGCCCGTCTTCTTCCATAAGTAGCGGAAGCGTCCTTCTTCTGAGGATTGGCGGAAGCCTCATGCCTGGGTCGTGCGACCGGCATGGGGCTTTTGCGTATTGAAAAGAGAAGGTGCCTTTTTACCATAAGGAGGGGCACCGGGGCGGGGGCTCTACCCATGATGGCTGAGAAGAGCAGGGAGCAAAGAAGCGGACTTCGGAGAATGCACCACATGCCGCGCGGCGACCTTTGCACTGCGGAAAGGAGAGCCGGAGTTGGAGCAGGCAGGGGACGGAAGAGGAGCCAATGTGCCCTGAGGGTTCTTTTCCTGCCGGAGGTGCAGCGTGCTTGAGGGCGTTGCGGGGGAGTAAGGTGGAGTGATGGCGTGCCCGGGCAGAAGGAGGCGGTCTTGCGCAGCCCGGCGTTGCTTCCGATGGAGAGCGGGATTCCTCTGATTCCTCTCCCTTGTGGCCGAGCCCTCTTGCTTGGAGAGGGGCGGGATTGAAAGAAGACGGGTACAAGAGGTGCCGCACGCCGGGCCCGAGGAAGGTACAGCGGTAAGGGGGAAGGCATTGTCCGCTGGGGAGCGAACACGGTCACTCTCTGGGCGCGGCGGCGACGGAAAAGGCCCGGGACTTGCCCGGGCCTTTCACTGTGAACCGTTTTCCGAGGATTTATTCCCAGGGAGACTTGCCGCACGCCTTCAGATAGGCATTGATGATATCCTTGCCGCCCACGAAGTCGGCCATTTCGGGCCACACCTTTTCAAAGGCGACCTTTCTCCACTCGTCCTCGTCGGAGAGCTGGAAGACCTGAAGGCCGCTTGCGATGAGCTCGCGCTTGGCCGCGCCCGCCTGCTCGATCTGGAACTTGAGCACTTCTTCCTGAGCGTGCTTGCCAGCGTCGATCAGTATCTTCTGGGTGTCGGGGGAGAACTTGTCAAAGACGCGGGTGCTGATGACCAGCGGCTGGAGGTGATAGGTATAGTGCACTTCGGTGAGGTATTTCTGGTTGGCCTCGTTGAACTTCATGGCCCGGAAGCCGATGTAGCCGTAGCACTGGCCGTCGACTTCGCCGCTCTGGAGGGCCTGGAAGGTGGAGGTCCACGGAATGAGGGACGGGATGGCGCCGAAGGCCTTGTAGGTGGCGATCATCACCGCGCTCTGCGGGACGCGCATTTTCAATCCCTTCATGTCCGTGAGGTTCTTGATGGGATGCTGGGAGTTGGAGATGTAGCGGAAGCCCGTATAGGTCCACGTCAGGACGCGCAGGCCGGCTTCGGAGGCGTAGATGTTGAGCAGATCGGCGGGTGCGCCGTTGGTGCCGGCGATGACGTCGTTCAGGTTGACGAAGAGGTAGGGCAGGGTAAGGAGCCCGAGCTTCTTCTCAAGAGGCACCAGGTTGGCCACGCCCCCGAGGGCCATGTCCAGCGTGCCTTTCTGCACACGGCGGAAGCGTTCGCCTTCGTCGTCACCGAGGGACGCGCCGTAAATGCACTGCACTTCAATGGCGCCGTCGGTTTTTTCTTCCACGTATTTTTTGAAGGCGTTGCCTACGATGCCCATTTCCGAGCTCTCCGGGTCTCCCATCGCGATGGTCAGCTTGGTGGCCGGAGCGGCGGAAGCGGGCGAGGCGGCCCACAGGAAAAGGGCGGACAGCATGAGGGAGAACAGCGTTTTACGGCTCATAGTAGTCTCTTTTTGTCCTTGATTTAAAGGTTGTTATAAAAAAGGCGGGGCACCGGCCCCGCCGTCCGCGGCTACTCCAGCCCCGTGCCCATGAGGTTGGGCAGGAAGAGCGTAATATCCGGGAAGAGAACCAGAATGATGATGACGAGGATGTTGCTCGCCACCAGAGGCAGGGCCTTGAGGGATATCTCTTCGAGGGAGATATTGGCGATGCCCGAGGCGATGAACATGTTTTCGCCCAGCGGCGGCGTCGAAAAGCCGATGCCGCAGCAGCAGATCAATATAATACCAAAGTGGATGGGGTCAACGCCATAGGCGGTCATGATGGGCAGCAGCACGGGCGTGACCAGCATGATGATGGCAAGGGTTTCCATGAACATCCCGAGGAAGAGCAGCAGGATGACCACGAAGAACCAGACCAGATGCACGTTGTTCGTAAAGGAAAGAATCCAGTTGGCGATTTCAATCGGGATGCGGTACGACGTAAGCAGATAGCCGAAGGCCGTCGCCGTAAAAACGAGGACGAGCACGCGGCCGGTCAGCCATGACGTGGTTTTCAGCGACGCCATGAAGCTTCTGAACGTCAGTTCCTTATGAATGAAGATGCCGACGATGATGGTGTAGAAAATGGCGACGACCGCGGCTTCCGTGGGCGTGAAGATGCCCGCGTAGATGCCGCCGAGGATGATGACCGGGGCGAGGATGGACCAGAAGCCGTCCCGCAGGGAGTGGACAAAGGCTTTCATGGACCAGTCGAGGCCGCCCGCCTTGAGGTTGCGGCAGAGCAGGAAGTGCATGACGCACAGGCCGATGGCGACCAGAATGCCGGGGATGACGCCCGCCATGAACATCTTCGAGATGCTCTGCTGGCCGGAGACGCCGTAGATGACCATCGGGATGCTCGGCGGGATGATGATGCCGATGCCACCCGCCGTGGCGGTGGCGGCGGCGGCATAGCCCACGTTATAGCCGCGCTTGGTCATGGCCGGGATCATGAGCATGCCTACCGCAGCGGTGGTAGCCGGGCCGGAACCGGAGATGGCGCCGAAGAAGACGCAGGACAGCGTGGTGGAAATGGCCAGGCCGCCCGGAGTGGGGCCCACGATGTTTTCGGCCACGTTCACCAGCCGCCTTGAAACGCCTGCCGCTTCCATGAGTGATCCGGCAAGAACGAAGGCTGGGAGTGCCATGAGCGGGAAGGCCGTCAGCGAGGCGAAGGCGCGCTCGATCATCAGGCTGAGATCGATGTCGAGCACGATGAAACAGGTCATGGTGGCGACGCCGAGTGCGACCATGATCGGGCTGCCGATGAGCAGCAGCACGAAGAAGATCGCAAACAGCATCAAGCCGATGCTTCCGGGAGAAAGAGCCTCCATTACGCCTTGCCTCCTTTTTCTTCTTCCACCATGAGCACTTTCTGGCTTTCCTTCATGGCTTCCTGATCGGGGTCAAGAATTTCTTCCTTCAGGATAAATTTGATGACGTTCACCTGGACGATGCGGATGGCCATGAGCAGGAAACTGAGAGGGAAGACAAGGTAGACCAAGCCCAAATCCCAGTCGAGGGCCGGGGTGGCATAGGGGAACTCGATAAGATCGAGCACGGCGATGTAGCCTTCCCACGCCATGATGAGGGAAAAGCAGAACCAGATGATGTCACCGATGAACAGGAACAAATCCCCAACCCATTTGGGCGCCTTGGAAAATTGCAGGGTCACGCGGTTGAGGGCGCACAGGCGGGTGGCGTAGCAGGCTCCGAACAGGATGAACCAGATGAAGGCGAAGCGGGCGATTTCTTCTGTCCAGGTAAGCGACATGTTCAATTGGCGGAGAATGATCTGCATGAAAACGACGACGACGAAAAAGACCAGCAAAAACTGGCAGAGATAGCTTTCGAAGTGGTCCAGCAGTGCCAAGAGTACTTTTTTCACGGGGGTTATTCCTCCTCCCAAGTGGAACGGCATGACGCGGATTTTCCGGAAACCGAAGTGGTTCCCGGAAAAGAGACGACACGTTTGCCGGGTGGCATCGGGACGAAAGTCCCTTCCCCTCTTGCCGCACAGCGCGAGATACGGCTCGCTTGCGGCAGCGTCGCCCCGGCTTTCCGTGAGGTTGGGCCGGGCCCGAAGGCCCGGCCGGATGATCTAAGGCTTACTGCCAGGCCGGCTTGCCGCAGGCCTTCAGGTACGCGTTGATGGCTTCCTTGCCGCCCACGAATTCGGCCATTTCAGGCCACACCTTTTCCATGGCGGCCTTCTTCCACATATCTTCGTCTTCCAGCTGGGAAACCTGGAGACCGCCGGCGATGAGAGCCTTCTTGGCGGCATCGGATTCTTCCTTCTGGAACTTCAGCACGGCTTCCTGAGCGTAGTGACCGGCTTCGACCACCAGCTTCTGCATCTCGGGGGTCATCTTGCGGTAGACGCGCTCGCTGATGACCAGCGGCTGGAGCTGGTAGGTGTAGTGCACTTCGGTCAGATACTTCTGGTTGGCTTCGTTGAACTTCATGGCCTGGAAGCCGATGTAGCCGTAGCACTGGCCGTCAACAACGCCCTGCTGGAGGGCGGTGAAGGTTTCAGCCCAGGAGATGGGGGTCGGGCTGCCGCCGAAGGCCTTATAGGAGGCGATGAGCACCGCGCTCTGGGGAACGCGGAACTTCAGGCCCTGAATGTCGGCCATCTTGGTGATGGGGCGCTTGGAGTTGGAGATATAACGGAAGTCGGTGTAGGTCCACGTCAGGACGCGGAAACCGGCCTTGGTAGCGTAGCTGTTCAGCAGATCGGCCGGAGCGCCGTTGGTGCCGGTGACCACTTCGTCAAGGTTGGCGAAGAGGTAGGGCAGGGTGAGCAGGCCGAGGCGCTTTTCAAAAGGCACGAGGTTGGCGATGCCGCCGATGGCCAGAGGCAGGGTGCCTTTCTGGACGTTGCGGAAACATTCGCTTTCGTCGCCGAGGGAACCACCGTAGAAGCACTGCACTTCAACGGCGCCATTGGTTTTTTCTTCGATATACTTTTTAAAGGCGTTGCCGACGACCCCCATTTCGGAGTCTTCGGGGTCACCCGCAGCGACTTTCAGCGTCATGGTCGGCGCGGCGGACGCGGGGGCAGCGGTCCACAAAAAGAGAGCCGCCAGAATGAGAGGGAAAACTTTCTTGCACAGCATAAACCTTCTCCTCAGGTTTAGGTTGATAAAAAACAGTACCTTCTTTTAGTACAAAAAATCACTAAAAGCCAGAAAAAAGTATAATCTGCGGGTAAAGAAAACACTATCATGAATGATCCTATAGGATTATAGGCATATTTTTTTGCCTTTTCCCGTAAGGGAGAAAGTCTGACATCAAGAAAAAAAGAAATGAAAATGAATGAGTTAGCATTATACGCCCTTGAGGTATCCACCCTCGTGGTGGAAAGAATTTCATGATTTTTTCGAGTGCGGGCCGAGGAGGAAAAAAGTGCCTTTCTCCCTCGTTCGCGCGGAAGGGACGATGAGGAAGCCTTCCGCCACAAACATCATTCGATGGTACGAAGTTTCTTTCATCACTCACAGGATGATGCCGTCTTCCCGGAAGAATAAAGGCAGAAGCAGGAGGAAAAAACCGGTCTTGCGATGACTCAAGGCAAAGGTAGAAAACAGGAAAAGGCACGCCCATCGGCCCAGATCGTGATAAATTGATACAAGCAGCGAGGCGTGGCTCGAAGGCGCGGTAGGCAAGATAAAGGTGGAAGGGCTCGACTGGGTTCTCCTCAGTGCTCTCTCTCTCTCTCTCTCTCTCTCTCTCTCTCTCTCTCTCTCTCTTCCCTTTTGCCTCGCCCTTTTTCCAGCGATTTTCTTTCTTTGCAGAAAGGGCGCTGGCCCGTGGAAGCAGTCCGCCACGCCGCCATCCCCGAGGCTCATGCTGCGGATACCTTGGCATCCCTTTCCTGAAAAAGGATTTGACCTTCTGCGTGATTGCTGAAAAATTCGGAAAAAACGAGGCGGTCTCTCTCGTCCGCCTTCATGCCTCCGGAAGCCGCCCGCCCCGGCCAAGGGGCGTCTCCCCATGCCACCGTCAACAGGCCGCCGCCATGTCCTTACGCACGAAATTCTTTACGCTGGTCGTCCTTTCCATCGCCCTTGCCGCAGTGCCCCTCATCTGGCTGACCTATTCGGCGTTGCAACGTTCGAGCCTTGCCTTCGAGCGGGAGTCCTTCAACAGCATCCTCTTGCTGGTGGAGGACAACATCGAGGCCAGCTATCTGGATTTGTTGACCAATGAGGTCAGCGCCACCCTGCGGCGCAAGAAACAGCTCCGCCAGATGGCGTTGCTGGCACGCGCGACATGGCGCGAGAGCGCCGCGCAGGAGGAAGCGGTCCTGCAAAGTTGGCTCGGTTTGTTGCAGCCTTTTGGAATGCACATGGAAGTATACGCGGGAGGCTTGCGCCTCGGTGACGCCTTTTTTCGCAAGATAACCCCGGATATGAGGGACTTGAAAGGGCAGCGCATCGTTTCCATGCTGGAAGGGGACGGCCTGCCCGAAGAAGGGGCGTTTGCGGTTTTCGATCCTTCCCGCAGCGTGCCGGGGGCGAAGCGCGATCCGGCCCTCGTTTTTTTCCTGCCCGTGCGGGAGCGCGGCGCTGTCATCGCCGTGGGCAGCCCGCTGGCCGATCTGTCAGAAGAGGCGCGCCAGTCGGAACGCAAGATCGTACGCAATCTTCAGGAAAAATTTCATTCGCTGGATTTTCGCTACAGCGGTTTCATCGCCCTCTTTCAGGGCGACGGCACGCTGCTTGCGCACAAGGGCGCGGTGGACCGGAAGCTTGACGCCCTGCCTGCCTCGCTGCGGGACAAGGCGCGGCAGCGGCGCTTTGCGGAATTCCTCGGCGCACCCGAGGGGAAAGGCCCGGAAGAGCTGTACCGCGTGGCGTACTTCAAGGCGCTGGACTGGTACATCGTGGGCGTGGTGCCCCGTTCGGAGATCGAGGCCCCGGCCACCGCGCTGGTCAACCGGCTGGCGCTGGTCGCCCTCGGCAGCGTCCTTCTCAGCGTCATTGCCACGCTTCTTATGACCATGCGCCTGACTGATCCGCTCAAGGTCCTGACCAACAGCGCGCGGCGGCTGGCTCAAACCGATTTTTCGCGGACGTCCTCCGGGGCTTCGGCGGATTCGCTCGCGTTTCTGGCCGATCTGCCCACGGAACGCCGTGACGAGGTAGGGCTTTTGGCCCACGCCTTTTCTCAGATGGGCAAAGCACTGGAAGAAAATGTGCGCCGTCTTATGGAAACGACCGCAGCCAAGGAACGGATGGAGGGCGAGCTGAACGCCGCCCGGGACATCCAGATGGGCATCCTGCCTTCCCCGGACAGCCTCGCCGGGCAGCCTTGCGCCACCGCCTCCTGCCTGCTCATCCCCGCCAAGGAGGTGGGCGGCGATCTCTATGATGTCTTCACCGCTCCCGACGGGCGGCAGGTGCTGGTCATCGGCGACGTATCAGGCAAGGGCGTTCCGGCGGCCTTGTTCATGTCCATGACCATGACGCTGATCCGCTACGTGATGAAGGACGGGCTGAGCCCGGACGAGGCCATGTCCCGCATCAACGCCATGCTGGAGGCGAACAATCCCGACTGCATGTTCGTCACCCTCTTTATCGGCCTGTTCGATCCGGCGTCGGGAACGCTCGACTACGCCAACGGCGGGCATTGCCCTCCTCTGGTAGTCGGCCTCGACGGGTCCGTGCGGATTCTTGACGACATCAGCGGCCCCTCCGTGGGCGTCTTCCCGGATGTGCGCTACGCGCCGCGCCGCGTCGTTTTGGAGGAGGGTGATGTTTGTCTCCTGTACACGGACGGCGTTTCGGAGGCCCTCAATGAGGAGGATGAGCTTTTCGGAGACGAGCGCGTCCAGCGGGTCTTGGAGGCGCATCGGGGTGAAAGCCCCGCCGCCGCCGTCGCCGCCCTGCTTGAGGACGTGCGGCGGCATCAGGGCGGAGCGCCCCAGTCGGACGACATCACGATGGTCTGCTTCGAGCGGCCTCTTTCCCCGCAGGGCGGATCGGGCGATCCCGCGTCCCCGGTGGCGTGAAGCTGTCGAAGTCAGGCCACGCCGTGGTTCGGCGGTGGCAGGATGTCGTGTAAAGCCTGAGTCTTCACGCCTGCGGCGGCGTGAAACCTTCCGCAAGGGTGATCCCCTTCCAGCCGAGGCCGGGGGGGAGAGGGAGGGCTTCCACGCGGGGGTGCGGGGCGCAATAGCGGCGGCAGGCCCAGAGAGTGGCGGGCAGGAAATCCGCAAAGGGCGTGCGCGCCAGCGTGACGAGGGCCTCGCGGTTCAGGCCGCCTCCCCGCAGCAGTTCCAGCAGCCCCGCCGGGATCAGCCCGTCCGGGGTCCGAGCGTGCACGGTGAGGGGGAAGGCCGCCAGCGGGGAAAAGGCCGCCCAGTGGGGCAGGGCCTCGCCCGCCGCCTCGAACGCTTCGGACACGGCCCGGATCATCCGGGGCAGGTAATGGGCGAGGTAGAGCCCGCCGTAACAGTGCAGGCCGTGCTCCAGCGTCAGGGTGGCGTAGGCGGCGAAAAGCCCCGGGTAGAGGCTCCCCCCGCGCAAGGCGTCCGTAAGCCCCTCGGGCGTGAACGGAAAGGCGCGGCCCGGCCTTTCCAGCAGCAACAGGGACCCGTCGCGGACAAGGCGCAGGGGATGGCGGCGTCCCCGTTCGTCCGTGTCCCAAAAGAAGATCGTGCCGTTGCCGCCCGTGCGGGGCAGGGGCTCGCCCGCTGCCGCCGCCGCCGCGCTCCAGCAGCCGCGCACGTTCGCCAGCCGCTCGATGATCCACCGCCGCAGGGCCGGATGGAAAAGCATCCGGTAGGGGACCGATGCGGGCCTTTGCAGATCGTCGATCAGCAGTTCCTTCGCCGCTTCCTCAAGTTCCAGATAGACCACATCCACCCGGGGGATGTCCGGGAATCGTTCCGCGCCCAACAGCGCGTTGATGCGCGTCGCCTGCTCCCCGAAACGGGAAAGCGCCAGCGTTTCCGGCGCGAGCGCGTGGCGCAGCACGCGGTCGACGGCCCGGCGCTCGGCCTCGCACAGGGAAGGCCCCCAGCGGCGGAGCATGGCGAGCACGTCTTGTTCCGTCAGCGCCGGAGCCTTGAGGACAATGGTATCCTGCATGACGGAGGGGAAAAGCGGCAGGCGCAGCGGCGCGCCCTCACCCCGGAAGAGCAGGAGCCCGCGCGGATAGGCTTCGCTTTGCAGTGCCACGCCGCCGCAGGACAGGACGGGGATGACCCGCCGCTCTTCGGGCCCGCAGGGGCGCAGCAGTTCGCGCAGGCCGAAGAAATGCACGGCCTGCACCATTTCGGGGAGGCAGTCGATGCCGTGCAGGTTGGCGGAGAGCACGGCGGGGGTGCGGGCGAGCCGCCGCTCAAGCGCCCGGCCCGTGGCCTCACCAAGAGAACGCGCGGCAAGACGTCCCATGCACCGGATCGCGGCTGGCGAGGCCGTGCCCGGGGCGTCGAAGGCCGCCGCCTCGCCCAGGGTAAGGCCCTCCCACGCCGCAAGGCAGCCCGGAAGGGCGGGAAAGGCTTCCCGCACCGCCTCAAAAAGCGGCTTCAGCAGGGCTTCGTTCATGCGGTGGTCCCCTTCCGTGCCCCAAGCCCCGAGAGCAGGAAAAGCAGCGTCAGTACGGCGAAGACGACGGCCATGCCCACAAGGCCGGAGGCGGCTCCCCAGAGGGCGATGACCTGTCCGAGCGTGACCGGGCCGAGCATCTGGCCGAGGCGCTCCGTCACGTTGTAGACCCCCATGCTGCGCGAGGCCCCGAAACGTCCGGTAGCGGGCAGTTCCAGCGCATAGGCCCCCTGCGCGCTCGAGGCCACGGCGTTGCACAGCGCGAGCAGGCCCACGGAAAGGAAGGCGGCGGCCAGCCCGTCAAAGGCGAGCAGGGCGAGGATGCCTCCCACGCCGAGAAAGCCCGCCCCGGCAAGCCAGAGAAGCTTGCGCCCGCTGCGGTCCACGGCCCGCCCCAGCATGGGGCCGAAGACGATGATGAGCAGGCAGAAGGCCATGAAGACCCGCCCGATGCCCGCCGGACTGACCCCTTCCGCGTTCAGGGAAACCGGGATGAAAAACTGGAAGAGGCAGACCGTGACGAAGGCGCAGGGGAAGATGTTGCACAGCAGGAGGCCGAGCATGGATCGGTCGCCGAGGAAGCGGGCCAGTTCCCGCAGGGGGAGGCGCGCCGCGCCGCCGCTTTCCGGTTTCCACGGCTCGCGCGGCAGGACGAGGCGCAGGCCGAGTCCGATGCAGGCCATGAGCCCTGCGGAAACGAGGAAGGCCGAGGCGTAGTCGAGCCGGTCCGCGATAAGCCCGCCGAAGGCGCTTCCGCACAAAAAGCCGGCGTAGAGCCCCGCCACCATGAAGGCCAGATTTTGCGCCCGGTTCTCGCGCGTGGAGTGGGCCACGATGAAGACCTGCCCGGCGAGGTTGATGAGGCCGTAGCCGAAGCCCGCCCCGCCCCGGGCGAGGATATAGGCCAGCGGTTCCGTGGCAAGGCCGCTGGCGGCGTTGCCCGCGGCGACCAGCCCCGCCCCCCAGAGGAAGAGGGGCCGCCAGCCCCGTTTCTGGCTCCAGAAGCCGCCAAGGAGGATCGCCAAGCCCACGGCCAGCATTTCAAAGGAAAGCGGCAGGCCCATGACCACGTCGCGCGGCAGGCCGAAAAGTTCCGGGTTGATTTCCGACATGCGCAGGGGGATGAACGAGGCGGGCAGATCGATGGCGAACATGCACAGAAAGATCACGGGCCGCATGAGCCTGCCCGAGCGGGCCGGGGCGGAAGAGGCGGCCTCCCCCGGTCCGGACAGCGCGAGCAGCTCCAGCATGAACAGCATGGCGATGACCGTAATGGTCAGGGTGTCGTAGAACAGCGTGGAAAAACCGGTCGTGGCCGCGTTTTGGGGCAGGGCCACGACGACGGAGGCAACATCCTTGCCGCGCGCGTCGCGGATGGGCAAGGCCATACCGGGCCCTGTCCCGGCCTCGCCCACCTCAAAAAGGGGGCCGTCCCCCGTGCGGATGGAAAGGCCGCGCACCCACGGCAAGCCCTTTTGCAGCCCTTCAAGGTAAGGCCGGATGGAGGGCACCTGTTCCAGCCGCAGGCCGAGGGCGGCGACGTGTTCCATATCCTGCCGGACGTGTCGCGCAAGTTGCGTGGCCGTGCGTTCGATCACGGTTTCCTGAAAAGTGACGAAGGGCCCGCGCAGCAGGAAAAGGAAGGCGAGCTGGCTGACGAGGAGCGGGATGACAAGGCACCACGCGCGGCCCAGCCGGGGAAAGGGTGGCTTCCCGTTGAGCATGACCAGCAGCGCCAGCAGGCCGCAGGCCGCCGCCGTCCAGCCGAGGAAGGCGAAGAGGTGCGGCGTGGCCGCGCGCCGCAGGCCGGAGGAAAGCTGAGCCTCGTCCACGCCGAGGAGCACGCCGCCCACTTCCTTGTCCAGTCGATCCCGGATGGGGTGGTACAGCCAGATGATCCCGTCCTGCGAAAATTCCTCCACCTGATGGCGCACGCCTTTCCGCCGGGCCGGGACGTGCGGCCCGTCGCCGGGCACATTCCACGCGGCCACGGCCTTGCCCTCGGCGTTCTGCACCAGCAGCCGTCCGGTCCCCGTGGTCCGGCAGAAGGCGGCGACGCGTTCCCCGAGATGTTCGAGGCGGTCCGGCTCCTTGCCGAAACGTGCCAGACGTGAGAGGTCCTGCCCCATCTTTTCGCACGAAAGGGCCTGCACGGAAAGGAGGGACTCGCGGTATGTCTTGTAGAGGGCGGAAAGGGCGAGGATGCCGTAGAGCACCTGCGCGGCCAGCAGAGCCGCGAGCCCGGCGGCGAGAAGGGAACGGCGGGAGACCCGGTTGTCCATGTCATTCGCCAGCATTTTTGATGTCTTGATAGATGGCGTCTACGGCGGCGAGTATCTCGAAGGGGGGATTCCAGCCGATGAGCATGGCCATTTTCAGGTTGATAGCGAGCCCGAGCGGGCTTTCAAAGACCTGCCCCACATCCCGTGGCCGGGCCCCGGCCATGACCTTGGCCACGGATTCGGCCCCGAAGGTGCCTTCGCTGCCGAAGCTGCTCTGGGCGAGACTCATGAGCACCCCGAGTTTGGTTTCCTCGATGCCGCTCTGGGAGAAGGAAGGGACGCCCGCCTCGATGATCGGCTGAAGCAGTTCCTTCATCCTGTTCTTGCACGCCGGAGTTGGTGGTGATGTAGATCGCGTCCGAGGTCCGGGCGAGCGTGGCGAGGCACTGGCGCAGGTTGGCGAAGCTCTGGTCCGCCTGCACGTTGAGGGTGGTGGTGCAGCGCACGAGTTCGATGCCGAGTTCCTGCGCGGCCTCCTCGATGGAGGCGAGGGCTACGTCCGAGCGGCCTTCCGGCGTATCCTCGTAGGGTACGCCGAGTTTTTTGAATTTGAAGATGTCGTGGAAAACCGTGATCTGCCGCTTGTAGCGGGCGGGCTCCAACTGGGCGTGGACGTGATCGAGCCCCGAGTCCTCGACTGACTTGACGATGCCCGCCTGCACGGCGTCGGTCACGGACATGGAAAAGACAGGCACGCTATGTTCGTCCGTGGCCATGTCCAGACCGGCCCACGTGCCGTAGGCGAAAATCATGTCCACGTCGCCCCGCTCGCGGATGCGCCGCAGCAGAGCCTTTTTGTTTTCGGCGCGGCGTTTTTCGTCCCAGCCCGCCGAATAGTAGCCGTCCTTGAGGAATTCGATGCGTTCGCCTCCCGCGTGTTCGGCCAGCCAGTCCCACATGGGGCGGGTGTCGTCCGCGTCGGTGGGGATGGGCACGTCGCCGTGTTCGATGAGGCCGAGCTTCGCCAGCCCCTGCGCGGTGGCGGCGAGGATTTGCTGGTAGTCCGTATAGCCGCCGCCTTCCACGTAGACGGCGCGCCATTTTTTCAGGGGGGCCGCTTGAGCGGCCGAGGCCGCGGCGCAGCATCCCGTCACGAGGGCAAGGATCAGAATCAGGGAAAGGCGAAAGCGTTTCATGAGGCGTCCCGGGATGAGGGAAAAGCGGATGACTTGAGGCGACAATGATGTTTCTGTGACCTATCCCGCCGTTGACGTCAAGAAAAAAGCCCGCAAAAGCGGGCTGTTCGGAAGCCGGGCCGAAAGGAGGGCAAGTCCCTCCCGCGGCCTTAAAAAGGCGTCAGCGGGTCCTGTTTTCCGACAGGACGGGCGCTTCCTGAAGCGGGAAGGGTTCCGGTTCGCTCGGCGGGGCGAAGATGAAATCGCGCTGGACCACGAAACTGAAGGCGTAGAGCACGCTTTCCATCACCACCTTGGCCATGAGTACCGAGAGCCCGGCCTTCTCATGCAGGACGTCGATGCCCCAGCAGGCAATGGCCGCGAAGAGTACCACCGTCAGCGCGTAGAGGGCCATGGGGCGCAGGGCGTGGCCATCGGCCCGGAAGACGAAATGGCGGTTGACGATGAAGTTGAAGGCCCCGGAAATGAGGCGGCCTCCGGCCATCGCGCCTTCGATGCCGAACCCGCCCATGAAGCAGAAGGTGAAGACGGCGTAGTCCATGAGCGCGGCGGCGAGGGAGGAGAGGTTGAAGCGCAGGAAGACCCAGTAGATTTTGGCGGAATCCAGCAAGGGGTGAAAGTGCGAGGTGCTGTTGCCGGGCGTGTAGACGGTTTCGATGGGGAACTCGACGATGCGCATCCCGTGCTGTTTGCTGCGCATGAGCATGTCCAGCTCGAAGTCGTAGCCCGTGGTGCGCAGGCGCAGCAGGGCCGGGATGAAGGACATGGGAATCCCGCGCAGGCCCGTCTGCGTGTCGCTCACCCGTACGCCCCCGAGGAAGCGCGTCACAAAGCGCGTGAACACGTTCCCCACGCGGCTGCGCAGGGGCACGCCCTCCCCGCCGAAGGTGCGGCAGCCCATGACGAGCGCACGCGGGTGCAGCCGCAAAAGGCGCGCGGCCTCCACCACGTCAGCCGCCAGATGCTGGCCGTCCGCGTCGAGCGTGACCACGCCCACGCTGCCGGGCCACGCGTCCGCAATATGGTTCAGGCCCGTGCGCAGGGCCATGCCTTTTCCAAGATTGGTACAGTGGCGCAGGAGCACGGCCCCGTTTTCCTCGGCCTTGCGGAAAAGCGGCTGGAAGGCCTTGCCGCTTCCGTCGTCCACCACCACAACCCCCGCGAAAGACCCGGAGGCCAGCAATTGCCGTATGATCTGTATCAGGCAGGGTTCCGGCTTGTAGGCCGGAATCAGCGCGACCGGAAGCAACGCGTTTCCCTGTTGGTTCATTGGAACATCCACCCTCGCGCCGAGACGCTTTACAGGTTCAAAAAAACCGGCTGACCGGCAGGCTTTTCCTCAAGCAAGGGAGAGAGGGGCGGCGGAAAGGAGGCCGGACGCGCCGACATGCCCTTTCCAGAGGAATCGGAAACGCCCCTGACGATGGCTCCCTGCATAGCAGGAATTTTCCGCCGAAGGAATTTTTTTTGCGATTCAACGCATGATAATTCCTCGTTTTTTTTTCAAAAAATACCGAGGAGCCGGGCCTCATGGCGTGCGGTGGGACGTGCCGGGAAGGGATGGCTTCGTCCGGCTCCGGGCCTCGTGGCCCGGAAAATCGCCGGAAAAAGCGGCTTGGCACGGGGCATCGGAGAAAAGAAACGCTTTTTCCGATGGATGAGGTGGCTAGCATGGCGCGGGCGAGGGACCGGAGGGAATGGGGGAAGGACAGGCTCTCTTTGCTTTGCCGTGAAGGGGAAAAGTATTTTCAAAAAAAGCTATTCTGTAGAATCCGCTTTTTGCCTCATAATCATATAAAAGAGATGCATTTTGGGAAAAAGAAATTGTCTGGCCTTGTTACGTATATTTCATCGTTGCAGAGCAGGATGCGATGCCGCTCAAGCACATCCGCAAGGGATCGGAATCCGGGCAAGCATTCTGCGGAATACGCGCTATCATCAAGGATACGTCAGTAGTAGCGGGAAAGTTATGAGCAAATATCCTTTACAAGATGCGAGACCCCGTTTTCCGGTAGATCATGCAGGCTGGGATGACCGCACAGGCCGAGCCGATCAGCAGCGAGGCCGCGGCGAAGGAGACTTCGGCAAGGGAAAGGCTGACGGAAAAGACGATGCCCGTTTGCCGGAACAGCAGGATAGAGAGTCCCTCGGCCAGCCCTGAGCCGAGCAGCAGTCCCGCTGCCGTGCCCAGCGCGATGCTCAAGGTCACCATGCTCCAGACGGCGCAGACCAGATAGAGGCGCGGCGCGCCGAGGGCCCGCAGGGTGGCGAGCAGAGGCCTGCGCGCGGACACGGCCATGAGAGCCACCAGCACGACCGCGCAGAGGGCGACGGCCTGCGCTGCGTAGGCCATGACGCTCATGATGTCGCGCATGTCCCCCAGCGTGGCGAAAAGCCCGGTCAGCACCTCGCCCGTGAAAACGCCCTGCGTGTTGACGGCTTTGCCGTCGGCGGCGCTGACGGACGCGGTCTGCCAGAAGGCACGCAGACGGTAGGCGTCCGCTACGCTGTCCGGCTTGACCACCACGGCGGAGACGCCGGGCAGACTGCCGGACGCGGCATCGCGGAAGACGTCCCCGAGGGACCGGGCTGCGGCGGGCGCATGGCTTTCCTCCCCGTGTTCCGCCGTTGCGCCGGGGAGCGCGCCGTGAGCCGCCCACAGGGATTCGATGGGTACAAGAATGGCCTTGTCCCACGGCGTGCCCGTGTGCGGCAACCTGCCCACGACGCGGTAGCGGCTGTGTTCATGGCGGTCCGAGCCCACCTGACCGTGCAGCGGCGTCAGGCTTTCCCCGAGACGCAGGGGCACGCCCGCGCCCACCACGGCTTCGTCGCGCGCGGCAAAGGGGACGCCCTCCGTCAGCGCGCGGGCGCCGCCGAGCGTGACCATGCTTTCGGTGGTCCCGACCAGAGGGGCGTTTTCCCAGCGATCCCCGAAGGCCAGCGGCGCGGCCCACGCCACGCCTTTTTGCTTCAGGATGTCGGAAACGAGGGAGCCCGGCACCAAGGCCAGCGGCTGCGGGCGCAGATAGACCGCGCCGAGCATCAGGTCCACGCTGCTGCCCTGCGCCCCGACCAGCAGATCGAAGGCGTCCCCGGCCCGCGCCGCGCCCTGCCGGACGGCCCGTTCGGTCATGCCGACCCCCACCCCGAGGCTGAGAGCCAGACCCAGCACCAGCGCCACGGCCAGCACGCCCCGGAGGGAGCGTCGCCATTCGCCTTTTACCAGCATGAACGGATTCATCGCGCATTCCTTATGAAAGTCTTATGAAAATCGTTGTGGGGACGGCCCGGCCTCGCCCCAGTCCCGCCTTCTGCGGAAGCGCGGCGATCCGGGCGTATCCGAGGCCGTTCTTGGCGGTGAAGGGCCGGGGTGCGGCGTGGCCTCCGACATGGCGCTTCCCGCCGCAGGCTTGGGAAAAGGGAGGCTGCCGTCGGAAGGCGGCCTCTGATGCGAGGGCCTCGTCGCCTTCTGGACGGGGGAAGAGGCGGAGCAAGAACCCACGGGATACGCCTTACCGACTCGTCTCCTTCCGGGTGAGGAAGGCGCGGAGAGCCCCTTTCCTACGCGGCGGACGGAGGGAACGCCGTTTCCGCCGCCTCATACAGCCGTCCCCGCCGCAGGGACAGGACGCGGTCCATGCGCGTCCATACTTCCTCGTCATGGCTGACGATCAGGAGCGTGCTGCCGAGCGTCCGGGCGTGGGAGAGGAGCAGGTCCGTGACTTCGGCGGCGTTGGCCGCGTCGAGGCTGGCCGTGGGCTCGTCGGCGAGGAGGATTTCCGGCTCCTGAAGCACGGCGCGGGCGATGGCGACCCGCTGCTTTTCGCCCCGCGAGAGGAGCCGCGCCTTTTGCGAGGGCGCGACGTTCATACGTTTGAGGAGGGCTTGGCCCCGCCGACGCAGGGCTTCGGGGATGCTCCAGCGGTTGAAGGTGACGGGCAGGAGAACATTCTCAAGGGCTTCCAGTTCCGGGAAAAGCTGAAAATCCTGAAAGACGAAGCCGATGTGCCGGCCACGCCAGACATCCCGCCGGGGTTCCGGGAGCTCGCCCGGGGCGAAGCCGTTCCAGCGCACCGTTCCCCTGTCCGGCAGGATCAGGCCGCTGATCAGGTTCAGCAGCGTGCTTTTTCCCGAGCCCGACGCCCCGGCCAGCGCCACGCATTCGCCGGACGCCACGGTGCAGGAAGGGATGTCGAGGATGGTGCGCCGCCGCGTCCCCTCGGGAAAGGTCAGCAGGATGTCGTGAAGTTCAAGGCCGCTCATGGGGCATTCCTTTGCGAAGGTTCGGTATTCGGGGGCGCGCCGAGGGTGTCCGCGCTGGCCGGGCCCGGAAAAGGCTAGAGCTTGCGGAAGCTCGCGTCGCGGAGACGGAGCTGGCTGAGGAAGCCCGTTTCCGCATCACGCCATGAGCCGGTTTCCAGCACGCCTTCCACTTCGATGGTGGCGTTGTTCTGCACGAATTGCTGATTGGACGACAAATAGACGACGAGGATGTTGTCGGGCCAGTCCGCGTCCGTCTGGCAGAAGGGGCAGAGGGCCACGGGTTCGCGCGTCAGCACGAAAAAGGACGCTTCGGCCTTGAGCGGCGGGGCCATGAAGCCTTTGATGACGACGCGCTGTCCCGTGAGGGACTTCACCTTGTCGGAAAACTGAAGGCCGAGGACGCCCCCGCCGCTGTAAAGTTCCTCGAACGAGAGGGAGGCGTCCGCGCGGGCGAAGCGCGCCGGGCAGAGGCAGGTCAGAAAGGCGAGCAGCATGATGAAGTATTTCATTCGATTCCCTGCGGAGAGATGCGGAAGGGGAAATCTTTCCCCGCTTTTCCCCCGCCTGCGGCCATGCAGACGTTGTTTATGGCCTCCCGGAAGGGAAGCGCCGGAGGGGCGGCGAGGCAACCGGGCGGAAAGCCCCAAGGGATACGTGTCCGTGAAAAACGGAGAAGGCCCTTCTTTTCCAGAATGCTTTCGCGTCCAATGCTTTCGCGCCCGGAACGCCTTCGCGTCAGCTTCCCCTTCGGTCGACGATTTCGAGGGGCCGGAGGAGGGCGCTTTTTTCAGCGAGCGTCCTCCTCCGCGTCCCCTCTTTCTAGTTCTTCCCCAGAGCCAGAGCTTCGGCCACAATGCGGAAGAGTTCGGTACTGTTCATGAAGCCGCGGAAGGCGTCGGCGTGCGGTCCGCGCGCGCCCACCACGAGGTCGTCGATGGAGTGCACGCCCGTGGATTCCGTGCGGGGCAGGTTGCCGATGCGCAGTTGCGCGCCGGGAACGTCCTTGTAGGCGGCATTGGCGATGTAGTTGCCGTTTTCATCCTTGACCGCCGGGACGAAGGGGCCGTCCATCTTGGGGCGGTAGGTCTCGTAGTAGTCGGGATAGTTGCCGATGAAGACGGCGAGGCGCTTGGAGACATCCACCTTGTCGGGATAGCCGTCGCCGTCCTCGTCCTTGTAGTCGGGATAGCCCGCCTCGGCGTAGATGCCCACCTTGTCGCGCATGAGCTCGCCCGGACGCTTGTCGTCCACGGTGCCGATGACGCTGATGGAGTGGGTGTGGTCGCCGGTGACGATGAGCAGGGTGTCGGGGTTCTTGTCGCAGAAGTCCTGCGCCAGGGCCACGACCTTGTCGAACATGATGGTGTCGTAGACGGCGCGCTCCCAGTCGAGCGGGTGGCTGTACTTGTCCACCAGCCCGGCTTCGAGCATGAGGAAGAAGCCTTCGGGGTTCTGCGAGAGCACGGAAAGGGCGGCCCGCATGGAGTCCGTCAGGTCAGGCTGATCCGGGAACTTGGAGACGGTGCCCTTCTTGAGGAACTTGCGGTCGAGCACGCCGTCGAGATTCCCGGTGTGGAAGAGGCCGAGGAGCTTCTTGGGCTGTTCCTTCACGACGCTGGAGAGTTCCGTATTGCTGGTGGCGAGGGCGTAGCCGGCCTTCTGGAACATCTCCACGTAGTTCTTGTCGTCCTTGCGCTTGGAGCCGGGCACGCTCTGGGGCAGGAAGTAGGCCGAGCCGCCGCCGAGGATCACGTCGGG
This sequence comes from Candidatus Bilophila faecipullorum, assembly GCA_944326695.1. GTDB lineage: Bacteria > Desulfobacterota > Desulfovibrionia > Desulfovibrionales > Desulfovibrionaceae > Bilophila > Bilophila faecipullorum. The sequence continues at coordinate 46,932 of CALVEZ010000011.1, read as the reverse complement.
GCGCACGTCGTAGAACATGCCCACAATTTCGGCCTTGTCCGCGCGGCGGCGGGTATGGCCGACCACGGAAGCGGGGGTGGCGTCCTCAATTTCGGCGTCCGTGACCACGCCGATGGATTTCCCGGTGGAGCGGCGCAGGAGTTCCGCGATGGTTTCCTGCCTGGGATCGTCCAGCGAGTCGGGGGTGCGGTCGGCGTAGACGCCCAGCGCGTTGACGCTCGACTTGTGGCCGGTCATGTAGGCCGAGGCGGTGTTGGCGGAGTCGGCGGCGATGGAATCCACGCTGCACGTGCCGAGCATGGCCGTGTAGGGCAGGCTGTCCATGGACAGCTTGCCGTTGTACATGCCGTTGGTGACGCCCTTGGACAGCAGGCGGGCGCTGGTGCGGTGTCCCATGCTCAGGCCGTCCGCGATGAGCAGGATGACGTTTTTCGCCGTCGGCTTTTCAGGCGTACCGTAGATTTCCCATGTGGCCGTGGCCTTCCCGGAGGGGCTTTCCGCAGTCACCTTGTAGGTGCCGGGTTTCAGGGTGGCGTCGCGCAGCAGCAGGGCGGAGGCGTCCACTCCCTTTTCCTGTTTGATGAAGGCCGGTTTCGCCCCGAGCACGGACGCGGCGTCCTTGCCGTTGATGAGCACCTTGGCGTCCTTCTCGTCGACCACGCCGTCGAACTCCACCTTGAAGTCGAAGCGGCTCCCGCCCAGAAAGCGGGCCGTGTCCACGGGATAGATGCTGGTGGCCGCCTGCGCCGTGCCCGAAAGAAGCATGACGCCGAGCAGGGCGGGGATAAGGCTTCTTTTCATGAATGACTCCTCGTTTCTTTGAGTGGAGCGGCCCGGCTAGGCGCGCACGACTTGCGCGACTTCGGCGGTGAGGCCGTCCATGCCCTTGGCGGCGTAGGCGCCGTAGAGCTGCATGGCCGTTTTCTGGGACAGGACGTAATTGCGGAACTGGTTGAAGGGCCGGGCCTTGAGGTCGGATTCCTTCAGGCCGTAGACGCGCGCGGCGACCTGCCGGAGGGCGCTGACGGTCCACTGGGCGGCTGGCACGCTGATCACCCAGTCATGGTCGGCCAGATGGGTGACGAAACCTTCGATGCGGCGGGGCATGGGCAGGGTCTTGCCGTCCTTTTCGAGCAGGCCGATGGTGGCGGCGTCCTTGCCGTTGATGACGGCGGCGGCCTTCAGCCAGCCGACCACGGTCTTTTCCGAGGCTTCGGAGCCCGGATGATCGTGTGCGCAGGCCTGCGCCACGCACAGCTCGGGGGAAAGGCCGCGCCGCAGGCTTTCCGCCACGCTGAGGGTGTGATGTTCGCCGGTGGCGGCGAGGGTCTGTTCGGTGCGGCAGGAGCCGTCCTTCTGCCACTGGAAGACCCACGGCTTGTGCAGGTCATGCAGCATCTGCGAGGCCAGCACCACGTCCCGGTCCAGTTCAAGGCCGTAGACCTTGACGTAGTTGTCGTAGAGCGCCTTGCAGGAGGCCACGTTGAGGGCCGTATGCGTCACCAGCCCGCCGGGATAGCTGTGATGGCTGTTCCAGCCGCTGCCGGGCGCGGTGTAGAAGGGCTGCGGGCTTTGGGCGGCATCGGCGCATTCCGGGAAGAGCGCCTTGGCGTCGGCCTTCAAAAGCCCCTGCGCCTTCAATTCGGTCATGATGGCCTTTTCGTCGTTCTTCGCCAGCAGCGGGGCGGGATTCTTGAGGATGGCCTCCACCGTGGCGCGCAGGGCCGGGTCCTTGAGCTCGGCGGCGGAATCCTGAAGGTAGCGCCACGCGGCCATAACGTAGGCGGAACGTTTCGCCATCTCCTCCGGCGTCATGCTGACACATTCCTCCAACATGACGGCCTCGGCGGGCGCGGCCTCGGCCCTGCCCGGCTTCAGCAGGCCGGAACCTGCCATAAGTACCGCCCCGGTAGCCAATCCCCCCAAAAGAAACGTGCGACGACTGCAATCCGTATTCATGAATCCATCTCCTTCTTGGTTGTTCGGACAAGCGACACCCTAGAGAAGGCGTATGGCGAAATCATGACCGCATTATGACGATTCCTTGGTATCGACGGGTTGCAGACGCCCGGAAAGGAGGACGCGACCGGACTGATGAAGAGGACGGGCGGGACGGGGGCGTTCCATGTTTTGGGGAATGGCGGGCAGTCGGCTCCCGTTCCGTTTTGCCGTGCGCAGGAGGCCGCCGAGCCGGAGTGAAGGCTCTTCGTACACACAAGCGCCTTTTCTCGCACACCCGCACGGACATGCTCTCTTGTACGTCCGTTTGCGCGGGGATGAGCCGGGGCTTGCCGGGGGGCGGGGAGCAGAAGGTCGGGATCGGGAGAGGAACCCGGCCTTTTTCAAACATCTCTTGCATTACGCAGTAAACTGCGGCACCTTCCCTCTGTTTCCGGGGAGAGGCGTCAAGTAGACGAGACGGCTTTTCCCCTTGCGACTGGTCCAAAAGAAAGGGAGGGGGCCTTGAAAGAGTGGCTTTTCTATTCTATGCTTCCAACGTTATTCTTATAACAGGAAGTCTATATATGAAGTTAGAACAACGTTTTACTATCCGTTTAGGAGACGGCCGAAGTGTGGAATACGCCGGCACGCTGGAAGGGGCCAAGAGAAAGGCCTCCAAAACGGCGAATCCGCCCGTGGCCATTCAGGTACTCGCGGGGGAAAAGCTGGTAGCCGCGCGGCGGCCTTACTTTGGATGGGACGGTAAGGTCGGCTGGTGTCCGTGGGAAATCATTTGAAAGGGTGCGCCGAGCATCCGGCGCATCCCGGAAGCACGGGGCGGCCCGAAACGGCGCTGACTTGGGGACGTTGTGGCTGCGTGGCCCGGCTGGACGCGGGTGTGTGTCGCCCGTGGCGGCGTTTCCTTTTCAGAGAGGAAGACGCTCGGCCTTTGTGCTGAAGAACCGTCTTTGTGCCGAAGAACCGTCTTTGTGCCGAAGAACCGTGTAAGGCCCGGCGCTTCCAGCTTGGGGAGGAGACATTTCGGGCCCGCCGAGGGCAAGGGAGAGCGTCCCCCTTCCCGGGCGGCGGTGGAGAAGCGGCAAGCGGTTCCCTTTCCTCCTGTCCTGTTGAGCCATTGGCTTTTTGGTGGAGTCACCCTGCGGGGGAGAGGGGATTCTTCCCGGCGTGGCTGCGCGGGAGATTCCCGACAAAGGAGAAGCGTTCTTTTGGACCCGGTGGGGAAGCCGTCGGGAAAGGCTGCCGGGGGTGGATGCCCTCGGGAAGGCCCGCTTCGCTCTTGTTCCCGCGGCTGTTTCCCCACGCGCGGAGAAAGGCCATCGGGCCTACACGGAAGCCCTTGTAGGCATCACGTTTTTCCTGCGCCCGGAGAACGGCCAGGAGGGGATTTCTTCTCTCAGGCTTACATTGTTCCCACGGGTGGAAGAAAGGCGAAAGCGGCGAAGGCGAGCCTAGAGCCGTTTCATTTTGGAAGGGCTCTGGCCACATACAGGTGTGGCCCGCTACAACATGGCGTGGATTCTGCCAAAAACGACGTTTCTTGGCAGAAGGCCAACGTTGACTTTTGTAAAAAATCAACGTTCATTTGCCCTAGAAGCCGGAGGGAAGCCTTTCCATACCTCGCACGTTCCAGTCCATGCCTCGCAGCGTCGTTTCGTCGGGGTTTTTGCCTGCCGAGACGCGTAGTTGCCCTCTATCGTCGAAGACGGGCCCCCGGAAGGGGGACGCGCCGCGCCGCAGGGCTTCTTCCGCCTCGTGGAGGCGTTGCCGGACCTCCGTGGGCACGGACGGGCCCAGCGGCGAAAGGCTGACTACGCCTTCCCGGATGCCATAGGAAACGTTGCGGGGCCTCCAGATGCCGAAACGCACCTGCGCCAGCAGATCGCCAAAGGCTTTTCCCCAGTTCCATGCGGGCGCGGCCAGAAAGAGCGGGTCGTTCTCCCGCTCGGTGGAGCCGATGTAACGGACAGCGTGATCACGCATGAGCTGGAGCAGGGAGGGGGTCGCGCGTTCGATAGTAATGATGTCCGCGCCCGCCGCGATCATGGCTTGTGCCTGACGCGTCGCGTCGCCGTCCGCCGCGAAGAGGACGCGGATGCGGGGCCGGGCGGCTTGTGCCCCGAGAGTGAAGGCGTTGGCGTTGCGGTGCCGTGCGACGTCCGAGAGGTAGGGGCTGTTGCCGAGATACCCGACGACGCCCTCCGAAAGCGCCCCCGCAAGGAGCCCCGCCAGATAGTACGCCTCATAGGTTCGGGCTTCGTAGCCGCTGATGTTGCCGTCCACGGCCTCGTCCGTGCAGGCGAAAAAGACGGTATCGGGATATTGCCGGGAAAGCGCCCGCGTGGCCTCGTAAAGGCGCGGGCTGGTGGTGATGAGCACTTCCGGGTGCATGGCCGCGATGTTGCCCAGTTCCAGAGGGTTTTCGGCGGGTACGGCGGCCACCACCGTGGCGATGCGCTGCGATTCCAGTATATCCCGGGCAAGATCATGGCTGCGTACCCAGTCCATCAGGCCCGTGCGCCGCTCGCCTTCAGGTGGCAGGAGCCGGTGGACGAAGGCGATGGCCGGACGCGGCGCGGCCTGCGCGGGGACGGGGCCGCACAGCGCGCAGGCCAGCAGCACCACGGTTGCCACAAAGATGCGGAGGAAGAAGGCCATTGCCTGCCGCGCGAAGAACAATGTCGGGGCAGCTTCTCTGGAAGCCGTCCCGAGGGGGTTTGCCGCCCGCGTGATGGGGAGTGCAGAGAAGGGTGCGCGGTCCACCTTGTTGTTGGGGGCTGCTTCCCGCGCGATGGGGAATCCTTGCATGGGATATTCCTTACGGAAGAATAATGTCTTGGCGCAGAGTCACGCCGCCATGGGCCGGAACGAGCTGTTCTCCTGCGTGTGGAGCCGGGGAAAACGGCTGCCGGAAGGCCGGGGAACACGCCCAGCTTGGGGATTTCCCAAACGCCGGACTCGCTCTCCCGCGTCTGTGGAACAGCGGCTTTTGGGGTTTTTGTTAAAAATCCTATTATAAACCATATGGAAAGACGATTCAAGGCGGTGGAAGCTGAGGAAGGCGCTCCCTCCCGAGCCCGAAACGACGAGTGCGGCGCGGATGTCCGGGGCCGGGGACAGTCTGTGAACGCTGCTTTTGCGGGACTCCGCCTCCTTGCCGTCCTCTATGTTTTTCGCCTTTGTCGGTTGCAGGTGCCCGCCGAAACGTTCCGCCTTGTGTGGATGAGGAAGGACACCTTTCGCCTGCCCGCTCAGGCTTCCGAGCGGCCTTTTTTCGTCCGAAATTTTTTGGGCTTCAGAGCCGGTCTCACGCGCGCGTGTTGAAGTACCACTCCGGGCAGGTGCCCCGGACGTCCATGAGCTGCTTCCACGCGCACGTGTTGAAGAAGGCATCTTTCCGCACTATGGGGAGGAAGGGGACATGTCGATCTCACGTGCGCGTTGAAGCGGGTCCTGAAAAAGCTGGCTGAGGCAGGATTTACGAGTCGGTCCCACGCGCGCGTTGAAGCGGGGCTCCGAAAAAATGGAGCTTTTTTGTCATATGCCGGTTCCACGTGCGTACTTTGAAGAGGACTGGGGCTCGGTTCACGATCTGCGAAATATCCGTCGCGCGCGTTGAAGCGATGAACTACAGAGTTTCGTCGTGCGGTGGCGAGCCCGCCCCGCGTGCGTGGGGTGAAATCGGCTTTGTCCCCTCCGGGCCGGGTTCCGTTTTGCCCGCCCCACGTGCGTGGGGTGAAATATTGAGATGGGCCTTGTCCCGAAGGCGAACGGAACCGGTCCCGTGCGCGTGGAAATCAGGATGCTGTACGCCGTACTATTCCTTCGGCCCTGCGTGCGTTTAAGAGGGCGCGCCGGGAATCCGCGATAAAGATCATGAAAGAGCCTCCGCGTGTGTTCTCGGTCGGCCAAGTCAAAGGGCGGTATCGTGCAGGCGGGCGGTCACGTGCTTGTGAGGAAGATATTTCCGACGATGTAGGTTGCAAGAACCCCAGAGAGGGCTTGTAGTGAAGGCATGGAGGACACGATACCGTCAGACGAGGATGCGTGCGGATGTGAGGGAAGGGAGCGGTTACGCCGTCGCCGCCGACAAGTAGGCGCACGGCGTCCGGGAGATGGACTCCGCATGGTCTCCATGCAGGGTGTTCCGGCGCGTTCAAGGCCGGGCCTTTGCGGGGGATGGTCCAGTGGGCGCTCATTGCAGGGGCCCGCGTTTGATGGTATGTGAAAAAAGATGTTCCGTGACCGGGAGGCTTGCCCCTGTCCCCAAGGTCACACACTGTTCAGGGGCAAAACGGAGAACAGGACCATGAGCACGATTGCTTCGGTTTGGGCCCGCGAAATTCTGGATTCGCGCGGCAACCCCACGATTGAAGTTGAAGTTTCCCTTGATTCCGGTCACGTAGGCCGCGCCGCCGTTCCTTCCGGGGCTTCCACCGGAACCCGCGAGGCGCTTGAGCTGCGCGACGGGGACAAGGCCCGTTATAAAGGCAAGGGCGTGAGCAAGGCCGTTGAAAACGTCAACACCGAGATCGCTGAGGCCGTCGTGGGCCTTGACGCGCTGCGTCAGGTGCAGGTCGACAATACGATGCTTGATCTCGACGGGACCGACAACAAGTCCCGCCTCGGGGCCAACGCCATGCTCGGCGTCTCGCTCGCCACGGCCCGCGCCGCAGCCGAGTCGCTGGCTCTGCCGCTCTATCAGTACATCGGCGGCGTCAACGCCAAGGTGCTGCCCGTGCCCATGATGAACATCATCAACGGCGGCGCGCACGCCCCCAACAACCTGGATATTCAGGAATTCATGATCATGCCCGTCGGCGCGCACTCTTTTGCCGACGGCCTGCGCATGGGCTCGGAAATCTTCCATACCCTGAAGACCATCCTTGCCGCCGACGGCCATATCACCAGCGTGGGCGACGAGGGCGGCTTCGCCCCCAACCTCAAGAGCCACGACGAGGCCTTCCAGTACATCCTCAAGGCCATTGAAGAATCGGGCTACAATCCCGGTTCCGAGGTCGTGCTCGCCATCGACGCCGCCGCTTCCGAGTTCCACAAGAACGGCAAGTACGTCATCGGTGAAAAGGGCGCCCTGAGCACCCCCGAAATGATCCAGTGGCTGGCCGAGTTCACGGCCAAATATCCGCTTATCTCCATTGAGGACGGCCTGGCCGAGGACGACTGGGACGGCTGGCGCGAGCTTACCGATACGCTCGGCGACAACATCCAGCTCGTGGGTGACGACCTCTTTGTGACCAATCCCGACATCCTGGCCGAGGGCATCGAAGAGGGCATCGCCAACTCGATCCTGATCAAGGTCAACCAGATCGGCACGCTCACGGAAACCCTCGACGCCATCCAGCTTGCCAAGGAATCCGCCTACACCACGGTCGTCTCGCACCGTTCCGGCGAAACCGAAGACAGCTTCATCGCGGACCTCGCCGTGGGCGTCAATGCCGGGCAGATCAAGACGGGCTCGCTTTCCCGCAGCGACCGTCTGGCCAAGTACAACCAGCTCCTGCGCATCGAGGAAGACCTCGACGACGCCGCCATGTACTACGGCCCGGTCATGGGCGCGAACCTCGCCTTTGACGGCGAAGAAGAATAAGCGAAAGGGGCGTCTTCGCGTAAGACGCCCTTCCCTTTTTCCCCTCAAGGGAAGAATGAAACAAGAAGGCCGCGTACCTTGAAGGTGCGCGGCCTTCTTGCCGTCCGCTTTATACAAGATTCCTGAGAGCCCGCCTCCCCTCTTTGGGCGTGGACCGCCCCTCGGCCTTTGCGTTGGCTCCCGACCCATAGGAAAGAGTGGGGCGCACGAAGGCGTGCTCAACGGTTTTTCCAGCCGGAACCTAGGGCTTTTCCACTTTTGGCCCACGCGGGAGGAAGCGCCATGTGTCACGCAATTCCATGGCCGCCTCGTTGATGAAGGGGATGTCGTTATAATAGAGCGCGCCGATGGGCACATCGTACTTTTCCTGTGCGGCGGCGAAATCCTGATGCACTTTGCTGTAGGACACCAGAAAAGGCGTCACCACCCAGAGCAGCAGCCAGAGCGTGAACAGGCTCAGGGCAAGTTTGACATAGCCGGGGAGCGGACGTCGGGACATGGCGATTTCCTGTTGAAGCTACGTTGCGGAAAGGAACGGGGATGGCGGAAGAGTACAGGCATATCAAGGGGCGGGACCCTACGATCTCCGCCCCTTGAGGAAAGGCGCGCCCGGGAGCCGGGCGCACCGTGGTTGGCGTTAAATCTTCGCCGTGATTTCGGGGAAGACGAGATAGAACATGACGTAGGCCATGCCGAGGGTCAGCGCCAGGTTGAAGGACTGGCCGCAGACGTACAGGATGAGAGGCTTGCCGCCCTTGAAGTAGGGGGCGAGTTCGCGGAAGTTGGTGCTCAGGCCAATGGCGGTGAAGGCAAGCACGAAGAACCACGTACGCACGCCCTTTTCGATGCCGTCGAGAACGCCCTTGTTGATGAGAGCGGTGCCGAGGTCCGGGCCGAGGCTGGCGCTATACATGGAGAAGATGATCGAGGCGGTGAGGAAGCCGATGACGAACTTGGGGAAGCGGTGCCAGATTTCCATCAGGCTGGCTTCGCGTCCGGCGGTCTTGTCAACGCTGGTGCACCAGTAGACGGCGATGCCGAAGGCGGTCACGCCGATGAGCACGTTCTGGATCATCTTGATGGTCGCGGCCACGTACATGGCCTTGGGGCCGAGCAGGGCACCCGCGGCGGCCACGGCGCCGGTGGAGTCGACGGTACCGCCGATCCACGCGCCGCCGAGGACTTCAGGCATACCCACGGCGTTGATGAAGGCGGGCAGGGCCACCATCATGATGGCGGTGAAGGTCATGGACAGGCCGAGGGCCAGCGTCAGCTCTTCCTTCTTGGCGCGGCAGGCAGCGGCGGCGGCGATGGCCGCGGAGGTGCCGCACACGGACATGTCGGAGGAGATGGTGATGTTCAGGGTGGCGGAAGGCATCTTCAGCACCTTCTGGCCGAAGATGAAGGTCGTGATGAGCACGATGGGGGTCACGACCCAGGCCACGAAGATGCCGGGGGTGCCGATGGCGACGATCTTGTCGAAGAGGATTTCGGCGCCGAGGAGTACGAGACCCGTCTTGATGAAGTATTCCACCTGAAGCGCGGGCTTCATCCACTGCGGCGTGCCGATGGTGTTGGCGATGAGCAGGCCGAAGATGATGCCCCACGGTTCAACGCCGATGCCCCAGTAGGCCATGGTGGACTGCTTGCCGAGGAGCATGGCGATGACCACGCAGACGAAGAGCCCCACGAAGCCGATGAGGAACTTGGGCAGGTTCTGGCCCATGACGAAGATGCCGATGCCGAAGAAGACGGCAAAGGCCACCATCAGCAGGGGCAGGGTGGTGAACAGGTTCATGGGCTTGGCTTTCGCGGAAGCCTTGGACGCGGCTGCCTTGGCCTTGGTCCAGTCCGTGATGGCGGTTTCGGCGGCGGCGTTCAGGGTGGCGTCCTTATAGCCGGCGTCGGCGGCCAGCGTTTCGGCGGCCTGCGCGGCGGCGAAAGCGGCCTCGGCCTTGGCCTTGGCGGCCTCGGCCTTTTCCTTGTTCGCCGCGTTCTTCGCGTCAGCCTCTTCCTGGCTCACGAAGAGGGCGGGCAGGGGATTGTTCGTCCACTTGCCGGGCGTGGCGATGAAGTTCTTGATGGTCTTGGCGATGGGCATGTTGGTGCCCTGGATGCTTTTCTTGGCATCCTGCGCCTGGATGTAGGCAATAGTTTTAAAGGGGGCCTTTTCAGACTCCACCTTCATGATCGCGTTCGACTTGTCGATGGTTTCCTTATAGCTGGCGGGCGCGCCGTTGATGAAAATCGCGATGGCGGCGATGAGAATGGCAAAGCCCAGCCAAATGGCCCAATAGTCTTCCTTCTTCCATAAGTCCGACCAGTGCGATTGCGCACGGTCAATGACAACGTTGCTGTCTTCCTTGGCCATACAGTCTCCTCCTGAGGCGCCGGGCCGACCGGCTGACTGTTGTTATGCGGGTGAAAAAAATCACGCTTCCCTAGCCATAGAGAGGCTGCCGGATTGACGGCTCCGACAGCCAGACGCCTTTACTCCGAAAATAGCAGGACGTGAGGTATTGTCAACCATATTTGCTGTAATAGCGCCCTATTGGTTGAAGATTAACCCGAAGGCGGCCGAGCGGGGCCGCCTTCGCAAAGCCTAGATTGCGTAATCAAACAATATATCAGGGAGTTGGGGAAGGTTGGCACAAGGAGAGTGGAGGAAAGGTGGAAGAAGGGCAAGGGGGAAAGGCGAAACCCTCCGCCTTTCCCCCCCCTGTGCGCCTATATGTTGGAATGATGAAGCTTTTGCAGGAGCCAGGCCATGTTCGAGCCCAGATTGCGCATGGTTTGCAGCGCCTCGGCATCGTTCTCCACTTCACCAGCTTCCCTGCCATAGCCCATGTTCCAGTAGCTCGACATGGGGACGACCATCTGGTTGATGCCGAAAAAGGCCATGAGGGTGTTGTAGGTCTGGATGGCCCCGCCCCGGCGGGCCACCGTCACGGGCGCGCCGACCTTGCGGTAGAGGCGGTTTCCGGCGGAGAAGCCGCCGCGGTCGATGAGCGCCTTCATCTCGGTAGTGATCGTCGCAAAATAGGTAGGTGAAGCCAATATGATGCCGTCCGAGACATGCATGGCGTCTATCCATTCGTTGACGGGATCGTCATCAAAAATACAGCGTCCCAGATTTTTCGCCCTGCACTGGCCGCAGGCGATACAGCCGCGTACCTTATGGCCGCCGATACGGATTTCCCGGGCTTCGATGCCCGCCTCCTGAAGAGGTTTGAAGAGTTCCGAGAGCATGCGCGATGTATTGCCGTTCTTTCGGGGGCTCCCGTTGAATGCCGTAACAAGCATGGGCGTCTCCTTTTTTCCTTCCGGCAGAGGGCCGGCGGTTTACCATCTGTTATGATGCACCTTGCTTTCGTCATAGCATTCCTTGCGCGTAAAGGGCGTATCGGAATGCCCGACAATGGCGAGGCCGAGGGGACGTACCTTTTCGGGCAGCCCGAAAAGCTCGGTGAAAGCCTTTTCGCGTTCGGGGCGACCGTGGACGCCGCACCACAGGGAGGCCAGTCCCAGTGCTCGCGCGGCAAGCAGGATGTTTTGCATGGCCGCCGAGCAGTCCTGCACCCAGAAGGCGCCGTAGTTTTCCGAGGACTCGTCACCGCACACCAGAATGGCGAGGGGAGCCTGCCGGATCATGGCCGCATAGGGATGGATGTCGGGGATGGCGTCGAGCACGGCCCGCTCCGTGATCACCACGAAGCGCCAAGGCTGGATGCCTCCCGCTGTAGGAGCGGACATGGCGGCGTCCAATAATTCGCGGATGGTTTCCTCGCTGAGGGGGGTATCTTTGTACTGGCGGATGCTGCGCCGGGTATGGATGGCTTCAAGGGCTTCCATGATGCTGCTCCTTGTTGAAGGTTTTTCTTGTCGATAAAAGTAACAAATGCCTCCTGCTTGCGCCAGCCTTGATTGTCGGGGTATTCTCGCCGTCCTGCCGCCCCTTCCTGAGAGCCGGAATGCCCCGCAACCTGCCGTCCCTCTCAACCCATCGCAGGCCCCCCCGAGAATCGCCGCCGGCGTCCTGTCCTCTCCACCTCTTGGTGGTCTTTTTGCGCCGGAAGAGGGCTTGTCACTCCTTTATCATGCGTGTATTCTCCCCGGTCTGGACAACGAAAGGGAGGAGGGTTTTGTCCAGCCCTGGGCTCCCGTGGCTTTGTGTTGGCAGGACGTTTGCATTTTTAGCGAGACAGCGTGTTTTGGAAGGAGTTCATATGGCTGGCTTGGGACCCGGAGATCGTATTGAAGCCCGTTGCACCCGTTGCAACGACGTCACAGGGCATGTCATCGTCGCTCTGGTGGGCGGGGAAATCGTCAAGGTGGAATGCCGCGCCTGCGGAAGCGTGCACAAGTACTACCCTCCCGCGACTCCCAAGGCCGCCAAGGTTAAAACCGCGGTCTGCCGGGTAAAGGCCGGGGAAACCCGCAAGGAAGCCGTCAATGCCTTCAAGCCGACCACGACGCCTTCCACCGCCGCCGCTTCGCCCGCCGCCCTTTCCCGTTCCGCGGCCAAGGCTCAAAAGCTGGCCGACGATATGGAACAGAACTGGCAACGCACCATGAATCAGACGGCGGCGGCTTCGCGGCCCTACGCCATGAATGAGACGTTCGCCGTGGGCGATGTCGTCGATCATCCGAAGTTCGGCAGCGGCGTGGTTCAGGAGCTTTTCCCCCCGGACAAGATGCAAATCCTTTTCCGCGAAGGCGCCAAGATGCTGCGCTGCGTGTGCTAGGAAGGGGTGGGAGAGAAGTTTAGATTGGGGAGGGGAGGAGGAAACTTTCTGAAGAAAGTTTCCTCCTCCCCTCCCCAAACCCCTCCCCTTCTCCTTCAAAGACGTTCGACTGGTGGGGAGGCTGCGCGGCGGGAGTCCGTTCCGGCGGAAGAAGGCGGGAAGGCGAGATTTTTGGGGGTGAGAGGGAGTGTTTGTATGTTGCCGCCGTGTTTTTCAGGACGGTAGGGGGGTGCGGCTTTTTCGCAGGCCCTTGGTGGAATGGGGCTAGGCTGCGAGCCGCTCTCCTGATGGGAAGAGATGGTTTGGGAAAGGATAGGGTTCTGTTTTGAAACGGCTCCCTACAGACAGATACACACACACACACACTCTCTCTCTCTCTCTCTCTCTCTCTCTCTCTCTCTCTCTCTCTCTCTCTCTCTCTCTCTTGGAGTGAGAACCTTTTTGAAGGTTCAGATTGGCAGTTTTCGGTCGGAAATCCCCGCGTAAAAGTTTTTGCGGTTCTGAAAGAAGTGTTCTCTTTCAGAGAAAGGTTATATGGTCGTGCCCATCCTCCCGTGACAGTGAAGTCCCCGCAGCGCCGCAAAAGGGCCGGAACGTGCAACAACGTTCCGGCCCTTTTACGGTGTTTGAGGCTCATATCAATGCAATGAGGCGCAGGCCGAAGCGCACACCTTTTTCCGCAGAGTGAGGATTCTGGTCAGTCAGAGTGCTGCTGTACGAACAAGGAAGCCTTTCTTCGCATGGCGAGGAGGCTGGGGAATTCCAGCCAAAAGGTGGCCAAGTGGTGGCCGTTGGCGGGCTCGCTCACCTTGCGGGCCTTGAACGCAAGGCGGTTCCCTCGGCGGATGCAGGGCGATCCCCTGCCCGCCGGGGGTGTATCCTTTTTACGGCATCATGGCGCAGAGCATGAGGCCGGTCGTGACGGGAAGGCCGCACATAAGGTTGGCGTTGGCGATGGCCTGCCCGGAAGCGCCCCGGCAGACATTGTCGATGGCGGAAACCACGATGAGGCGATTGGTCCGCTGGTCGACGACGACCGACATGTCGCAGAACATGGTCCCGCGCACGTTGCGGGTTTCGGGGAGCTGTCCGGTGGGCAGCACGCGCACCCACGGGCTGTTGGCCCACGTCTCCTCATAGACGCGCTGGGCGTCCGACTGGGAGAGGGGCTCGCGCAAGCGGGCGTAGATGGTGGAAAGGATGCCCCGGTTCATGGGCACGAGATGCGGATTGAAGGAAACGGTCAGGGGCTCGTGCGCCAGCCGGGAAAGCTCCTGCTCGATTTCAGGCGTGTGGCGATGGGTGCCGATGCCGTAGGCCTTGAAGGAATCGGCCACTTCGCAATAGAGCGAGCCGAGCTTCGCGGAACGGCCAGCGCCGGAGACGCCGGACTTGGAGTCCGCGACGATGCCGTCCGTGAGGACGAGGCCGTCGGCCAGCGCCGCGGTCAGGCCGAGGATGATGGAGGTCGGATAACAACCCGGGTTGGCGACAAGGCGCGCCTTGGCGATGTCGGCGGCGTAGAGTTCGGGCAGGCCGTAGACGGCCTCGGGAAGCAGATCGGGGCGCTTGTGCTCCACCTTGTACCACTGCTCGTAGACTTGGGCGCTCTTGAGGCGGAAATCGGCGGAAAGGTCCACGACCTTAAGCCCACGCTCGACCAGCGCCGCCGCCATTTCCGTGGCCGCCGTGTGGGGCACGGCGAGGAAGGCGAGGTCGCATTCCTTGGTGATGCGTTCCGGCTCGGGCTCGATGAGGACGACGTCCGCGCCCGGCAGCCCGTTCAGGAAGGGATAGAGATCGCCGAGACGCTTGCCCGCCTCCGTGCGCGAGGTGGCGGCGGTCAGCTTCATGTTCGGATGCCCGGTCAGCAGGCGGGCCAGTTCCATGCCGGTATAGCCGGTGACGCCAACCAGCCCCACCCGGATCGTTTGCGCTTCCATCGTTGCTAATCTACCTTTTTCATGACGTATTTCATACGCAATTCATAGAGGATGCCTTCCAGCAGGCGGGCTTCGTCGCTGTCGAGGCAAGGTCTGGTCTTTTCTTCCAGCATGGTCAGGATGTCAATGGTATGCTTGGCGATGACGAGGTCCTGTTCGGTCGCGCCCGTTTCAGGGTTCGGCACCTCTCCAAGCTGCACCAGCGCTGAGGAGGCCAGCGAGAGGACGAACGTGGAAAACGTGACCTGAGGCAGGGAACAGTCGCAACCGGGACGGCAATCGCACGTGTGGCTTTCAGTGGGAGCGTCGTTCATGGTATCTCCGTGAAGAATATAAACGTTCCGGCGAGATGCCGGTCAGCTTCTTACATCAGGAATAACTCGTCCCGGCTCGACGTCAAGGGCGCGGTGGTACGCCGCGAGCGCCGTTTCCAGAAAATCGCGGGATGCGCTGAAGCCCCCGGAAGCCCGCAAAGCAAAGGCCAGCGCGTGCAGGCCGGCCAGAACGTCCGCCCAGTCCACCCAGCCCATGTGCCCGAAGCGCACCATACGGCCCTTATATTGATCCTGCCCGCCCGCAAAAATAACCCCGCACTCGTCCGCCGCGACCTTGAGAAGCTTCGATCCGTCCACGCCGGAAGGAAGCGCGATGCTCGTCACGCCCCAGGCGTAATGGGTGGGGGCGAAAAGCGGCAGATCGAGGCAGGCCGCCCCGGTGCGCACCATGCAGGTCAGCGCCCATTGCTTGCGGTAGACCGCCTCCATGCCGCCGTTCTCGAAGATCATGGACAGGCTTTCGTGCAGCCCCGTGATGAGGTTGACGGGTGAGGTGAAGAGCCCCTGCCCCTTGAGGAGGTTGTCCCGCTCGCCCGCGAGGTTGAAGTAGAAGCAGGAGACGGGCATTTTTTCGGCGCGTTCCCACGCCCGGGCCGAAAGCGCGAGGAGCGCCATGCCGGGCGGGACCATGAGCCCCTTTTGCGAACCGGTGAGCAGGCAGTCGATGCCCCATTCGTCCATCGGGCACGGCGAGATGCCCACGGCGGAAATGCCGTCCGCCACAAGGAGGACGTCCCGCGTGCGGGTAAGGCGGGCGACGGCTTCCACGGGGTGTTGCGTGGCGGTGGAGGTTTCACAGACCTGCATGAGCACGCCTCGGGTGTCGGGATGCTCGCGCAGGGCCTGTTCGACCTCGGCGGGCGTCACGGCCTGTCCCCATGCCACGTCGATTTCCACGACCTTGAGGCCCCGCACGGCGGCGATCTGGCTCCAGCGTTCCCCGAACTTGCCGCCGTTGACGACGATGACCTTCTCGCCCGGGGCGAAGAGCCCGTGCACGGCGGCGGTCATGGCCCCGGTGCCCGAACAGGAGAGGGGCAGTACCGGCTGGCTGGTGCCAAAGAGCTTTTGCAGCATTTCTTCGGTTTCCAGCAGGATTTTTTTGAAGGCGGGCTTGCGGTGATGGATCATGTCCGCCGCCAGAGCGAGACGGACGCGCTCGGGCAGCGGGGTGGGGCCGGGGGTGAGCAAACGGGGCTTGTTGAACAACATGGCGTCTCCTCTCGGTGTTCTTCGCGCGGTCAGTCTTTCCAGACCCGCAGGATAAAGACTTTCAGGTAGGCCGTTTCGGGCATGGAGGGGTGAACCGGATGGTCCGGCCCCTGAAAGCCCTGATAGAGCAATTGTGTGTTCAGGCCCCTCTTGGCGGCGCAGTGGGCGATGAGACGCCGCAGGGCTTCGGCCTCAAGGTGGTGCGAACAGGAACAGCTCGTGAGAATGCCCCCATCCTCCACCAGTTGCAAGCCCAGATCGTTGACCCGCCGATAGGCGTTGAGGCCCTGCTCGGCGTCTTTCTTGCGTTTGATGAAGGCCGGAGGGTCGAGGCAGACCACACCGAAGCGGCGGCCTTCGTCCCGCAGGGCGGCCAGCGTTTCGAGGGCGTCACCGGCGAGCGTCTCGCCGCCGCAGGCCGGGGCGTTGGCCGCGAGGTTGCGCGCGGCCATGCCGAGGGCGGCTTTGGAGGCGTCGAGGAAGGTCACGGACGCCGCGCCGCGCCGTCCGGCCATGACGCCGAAGCCGCCCGCGTAGCAGAAGGCGTCCAGCACGCTTTTTCCCTCGGCGTACTTCGCGGCCTCCACGCGGTTGGGGCGCTGGTCGTAGAACCAGCCGGTCTTCTGCCCCTCGGACAGGGAAACGGCGAAGGACGCGCCGCTCTCCCGCACCTCGATTTCGTCCGGCACGGTCCCCATGCCGTTTTCCACGGTCAGCGGCAGGTTTTCCATTGTCCTCACGCCCACGTCGTTGCGCAGGAGCACGGCCTCGGGCTTGAACATCTCTCCCAGCACGTCCAGCAGGGCGTCCTTTTGCGCCTCCATGCCCGCCGTGGTGATCTGGGCGCTGAAGACGTCGCCGTAGCGGTCGAGCACGAGGCCGGGCAGCCAGTCTCCCTCGCCGTGGCAGAGGCGGTAGAAGGGCACGTCGAAGAGCGTTTCGCGCAGCTTGAGCGCCCGCGTGAGCCGTTTGCGGATGAGGCCCGCGTCGAGCGGCTCGTCGGCCCGGCGGCTGACGATGCGCGCCGCGATGAGCGAGGCCGGGTTGACGTAGGCCGTGCCCAAGGGCCGCCCGCCCGCCTCGCAGACCTGCGCGGCCTCGCCGGGCGCAAAGGCCGTCAGGGGTGAACGCTTCACGTCCACCTCGTTGCTGAATATCCAGAGATGCCCCGCCCGCAGGCGGCGTTCTTCGCGTTTCTTGAGGAAAAGCTGTTGCATGGGAATCCTTTAGGAATAGTGGGCTGGGGGAGGGAAAACGGACGGTGAGGGCTTTTTTCAGAGAAAGGCTTCCCTCTTCCTTCCTGCATTCCGGCCTTGTCCCTCCCTTTCCGGAGGGAGCGGAGGGCGGCCTTGCCGTGGTGAGCGCGTTACGTCCCTACCGCGCTGTGAGGGCGTCGGCCTTGCCCCTAATCACTGTATGAGGAAGACGTAGGCCCAGATGCCCGCGTTGATGACCATCGCAAGGAAGATGGCGGCGGAGGCCATGTCCTTGCCGCGCTTGACGCGCTCGTTCCATTCGGTGGTGACGAGATCGAAGGATTCCTCGTCCGCGCTGTTGAGCAGCTCCACGACCATGACGCCGAGCCAGCCGCCGAGCACAAGGAGCCACTCCCCCGCGCCCTTGCCCGTAGCCGCCAGAAGCAGGGCCAGCACCGCCAGCACGAGGACCTCATGCCGGAACGCCTGCTCGCCTTTCCACGCGAAAACGAGGCCGGATAGAGAATTTTTTGTGGCTCCGAGCAGGTGCCTCGGATTGATGAATCTGGACATGCGCTTTTTCCTTCTGCAATGCTGGGATACGGACACCGCCCGTCGCCCCTGACGGATTGAAAAACATAAAAGTCTTGGGAGAGGAGGGGGAGGGGTTCGGGGAGGGGGAGGAGAAGCCCTTCTTCAGAAGGGTTCTCCTCCCCCTCCCCGATGCCTTGTCCACCCATCAATGCGCGTCGCCCCAGTTTTGGGCGGCTCCCCAGTCGGCCTTGAGCGGGACGTCGAGGACGATCCCGCCGGGGCGCACATCGGCCATGAGCCGGGCGACCCGTTCCCCGGCTTCCTGCGCGGCGGCCTCGGGCACTTCGAGGAGCAGTTCGTCATGCACCTGCAAAAGGAGCCGTGCGTCCAGCGCGCGCAGCCGCTCGTCGCCGTGCACCGCGAGCATGGCCAGCTTGATGATATCCGCCGCGCTCCCCTGGATGAGCGTGTTGATGGCCTGACGCCGGGCGAGGGACCGCGCCTGCGTGTTTTCGGCCTCAATATCCGGCAGAGGACGGCGGCGGCCCGCCAGCGTGGTCACGTACCCCTGCTCGCGCGCCTGCCTTTCTGCATCCTCATAGAAAAGCTTCAGGCCCCGCAGCCGCTCGAAATAGCGGCTCATGAACGCCTTGGCCTCGGAAAGGGGAATTTTGAGTTCCTGCGCCAGCTTTTGCGGCCCCATGCCGTAGATGAGCCCGAAGTTGATGGTCTTGGCGTTGCGGCGCTGATCGTGCGTGATCTCGGACTGCGGCACGTCGAAAAGGAGGCTGGCTGTGCGGGCGTGGATGTCCGTGCCCTCGCGGAAGGCCGCGAGCAGGGTTTCGTCCTGCGACATGTGGGCCAGCACGCGCAGCTCGATTTGTGAATAGTCGGCGGAAATGAGCTTTTTGCCTTCGGGTGCGGTGAAACAGGCCCGCATTCGGCGTCCGAGCGGGCCGCGCACCGGGATGTTCTGAAGATTGGGGTTGCTTGAGGAAAGGCGGCCCGTGGCCGTGGCCAACTGGTTGAAGGTGGTGCGGATGCGGCCGTCCTTGCCCATGAGCCGGGGCAGGGGCTCCAGATAGGTGGAGCGCAGCTTTTCGAGCTTGCGGAAGTCGAGCAGGGCGTCCACCACCGGATGGTGGCCGGAGAGCTTTTCAAGCACGTCCTGCGAGGTGGAGGCCTGACCGCCGCGCGTCTTGCCCGAGACGGGGAGTTGCAGACGGTGGAAGAGCACTTCCCCAAGCTGCTGCGCTGAGCGGATGTTGAAGGGGCCCTGCGCCGCGGCGTAGACTTCCTCGGTCAGGCGGTCAAGCTCCTTCTGCACTTCGGTAAGGAAACCGGAAAGGGCCTCGGCATCGAGCTTCACGCCCGCGCTTTCCATATCCGCCAGCACGGGGATGAGCGGCAGCTCCAGCGACTTCATGAGTTCGATGAGGTGCGCCCCGGAAAGGCGCTTGAGCAGGTGCTCGGTGATGGCGAGGGCCAGCAGGCCGGGATTGGCCGCCGAGAGGCCGAGCGCCGTCCCCCACCTGCCCGAGAGTTTGGGCCAGCCGTAGTCACGTTCCTCCGGCTCCAGCAGGTAGCTGGCGAGGCCGAGGTCGAACCACTGCGCGGGCGGGATGCGCCGCCAGTCGCGGTGGGTGTGCAGCAGGGCCTTGACGTCCGGGGCCACGACGCGCTGCGCGGCGAGCAGGCGGTCCACCAGCGGCGGGGTGGGTCCGGTATAGACGATTTCTTTGTCCCCGACGGCGACGGCAAGCTCGCCGTGCCCATCGAGGACAGCGACCGTGGCCCCTTCAAAGGCGAAAAAGGCATCGTCCGTAGTGTTCAGGCGCGGGCGCGCCTCGGCATGGGGCGCATCGAGGAGGGAAAGCTGGCGCATTCCGCCCGAGCCTTTCCCGAAGTTGGGGACGGCGGCGTCTTCCTCCACGGCCACGCGGCCATCGCGGATGAGCGTGGCGAGTTCGCGCTCAAGGGAATTAAGCTCGAATTCGCGCAGGAGCGTGGCGGCTTCCTGACGATTGACGGGCCGCACGCGCATGGCGTCGAGGGTCAGCCCGGCGCAGCGGCTCGTGTCGAGCGTGGTCAGCTGGCGATAGAGGAACATGGCTTCCAGCTGGCCCTCGAATTTCTTTTTCAGGGCCGGCTTCATGGTCTCGAAACCGTCGCGGATGGCTTCAAGCGTCGGATAGTCCCGGAAGAGCTTTTCCGCCGTTTTCTGGCCCACGCCGCGCACGCCGGGGATGTTGTCGCTGGAATCCCCGATGATGGCCTGCACGTCGGGCCACTGTGAGGGCGTGAGGCCGGTTTCCGCCTGAAAACTTTCGAGGGTGACGATTTTTTCGTCGCGGCTGGCCGGGTCCCACATGAGCACGTTGGAGTGCAGGCACTGCTTGAGGTCCTTGTCCGTGGCGACCAGCACCACGGGGCGCTCGTCGCGGTAGCGCAGGGCCAGCGAAGCGAGGCAGTCGTCCGCCTCGCAGCTGTCGGACACCTCAAGGTGCAGGCCGAGGGCGTGGATAAGGCGGTGGATGGGGTCCATCTGTCGGATGAGGTCTTCCGGGGTGGCGCTGCGCTGGGCCTTGTAGAGCGCAAACATGTCGTGCCGGAAGTTGGGGCCGTGCCCGTCGAGCACGAAGGCGAAATGGGTGGGCTGTTCCTCGCGGAGGATGCGCATGAGGATGCGGGCCACGATGAACAGGGCGCTGGTCGGAAAGCCGTCCGAACGCTGCATGCTCTGGTTGGCGTAAAACCCTCGGTAGACGAAGGCCGACCCGTCCATAAGATAGATCGGTTCCTGATCGAATCGTTGCTTGATGCTCATACATGACTCCCCGGGAAGGCCGGGTGGTGTTCCCGGGCTCCTGTAAAGAAGCGCCTCCTGCCCCGGAAAGGAGGCGTGCCGCGCGGCTCTCCGCATTCCCCGCCGAGAGCCGTCCTGTCCGCCGCGGCGTTCCGCCCGGGAAGGCCGCACGCGGGAGGCCGCCTGCCGCAGGCCGCCGAGGGTGAGACGCAGAGGGAAAGCCTTTTTCCGGAAAGGGCCTTGTCCTCCGGCGGCGGGCCTTTAGTCCGCGATGGCTTCCCGGATGCGGCAGACCCCGCAGACGCCGGAGGAGGTGGGATAGCCGCAGACGGTACAGGGGGCGAGCTCGTCACCCTCCCGTTTTTCCACTCCGGCGAAGGCCGGGCGGCCCCGCTTGAGAAAGTCCACGTAAAAGGAGAGCTTGCGGCCCGGCATTTCCTCTTCGAGCTGGTTCCACAGGCCCTTATAATAGGTGAAGCTCGCGCCTGCGCTGTAGGGGCAGGGCGTGTGGTGGTGTTCGATGTCCTCAAGGAAGGCGTAGGTGGCCGTCTCGAATTCGGTCAGCCGCCAGAAGGGTTTCACCTTGCGCGCGAAGCCGTCCTCGCCGTCCAGCCGGGGGCCCTGATCCGAGAGGTAGCCCACATCCCAGCGCAGCGTATTGCTGAAAAGCCGGGCGATCTCGTCGTCGAGGTTGTGCCCGGTGGCGAGGGCGGTAAAGCCTTCCTCAAGCGCGGTCTTGTTGAAAAAGTGGCGCTTGATCTTGCCGCAGGCCGAGCAGACGGGCCGTTTGAGGCGCTGCTTGACCAGCGGGATGGCGAGCCCTTCCGCAGCCATTTCCTTGACGATGAGCCGGAAGCCGTGCTTGGTGCAGAAACGGTCGATGACCCCGCGCACCACTTCGGAGGTGCCGGGGATGCCGAGATCGACGTGCAGCCCGGTCACGTCGTAGCCCTGCCGCGAGAGTTCGAGCATGAGCGAGAGGGAATCCTTGCCGCCGGAAAGGGCTACGAGGATGCGGTCCTCATGCGTGAACAGCTTGCCGGTTTCGATGCCGCGCGCCACCTGCGCGGAAAAAAAGTCGCGGAAGCAGGCTTCGCAAAAGCCGGTGTTGTGACTCGGCAGGGAAATGATGGCGGTGGCGGACTTGCAGCGTTTGCAGATCATGAGGCGGCGGACTCCGGGGCGCGACGGCGCGGGATAAGGGCGTGAAACCGTTTGAATCGACGTTTCTAGCTGGGGGGCGAGAGCCTTGTCAAGCCGCGCTTCGGGGGCCGGGCGTGTGATTTTTTTTCGGGAAGCGCATGATTGTGATCGGGATCACTGTCTTTTTCCGCTATGGGGGAGAAAAGGGAGCACGAAAACGACAGTCCATTCAACACGGGAGGTTCCCATGTTTTGCAACCAATGCGAACAGACGGCCGGAGGCACCGGCTGCACGGTTTCCGGCGTATGCGGCAAGCAGGCTCCGGTATCCGATATTCAGGACAGGATCATCTACGCGCTGCGCCTTCTGCCGGAAGCCTTCTAAACCACCTACGCGGCGGACAGGATCATCTACGCGCTGCGCCTTCTGGCCCGTACCGCGCTGAAGGGCCGGGCCAGAGGCATTGTGGATCAGGAAACGGACGACTTCACGGTCCGGGCGCTTTTTTCCACGCTGACCAACGTGAATTTTGATCAGGCCGCCCTTGAGGACATCGCCCACGAAGCCATCCGGCGGCGCAAGGACCTGGCCCGCAAGCTCGGCTGCAATCCCGATACCTGCCCCGCCGCGGTCAACGCCACCTTTGAGGCGCTGGGGCGGGCGGACACGCGCATCGATCATTTGAGCGACGATCCCAACGTGCGCTCGGCCATGCAGTTGCTGCTCTTCGGTTTGAAAGGCGTAGCGGCCTATGCGGATCACGCCGCCGTGCTCGGGCAGCGCGATCCTGCGTTGAACGCCTTCATCTACGAGGCGCTTGACGCGGGGATGCCAGCCAAGGACGGCGCCCCGGACACGCGCAGCCTTGAGGACTGGCTTGATCTGGTCCTGCGCTGCGGCAAGGCCAACCTGCGGGCCATGGAACTGCTCGACGCCGGGAACACCGGGACGTTTGGGGACCCCGTGCCCACGCCCGTGTCGCTGGGCCACCGCAGGGGCAAGGCCATCCTCGTTTCCGGGCACGATCTTGAGGACCTTTACGAGCTTTTGAAACAGACCGAAGGCAAGGGCATCAACGTCTATACCCACGGCGAAATGTTGCCCGCCCACGGCTACCCGAAGCTCCACGCCTTCTCCCATCTGGTGGGGCATTTCGGCACGGCATGGCAGAACCAGCGCAAGGAGCTTCCGGCCTTCCCCGGCGCGGTGCTGTTCACCACCAACTGCATCCAGAACCCCAAAGGCTACGACGAGAAGGTTTTCACCTCGGGCGTGGTGGGCTGGCCGGGCCTGACGCACATCAAGGGCCGCGACTTCTCCCCGCTCATCGAAAAGGCGCTGGAGCTTCCCGGCTTCGACGAAGACGAGGCGGGCAAGACGGTCATGGTCGGCTTCGGGCGGCGCACGCTCCTTGACGCCGCCCCCGCCGTGCTCGAGGCGGTGAAGGCCGGGGCCGTCCGCCATATCTTCCTTGTCGGCGGCTGCGACGGCGCAAAGCCGGGCCGCAACTACTACACGGAATTCGTGGAGAAGACGCCCGCCGACACGCTCGTCCTCACGCTGGCCTGCGGCAAGTTCCGTTTCTTTGACAAGGACCTCGGCCAGATCGGTCCCTTCCCCCGCCTTATGGACGTGGGACAGTGCAACGACGCCTACGCCGCGGTGCAGGTGGCCCTTGCGCTGGCGGACGCCCTCGGCTGCGGCGTCAACGATCTGCCCCTTTCGCTGGTGCTTTCGTGGTATGAGCAGAAGGCCGTGGCCATCCTCCTGACTCTGCTGGCCTTGGGTGTGCGGGACATCCGTCTCGGACCCAGCCTCCCCGCCTTCGTGTCTCCCGACATCCTCGCCCTGCTGGTGGAAAAATGGGGCATCCGGCCCATTTCCACCCCGGACGAGGATTTGAAGGCCATCCTCGGCTGACGGGACTGACGGCGCGGCCTGCTCGCACCCTCTTCAGGGGCGCTTCCGTAAGGGGAAGTGCCCCTTTTGCGTCGGGGCGGCTGGACAGGCCGGAACGCCTGCCGTTGTTCGGCCTAGAAGGGTTGCACCCGCATTATCACGCCTTGTCCAACATTCTAACGCTTCCCTTGTACCCGCTTTCATGTTGTGTCGGGCCTTTTTGTATATAAAGACGGTAAGAAGCGAAACAGAGCGTTATAGTTTGTTTTTTGAAGAACGGCTGGACAGGACGGCCTGCATGAACTAAGAGTCGTCGAGAGTAATTGTTTACCATTTCACATTAAGGAGAAAAACGTGATGACGTGCCTGAAACGCTGCAGCAAAGCCGTTGTTGCCGGACTTATGATGGTTGCCCTCGCCGTGCCCGCGCTGGCCGCGGAAGTCTCGACCAAGTACTTCACCATCGACTTGCCGGACGGTTGGACGCAGCCGCAACCCGTTCAGGAAGCGAACGGCGCGGTTATGGCCATCTTCCAGAATACCAAGGACGGTTCCGCCGTTACCCTGACCATCGCCCCCGCGCCCATGTCCGCCAAGGACGTGGCCGAACAGACCGTCGCCAACATGAAGCAGGGCGGCCTTGAGGCCAGCGCGCCTGTGGAAAAGGATGGCATTTACGAGACGACTTTCGAGCAGGGGCCGGGTAAGGGCGTTTCCTATTTCGGTTCCAACGGCAAGGAATTCGCCGTGACCACCATCCTCGGGTCCACCACGGAGACGGGCAAGGAATTCCTTAAGAACCTGAAGCCCAAAGACGACAAGCTCTTCCCTAAATTCTAGGCGCGTGCCGCTTTTTACGGTACGTTTGCCATCTTCGGAGCCCGGTTTTTTCCGGGCTCTTTTGCTATGGCCGGTGGAAGCGTGCGAAGGGAAGCACGAGGCTCTCTTTCTCTCTGTAATATATCGGGGCTCTTTCTGTTGCGTGCCGCCGGGCCATTCTGTATTTGGCGGCCACAGCGGGCTTTTTCCGCAGGAGTACCGCTGTCCTCTGTTTTTTGGGCGGCATCCGCAGGCTCTTTCCATTCTTTTGCGGACGTGAGGAAGGGGCGTTTTGTACGTGGGTGGATGCCGGATGGCGGGCGTCGCCCGGGATGCGCTGCATTCCTTCCCGGATACTTGTGTTCGGGAAGATGCTTTTTTTGGAATTTCAGCCTGATATTTATGTCTGCAGGCTTGCTTTCCCTCCTTGCTCCGGTGTATTTTTATCACTCATTATGTCTACCGGGACGGGAGTATGAACGGGGAAAAAGTTGCGGCCTTGGGAACGTTGCCCTTATTTGAACCACTTTCCGAGGGGGAGCGGGAACGGCTTGCCGCAGGATGCCGGATACGCACGTTTACCAGGGGAGCCTTTCTCTTCCGGGAGGGTGAGCGGGCAGAGGGGATGCTCATCGTCCTGAGCGGCGTGGTCAAGGTGGTCCGCTTTACGCCGGACGGCCGGGAAACCGTGCTGCATCTGGTACGCCCGGGCAACACCCTCGGCGAGGGCGCGATGTTCCAGCGGGGGACGTTCCCCGCTTCGGCTGTGGCTGTGGACGACGTGCGCGCTCTTTTTCTCGAGGCTGAGGCTCTCTTCGGGATGGTGGCCGAAAACCCGGAGCTGGCCTTGAAAATGCTGGCGGCGCTCTCATTGCGCCTGCGGATGTTCGCCCACAAGCTGGCGGCGCAGGGGCAGGGCGGGGCCGCCGTGCGGCTGGCGACCTACCTTTTGCACCGCAGGCAGATCGGAGGCGGCGATGTCGTCCGCCTCGGCGTGTCCCGCGAGGTGCTGGCGAATCTTTTGGGTCTGGCGCGCGAGACGCTCTCGCGGCAGTTGTCGCGTTTTGCCGAGAACGGATTGGTGGCGCTGGAGGGGCGGGATATCGTCCTTCTGGACGTGCCCGGCCTGCGCGAGGTGGCCGGCCGCCGAAGGCGGGGCGGTCGGTGAAGCCTAGCCCTCGCACGCGGCGCAAGCGACGGACGGGGCAAGGGCGGAAGGGACGGCATGGCGTGGCTGGCGGAAGCGGCGCCTTGACTTGGGACGGGGATACTGGGAGAGCGGAGGCGGCGGTATGCGGAACAATACGGATATATTCAATAGCCCCGAATGGATGAGCGAGGCCCTGCGTATCGGGAACACCGGGCTTTGGGCCATTGAGCTGGACACGCGCGGAGGAGCGCCCCGCATGATGGTCAACGAAACCATGCTGGGGCTGCTCGGCCTTGAGGCCCATCCTGACCCGGAGGCATGCTACAGCCATTGGTTTGACCGGATCGAGGAAGGATACCGGCACGGCGTTGAGGAAGCGGTGCAGGCCATTATTGCGACCCGGCAGCACCATGAGGTCCAGTATCCGTGGCGGCATCCGCAACGCGGCGTCATTTTCGTGCGCTGCGGCGGACGCCTCCTGTCCGACGTCGACGGCGTGCTGCGGGTCAAGGGCTACCATCAGGACGTGAGCGAGCTTGAAACCATGCGGGGCCAGTTGCGGGAAAACCTGTCCCGGCTGGAAAGGGCCTGCCGCATCGGTGGCATCGGGGTTTTCGAGTGCGTGCGGGGAGGCAGGCTTTCCTTTTCGGCCAATGATATTTTCCTCCGGCAGTTCGCCCTGTCCCCGCAGGACCTCACGTTGCCCGCCTTTCATGGGCTGTGGCGGCGGCTGGCCCCCGCCAGCCGGAAGCTCATCGTGGAGAAGCTGCGGCGATCCGAATGGAAGCCGGGCCACAGTCCGCATTTTGAGATCGAATACATGCATCCCGAGCGCGGGTCCATCTGGTACGACTTCCAGTGCGAATTTTCCCGGGACGGCGACGCGCTGCGGGCCGTGGGCTACACGGCGGACGTGACTCAGCGCAAGGAGCACGAGGCGTCTCTGCGCGCCGCGAAGGAGGCCGCCGAAGCCGCCAACCGCGCCAAGTCGACCTTCCTCGCCAACATGAGCCATGAAATACGGACGCCCATGAACGCCATCATGGGACTGACGTATCTGGCTCTGAAAACAGACCTTACCGCCGAGCAGTACGGCTATCTCTCGCGTATCAGCGAGGCCAGCGCCACCTTGCTGGGCCTGCTCAAGGATATTCTTGATCTGACCAAGGTCGAGGCCAACCGCCTTGATCTTGAGCAGCGGGATTTCCATCTGGAACGGGAATTGTCTGTCCTCTCTTCCGTCATGGGCCAGCGGGCCGAAGAAAAGGGGCTGTCATTTTCCCTGCACCTTGCGCCGGGCGTCCCGGTGCGGCTGGTGGGCGATCCTTTGCGCCTGCGGCAGATTTTGTTGAACCTGTGCGGCAATGCGGTGAAGTTTTCCGATGAGGGCGAGGTCTCGCTGGACATCACGCCCGTGCAGGCCTCAGGCCAGAGTGTCCGTCTGGCCTTTTCCGTGCGGGATCGCGGCATAGGCATCGCGCCGGAACATATCGACCGCATTTTTGATCCCTTTCTCCAGCTTGACGATTCCAGCACGCGGCGGCATGGCGGCGCAGGGCTGGGGCTGGCCATCAGCAAGCGGCTCGTCGAACTCATGGGCGGCGCACTGACCGTGGAGAGCAGCCCCGAGCACGGAAGCGTGTTCCGGGTGGAATTGCCTTTTGGACTGTCCGCGCCCGCCCCACGCGAGAATCTCGATGCCTTCTACGGCGGGATTGACGTGCCGGATACCGATCTCCCCCTGGCCAAGCTCAAGGGGCAGCGCGTCCTTATCGCTGAAGACAACGAAATCAATCAATACGTGATTGAAAACATGCTCACCCGCTTCGAGGTGACGACCCGCCTTGCCCACAACGGGCAGGAGGCCCTGGAGATTTTCCTGAAGGATCAGGATTTCGACGTCATCCTCATGGATGTCCAGATGCCCGTCATGAACGGCTATGAGGCCGTGCGGCGCATCCGTTCCAGCGGGGTGCCCGGCGCGGAGGATATTCCTATTCTGGCCATGACCGCCCACGCCATGTACGGCGACGCCGAACGCAGCCTCGCCGCCGGAATGACCGCCCATCTCTCCAAGCCCATCGACGTGCGCGAATTGGCGTGCGCCCTCGCCCGCTGGGGAAACGCCGCACGGCGGAACCGTACCTAGCAGAGGAATGGCTGCGGAAGGGGCCGGAATCCCGAGGAGGAGCTTATGCGAAAGGGTGTAGCCTTGTTGGGCGCGGGACTGCTGGCGGGATGCTGCCTGATGCATTTCCATGTCCCCATTGCGGAACAGACGGAAACCAACGCCCGGACCTTTGGAAGCCTCGGGCAACGGTTGCTGTCGGAAGACACGCCTCCCGAACGGAGTGCTGCGTTTCGGCAATGTCTGAGCGAAGCCT
This sequence comes from Candidatus Bilophila faecipullorum, assembly GCA_944326695.1. Lineage (GTDB taxonomy): Bacteria > Desulfobacterota > Desulfovibrionia > Desulfovibrionales > Desulfovibrionaceae > Bilophila > Bilophila faecipullorum. The sequence goes on along the minus strand of CALVEZ010000011.1, from coordinate 19,198 downwards.
ATATGGAGCACTACGGGAAAGGCGAGGCGGGCGCGGCCCGGGAACGCGAGGACGGGTATGCGCTATTCTGGCAAACCCTTATGGCGGCGGCTCCGACATACGATCACTTGGCGACCTACGATATTCAGGTGCAGGGCCGCAAACGCTACGAAGCCGATCCGCGTTCGTTCGTGGAGGCGGGGAGGGCATGGGCCCGGATTGTCTTTGAACTGTGCGGCGTGGGCGTGTTCCCGGACGAGGATCGTTACCGTATGCTCGGCCTGTTCTCGCGTCTGCCCGCATGGTGTGACCCGCCGACCGAGGTTCCGCCGTCGTCGCAGCCTGTGGTCGACATGAAGACGCCGCCCCCGGCCAGCCCGGAACGTCCATAAACAAGGCGCACGCCGTTCCCGCCAAGAAACGCCGTGCGCCGCTCTTTAAAAACGTCGAATCCTCTGAAACGACGAAGCGGTTCCGAATATTCATTCGGAACCGCCATTGTCATCTGGTAGCAAGGGGGAGATTTGAACTCTCGACACTACGGGTATGAACCGTATGCTCTGACCAACTGAGCTACCTTGCCATGTGTGCTACCGAAGCAGCGAGGACATTTAATAAGTGAGATTGAAAAAATTGGCAAGTCTTTTTTGCAAGAAAATTTTGAAAGAGGCAACCTGTGGATTTTCTTGCCTCAACTTCCGGAGGGAAACCCGCTTGTGACGCGGCGTCCTGCTGCACGGCGTACGGGGCCGCCCTCATCACCCTTTGAGGGGGGTGGGGCGGTTTCTTTTCAGTTGATGGCGTACAGCCAGTAGGCCCACGTCACGCCGATCATGGTGAGGGTGCGCAGGAGCTGGTTGCAGAGGATGAGCTTGAAGGCCAGTCCGGGGCTGTAATAGCCCGCATAGGCCGGGAACTGGTGCCGGATGGTGCGCATGGGCGTGGACAGGATATTCCCCACGAGCAGGGCGATGATGACCTCGCTCGGCGTGAGTCCGCCCATATGCAGCGCCGAACCCGCGGCGGAGAGGGACGCCCCGATCTCCGCCGCGAGGCTCAGGAGTACGATCCCGAGCGCCTCGGGGCGGATGAAGCCGAGCCACGGCGTATGTTGGGAAAGCCAGTCCTGCGCCGCGCGGAAGAGGCCGTAGTGCTGCATGACGTACATGGCGACGTAGACGGGGATGGTGAAGACGACGAGTTTGGGCAGGCGGCGGCGGAAACGCTTCCATGCCTTGGATGCGGCGCTTTTGAGGGTGACCTTTTCCTGCGGCAGGCGGCATTCGAGGCACTGTTCCCCTTGCAGGGGCGGCAGCAGGGCGTGGCCAAGGCCGACGGTGAAGAGCGTGCGCAGGGCGGCCGCCCCGAGGGTGAGCCCGGTATATACGAGGGCGGGCGCGCCGAGCACGGGCCAGAGCATGAAAAGCATGGTGGGCAGGTGCACCATATAGGCGGGGAGGCTGTTGAAGAGGTTGGCGAGCACCAGTTCGCGCAGGCTGGTTTCCCCCTTGGCGTGGCTTTCGGAAAGCAGAGCATTGGCGGCGGCGGGCGAGAAAAAGGCCATTGAGAACGAGGCGCCTGCCGTTTCCCCGAGGCGGGCCAGCCTTACTAAAGGCGCGGAAAGCCGGGCCAGGGGCTGCGTCCAGCGCAGGGCCTCCACCACGTTGGCGACGAGCAGGCCAAGGCACATGGCCAAAAGCAGTCGCGTGAGCGGCCGGACGAGGCTTTCCCAGAGCGGCATGAGTTCTGAAAGGTTCATAAGGCTCGGATAGCACGCTTTTTTCATGGACGCCAGAGACTGTTTCCTCACTCGGTCCGGCATTGTGCGCGGACGGGAAATCGTGTAGATTCCCATTGCTCGCAGAGCGCCCTCTAACCCTTGCAACTCCCGGTCTCTTAAGGAGGTTCCCATGCTGATCCGTGAGTGGATGACCAAGGACGTCATCACCGTGACCCCCGACACATCCATGCTCAAGACGTCCAAGTTAATGAAGGACAACAATATCCGCCGTGTGCCCGTGATGGACGGCAACCGTCTGGTGGGCATCGTATCCGACAGGGACATCCGGGCCGCTTCCCCTTCCAAGGCGACGACGCTCGACATGCACGAGCTTTACTATCTCCTGTCCGAAGTGAAGGTGAAGGACATCATGACCAGCGAGCCCGTCACCGTCTTTGACACCGACGCGGTAGACGACGCGGCGCTGATTATGGAAAACAAGGGCATCGGCGGCCTGCCGGTCATGAACGGGGCCGGGGAATTGGTCGGCATTATCACCGATCACGATATTTTCCGAGTGCTGGTGGATTTCTGCGGCGCGGGCAAGGGCGGCCTCCAGCTTGCCTTCCTGCTTCCCGACAAGCTGGGCGTGCTTTCTCCGGTCTTTGACGCCATCAGCCACAACGGGGGAAACGTCCTTTCCGTGCTCACCTCGCGCAGCCGCACGGAAGACGGCACCAGCTACGTCTATATCCGTCTGCATCCCATGGACGGGGACAAGGAAAAGGCGCTCGTGGAGAACCTGCGCCAGTCCATGCCCCTCGAATACTGGATGGACGACGAATACCACTGCAACCGCAACTGCGAAGGCAAGTAGGCCCTTCACAAAATTTTAATGTAAAAAGTGAGGGATATTCTTTAAGTATCCCTCCTTTTTTCTGATATTTAAAGTTCTTAATAAAGAGTATTAGGAAAAGTAGATGATAAATAATAGTTTACATATTGATAATGAATATTCACCTCAAAATAGAATTGTTTTATGTGAAAATGATACTTTAAATGGAATGAAGCGTATTCCAAGCGGGGTGTTTAAGCTTATTATTTCCTCACCTCCCTATAATATAGGAAAAAAATATGAAAAAAATCTTCATTGGAAATATATTTGGAATGGCAGGAACAAGTTTTAAAAGAATGTATAAGGGTTTTAGATGAAAATGGAAGTATAGTATGGCAGGTTGGTAATTACGTAGAAAAAGGTGAAGTTTATCCTCTTGATGTATTGTTTTATCCAATTTTTAAAAAATTAGGTTTAAAGCTTAGAAATAGGATTATTTGGCATTTTGAACATGGATTACATTGTAAAAATCGTTTCTCAGGGAGATATGAAACTCTTTTATGGTTTACAAAAAATGATTCTTATACATTTAATTTAGATGATGTAAGAGTACCTTCAAAATACCCTGGTAAACTACATTATAAAGGACCTAAAAAGGGACAACCAAGCGGTAATCCTTTAGGGAAAAACCCTTCTGATTATTGGTATGGAATAAAAGAAGAATGGATTGAAGGTGTTATGGATATTCCTAATGTGAAATGTAATCACCCCGAAAAAACAGAACATCCATGCCAGTTTCCGGTAGAGTTGGTAGAACGTTGCATATTGGCTTTAACAAATGAAGAAGATTGGGTATTTGATCCTTTTGGTGGGGTAGGGAGTACAGCGATTGCTGCTTTAAAACATAATAGAAAAATTATGATGATAGACTTGGAAAATAAATATATTCAAATAGCAAAAAGGAGAATTGACCTTTTTTTGAAAGGTCAATTAAAGTTAAGGCCATTAGGAAAAGAAGTTTATAAACCTACAGGGAAAGAAAAAGTAGCTCAAGTCCCTCAATCTTGGAAAAAGCAGCAAGGTATACTCTTATGAAGATAGTGGCTGAATTTGATTTTAACGGGGGAAAAGTGCAGTAGAAGATAAATATTTTAATGAATTAAAAGAAATAAAAGAGGTAATAAAATCTGTAGATGCTTCACTTTATAAAACGAAAGAAAGTCATGAAATTACTATGAGAGGAAAATGGTTATATTCCCCTAAAGAATTAAATAAAGCATTTAAAAAAGAATTTTCAAAGTTTAAGTGGAAAAATTACGCTGTTCCATGTGAATATATATACGGTAATTATTTAGATGGGTATATCCCTGCGTGTGGAAGAAATGCCAAAAGAGATATGGATTTCTTAAAAGAAGGAGTAAAATTAGGGGTAGAAGTTCAATTTGGTAAATACGCTTTTATGGTCTATAATGTATGTGCTAAAATGACCATTTTTTCTAATTTGGGAAAAATTGATACGGGTATTGAAATAGTTCCTGTTAAACATCTGGCAGATGAAATGAGTACAGGAGTTTCATACTTTGAACAGTTCGCATGGGATTTAACGAAACGAGGAACTTCCAATATAGATATTCCTGTACTCATTTTAGGGATAGATATTTAACTAAGTATATAAGCTTATTTTTTGAGGCCCAGTTCCTCGTCAATGGCGGCCATCGCGCCGATGGCGAGGGTCAGGAAGTCCCCGAGTTCCATCCCCAGTTCGGAGCACTGGCGGATGCAGTCGCGGTTGACGCTGGCGGCGAAGGCCTTATCCTTCATTTTCTTTTTGAGGCTGGAAGCCTGCATCCCGTCCATACCCGTGGGGCGCACCAGCGCGGCGGTGACGACAAGCCCGGTGACGGTTTCCCCGCAGCGCAGGGCGTAGTCGAAGGCCGATTCGGGCTGTACGCCGGTCATTTCGCCGTTGTGGGCGCGGATGGCGTGCAACGCCTCCTCAGGGAGGATGCCGTTCAGACGGTCGGCTCCCACAAGGCCGTGCCTTGCGGGATCGTCGTGGGTGAGGGGATAGTCAATATCGTGCAGCAGCCCGGTCAGGCCCCAGATGTCCTCATCCTGTTCAAGATGGCGGGCAAGGGCGCGCATGACCGCTTCCGAGGCCAGCGCGTGCTGGATGAGGTGTTTTTCGGGACCGGGTTCCTGCAACAGTTCCAATGCCTCTTCGCGGGTGATCATGACGTCTCCGTGGTTAAGGGAAAGGGTGTAAGGGCTGCATACCGCAGCGGGGGAGCAAAATCCAGCCCGCCGGAGCGATTGACACGGCCCCGGTTATGGCCGAAAAGAAAGGGCTCTACCCTTATCCTCTTTACCCGGTTCGCCCCGGTGCGGACGACAGACATACATGAAGCGCATACTTGGCCTTAAATTCAGTCATTATGGACAAATATATTTTTTTTACTGCGATGATCCCTTCATCGGCAGAGGGGATCGCGTTCTGGCGGAAACCGGGCAGGGCCTCGGCATCGCCACGGTGATGACCCTTGCCGAGCGTCTTCCCGACGACTTGCCTCCTGAAAACGTGCGCGAGGTTTTACGCAAGGTGACGGACGAGGACCTTGTGACCGTCGAGGAAAACGACACCCTCACTTACGACGCCCACCGCTTCTGCGAGGCGCGCATCCGCGAGCGCCAGCTTGATATGAAGCTCGTGGACGTGGAGGTACTTTTCGACCGCAGCAAGCTGGTTTTCTATTTTACGGCGCCCACCCGTATCGATTTCCGGGAACTGGTCAAGGACTTGGTGCGCGAGTACCACACCCGCATTGAGCTGCGGCAGATCGGGGTGCGCCACGAAACGCAGATGCTCGGGGCTGTGGGCAGTTGCGGCATGGTCTGCTGCTGCCGCCGTTTCCTGCGCAAGTTCGTGCCCGTGACCATCAAGATGGCCAAGGAACAGAACCTTTTCCTGAATCCGTCGAAGATATCGGGCATCTGTGGCCGTCTGCTGTGCTGCCTCAGCTACGAGCAGGAAAACTACGATATTTTCCACAGCAGCTGCCCTCGGCTCGGCAAGCGGTATCAAACCAATCGCGGCCCCATGAAGGTCCTGCGGGCCAACATGTTCCGCAACAGCGTGGCCCTGCTGACCGACGCCAACGAGGAGCTTGAGCTGACCCTCGACGAGTGGCAGGCGCTTGAGCCGCGCCGCCCCGACGCGCCGCCCCGTCCGGAAGGCGGCGAGGTGCGGACGGAAGGCAAGCCCGCCGCGTCGCGGACCCATGACGAGCTTATGGTGGTCATGGCCGACCCCGAGACCATTGACGACGCTTTCGCTGACTGCGACGAAGCGGATCAGGCGGGCCTCGACGCTCTGGGCGACGCCGAGTCGGACAACGCGGAAGAGGGCCTGCGCCCCCGCAAGAAGCGCAAGCGCAAACGGTAGTTTCCCACTGGGGAGGCGCCGGGCCTTTTCCCTTTTCAGGGGATGGGAAGCCCGGTCCGCCGAGCCGCCGAATACAACGAAAGGAGCTTTTGCAGTGGCCTCCACTTTCTACATCACCACGCCGATTTACTACGTCAACGCCAAGCCGCACCTCGGCCATGCCTATACCACCATCGTGGCCGACAGCCTGCGGCGTTTCCACGCGCTGCTCGGTGAGGATACGTGGTTTTTGACCGGTACCGACGAGCACGGCGACAAGATCGTCAAGGCCGCCGAAGCCGCCGGGCAGACGCCGCAAGCCTTCGTGGACGGCATCAGCGGGCAGTTTCAGGCCCTGTGGCCGAAACTGGGGATCAAGAACGACCAGTTCATCCGTACCACGGACCCGGATCACAAGGCCCGCGTGCAGGCGTTCCTCCAGAAGGTCTACGACAACGGCGACATCTATTTTGGTGAGCACGGCGGTCACTACTGCACGGGCTGCGAGCGCTTCTATACGGAAAAGGAACTCGAAAACGGCCTGTGCCCGCAACACCTGACCAAGCCGGACTTCATTCAGGAAAAGAACTACTTTTTCCGCATGTCCAAGTATCTGCCGTGGCTGGCCGAGCACATCCGCGAGAATCCCGACTTCATCCGTCCGGAACGCTACCGCAACGAAGTCCTGTCCATGATCGAAAGCGGCGTGCTGGAAGATTTGTGCATTTCCCGTCCGAAGTCGCGCCTTGAGTGGGGCATCGAACTGCCGTTCGACCGCGACTACGTCTGCTACGTGTGGTTCGATGCGCTGCTCAATTACATCTCGGCCCTCGGCTGGCCGGACGGCGACAAGTTCGCCGCCTACTGGCCGGGCGAGCATCTCGTGGCGAAGGACATCCTGAAGCCGCACGGCGTCTTCTGGCCCACCATGCTCAAATCCGCGGGCGTGCCCCTCTATCGGCACCTCAACGTGCACGGCTACTGGCTCATCAAGGATACCAAGATGTCCAAGTCGCTCGGCAACGTGGTCGAGCCCATCAAGATGGCCGAACGCTACGGACTGGACGCCTTCCGCTATTTCCTGCTGCGCGACATGCAGTTCGGGTCCGACGCCAGCTTCTCGGAAGAGGCGCTGATCACCCGCTTCAACGCGGACCTCGCCAACGACCTCGGCAACCTGTTCAGCCGCGTACTGTCCATGAACGCCAAATACTTCGAGAGCAAGGTGCCTCCCTTGGGCGCGCTCTCCGAAGAGGACAAGGCGCTGATGGAACTGGCGGAAAACGCCCGCCGCAACTACGCGCAGCTTTTCGGCAACATCCGTTTCGCGCAGGGCCTTGATGCCCTGTGGGAACTGGTACGCGCCCTGAACAAGTACGTGGATTCGCAGGCCCCGTGGACGTTGTTCAAACAGGGGGATACGGCCCGGCTCGGTACGGTCATCCGCCTCTTGCTGGAATGTATGCGCAAGGTGGCGCTCTGCCTGTGGCCGGTCATGCCGGGCACGGCGGCGACGCTTTTGGAGCAGCTCGGCCAGCCCCTTCCCGCCTCGGAACGTTTCGGCGTCGCCCCCGCCGGGAACCTTGACGCTGAAGAGGGCGCGTGGGCGTGCCTTGCGGAGGGCTCTGTGATCGCTTCCGCCTCCAACCTCTTCCCCCGGCTGGATATCCCGGAAGAAATGAAGGAAGACAAGAAGGCCAAGCAGAAAAGCCCCAAGGCGGCCAAGCCCGCCCCGGCTTCCGTTCCGGCCCCTGCCGAGGCTGCGGCCCCGGGCGTGGCGGAATACGCCGATTTTCAGAAGCTCGATCTGCGCGTGGGCACCATTCTGGAGGCGGGCCGCGTGCCCAAGGCCGACAAGCTGCTCTGCTTCAAGATTGACCTTGGAGAGGACGAGCCCCGGCAAATCCTTTCGGGCATTGCCGAGCATTTCGCGCCGGAAGACCTTGTGGGCCGTCAGGTCTGCGTCGTCGCCAACCTCGCGCCGCGCAAAATCCGTGGGCTGGTTTCTGCGGGTATGATCCTGACTGCCGAAGACCCCAACGGCACGTTGACCCTTCTCGCTCCCGGCGGGGCCGTTGCACCGGGCAGCAAGATTTCCTAAATCCGGCCCCCGTCACGGGGCCGTCCGCGAAAGGCCGTTAAGGGCCGGCGGAGAAAAGGACGTCCAAGGCGCAACTGTGCCGCAGGGACGTCCTTTTTTCTTGGCAATGCGTCAGGAAAGGTTGCTGTGCCGTACGGTTCCATCAAGCAGGCCCAGCGGGAAGGGGGAGAGCGTTCGCCTCTACCAGAGAGGATGAGAGGCTCTTCCCGATATCGAAGATGGGGAACGGCCCGTTTCCCGTGCGACGCGATGGCGTCCTTTCTTCCTGTGGGTGAAGAAACGGGAAGGCCGGAGAATGAATCTCCGGCCTTCTTCTTTTGTGGAAAGGCGCTTCCGGCGGCTGGCTCTGCCGCCTGAGAAAGGCTGCGGAAGAGGAACCCCCTTCCGCAGGGAACGTTTAGATAAGGATGGTGGCGACGATGCCGACCACGACGCCGTAGAGCAGGAAGGGCCAGAAGGTCGTTCTGATGATCATGCCTTCGCGCCCGGAGAGGCCCACCACGGCGCAGGCGGCCACGACGTTGTGGATGCACACCATGTTGCCCATTGCGCCGCCCACGGCCTGAGCCGCCACAATGATCTGGCGGGGCAATTCAAGGTTGGTGGCCATGTTCCACTGGAATTCCGAGAACAGCAGGTCGGACACGGTGTTGGAGCCGGTGATGAACGCGCCGAGGCCGCCCACATAGGAGGCCAGCGCGGGCCATGCGGAACCGGTGAATTCGGCCACGGTCTGCGCCAGCGCCAGCGGCATGGAGGGCATCCCATCCGGGTTCACACCCGAGCCGCGGAAGATGGACACGAGAGCCACGGCCGCGAGGAGGGCGATGGTGGGCGCCTTCATCTTGGCGAAGGTGGTGGTCCACGCTTCCTTCACCGCGTTGGCGTTCATGCCGTGCAGGAGGATGGTGATGATCGCCACGAGAGTGAAGGGAATCGTCCCCGGAAGGAAGAGGTAGTCAATGGAAGCGCTGACGCCCTGATAACCCAGGATGTCGGTGAAGCCGATCTTGAAGGAAGAGAGCCACGCCTTGAGGCCCAGTTCAGGGATGCGGGTGATGACGAGGATGGCGCCGATGAGGGCATAGGGCATCCACGCGCGCACCTGGCTCATGTGAGGATGGAATTCCGTCTTGCCGGTGGCGGCGATGCTGCCGGTCCAACTGGGGTCCCACTTTTCGTGATGTTCGAAATCCCACGTCTTTTCAGGCACGCAGAAGCCCTTCTTGGTGCCGTAGACCAGCACGCCGAGGCCGATGAGCGCGCCCACGAGGGAGGGAAGTTCGGGGCCGAGGGTCCACGCCACGATCATATAGGGAATGGTGAAGCAGACCGCCGCGAACATGCAGTATTTCCATGCGGCGAAGCCTTCGGACCACGTGCGGGTCGGGCCGTAGTAGCGCGTCAAAAAGCCGAGCATGAGCACGGGCAGGATGAAGATCATGGGCAGGTGCATGAGCGTGGCGTTTTCGCCCACAACCTTGCAGAAGGCGGCGTAGGTCATGCCGCCGTTGGCGATGTCCGCTTCCAGAATGCTTTTCAACGGGGAAAGGCCGACCACTACGGGCGTGCCCACCGCGCCGAAGGTCACGGGGAAGCTGTTGAAGACGAGGCAGACGATGGCGGCGGCCATGGCCGGGAAGCCGAGCGCCAGCAGCAGGGGCGCGGCGAGCGCGGCGGGCGTGCCGAATCCTGCCGCCCCTTCAATGAAGGCCGCGAACATGTAGCCTATGATGATGGCCTGCACGCGCTTGTCACGGCTGATGTTCTGCATTCCATACTGGATGGTTTCCATCCCGCCGCTTTTCTCAAGGGTAAACAAGATGAGGATAGCCCCGAAAACAATGATGAGTACGCCTATGGCCGTAACGAATCCCTGCAGCGTCAACGAAAGGACATAGCCCGGAGTCAGCCCCCATACCACTATGGCGCTGACCGCACAGACAAGCCATGCGAGTGGCATGGCTTTGGTCGCCGGCCATCGCATACCGACCATCAGGATGAGCGCCACCAGAATGGGCAGCACAGCCACTGCTGCAAGCAGTTCTACGGACATAATGACTCCTTTACCCTGGTAAAAGGTGAAAATGGAAAAACGCCCTTTCAAAAGTTCCATTGCACTATGTTGTGTTTTTGGCGTGAGTGCAAGTCTCCTTGATTGGTTGCGCGAAGAGTCACAAGAGGGGGGCTTTTGGAAGCGTCTTATTTTTTCTTCTCTTTTTAAACTTTTAGGGTAAAATATCGCCCTTTGGGGCCAGAGGGGTGGACACTATTTTTTATTTTATAAGTCAACTGGTTGCCTGACCAAGTGGAAGGGCGCGGGGAACACTTTTATCCCAAAATGCGAGGTGTGGAAGGAAAGGGTTTCCGGTCGAGGCGGAATGGGTTAGAATGGAGATTATGGATATCCGCACTTCTTCCTCTCCCACAAGGGAGACCGTCTATTGTATCGTCAATGAGAAACACCTGCGCAGGTACTGGCCGGAACTGCTTTCCGAGCCTGTGCCCTTCGTCCCGGAGGCGCGGCCCGAGCGGATTGTCTCGGGGCTGGATTGTTGGCCTCTGCTGACATGGGCGCGTCTGAGCGCCGTGGAATGTCCTTTTGAGGTAAGGCTGGCGACCCGGGCCGTAGATGGCGCGGTCTGCCTTTTCCATTGGGATGACGCGGTACCGCGCCTTGGCGTACACAGTTGTTTCGCCGTGGTTGTGCAGGCGGACAGACCCGTTCCGGCTCTGGCGGATATGACCGTGGTGCAGAATGCACTGGGAGGAGAGTGCTCCCACCGGAGCTATATCCCTCTCTGGACGCAGCCGGGGCTCATCCCTCGTGATCCCGGAAGGGGCGACCGGCTACAAACGCTCGCCTATCTCGGCAGTGATCAATACGAGCCGGAGTTCGTGAAGGCCCCTGCTTTCCGTAGTGCCCTCCGTGAGCGGGGAGTGACGTTCGTCAACCGTTTTCAGGGGTGCTGGCATGATTATCAGGGGATAGATGCCGTGCTGGCGGTGCGAGACTGCCCTCCCGTGGTACTGGGCACCAAGCCGGCTTCGAAGCTCATCAACGCGTGGACGGCGGGCGTGCCGGCCCTGTTGGGGCTGGAACCCGCTTATGAGGAACTGCGCCGTTCCCCGCTGGATTTTTTGGAAACGCCGACCGCCGAAAGCGTTCTTGAGGCGCTGGATCGGCTGCAAAACGAGCCGGGTCTGTATGCGTCCATGCGGGGCAACGGCCTGCGGCGGGCCGAGGCGTTCACGGATGCCGTGCTGACCGAGAAATGGATCGGGCTTTTGACCGAGGCGTTGCGGCGCAATGCTTCCGAAAGGCGTAACCCGGTGCGGCGTTATCTTTCGTATGTTTTCAACCGGCAAAGGATTCGCTGGGAAACGCGCAGGCAGGGTTGGCGGGACTGATGTCTCTTACGCAGGCTTGCGGGCTGTCCCGGCGGAACGCCATAAAGGAAGTTGATATGGATGGAAAAGGCGTTTCGGAGGAAGGGCGCAGGGGGAGGGGGAGCTCGGCGGCCTTTCCACGCGACGACGTCGGCCACGGCGGGCGCAGAGGGGCGGGGAGCTCGGCAGGCAAGGCCGGCTTGATGCTTATCCTCTGCGTGGCGCTCATCGGCGTCATGGGCGTTTCCGTCACCTTGCCCATCCTGCCAAAGCTGGGCGACGTTTTCCATCTTGATGCTGCCGGTATCGCTTTGCTCATCACCTGCTTTACGCTGCCGAGCGCCTTCATGACGCCGGTCGCGGGGGTCTTGGCGGATCGTTTCGGCCGCAAGGCCGTCCTCTTGCCGGGCTTGGCGCTTTTTGCCTGCGGGGGGGCGGGGTGCGCCCTGTCCGGCTCTTTCGGATCGCTGCTGGCGTGGCGGGCCGTGCAGGGGCTGGGGGCCGCGCCTTTGGGCATTTTGTACGGCACGCTCGTCGGGGATTTGTACGAGGAAGCGGAACGCCCCAGGATCATGGGTATGGTAGGGGCGACCATCAGCCTCGGCACGGCGCTTTATCCGGCCCTTGGCGGCATCCTCGGCGAAATGGACTGGACGTGGCCGTTCTGGGTGTCGCTCTGTGCGCTGCCCGTGGGCCTTTTGGCCTTGCGCGTTCCTCTTGAGCGTCCCCATGCGGGCATGGACTGGAAACGCTACGGCCGGGAGAGCCGGGCGATCATCCTGCATCCCGCCGCCGTGGGGCTCTTCGGGCTGACCTTCCTCTGTTTCTGCATTCTGTATGGGCCGACCATCACCTATTTCCCTTTGCTTGCCGATGAGCTTTTCCAGGCCTCTCCTTCGCAGATCGGCGGGGTCTTCACGGTCGCTTCCATCGGGACGGCGTCCATCGCCATGAATCTGGCGTGGCTCGGCAAAAAATATCCGCACCGTCGCCTCCTGCTCGCCGCCGTGGGGCTGTATCTGGCGGCCCAGAGCCTGATGCTGGCCCTGCCGGACCGGGTGGGCCTCTTATGGTGGCTGGCCCTGCCCATTTTCCTTGGCGGAGCGGCGCAGGGGCTGTCCTTTCCCTTGCTGAACGCCCGCATGACTACGCTGGCCCCTACGCGCAACCGGGCCATCGTCATGGCCATGAACGGCACGGTGCTGCGGTTGAGCCAAAGCGTCTCGCCTCTGGTTTTCGGCATCGGCTGGTCGGTAGTGGGATGGCGCGGGCCCTACGCGATGGGCGTGGGCGTGGCGCTGCTCATCTGGGTGCTGGTCTTGTATGTGTATCCGAAGGAGAACCGCATCGGGGCCTGACCATGACATTTTTCCTCCAGAATAAGGCATCGGCGCGCTTTTTCCAAAGCGGGGAGGTGAACGATCAGGCCGCATTTTTCCGTTGACGAGCGAAATCCTGTAGCATAGTGTGCTGATTGCTCAACTAACCAGCGTTGTTTCTTGCAGATGTTTTTCGGGGGGATACTATGACCACAATGACGAAGAAGGAGGCCTTGCTGAAGGCCGCCAAGGAGCTTTTCGGCGAATGCGGGTACACGGAAACCACATTCAAGAAAATTTCCGAGCGGGCCGGTGTAGCGCTCGGGCTGCTGACCCATCACTACGGCAATAAGGAAAAGCTTTTTCTGGCCGCCGGGATGGACGTTCTCGAACGTTTTCTCGAAGTCCTGCAAAGGGCCTGCGACGAAGGCAGGAACGGCCGCGAGGGGGTGTTGAACTTCTGCAAGGCTTATCTGGATTTCTCCATCGATCCCAACTCCAACTGGCTGGTTCTGGTGCGCTGTTCGCCCTACAGCGACATGAAGACGAATGACGACCGCGAGCTGATGTTCGAGAAGTTCAACGAGGTGCACCGTCTGCTTGAACAGCAGTTGTGGCGCGGCCTTGAGGACGGCTCCATCCGGGAAATCCTCGTGAAGGAAACCGCGCAGATACTCATTTCCCTCATGGTCGGCGTGAACCGTACGCGCGTGCTCACGCCGTACGCGCCCCCGCATCTGTACCGCGAAACGGTGGCGTTCGCGGCCCGGGCCATCACCCCCTGTAACGCCTGCGAGTAATTCATGGACGGATGGTTTTCCACCGGCCTCATCATGGGGGCTGTACAGGGGCTCACCGAATTTCTGCCCGTCTCGTCCTCCGGGCATCTGGTCATCGCTGGCGACCTGCTGGGCTTTACGGGGCCCAAGGCCAGCACGTTTGAGGTCGCCATTCAGCTTGGTTCCATTTTTGCCGTCCTGCTGGTCTACTGGGATCGTTTCATGGGGCTGCTGCTGCCCGGGCGCGTTCATTCGGCTGCGCCGCAACCCTTTGCGGGCCTGCGGGGCATCTGGCTTCTTTTCCTGACGACGCTGCCACCCTCCATCGTGGGGCTCTGGCTGCATTCCTCTATCAAGCAGCTCTTCACGCCGCTCAGCGTTTCCCTTTCCCTTGCCGTCGGCGGCGTCCTGATGCTTTTTGTGGAAAGCTGGTGCGCAAGGCGGCCGCCCAAATATACCAGCATCGACGAAGTGACGCCCAAACTGGCGCTCGGCATCGGCCTTTGCCAGTGCATGGCCTTATGGCCGGGTTTTTCCCGTTCCGGCTCCACCATCATGGGGGGGATGCTGCTCGGTGAAAAGCGTGCCCTTGCAGCCGAATATTCGTTTGTGGCCGCCGTGCCGATCATGTTCGCCGCCACTGGCTATGATCTCCTGAAAACGTGGTCCCTGTTTACGGTAGAGGATATCCCCCTGTTCGCCACGGGCCTCATCTTCGCGTTCATTTTCGGCTGGCTGGCCATCAAGACCTTCATCGCTCTTGTGGGGCGCATCACCTTGCGGCCTTTTGCGGTGTACCGGCTTATCCTCGCGCCCATCGTCTATTATTTTATGGTAAGGATGGGCTAGCGGCCACAATGCCCTGAGGATTGCGGGCAACGCCCGTTCTTTCGTGCCAAAAAGGATCGTCCACATCGGGCGATCCTTTTTGTTTGGGAATGCGCCGCCGGGGGACGTGCGCCTCCGGTCAAGCCTGCATGTCTCCCCGCACGTCATCGACCAGAGCGTCTTTGGGGAGGGTAGGGGAGGTTTGGAAGGGGCAGGGTTTTCTCCAGAAAGGCCCGCCCGTCCCCTCCAATCTTTCCTAATCAAAATCTGCAATAATCGTCCCAAGCGAGAGCGGGCCGAGCGTACGATGGCGGAAGTCGGCACGGATGCGGGCGATGGCCTCCTGAAGATTGGGGGAGGAAATGCCGGTGCGCACCGAGGTGTGGGCCTCGATGAAGGCCGCCAGATTGTCGCAGACTTTCAGGAGCGTCCCATCCTTGGGATCGAAGCCGTCGGCGTTGCCGTTGGCGTGCAGATCGTCAAAATCTTGCAGACGCCGGACCATGCCGCAGGCTTCGCGGATGGTGTCGTCAAACTCCGAGGTCACGTCCGCGCCGCCGAGCCCCAGATAGTAGCGCAGCCGGGCCACGATTTCCGTGTGGCCGCCTGCGGTGAGGGGGCCGAAGACGCGGCGTTCCAGCTCCTGCAATTCGTAGTCCCGGAGCAGCTCCGGCAACTGGTTGACGGATCGTTTGACCGGGGTGATGATGTCCCGGGTGAGGAGTTCCGGGAGGTCGTGAAAAAGCCCGGCGAAAAAGTTGTTGACGCAGCGGGCGGGGCAGGCGTCGACGGTGAGGCTGAAAAAGTAGGCGTATCCGGCGACGAGGAACATGTGGCCGAGTACGGACGTTTCGGGGGTCCGGGGCGTATCCGCCCAGCGGATTTGAAAGCGCAACTGGCCGCAGAGCTTGGCGAAGCGCCCCAGAGCCGTGGGCGAGTCGCTGAAAAAGGCATGGCCCTGAATAAGATCGCTCACGCCCCGCAGGGAGGTCTGGCTTTCGAGACGCTTGGTAAACGATTCCGCAATGGACTGGTTTTCCTCGTCAAAAAGATTGAATGGCCTGATGACGTTGTACTCCCAGCCCGAGGCGTAGTGGTGGGCGGCGCTGAGGATGCGGTCGGTAAGGCCGCTGCGGTCGCGGCTGCGGTGGTAGCTTTCCATGCGGCGCAGAAAGCCCTCGTCCAGCGCACCGAGCGCCGGGCGCAGTTCCCTGAGCACCCATCCGGTGAGTTCCGCATGGTCTTTTTCGTTTTCGCAGATGCGGTAGAAGACCGGCGGCTTGATGTCGGTTGTGACCAGCCGGTAAAGATAATCGAATAGCCCTCTTTCTATAACTTCCTGTTGCAATTTGAGACGATCTGAGGCAGAATATCCAACGCTGTTCAGGAGCGTGAGCATCCAGGCGACGATCATCTTGTGCGCCTGCTTGTCGATTTCGTAGAGTTCCACGGGACGCAGCTTGTCGTTCCAGCGGCGCATGTACGAACCGGAAAACATAAGCTGTAAAAGGCTTTTTCGGATCGCGGACATCAGCTTCCCCCTTGTGAACCGTTACTCGCATGGTAGTCGCTGACCGCAATGATTTCAAGACGTTTCGAATAGCGTATCCCGGGGCGCGGCAAGCGCCCGGTGCCAGCCTCTTTTCCTCACGGAATGCGGCATGGCGGCCGCCGGATGGTTTCGGGGCGTTTTCAGGATGATGGGACGCCCTGTTATGGAAACCGCTGCGCAACAACGCCCGCAACGGTTCTGTTCTGCCGGGCGCAGAAAGAAAACGGTTTTGTCGCTTGACAAGCCTGCTCTGGCATTTTATACATTTCGTTCCACAAGTTTTAGCAGAGGAGACGCTTCAGCATGAAGACGTTTAGCCCCACTCCGGAGCATATCGACCATCAGTGGTTTGTCGTGGATGCGGACAATCAGGTTCTCGGCCGTCTGGCCTCCCAAATTGCCCACCGCCTCCGCGGTAAGCACAAGCCCGAATTTGCTCCGCACATGGACAATGGCGACGTGATCGTCGTTGTCAATTGCGAAAAGATCAAGGTCACCGGCGCCAAGCTGGAAAAGAAAAAGTATTACCGTCATTCCGGCTATGTGGGCGGTCTGCGCGAAACGACGCTCGACAAGCTCCTTGCTGAAAAGCCCGCCGAGGCCATCAAGCTCGCCGTGCGCGGTATGCTTCCCAAGAATCGTTTGGGTCGTGCCATGCTGAAGAAGCTCAAGGTGTATGCCGGTCCCTCGCATCCGCATAGCGCCCAGAGCCCGAAGCCTCTGTCCTTCCCGTACTAATGACAGGAGTCAAGCATGTCTGAGTTTGATTACGGTACGGGCCGGCGCAAGAACGCTACTGCGCGTACCCGTCTTTATGCCGGTAACGGCACCATTGAGATCAACGGTCGCAAGGTGGAAGACTACTTCCCCCGCAAGACCCTTCAGATGATCATCCGCCAGCCGCTGGTGCTCACCAAGCTTGTGGACAAGTTCGACGTGAAGGTCAACGTCTGCGGCGGCGGCGTGACCGGGCAGGCCGAAGCCGTGCGCCACGGCATCTCCCGCGCGCTGCTCAGCGTCGATCCCGCCTTGCGCGGCGTTTTGAAGCGTGCCGGGTTCCTGACCCGCGACGCGCGCAAGAAGGAACGCAAAAAGTACGGTCAGCGCGCCGCTCGTGCCCGCTACCAGTATTCGAAGCGTTAAGCCGCGAATCTCTTTCGGATTCATCAAGGCCGGGGGCAACCCCGGCCTTTTGGCGTTTGCGGCTGGGCGCATCGGCTGCGGGAAGGTTTGCGTGTTCTTGCGGGGCAGGTTCTTTCTTTGACGTTTCCGGCCCCTTCCTTTCATAGATAACGGCTTGTGGAATCATGGGGCTTCCGATAAACTTCCCGCAACAATCTACGCACAGAGAGCATAATGACGAATACTTTTCTGACCATCACGCCCCTCGGGGGCTTTGGCGAAATAGGCATGAACTGCCAGATGTGGAACACGGCCGAGGGCTGTGTCCTCATCGACTGCGGGATCATGTTCCCCGACGATCAGCAACTTGGGGTGGACGTGGTCATCCCGCCGCTGGAACCCATCCTCAATCAGCGCGAGCGGCTGCTCGGCGTGGTCCTGACGCACGGCCATGAAGACCACATCGGCGCGGTGCCCTGGCTGGTTTCCTTCATCAAGGGGCTGAAGGTTTACGGTTCCCCCCTGACGCTGGCCCTTGTGGAGCACAAGCTGCGCGAGCGCGGCCTGCTCGACCGGGTGGAGCTGATCACCGTGACCCCGGAACATCCTCTGAAGCTCGGCAGCCTGTGTTTCCACTTTATCCCCGTCAGCCACTCCATCCCGCAGGGCTATGCGCTGGCGGTGGAAACCCCGGCGGGGAAGGTCGTGCACAGCGGCGATTTCAAGATCGACGAATTCCCCACGGACGGCGTGGGCACCGACTTGCCCGCCCTGCGTCGTTTTGCGGGGAAAGAGGGCATTCGCCTTCTTTTGTCGGATTCCACCAATGCGGAAAGCGAAGGGCATACGCAGTCGGAAAAGATCGTACGCGAAACGTTCCACGATATTTTTTCCGAAGCGCGCGGGCGGATCGTCATTACGCTTTTCTCCAGCCATATCGAACGAATCCAGATGGTCTTCGACATGGCCCGGGAGTTTGATCGCGTGGTTGTGGTCAGCGGCCGGAGCCTTGTGAACAACATCGAGCGGGCCCGTGATCTCGGCTTCATGCGGATGCCGCCGGAACTTTTTACCGATCAGTGCATCCCCGACGTTTCTCCCGATCGCATGGTGATCATTGCCACAGGTTCGCAAGGCGAGCCGCTTTCCGCCCTCTCGCGCATCGCCTCCGGCGAACACCGTCAGCTTTCCATTCTGGAGGGGGATACGGTGATCATGTCCTCGCGCGTTATTCCGGGCAACGCTCGGGCGGTCAACCGTCTTATCAACCAGATGTACCGCATGGGTGCGGACGTCTGCCATGACGGGACCCGCCCGGTCCACGTTTCCGGTCACGCCCGGCGCGACGAGCTGCGGATGATGCTCGACGCGGTACGGCCCAAATTTTTCGTGCCCATCCACGGTGAATACCGGCATCTTATCCAGCACCGTGATCTTGCCCGCGCCTGGGGTATCGCCCCGGAGCGCACCATCATTCTTGATGACGGCGAGCCCCTCACCCTGCTGCCCGATGGCATCCGGCTTGAAGAGAAGATTCCCGCCGCCTCCATCCTCGTGGACGGCAAGGGCGTGGGCGACGTGGGCAATCTGGTCCTGCGCGAGCGTCAGTTGCTGGGCGGCGACGGTGTGGTCGTGGTTGTGCTTGTGCTCGACGAGGAGACCGGGGAAGTGATCCACGGCCCGGACATGATCTCCAAGGGTTTCGTTTTCGAGCAGCAGTTCAGCCATCTTCTCGAGGACGCCAAGTGTCTTGTGCTTGATCATCTGGAAGCGTCCCCGCGTTTGGGCATCCCCCGCCTCAGCGACCGTATCCGCTCTTCCCTGCGCGGCTTCTTCCGCCGTGTCGTAGGCCGCGATCCCGTGGTTGTGCCGGTTATTACGGAAGTTTAGGGGAAGGGGAGAAAGAGAGAAGATTGGGGAGGGGAAGGAGAAACTTTCTGGAGAAAGTTTCTCCTTCCCCTCCCCTTCCTCTTCAAAGACTTTTGACTTTATTGAATCCCTGTTCAGGGGTTCGGGTGAAAGAAAGCCCCTTTCTTCGTATGAGAAGGGGGCTTTTTGTTGAGGGGGGGGAAAAGCGTGTGATGTTCTTTCTTTTTCTCTCTCTCTCTCTCTCTCTCTCTCTCTCTCTCTCTCTCTTCCCTTTTTTCTTTCT